>JBNLDK010000095.1:0-8286 GCA_050304295.1 Polyangiaceae bacterium
AGGTGCTCGAGAATCGCGCTCGGTCATTTGGTACGACAACCCGGAGGTTCGTTCCGGGTTGTCGTACCCAATGTGATCGGGTGCCCAGTTCGGACGGCGCGTCTCCGGGTTTCCGCCGGCCCTCCACCCCAGTGTCGGGCCGGCGGAAACCCGGAACGAACTTGCGAACTGCTGTACTACGCTAGTCAGCGGCGCGCATCGCGCGCTCCCGACTGATGTCTGGCGTCGATGGGTGAGTGGAGGGTAGGGACCCCGGCGGGCGCCAGCGGTAGGCGCGCGGGGGCATGGGACGCGACAGGGCATAGAGCACCGTGACCGGATACCTCCCCACCGGTGGAGTGCTCGTGCCGCCCCGATGCACGAACGCGGCGTGGTGCGATCCTCGCTCGAGCTCCACGACCCGGCGACAGCCAGCCTGCAACAGTGCCAGGACGGCGGGCGCAGTGCTGTCGTGCTCGACGCGGGCCACGAGCAGCTGCCCCGCCTCGGTCACACAGAGCGCCCCCCGCCGGCGCATCGGACCGGGCTCGCGTCCCCGAGGGAGCAGTTGGCCCTCGTCGGCGAGCAGCGGCAGCTGCACAGCATGGTCTCCAGGCTTGAGATCGAGGTCCACGACCGGCGGCACGATCTCCACTTCGCCCCCCTGACTCACCACCACGGTGGCCGCATCAGAGTGGTACGGGATCGACGGTGCATGGTGGAAACCGATCCCGAGGCCGTTCTCGGTGGTGGTGTGCCCCACCCCGATCGCGGCCACGGCCTGCGCTTGATCGGCCGCGGTCAGCAGGCGCTTCATCGGTGGTTTGTCGTCCGCCTGCGGCTCCATCTCCCCCGCCCGCAGGCGCCACGAGAACCGCTCCGGGGCAAAACTGACGAGCTTCACTTCCAGTCCCCCCAGGTGCAACTGTCCGCCAAAAACCGCGGGGATCGTCTCGGGGTCCGGCTGGACGCCCGGATCAGGGCGCCAGGCAACCCCCTCGAGCGAACGCGGTCGAGGATCGCGCAGCAGGACATAGAAGAAGTCCTTGGCCGAGGAGTAGACGTACTTGTCGGCGGGGATCTGCATGGCGTCACTGGCCTTCTGCAACTGGTAGCGCCGCGACGACAGATCGATGATGTCGGTGAAGACAAACCCGCAGTGGCCCGGGTTCATGTCTAGGTGGATACCGTAGGAGCAGCCAGCTTGCCGCAGACCACGCGCGAGCGTCGCGCCATCGAGCTCCTCGCCAAAGGCATACACGAGGTGCCCCGCGCCAGTGAGACAGAGCGCAGAACGCTGAGTCATGACCGTGCTGCCGTGCAGCTGCCAGCCCCAAACGTACCGACCGCTCGGGTTGACCACCCCATCCTCGACGAGCGGGTCCAGGTTCTGGCGAAAGGAGACCAGGTCCGGAGGGATCCCGGGAGAGGCCGGCCAGTTGCCAAGTCCCGTCCCCCCCCGCTCGTCCATGACGACGGTGGCCCCTCCAACGACCGGCGGCAGCAACACCCGACGGTCGACCATCATCCCATACTCCCCGTGGTCGGTCTTGAACGCCCCATTGAAGGTCGCCACCACCCGGTCGAGCAGCTCCGGTTCGGGCGGCAACCGACCGGTTCCTTGCGGTCCCGTGAGAGGTTCGGGATCCTCGTAGCCCGCCTGAACCCGGAGCTCCAAGCGCCGCGCGTCCATCGCAATCAGGAGCAGTCGAGAGTACGGTCGCTTGGGGTCTGGACGCACGAATGTCCGGTAGAAGTAGGGCGTCGACTCCACGGGAGACGCGGAGCTCGGCTGGGCGAGAAACGCGTATCGCACCGGCTGCCACTCCCCTTCACCCGGCTCGATGACCTGCCACATCGAGGGCAAGGGGAGCGGTGGCCACGTGGCCTCTCCGTCGAGCGGCGCGGCGAGTTCGTCGGCTGGCGCATCGCGCAGCTGGTCTGTGGGCGCCCCCCCAAAGAGAGAGTACGCATTGCGCCTGACCAGGTCGCGAGCGCCAAACAGGGCGTTCTCGAGCCAGGCAACGGGGGCGGGTCCCACCTCGGCCCGCAAGGTGTCCACCGCCCACAGGACGATCGGCTTGCGTTCCGCACGACGAGCGATGAGGCGAGCCCCGTAGGGTTCACCACCATCAGCCGCCAGCAGGCGGCGGCCAGCAATGTCGAACTTCAGATCCCGACCGGTTCCCGGGATGCCAATGTGTAGGGCGGTGGCGTCGAACCGCAACGTCGCCCGGGAAACTGGGACGTCGAACACGACATCCGTGCGGCCCAACCCGACCAGCGAAGCCGTCCGCTGATAGTCGTTGATAGCGAGCATTCCCCGCTGCAAAGCTGAAGACGGATGGTCCTCGGCCCGACTCCCACCCAGGTCCAGGATCGTGACAGCTTGGATATCCCCGTAGGCGATTGTCGCGAACGCCGCGTGGTCGCCCTCCACCCAGAGCCCCAGCTCGTCCCCCGCGGGACTCCTGGAAAGATTGCGCAGCGATCGAATTCGTACCGGCTGCCCTTCACGGGTAACCTGGACGCTGGCCCGGAAGACATCCCGGGGAGCCCCATCCTCGGGCGCCCCGAGAAACAGGACGTCTCGTCCGAAGAGCCAGTCCCCCCAAACCCCGCGACTTGGCGCCCAGAAGATGGAGTCTGGGGCGACCTGCCCATCGACCCGCGCCGCCAGGGCCTCGGCCAGCCCCTCCACCGAGCGGTCCGGGACTGCTCCACTGCACAGGTGTGCGCACCCGCCAAGCAGCGCGGCACTGGCCCCCAGCCAGGCGCGTCGCTCGAAGTATCTTCGGAATGACCCCATTGGCAGCCAGGAGCATCCAGGTGTACTGACGACCGTCATCCTAGGCAACCCGGGAACGGACCGGCTGGACCCGATTATGGTTGCATCCAGTAGGCCACCTTAGAATCTTGGGCTCGTAAGTTTCAGTGCGGATCAGCAATCTTGTGCGTCGCTTCACCACCGCCGGCCTCATCGTTCCGGTCCTGGCGGGCGTTCTGTTCTTCGGACCTGCGTGGGCATGGTACGGACTCGTCGCTGCCGCAGTCGTGATCTGCGGCATGGAGCTGTTCAGCATGACGCACACGGGCGACCCCGTGGTGCAGGCGGTCCACGTGGCCACCACCCTCGGGGTATCACTGGTCACCTATCTGTTCTCGCGAGACCCCGTCGTCCTGCTCACGGTCCTGGTCGCGGTCCCTGTCGCAGGGATGCTCGTCCCGCTCTGGCGACTCGGCGACATCAAGACGGCGGGCCTTCGACAGATGGCGGGGATCGGGGGGCCGCTCTACGTCGGCGTGGCGCTCACCACCATAGCCATGCTCCGCCGCGACCTCGGTGACGATGGCGCAGGGTACGTCGCGATGACGCTGACCTTCGCCTGGCTCGGAGACACCGGCGCGTACTTCTCAGGACGGTACCTCGGCAAAGCCAAGCTCTATCCGGAAATCAGCCCGCGCAAGACGCGGGCTGGTTTCACGGGAGCCCTGGCGGGGGCATCCATCGGAGCGCTGGTCGCACACTTCTGGTACCTGCCCAGCATCCCCTTGCTCCACGCCTTGGGCCTCGCCGTGATCGGGGGCGGCATGGGACAACTCGGAGATCTGGCCGAATCGTTGCTGAAGCGATCGAGCGGAATGAAGGACTCCGGCTGGATCCTCCCAGGCCACGGCGGACTGCTCGACCGCGTCGACGCACTGATGATCGTCAGCCCCATTGTGTATGTCTACACCTTGTGGGTCGCCCGCGGATAGGTGGCGCGATCGGGTCGCGCTGGAGGCGCCGGTCTGCAATAATTGCTCGACACCAGCCGAAAGCCAACGCATGAGCAACGCCACGTCCACCCCGCCCCAGAAAGGGGCGAAGTACGACTTCTTCCATGTGGTGCAGGGGTATCTCGATACGGCCAGCGAAATCATCGAGCTGCCTCCGCATCTGCGCACGATTCTCAGCCAGCCCAAGAACGAGCTCATCATCCATTTCCCGGTCCGCATGGACGATGGCGAGTACCGGCTCTTCAAGGGATACCGAATCCAGCACAACAACGTCCTCGGCCCATACAAGGGCGGAATGCGCTTTCATCAGACCGCATCGCTGGACGACTTCAAGGCGCTGGCGACGATGATGACGTGGAAGTGTGCACTGATGGACCTGCCCTTTGGCGGCGCCAAGGGAGGCATCAAGTTCAACCCCCACGAGGTGTCAACGAACGAACTGGAGAAGATCACGCGGCGGTTCTTCCACGCGCTGGGCCACAAGATCGGACCCGAGTACGACATCCCCGCACCGGACGTCGGCACCAACGGCCAGGTGATGGCCTGGGCACTGGACACCTACCGCAAGACGGTCGGGTTCCAGAATCAACAGTCGGCCCTCGGCGTCGTGACGGGCAAGCCTGTCGCCAGCGGCGGCACTCACGGACGCGCCCAGGCAACCGGGCACGGTGTAGTCTTCTGTATCCAGGACTGGGCGCATCGAGCCAACTACGATCTCGAGGGCAAGCGGCTCATCCTGCAGGGGTTCGGCAACGTCGGGTCCCACGCGGCACTACTGCTCAGCACGCTGGGGGTCAGTATGGTCGCGGTGGGGGATCACTCGGGGTATCTCTACAACTCCGAGGGCGTCAACCCGCACCGCCTGCGTGACTACGTGGCGGAGCACGGCTGCATCGCTGGCTATCCGGGCGGAGAACCCATCAGCCGCGATGACTTCTTCTCGGTCGACGCGGACATCTGCATCCCTGCCGCGCTCGAGAATCAAGTGGGAGAGACTGAAGCTCGAGCCCTGAAGGTACGACTGCTCGCCGAGGCAGCCAACGGCCCGTGCTCACCCGCCGGCGAGGCGGTGCTGCGAGAACGCGATATCACGGTGCTCCCGGACGTGCTCGCCAACGCGGGTGGCGTCACGGTGAGCTACTACGAGTGGGCGCAGAACCGCCGCAGCGAACGCTGGCCCCCCGAGGTCGTGGAGGAAAGGCTCCGCAAGGCCATGGCGGAAGCCTACGAGCACGTCATCGAGACGGTCGCACGATTCCAGTGCGACATGCGCGTGGCGGCCTACGCAGTCGCTCTACAGCGACTGCGCTCCGTCTACGAGCTGCGCGGCATCTTTCCCTGATCTCCAGCAGCCTCGCGGTCCAGGCGGGCGCGACTCGCCCCCCGGCGAACCCTTCGAGATGACGCACCAGACGGCTCGGGGCCGGATTCGATCCTCAGCGCCATCCTCCAGAAGCCGGGTCCACCCTGGAACGACGTGCGGGCTCGGTGCCGCCGAGAACCGCGCCCGGCGACCGGGACGTTGACAGCCCCGGCATCCCTCGACGATCCTCGGACCCGCGGCAAGCAAGGCCGAAAAATCACGTGAAGCTCGGGACGTTCATCGGCAGCGCGCTGCTTGGGGTGGGAGTGGCAACCGAACCAGCGCCGGCCCAAGCGACGGAGGCCGTCGTCAGCGCCAGCAGCGATCTCCAGCTGTACGCGCTACCCAATCCGTATGGGGCCCGAGAGCTGAGGGCGCGCCGCTACACGCAGACGCTTGGACTCCGCGTCTTCGACCTTCTGGACCGCGGTCCCACGGGAGCACAGGTTACCTTCGCAGGCCGCCTGCGACTCGACCCCGACTTCGGACAAGGTGGGGCGGAGCGCGATCCGCAGCGACTCGACCAGTTCGTTCCTGGACTCGAGGAAGCCCCCTTGGACCTGATGTACGGGTACCTCGACGCTTCCTCTCTGTTGGACGGGTGGCTCGGTCTGCGTGCGGGACGTCAGTACCAAGTCGATGCCCTCGGCTGGTGGTCTTTCGACGGGGCACTCGCTCGGGTGACACTGCCCGTCCCCCTCGCAGTCGAAGTCTACGGGGGCTTCGAGCAGCGAGGAGGACTACCGCTGCTCTCGACTTCGCGATTCACCGCGGACGGCGTCTTTCGTGGGGCGCGTCGGGAACTAGAGGTCAATCAGTGGCCCAGCTACCTGGAGGAGGAACGCCCAGCACCCGCATACGGGTTTGCGTTGCAGAGCACACAGACGAAATGGCTACACGCACGGCTAGCCTATCGGAGAGTGACCAACCGTGACGTCGTCTACGTGACGCCGTTCCCGTCCCGCCCCGATCGCTTCGAGGTCTACCGAAACGAGCGTGTGTCCAGCGAGCGCCTGGGCGGCAGTGCGACCCTGACCCGGAATCGCTGGGGCAGCATCGCCGGTTCGGCGGTCTACGACTTTCTCCACGATCGCATCAGCGAGCACGCTGCATCGGTAACCTGGCAGGTGGCCACCCCCGTCACCCTCGCCGCTGGCTACGAATACTACCTCCCCACCTTCGACGGCGACTCGATCTTCAACTGGTTCGCCCACCAGGGCATGACGACTGCACGGTTCGACGCAGACTGGCAACTGTCCCGGCAACTCGAGCTGGCCGGAAGCGTCGGCGCCCGGCGCTTCGCCGCGGCTGACGACGAGCTCGCAGCGCCCCCCCCCCAACCGGTCGACGCTCTCGGGTCGCTGGGCGGACGGCACCTGTGGCCTCGAGGCAGCGCCGATCTGCAGCTGGTCGCCGAGGCCGGAGCAGGAGGGCATCGGATCGGCAGCGACGTGACGCTCCGACGACAGTTCGCCGAGGGCCTCTACGACACGCTCGCCATTGCGTCGCTCTACGATTGGACCGACGACGCGCAACCCGACCTCAGCGCGACCAGCTTCACCTACGTTCTCGGCGGAGGCCTGCACCCCAGCGACACGTCCCGCGTCGGTGTCGAGTGGGAGCACACGACGAACCGCCTGGTCGGGCAGCGTTTCAGCGTGTTCGCTACGCTCCAGCTGGAGACCTGGTTGTGAAGAAGATCCTCCACTTCCCGTGGATGCCGCTGGCTCTCCTGACCGGCATCTTGCTCGCCACCGACCCTCAGCTGGCCAACGCCCGCGCCCCACAGCACGCGTTGCCGCCCGGCGCCCCCGCACCCGATCCAGGCCCCAGCCCCGTGATCTTTCCGCCTCAGCAACTACCCATCCGGATGACGCACGACCAGCACGTGCGGGACCTGGGACTGCGATGCGTCGACTGCCACGATCACGCGCCGAGCAGTCGTCAGAGCAGCGACAACCTGTTGCCGGCAGGCACACGCTGCGATCGCTGTCACGGCACCGATCACGGAGAACTCGCTGAGGTCGACGCGGACACGGAGCAGCCGCTGGCCCGGTGCGCCACTTGCCACCTCGGGTACCAACCGAACGCGGGCAACCTCGTCGCCCGCGTCCACCTGTCGCCCCCGAACCTCCGCTTCGACCACGCGGTGCACCAGCAACGCAATATCGGCTGCGGACAGTGTCACGGCGCGGTCGCTGCTGTGACCCAGGCAACCCGCGAGCAGTTGCCGCGCATGCGCGGCTGCCTGAAGTGCCACGGCATGCCGGGCCCTGGACGGGGAGACGCCCGAGGAGAGTGCACCACGTGCCATGTCACGCGGAGCGGCGTCCTGCAGACACGTTTCAGTGCCGGCGTCCTCGTCCCTCCCCCCTGGCTGGGTGCAGCCGACCACGGGCCACGCTGGCTCGAGCGCCACAAGGAGGTCGCGGGCGCTGACTCGACGCTCTGCGCGAGCTGCCACACGGAAAAGGAATGCGCCGACTGCCACGACGGGCGTGTACGGCCCCGCGCCATTCACCCCAACGACTGGCTCAGCCAGCATGGGGTCGCCGCCCAGATGGCATCGCAGCGGTGCACGAGCTGCCATCGCCAGCAGTCCTTCTGCGTCACCTGCCACACCCGGCTCGGAGTCACTCAGACCGGACCGCTCGACGCGCAGCAGGGTCGGGGCCGATTCCATCCGGCATCCGAAGTCTGGACCCGCGGCCCCGTCAGCGGGAACCACCATGGTTGGGAAGCGCGCCGCAATCTCGAGGTCTGCGTGAGCTGTCACGTCGAACGGGACTGCCTCGCCTGCCATGCGACCGCGGCCCGAGGCGGGCCGGGACTCGGCCAAGCGACCAACCCCCACGGCCCGGGATTTGGAGGGCGCTGTGGAGCGGCATTCCGCCGCAACCCAAGGGCCTGCCTGGTCTGTCACGATCCCTCCGACCCCCACCTCGCAAGGTGCCGGTAGCCCATGACGGAGAAGCCGGGCCTGCTAAACTGCTTGCGAAGCTGTCAGCCAGACAGCTATAGCGAATTGCCGTCGGCAATTTCGTCGCTGCGTAAGGAGGCCCTTGGTGAAGGAGCTCGCCCGCTATCTTCTTTCGAACATGTACCTGGATTTCCAGGGCGACATCACGGTGGAGAAGGTCCGGGAATTCCTGCGCGAGGACGAC
>JBNLDK010000096.1:0-5375 GCA_050304295.1 Polyangiaceae bacterium
GGTGCTCTGCGGCCAGCGGGATAAGTCGTTGCGAATTCACGGCATCCTCGACGACTTCAGTCGCCGCGTGCTCGCGCTGGTTGCCCTGCACCAGGAGCGCGAGGTGGACATGCTGCGCGTCTTCACCGAGGCGATCCGCCAACATGGAAAACCGGAGTTGCTCTACGTAGATTATGTGGCGCGCCACATAATCCAAGTAGAGCCGTTTCGGCCTTCCCCTGCGGACGATTCCCTGCTCGAGTATCGGGAGAAACGCAGCCGTGTTTTCGTGGTGGGCGAAGGCCGCATTGGGTACGAGCCGAGTGGCGTCGTCAAGTAACGCCAAGAGGCAGGTCTTGCGCTTGCGCTTGCCCTCGCTGACGACGGCCGGTCCGTGCATCACATCGCTCATCCACAGCTCGCCCGCCCGCTCGAAGCTGAAGCGGCGACGGTCCTTCGTAGCTGCAACTAGGGACTTCGTCAGACCGTGACGGGACAGCAGCCGGTGCACGGTGGAGGCCGCGAGCACGACGCCCTCGGGGACTTGGCCGCTGGCTGTCGCGCGGGCGATGACCTCCTTGACGCTCAGCTCTCGTCTGTCGTCTTTGATGGCCAATAGCAGGTCGGCTACCTCAGGCGGCAAAGCTCGAGCTTGCCCCTCGTCTCGGCGCTTCTTCGGCAGCAGGCCGTCGAAACCATCCCGACGGTAGTCGCGCAACCAGCTGCGGATCGTTTCGGTGGCCACCCGCCTCCGAGAGCTGCCCGGGATATTGTAGTCTTGCTCGGCCTTGCTACGCAGCCGGGCGTAGATGCCGCGTGCGCCGGGCTCAAGGTGGATCAGATCGGCGATGACCCCGTAGCGAAACAAAGCCACCTGCTCGCGGAGCTTCTGCTCCGCTTCATTCGTTAGTCTCATCGATATCTCCTTGGTGATGCCCGGTGAGCGCACCGGGGTGGCCGAGGAGCTAGCGAGTGGGTGGGGGCGGGTCTGGCCCCGCATTGTGTTGGCCGCTTCTCGACTGCCTTCGTCGTCTGCGCACTCGAGGGCGAAATCCGACCGGGGGCGAGAGCGACTGCAGCCGCTGACTCAGCCGCTGTCGGGCCACGACGAGCACCGGCTCACCGAGCACGCCGCCCACAGCCGCCACCGTCGGCGCCACACCGCTGAGCTCGGGCAACAGAGTCACGAGCGCCACCAGCGCCGCGCGGACCGGAGCCGTCCTGCGGCGAAGCCAGCGCAAGGCGCTGCGCACGTCGACCAGCTCTGGACGCAGTTGCTGCGCTGCCTGGGTGAGGCTCGGCGCTGCCTCCGCCGCCGCCACCGTGGCCTCGACCGCCACGAGCGAGCCCGACAACCGGCTCGCCAGACAGTCCGGTAACAGGCTGAAGGTCATCCGCCCGTCGGGGCAGTAGTAGCGTGCGACCCGCGCTCCGGCGGGCCGTTTTCGCTCGTAGCTCGCGTGACGACATAGCCGGCAACCTCCCCGCGGGTGCAGCGGGCACGACGGCAAATTTGCCCGCTCCCATGCCCTCTGGCAAACGTACTGCTCGTCGGTGAGTGTCGTCGCGTAGCGAAGTTGCACCTCGCCGGCCCAAGGGGTCCGCGCCCGGCTTCCAATCGAGGCGGGCCCCTTTTCCTTTCTCGGCGACAGCCTCACCCGAGCCGGCCTCTCGGGAAAAATGAGCGGCGAACCACCCCGCTTTCCGCCCTCGTCCCACCCTCTTCAACGGGACCGCGATCCGGGAAGATTCCCGCGGGGGATCACGGGATAGAGCGGGAGCCAACAACGTGCCCGAGCTGGATGACGCCGTGCAGGTCGCCGTCGAACTGGGCGGAGCGTGTGCACTACGAAGGGGCGACACCGTGGCCTGTTGGGGCAGCAACCTGTTCGGCGGGCTCGGCAATGGCGGCACGGAGGATAGCCAAGTCCCTGTACCTGTCGTGGGCCTCGCGGACGTGGTCTCGCTCGCGGCCACCTACGACTCGGCGCGCCATTTTTGTGCAGTTCGCGCTACGGACGGCATTGCGTGCTGGGGCTCCAACTTCTCGGGTGTACTGGGCGACGGAACCACCAGTCAGTTTCGCAACTCTCCTGTTCCCGTCGTTGTCTTGCCTGAATGAACCAAGGGGCTCGTGTACCCAGAGCTTGGCGGCGGCGGCCGGCCGCAACGGGTGTCGCCTCGAGGGAAACCGCTGCGCCCAGAGTGGAAGTCGCCGGCCGTGAAGGTCTCAGCGGGCCCGCTGCCTCGCTCTTCCGCCCTGCGCGGTTCACTTTTTTCGTCGGGGTGTGCAACTCGGCGGCAAGGGGGGCGTCCTATGAGCATGCAGCCAATTACGTGGAGTTCTGGCATGGGTGGGAGGCGGGGGGACTGGAGGCTGGATTGGCCTCGCTGGCGCGGAGTGCAAGGTTCTGCACGGTGGGCGCTGGTTTGGTTTGGCGCGGTCTGCGGCTCGCTAGCGCCCGCCTGCTCGTCGAGGCCTCCGGATTTTCAGGGCCGGGACACGACCAGCCTGCTTGACCAGAGCGTAGGCGCAACGCAAGCCGACGGGCGCGAGGAGCAAGAGCAGAACCTTGCTGAACCGGATCCTGACACCACTCAAGGCTCCGCCGCACCTGGGACCGAGCCGGACGTTGGGGGCGGAGGCGAGGAGGTTTCCGAGGGCGGTGGGGATCCCGACGTCGTCGAAGTATCGGCCGGGCCTGACGAGCCTGTGGAACAACTACAACCTCCGGAAGTCGGCATGTTTGAAGCGTCACCATCTTCGCTGCCGGGTGGAGGAGGCAGCGTCACCCTTAGCTGGCGGCTATCGGGCGAAGCGGAGTCCTTCACCCTTGAGCCGGGCGGCGGTGCGGTGGGGCACTCTTCGCATACCGTGGACATTTCGTCGACCACGACTTTCGTGCTTCGCGTGGAAAATGAGGCGGGCTTCGACGAGTCCGAATTGCGCGTGGAGGTTTCGGCGGCGGGTGAGTTGGCCTTTCAGCAGGGAATCGTAGCTGGTGGTGTTGCTTTGGCGGGTGCTCCCGTGGGTGGCGTGGTGGTGGTTGGTTCGCGCCAGGATGGTGACGCGGTTGCGGGGTATGCCGGCCGCTACCGAGCGGATGGTTCGCCGGCGTCGACGCTTCGGTTGGGGGCGGCCTTGGCGGCGGATGCTCGGGTGGGGGGCGTGTCGATGGACTCGAGCGGGTACGCGTTCGTTGCTGCCGCCGTGCCCGGCAGCGGACCTGACGGTGCCTTAGCGCCGGACATCGCTGTCGAGTACTTTTCCCCGGAGGGTGCTAGCTTGTGGAGCGACCGGTTCGGCTCGGAGGGCGTCGAAGACGTGCGCGGAACCGCTAGTGGCGAGGACGGAGTTTACGTCACCGGACTGACGTTGGGGGACTTGGTGCTCGGAGCCTCTTATGGCTCGGACTACGACGTGTTCCTGGCGCGATATTCGACCAACGGGGCCCGGCAGTGGATTCGGCAACTGGGCACATGGGAGTCCGATATTCCTAGAGAAGTTGCTGTTGGCGTTGAGGGGGAGGCGTATGTCGTAGGGGACACCACTGGCGATTTGCCCGGGGCAACGTCTGCGGGAGGGTCTGACGCCTTCGTTGCCAAGTACTTGCCCAGCGGCGAGCTGCACTGGGTTCGGCTATTGGGGACGGCAGAGTTCGAGTCGGCCCAGGGTGTGGGAGTCGCGCCGGACGGTAGTGTTTGGGTTGGAGGGCACACCACTGGCGCCCTATTTGGCCCTGCGGGGTCGGCAAGCACGCCCTTCGTCGCAAAGTTCTCTCCCGAGGGTGAGCGGCTTTTGGGGGTTCAGGCTTCGGCAACGTCAGCACAGGTCTACGGGCTCGCCGTGGACGGGAACGGGCACGCTTTCGCGGTCACCTCCAGCAACCAGGTGATGAAATTCCACGTGGAGACAGGCGATCTGCTTTGGGCGGTGCCCTTCACTATCGGCGGCAACAGCTTCCCCTTCGGCATCGCGGCGGACAGTTCGAACTCGGTATTCGTCACCGGCATTGGCGCCACGGGCCCGTACCTGGTGGGGATTCGATAGGCTCAGGGCCACACCGCTCAGTCTGGCAGGTCGATCACCGGCACCGGAACGTTCTGAAAGAGCTCGGTCGAGCCGTCTCCGAGCTGCCCAAGAATCCCGAGCCCCCAGCAGACGATATCCCCCGTACGGCGCTGACCGCAAGTATGCCCACCGTGGTCATTAGACACGCCGAGCACCTCAATATCCGATAACCCCAGAACGGCAACGGGCGTTTCACTATCACTCGTTTCCCCATTGCCGAGGCCGCCCGATGTATTCTCGCCCCAGCACACTACCTCTCCCGTGCGGCGCAGTGCACAGGCTCCAGCGGTTTGCGCCTCGACCTGAATTGCGTCGGACAAGCCGGGTACTTGCTGGGGGCCTGCCCCGAGTGACGCACAGTCCTGTGAATCACCGAGGGCGCACGTACTGCCCCAACAAGCGACGGTGCCGTTGCTTCGTACGGCGCACGTTTGGCGGGAGCCTGCGTCTACGTAGATCGCGTCCACCATTCCCGGTACCGCCAACGGTTCGTCCACTGTGTCTATCGTGGTCGTGCCCAGCTGTCCCGCTTCGTTTGTGCCCCAACATGAGACCTGACCAGAGCTTGCTAGGATGCAGGCGTGTGAGCGCCCCAGGGTCATCTGTGCCGCCTGGGATATGCCCGCCACGCGACTCGGCGAGAGGACGGCAATGCGCGTGATGGTGGTACTGCCGAGGACTTGGGTGATCTCGGTTAGCGGCGGCGTTTCCGGGCCAAAGACGGGCTGTCCGAAGTCCTCATCGTCTCGATAGAGCCCCCAAACGAATACCCGCCCGTCATCCGTCCTTGCCGCGGTGCGCGCGCTAGACATGCTCAGCCTTGACGCGTTGGCAAGACCCACGACTGGCCGCGGTAGCGCGGCATCCTCAGTCGAGCCGTTTCCGAGCCCCCCAAATCGATTGCCTCCCAGGCATGCGGTCGAGCCACCCGTGAGTACCGCGCACGTCATGCCATCCCGGTTGGCGGCGAGAGACTCTGCGGGGCCGGTGAATGGGACTCGCTGAACTGAATAGTCCGGGTCGGCCGTAACCGTAGGCGTTAGTAGCCCCCAACAGTACACTTGCCCCTCCTGGCGAATCGCGCAGCTGGAGAATGCGCCGGTCGCCACGCGGCCTACTTGCGTCCCCACGCACTCGCCGTCAACGCACCCCCCTGTGCCAACGTCGTTTGAGACAGCTCCCCCTAGAGCACCGATCATATTGAAACTCCCGAAAAGTATTGCGATTTATGATCTTCCGGCAGTCTGCCAATGGCGACCCCGATGCCATACGTGGCCACGCGTGATCACGTGTTGCCCTACGCGAAAGGGGATCGCCAGGTCGT
>JBNLDK010000097.1:0-14331 GCA_050304295.1 Polyangiaceae bacterium
GCTGGCGCGCTGCGCAGCGCGCCGGACTGCGCGAGGTCCTCGTCGTGGTCCGCGACGTGTCGGCGGCCGACGCCTTCGAACTCGCCATCATCGAGAACATTCAGCGGGAGGATCTCGACCCGATCGATTTCGCAGAAGCGCTCGATCGGTTGTTGAAGGAGCACGAATACACCCAGGAATCGCTGGCGACACGGATCGGCAAGGACCGCTCCACGGTGGCCAACGCCCTGCGCCTGCTGCGCCTGCCGGAGGTGGTGCGCACGCGGATCCGCGAGGGTCACCTCACAGAGGGCCATGGCCGCGCGCTGCTGGGCGCTCCCACCGAACAGACGCTGCTCGTGCTCGCAGAGAAGGTAACCCGAGGTCGCCTCAGTGTCCGGCAAACGGAGCAGCTCGTGCGCGCCGCAAAGACCGACGGCACCAACGAGAACCGCGCTTCCGCTGGACAAAAGACCCCTGCCGTCCGCGACCTCGAAACCCGGCTCGCCCGCAAGCTAGGAACCCGGTGCGAGGTCAAGGACCGCCAGGGCAAGGGTGAGATCACCATCAAGTACTCATCGCTCGACGAACTCGACCGGATCCTCGACGAAATCCTGTAGTGCAGTCGCACCCTCCGACCCGGCGTCAGTCGCCGAGGCAGGTGCCAACGAGACGTGCGGCCTGGATCCAGTGGTGATCGAGAGGAACCGTCTTGCGGTTCCCCGCTACCTCCTCGAGCGATACCGGGACGCAGGTCGATCCCGACACCGATACCATCACGTTGTAGTCGCCAGCCGCCAACAGCTCGGCGGCCCGCGTGCCAAGTAACGTCGCGAGCAACCGGTCGCCCGCCGAAGGGATCCCCCCCCGCTGAACGTGCCCCAGCGAAGTGACGCGAGCCTCCGTCTCCGTCAGCTGCTGAAGCTGCCGTGCCAGACGGCTGGCTTTTGGCTCCCGCACGAGATGGATGGGAAGCCCGTCCTCGTCGTACCCCTGCACCGCTTCCGTCTCCGGCTGCTCCTTCTTCTTCTTGCGCTTCGTGTTCTTCTCGTCGTCGATGTGCGCGCGCTGCTCGGCCTCCACCTCCCCCTTGCTGCGTGCACCTTCCGCAACAGCGACGATGCTGAACCGCTTGCCGGTCCGACGCCGGTCTTGGAGGTGCTCGGCCACGATGTTGAGGTCATACGGGATCTCGGGGATCAGGATCACGTCAGCCCCTCCGGCCACGCCAGCGCCCAGACAAAGCCACCCCGAGTTGTGTCCCATGATCTCGCAAACGATGATCCGATGGTGGCTCGTCGCGGTGGTGTGGAGGCGGTCGATGGCCTCCGCCGCGATACACATCGCCGTGTCGAACCCGAACGTGACATCAGTACCCGCAACGTCGTTGTCGATCGTCTTGGGCAGCGTCATCACGTTGAGGCCACCTACCCGAGCAAGATGCAGTGCGTTCTTCTGGGTGCCGCCGCCCCCCAGGCACACCAGACAGTCAAGCTGATGCTTGCGGGCATTGGCGACCGCAACCTCGGTCATGTCCATCTTCTTGCCGCCCATCGGCATCCGCTGGGGCTTGTCCCGACTCGTCCCGAGGAAGGTGCCACCCTGCGTTAGGATCCCGCTCACCGCGAGGTCATCGAGTAGCGTCGTCCGATTCTCGACCAGACCACGGAACCCGTCGTGGAAGCCCACCACCTTGACGCCGTACTCGTTGAGCGCGGCCTTCGCGACGCCGCGAATCGCGGCGTTGAGCCCCGGGCAGTCTCCCCCCGATGTCAGAACCCCGATACACCTCGTCACGCTCTTGCGCTTGGGCATCGCTCGCCTCCTCGCTGCCGCCAGTCTATGCCAGCCCCGGGTTCCGGACACGCCTCGCCGCCGTTTCGGCTCGGGGTCGGCCTCGTGACTGTCCGCCATCGAAGACCCCGCGCTTGCCCTCAAGGGCATGGCGCGGGGAACGCCTTGGGGGCGGTAGGGGGACTCCGGGAGGTGCCGGAACGGAACCGGGAGAGCCCCCCCAAGTCGCCCATCGAAGTTGGGCAATCAATCGAAATTATTGCACTTCCGCCGTCTCCCGTGAGAATGACGATGCCCCCCCGGGAAGGACCTGGGCGTGAACCGCTGAAGGCCGGGAGCAGGGCGGAGGCCCCACGCTCACGCTGCCTGCGGCTCGGCCTTTGAGTTGGCGATAAAGGCGGCTATGGTCGGCGGCCTCTCTCGACTTGGAGGCATTTTCCCGGTGACGCCAGACAAGATTCGCAGTTTCACTCTTATTGGAGCATCAGGCAGCGGTAAGACGGCATTGGCCGAAGCCCTTCTGTACCGGGCTGGCATCTGCCATCAGCTGGGCCGCGGCGACAACGGCGGCAGCTACCTGGACACGGAGCCCGAAGAGGAGAAACGGAGCGCCACCGTCCTCGGTAAGGTGCAGAGCCTGATCTGGGACAAGCATCGTCTGCACTTCGCAGACACACCCGGTTTCGCCGACTTCATCGGCGGCGCGATCGCCCCCCTCTCGGTCCTCGACGCCGCAGTCATGGTGGTCGACGCGAGCAGCCCCATCAACGTGGCCACCAAGCAGCTCTACGAGCTTGCCGTCCAGGCCAATCGACCCATCCTCTTCTTCATCAACAAGATGGACCGCGAGCGAGCCGACTTCGCCGGGACTCTGGCTGCGATTCGCAAGAACCTCACGAAGCACGCCTATCCCGTGTCCATCCCTGTCGGGCAGGGCGCAGACTTCAAGGGCGTGCTCGATCTCGTCGACTCGCGGTACTTCGAGTACGACGGCGACGACGCGAAGGCGAACCCGATCCCGGAAGACCTCAAGGACGCCTTCGAAGAGGCTCATCTCGAGCTGGTCGAGGAGGTCGCTGCTGGTGACGAGACCCTGTTCGAGAAGGTCGCGAACGGCGAGGAGCTGAAGAAGGAGGACATTCTTCCCCAGCTCATGAAAGCGATCGTTCGCGGTGACATCCAGCCGGTCATTGTCGGCAGCGCCTACCCCCCCAAGGGCACGAACCTGCTGCTCGACACCTTGACCCACCTCATCGTCCCGGCCACCGAGCTGCCGCCCCCCAAGGTGATGGACGGCAGCGGCAACGAGGTCACGCTCGAGCTCTCCGCCGACGCGCCCGCCGTCGCACAAGCATTCAAGCTCTCCAGCGATCCAGGCGTGGGCGACGTGTTCTTCCTCAAGGTGGTCAATGGCACGATCAGGAGCGGCGATGACCTGATCAACTCCCACACCGGCGAGAAGGAGCGCTTCGGACACCCGATGCGCCTGGAGGGCCGGGACAAGAAGGACCTGCCCGAGGCGACGATCGGCGATGTGATCGCGGTGGCCAAGCTGAAGGGGACAAACATCGGTGACACGCTCTGCGCCGGCCCCCAAGTCAAGATGCCGCCCATCCGGTTCCCGGCTGCGGTCCATTCCGTGTCGGTGCTGCCGAAGAGCCGCAAGGACCAGGACAAGATGGGTCCCGCAGTGCAGAAGCTCTGCTTCACCGATCCGACGCTGGAGTATCGCTTCGATCCGGAGTTCAACGAGACGATCCTCAGCGGGATGGGCGAAGTCCACCTCGAGTTCATCGCGGGCCGTCTCAAGGACCGCTACGGGGTCGAGCTGGAGTGGGGCGCCCCCCACATCCCCTATCGCCAGAGCATTACCAAGAAGGTCGAGGCGCACGGACGGCACAAGAAGCAGTCTGGGGGTCACGGTCAGTTCGGCGACTGCCACATCCGCGTCGAGCCACTCCCGGGCGACGGCTTCGAGTTCGTGGACGAGATCAAGGGCGGAGTGATCCCAACCAAGTGGATTCCCTCCGTGGAAGCCGGCGTCAAGAAGGCGATGACCAAGGGCATGCTCGGCGGCTTCCCCGTGGTCGGTGTCAAGTGCACCGTCTACGACGGCACCTACCACTCCGTCGACTCGTCCGACATCGCCTTCCAGATGGCGGGGTCGATCGCCTTCAGAACCGCCGAGGAGAAGGCCGGGCCGATCCTGCTCGAACCGGTAATGCGCCTCGAGGTGACCGCTCCGGACGAGTACGTAGGCCCGATCACCAGCGATCTGAACCAGAGGCGCGGGCGCGTGGTCGGTATGGACCAGGACGGTGATCTGCACGTGATCCGGGCCGAGGTGCCCCAGTCCGAGCTGTTCCGCTACTCGACGGATCTCCGCAGCGCCACCCAGGGCGCGGGTTCGTTCAAGATGGAGTTCGCCCAGTACGAACAGGTCCCGGGCCACCTCATCGATACGATCGTCGAAGCGGCGAAGAAGGAAGCCGAGCACAAGAGCTAGTACCAGCGCGACAACCCGGCGGTTGCTCCGGGTTGTCGTGTCCAGCGGTCAGATTGGGACCCGGCGGTGGGAGCGCTACCGTCGGGCCCACCCCCTTCCCGCCTCAGAGCCCTTTCAGCTTCTCGCGCGCTGCGGCCTCCGCCGGAGTTCCCTTCCCGGTCTCGGCGGCCTTCTCGAAGGCCTGCTTGGCCTCAGCCTTCTTGCCCTGTTTCTGCAGCAAGACACCGAGATAGAAGTGGCCAGCTGCGAAATTCGGGTCGAGTTGGATCGCTGCCCGGTAGTCCTTCTCGGCACCCCCCAGATCTTGTTTCGCGTAGCGGCACGTGGCGCGACTCAGATGCAGGTCTGGCGTGGCCTGCTTTCTGATCGCACCGTCAAGCAGCGTCACGCACTCGTCGAACATCTTGAGCTTGAGCTCGACCTGCGCCAGGGCGCGGACGAGCGTAGAGTCCGTCAGCGCACCCAGCTTCCCGATCTGCTCCCGGGCTATATCGAACTGTTCTGCGCCAGCCAGGACCTGCACGTAGGCGAGCCGTAGCTGCACGTCGTCCGGCGACTGTTCAACGGCCTTGCCATAGGCGGTCAGCGCGCCCGGCATGTCCCCCGCGGCCTCGAGAGCCAGAGCGTGATTCGTCAGCAGGTTCTTGTCGTTTGGCGCCTTCTGCAGCGCCGACTCGACGACCTTCACCGCCGCCACCCCCTGCTCGGTGTCGATCAGCACTCCGGACAGGTTGATGGCCGCTTCGAGCAAGTTGGGGTCGAGCTCGAGCGCCTTCTCGTACTGCTGCTGGGCTTCCCTCAGCTCCCCAAGCCCCTCGTGCGCTACGCCCAAGTAGTAGCTGGCTTGCGGGTCTTTGGGATCGGCGGCTTGCGCCTCGGCCAGGATCGACTTCGCCAGCGCGAAATCCTGAGCCTGGATCGCGTCCATTCCCTCCTGAACCCGCGCGCTGGAGGCGGGCGTCGTCTCTCCGCCGGTCCCGGGATCGTCGAGAGGGGGGTCGCCGGGATCGTTGACCGGCTGCTGAGGCCCTCCACAACCGGCCAGCGCCACGGCCACCAGACCCAGTCCCGCCGTCCGCAACAGGAAACGCGAAACCTGTCCCATCCCATCCATGATCAACTCCTCCGGTTTGCGCTCTCGAGCTCCGCCACCGTGGCCACGATGGCGTTCTTGAGTTGTCCGACCCGGTCCGGGTCCGTCAGCTTGGCTCCCTCTGCGTCGGAGACGTAGAAGACGTCGGCCACACGGTCGCCCTCGGTGTTGATTTTGGCAAGCGAGATCGTCAGCCCCGCCTGCTGGAGCGTTCTCGCCAGTCGGAAGAGAAGTCCAAGCCGGTCGCGAGTGGCCACCTCGACGACCGAGCTGCTGGTCGCGGCGCGGTTGTCGATGTTGATCTCGGTGCGCACCTGAGGCGCGGGGCGATTGGCGAACGCTGGTCGCGGACGCAGGCCCCCGCCCAGTTGCTCCGGCTCCAGCTCCCCCCGGAGCAGGCGGAGCAGATCGCGCTCGAGACGGTGCTGCAGCGCATCGAGGTCGGTATGTGAGCCAGTCTTGACCCAGAACAAGTCCAGCGCGCGAACCCGACCATCAGTGCAGGCCCAGGAAAAGACCTGCGCTCCCACGACCTGCAGATGGGCCGCCGCCAGCGTGGCTGTCACCAGAGCAAGCAACCCGGGGCGGTCGTCGGCAACGAACGCGAATTCGACGTAGCTCTCGTCTTCCGCGAGTCGCCGAACAGCTCCGGGAACGTCCCGCGACTCGAGAGCCAGGCGGGTGTGCTCGACTATCGCGTCGGGGGCATTGGCGTACAGGTACCGCTCCGGCATTGCGGCCAGGAACTGCTCGAGAAACTCCATCCCGTCCCCGTGCCAGAGCTCGCGCACTTGCTGCCGCACCCCTTCGGTGCCCTTGCGGCTGCGGTCGTCAGCGCCCTCACTGAGCACCCGGTCCGCGGCCACGTACAGCTCGTCCAGCATCCGCGCCTTCCAGCTGGTCATCGCCGTTGGGCTTGTCGTCGAGACGTCACACACGGTCAGGAGGTAGAGCTCGCGCAGGCCCTCCCTCCCCCGCAGCTCCTGCAGGAACGCGCGCATCGTCTGGGGGTCGTCGATGTCGCGCCGTGTCGCCACGTGGTACATCGTCAGATGCTTGAGGATGAGATGCCGGATCTCGGCAACGTCCTCCTCCGAAACGCAGAGCCGATCGAGGATCCTCTCCGCCAGCTTGGCGCCTCGCTGTGAATGCGAGCGCCCCCCGACGTCCTTTCCCACGTCGTGCAGCAGGGTGGCAAAGAACAGCACCGTGGGACGCGCGATTTCCGCCGCGAGGCGCGACGCCAGCCGAAACTCGCCAGCGAGCTCGCCACGACAGAGCTTGGCGAGACGGTCGACCGCTGCCACCGAATGCGCGTCGACCGTGTACACGTGATAGATGTCGTGGTGAACACGGCCGACAACTGGCGCAAACTCTGGGATCATCGCAACCAGCAGGCCCACGTCGTGCAACTCGTGGATAACGGAGCCCTGCTTGAACTGGCAGCGGGCAGTCACCGTGAGCAGCCGAGTGAAGAGGCGCGCAGCCTCCTCGCTGGATCGGAGTCGCTCGCAGAACCAGGTCGATCCCACGGCGCGCGCCACCGCGTCGCGGGCAAACGGATAGACGGGAAGTTCGCGACGCACCGCCTCGTCGTAGAGTCGCAGCGCCAGCGCGGGATCCGCGTCCAGGGCGCTGACCTCGAGCGACATCGCGTTCTGGGTGATCCGGAGACCACTGCCCAGGCTCAAGGTCTTGGGTGCACGGCGCGGAGGCGGCAGGGCCCGATTGAGCATCGTGTCCCGCGCGCGCATGACCGCACGCGCCTTGCGGTAGTACTCACTCATGAACTGCTCGACGGCGCGTCCGCCGCTGCCGTAGCCGAGGATCTCGGCGAGCTGTTCCTGGCGCTCGAAGCTGAGACGGTCCGACCGCCGCCCCGCCGCGTGGTGGAGCAGATTGCGGACTCGCCAGAGGAAGTCGCTCGCTTCCTGGATGTGTCGGTACTCGCGCGGGACGAGAACACCAATCCGAACCAGGTCCCGGAAGCTGCGCACCTTCCACCGCGCGCGCGCCGCCCAGTGGGCGACGTCGAGGTCACGGAGGCCCCCGGCCCCGTACTTCACGTCCGGCTCCAGCAAGTAGATGGAGCCGCCGTACTTCTCGAGGCGTTCCTCGGCACGCTGGGCGAGCCGCGTGACAAAATCCCCGATCGCCCCGGGCCCGAACAGCCCGTCGAACACCCGATCGAGCACGTCGATGTCGAACGTAGGATCGGTGGCGATCGTACGCCAGTCGAGCACAGAGGTGGCGGTGGGCATGTCGCGTCGCGCCAGTTCCACCAGACCGTCGGTCGTTAGCACCTGGTGACCAATGGTCAGCCCCGCGTCCCACAGGGGGTAGAGCAGGGCCTCCATGGCAGCCGCACAGGCATCCTCATCGGACGCGCAGAGCAACCGGACGTCGAGATCGCTGTGCAGGGCCACCGCCCCTCGGCCCCAGGTGCCGACCGCCGCCACGGTCGCCGGCTGCCACTGCCCCTCGCGGGACATCGCGGCACGAACGGCATCGAACATGGACATCAGGAGGCCGTCGTAGATCTTTGCCAATCGCTCACCAGCCCGCCGGCCGCACTCGACCCCGCCGGCGGCAATCCGGTCGCGAATATCCACATTGTGGCGCTTGAGATAGCGCTTCAGCTCGTCGACGAGCTGCGGCGAGGTTCGTTGCAGGAGGAGCGGCTCCTGGTCCGCGGCTGGCGCAGGCATGGCGTCGATCCTCCGCTCGGACAAGCCCGAGCGGGGGCCCAGTTTATAGATGCCCCGATCGACTCGAGCAAGGGCCGCCACAGCCCTTTGTGCTAGATTCGAGCCGATGGAGAACGCCCTGACGCGACGCGACGCGCTGCTCCTGCTAGCCGGCGGGGGTTTGGCCCTGACCTGGTCCCCGCGGACGGCGACCGCGACAACCGCCCTCGCCGTGACCCTCGACGAGCTTGTCGGACGCAGCGGTGGTATCTTCTTTGGTCGAGCGCTCGAGGGATACAGTCGCTGGGAGGACATCGGTGCCGGACGGCGCATCGTGACCTACACCCGAGTACAGGTCGCCGAGCCTCTGGAGGGCGACCTCGACGCCGAGTACCTGGTCCGCACCCTCGGTGGCCAGGTCGGCAACACGGGCCAGCTCGTCCACGGTGAGGCCCAGCTGCGACGGGGAGAGGACAACCTACTCTTCCTCCGTCAGACGCAGGACGGTGCCCACGTCGTCACGGCACGCGCACAAGGCCAGTACCCGCTGGTCAGCGACGACCGCGGTACCCGGCGATTGCGCCGCAGCCCTCAGGTCGCCAACCTCGTCAACGCGGACCGGAGCGCGGCCCAGGTCCTCGTTGGACGGACCACCTCCGAGGCGCGGCGCGTGGTGCTCGATGCGGTCGCCAAGCGTCAGTAGCCGGTGGCGCGGCAGCGCCAACCGCCTGGCCGTCATCGTCGCCGTCAGCGTGGCGCTCGTCCCCGAGATCGCCGGCGCATACTGCCTGACGAACACTTGCGCCTCTGCGAACGATACTGACGGCGACTGCAGCGAAGCGGACGGGTGCGTTCAGGGGGGCGAAGCGCTGCACTGGCCCCAGCGCTGCATCTCGTTCTCGGTACAGAAGGACGGCTCGCGCCTGCGGGACATCTCACTCGAGGACGCCCGACGGATCATCGGCGAGGGTTTCTATACGTGGACGCACACCGAGTGCCCCGACGGCGGGAACCCAGCCATCGAGGTATTCGATCTCGGTCCAGTATCGTGTCGAGCCGCCGAGTTCGACCTGGAGCAGCACAACGCGAACATCTGGGTATTCCGTGACCTCCGCTGGCCCTACGACGACTACGGAACACTGGCGCTGACGACAGTAACGTTCAACCCAGAAACCGGAGAGATCTTCGACGCCGACGTCGAAGTGAACACGGTCCAGAACCCGATCACGATCGGTGACGAGAGGGTCGCCTACGACTTCGCGTCCATCGCAACCCACGAGGCCGGCCACGTGCTGGGGCTGTCACACTCTCCCGAGACCTCCGCGACGATGTATGCCGCTTACGACGCCGGATCGGTCAGCACGCGCCAGCTCCATCTCGACGATGTCCACGCGATCTGCGCCGCCATCCCCCCCAATCGAGACGTCCCCGAGACCTGCAACCCTGCCCCCACCAACGGCTTCTCCTCCAAGTGCCACAGCTCCGACGACGGCTGCCTCAGAGTAGCACCGCGGGGCGGTAGTCGAGGACTGCCGGTGGCCCTGCTGCTACTGGGCGCGCTTGCGTGGCGCCGCCGGCGCGGCAGAGGACCGCGTGGAAACGCCTGAGGGCCCCCCTCGCCAGCGTTCGACTCCCGAGCTTGCCCTGCGCTTGCTCGTCACCTTCTCGCTCGGGGTGCTCGTCCTCCGCGTGCAGGCGCTCCGCGGCCTGGGGCTCGCCGACGCCGAGGCACTGTTCGTCAGCTACGCGCTCCACCCCCAGCCCGTGTACCTGCAGCATCCCGGGCTCGTGGGCGTGGTGATGCGGTGGATTGGTAGCGGGACTGCGCCGGACCCAGCGACCGTGCACCTCTCCGCAGCCGTGCTGGCCGCCCTAGTCCCCATCGTCGCATGGCTCGGCGCGAGAGGAACTGGCGCCAGCTGGAGCAACGCGGTGCTGGCCGCGCTAGCCAGCGCGCTCCTTCCAGCCTTCATCGTTGGCCATTCGTCGCTGTCCCCCGGCCTGCTGCTCGCGCTGGTCTGGACCGGCGCGGTGGGCTGTGCAGCGGTCGGAGTACGGGCCGACCGTGGCACCTGGGCAGCTCTTCTCGGCTGGCTCGCCGCCGGAGTATTGGCCGGCATGGCCGTGATGAGCCACGTCTGCGGCGGCCTCCTGGCGCTGACGCTGCTCGGCGGAGGACTCGCGAGTGTTCCCCGACCCCGCTGGTTCCACCCTCCCATTTGGGCCGCCGGCATCGTCGCTTCGATCCTGGCTGCCCCCGTCGTCACCGGAGAGATCGCCAGCGGCTTCTCGCTGGCCCGGTCTCACCTGTTCGGGACGGCGATCGAGCCGACCCTCCTCCACGGAGTGTGGACCGTAACTGGGTTCGTGGTGTTGCTGACCCCCTTCCCACTACTGGCAGCGTTCGTCGTTGCAAAGGATCTCGCCCAGCAACGCGGTGGCGATGCCGTCAGCCGCCTGCTGTGGGTGACCACCATCACGTCGGCCGCCATGCTGCTGCCCCTCGCCGCGTGGTCCCCCCTCGCAGACCCTTCCTGGCTGCTCCCGTGCCTCGTTCCCCTCTTCTTCCATCTCGCGCGCCGTCCCGTTCCCCTGCCACGCTGGATCAGCGCCGGTTGTCTGGCCACCGGCATAGCGGCGACCGTCGGAGCCTGGACGTGGGTGAAGACGGACCTGTTGGTCTCCATGCTTGGGCGCCACTATCCGCGCCACCACGATACCGCGACCGAGCTTCACACTTGGGGCCCTGGGCGCCAACTGCTGGCCGACGCCCTCGCAGCAACGGTAGTGCGCCGCCGCGAGCTGCCCGTGGTCGTGGGGATTGAAGCGGGCACCTGCGCCCAGGCGCACGCGGCCGTGGGCCATCAGGTCCGCGTCGGGTGCCTCCAGTGGGGAACCAGCGACTTCGACCGCTGGCTTCCACCGAGCAGCTGGCTCGGTGCCGACAGCGTGCTGCTCGTCTATGACGATCGCTTCGCTGAGCAGCCAACGACACTGTTTCCCGACCACGCGGCCATCAGCTTCAGCAAGGTGGAAGTGCGCCGTGCGGGGCGGGTGCTCCGGACAATCCGGGTGGTGGCGCTGGACAAGATCCATGGCATCGCAGGTCGCTGAAGCGTCGCGTTCGGGGACGTAGCTGGTCCGTCACCCCTGACCCGGACGACGGCTCGACGACTCGGCGGTTCCCCTTCCGCGGGGTAAAAGATCATCGACGAGGAGCAATCCAGGGGCTAAAGACGCCTCGATGCAGCAGATCCGGCACGATTGGACCCTGGAGCAGGTGCGCGGCCTGCACGAGCTCCCACTCTTCGACCTCGTCGATCAGTCTCGCGCCGTCCATCTCGAGCACCAGCCCAAGAACGAAGTGCAGCTGTGCACGCTGCTCAGCGTGAAGACCGGCGGCTGTTCCGAGGATTGCGGCTACTGCTCGCAATCCTCTCGCCACCGCTCACTCAAGGCCGAGCCGATGATGACCGTCGAGCAGGTGGTCGCCGCGGCCCGCGATGCCAAGGCGAACGGGGCCACCCGCCTGTGCATGGGCACCGCCTGGCGCGGACCGAAGCACGGCTCCGCGTTCGAGCGCGTCCTGACAATGATTAGGGAGGTCAAGGCGCAGGGACTGGAGACCTGCGTCACGCTGGGGATGCTCGACGAGGAGCACGCCCGCCAGCTCGCTGAGGCGGGGCTCGACTCGTACAACCACAACCTCGACACGTCGCGCGAGTACTACCCCCGTGTCATCACCTCCCACACCTTCGAGGACCGTCTGCGCACCCTGCAAGTGGTCCGTGAGCACGGCATCAAGCTGTGCTCGGGCGGGATCATCGGCATGGGCGAGAAGCGAGACGATCGGTGCCGCCTGCTGATCGAGCTCTCCACACTGAATCCCCACCCCGACAGTGTGCCGATCAACGCCCTGGTGCCAATCCCGGGCACGCCGCTCGAGGATCAGCCCGTGGTCGATCCGCTCGATCTGGTGCGCATGGTGGCCGTCGCCCGCATCATGATGCCCAAGGCACGGGTCCGCCTCAGCGCCGGACGCAAGGCACTGACCCGCGAGGCGCAGCTGCTGTGCATGTACGCGGGAGCGAACAGCATTTTCTACGGCGACCGCCTGCTGACCACCGACAACCCCGGCGAGGACAGCGACAGCGCACTGCTCGCCGCTGCGGGGCTCCGAGGCCAGTCACCGGCAGTGTGACAGGCCCCGCGGCCGGCCCCTAGAACCCAATCGCTGCGCGGGCGACGTCACGCTCCAGGTAGCCCTCCCGCACGAGCTGCTTGATGTGCATCTCGAACGTCTGCATGCCGTACATGTCGCCACCGCTCTCCATCAGCTCCTTCAGCGGCGGATTCCCCACGGGCCGCTTGATGGTCTCGCGAACCGATCCTGTCGCGATCAGCACCTCCGCCGCGAGCACTCGGCCCTGACCGTCGGCGCGCGGCAGCAGTCGCTGTGCGATGATTCCCTGAAGGGAGTCGGCAAGCCGGTCGCGGATCTCGTCAGCATCCTGCTCGGAGAGGGAGATGACTCGATTCATCGTCCGCTGAACGTCGGGGGTGTGGAGCGTCGAAAGGACAAGATGCCCCGTTTCCGCGGCCTTGAGGGCGATGTCCATCGTCTCGGAATCGCGGATCTCGCCCACCTGGATCACGTCGGGATCCTGGCGGAGGCTCGCGCGAAGCGCGCTCGCAAAGCTGAACGTGTCGAGGCCCACCTCGCGCTGGCTGACTGAGCACTTGTCGTCGATGTGGAGAAACTCGATCGGGTCCTCGATGGTGACGATATGCCGCGACATCGTTTGATTCATGTGGCCGATCATCGCCGCCAGCGTGCTGCTCTTGCCGTTGCCGGCAGCGCCCACACACAGGACCAAACCTCGGTCCTTCTGCGCCAGCATCTCGCACGCCGCAGGTGCCCCCAGCTCGTCGAAGGTGGGGATCTGGAGTGGGATCGCCCGCATCACGATACTCAGAGAGCCTCGCTGCCGATAGACGTTGACGCGGAATCGACCGATCGAATCGACCGCGTAGGACGTGTCGTATTCCATCAGCTGGTCGAGTTCGGCACGCACCTTCTCGTCACGGATCAGGTGCCGGGCCACCCACTGGGTGTCCTCGGCACGCACTCGCTCGAGGCGGAAGTAGACGATGTCGTTGCCCACACGCGCGCCCGGAGGCTGTCCCACCTTGATGTGGACGTCCCGAGCGCCGGCAGCAATCGCCTTGGACAGGAGTTGCTTCAGGTAGTCTTCCGAAGCAAAAGGGGTGACGGGGTGGCTGGTCACGGCGGCTGAGATTAGCCCCGTTTGCGTCACTTGCCCAACCGGTGCTCGTCGATCAGCTGCCGCGCGCTCACCGCCAAGTCGTGGTCCTGGGCCGAAACGCCCGGACGCGCCGCGAACTGTTCCAACGCGGACGCGCAAGTCGCGACCCAGGTGGGCTCAAGCTGCTCCACATCCTGCGGAGGGCGACCGGCAACCCCGTGGATCGCCGTCAGCAGACCGGCCGCGGCCTCTGCCGATATTCCCCGCAACCACTCGCAGAGCTGGACCATGGCGATCTCGCCGTCCGGCGCGAAAGGCAGCGCGGCGAGCGCCGTCGCTGCCGTCTGGCCCCCAATCGCTGTCCCCTCCAGAAGTCCGGTCGCTCCCTCCCGCTGAGCCAGGAGCTCCAGATCCAGCGGATCGCCCGAGCCACAGCGCTGCCAGAGCGGGTCCTGCGCAAACCGACTCGCCGGAGGCGCCACCGCGGAACTAGCCAGATCGGGCACGTCTGGCTGCGGTGCCAGTGCGGTCGTAGAGGACGTTGGCGCGACGTCGCGGTCCCGCCGCTGGCACTGACAGCCCGCGAGCAACAGCACGATGGCCGCCGCCGTGAGCGCACGATCGGAGTGGAGTCGACGTCGCAACGCGCGGGCAGTACGGCACGGTCTGCCCGCCATCGCAACCCAGCCACCTCGGCCTGCGGCCCAAATCGGCATCCGATCTTACGGCAGGAGCTTGCGCCGCCCCTCCCCCTTGGGCTAATAACCGTCCCCCCGCAATCCCGTCCAGGTAGCTCAGTCGGTAGAGCAGTGGACTGAAAATCCACGTGTCGACAGTTCGATTCTGTCCCTGGACACCCAAAAGAAGCTGGGCTCGAGATCGACGCCCAGCCCAATGCCACCGCCCGGGTAACGACTTTCGGGCCGAAGAGCCCAGGTGACACCTGCTTCGCCGATGGCATCGCTCCGAGCGAGCTGCCTGCCCCGACACGGGGCGGAGGCGCTC
>JBNLDK010000098.1:0-21543 GCA_050304295.1 Polyangiaceae bacterium
CGCGCCGCCACCACGTGCTGGAACGCGAGCAAGCCGGGCCAGGCGCGGCAGGCCGCCGACTCTGCGGGCTCGACGAAGCGCTGGTAGAGGTGAAACGCGCGCGACTCGTCGAGGGCCAGGTGATGCCCGGCGGCGACCTCGGCAGCGAACGCGCGGCGCAGGAGCGGGGCCGCCGACTGGACCAGCGACGGGGTGCAGCGCGTCTCCAGGATCTCGAAGCCACAGTGCGCGAGCAGGCGCCCCAGCGACCGCCGCGTGAAGAAGCGCAGGTGGGTGCGATCGTAGAGCCCCGAGTGACGGTAGTCGAAGCGGCCCGCGAGGGTCGCGAGGCGGTTGTACCAGACCGCGTAGTTCGGGACCGACACGAGCCAGGTGGCCGCGCGGAGACACCGCTGCGCGGCCATCTGGCGCAGGAACTCGACGGGCTCGACCTGGTGCTCCACGACGTCGCTGAGCAGCACCGCGTCGAAGGCACGGGCGGGCGCGGGCCAGTCCGCCACCGGCCCCTCGAACACCTCGTCGCAAGCAACGCGCGCCAGCTCGGCGGCTGCGGGATTCGGCTCGATGCCCACGAGGTAGCAGTCGGGAACCCGACGGCGGATCGCTCGCGCGTTGGCCCCCGCACCGCACCCGACATCGAGCACCACGGGCGCCGGCCGATGCCGCACCACACGCCGCTCGAAGAGCGCCAGCAGCGCCTCATTGGGGCGCTCGACGTAGGCGTACTCACTGGCCCGGTAGTCGAGCGGATAGCCGTCTTCGCGGTGCATGCCGCCTGGGTTATACCCCGGCCCATGCCGCGAAAGCACCCGACGGACGACCTCAATCCGGCCCTCGTCTCGGCGCTGGGGCGTCCGCGCACGGTGCTGGACGTGGGCTGCGGCGCCGGCGTCGCCGCCCTGGCCGCCCAGCAGCGCGGAGCGGAGGTGGTCGCCCTGGAGCGCGATCCGGAGCCGCTCGAGCGCGCGCGGCGGGTGCTGCCCGAGGTCATCACCGCCGACTTCGACGAGCCCGACGCGCTGCGGCGCGCCGTTGGCGAGCGCCAGTTCGACCTCGTCATCCTCCCGGACGCGCTGGAGCGCTCGCGGGACCCGGCAGCGCTGGTCGCCCGCTGCGCCGACTTCGTCGCACCCGAGGGACGCCTCGTTGCCTCCGTGCGCAATCGCGAGGCGTGGCCGCTGCGATGGCAGCTCGCCTCCCCGGAGATCGGGTACGACGATCCACACCGGGTGCTGCTCAAGCGCCGGGACGTCGTGGGGATGACCCGCGCGGCGGGACTCGAGGTGCTCGAGGTGGCGCAGAACCCGATGCTGCTCAAGGCCGGCCGCGGGTTGCTCGACGAGGCGTTCGACTTGACCCTGCGCGACGGTGAGGAGTCGGCGACCGGATTCCGCGATCTGTCCACCTACCAGCTCTACCTCACCGCCGTCCGCCCCCTCGAGGTGCAGCTCGCCCACCTGGCACCGCGCCTGCTCGCCTACCAGCACGTCGTGGTCGCCCGCAAGCGCCCCCAGCCGGGCCCACTCTCGCTGACCGTGGGCATGCTGACAATGGACGAGGAACCGAGCATCGCGCGGATGATGGGCGAGATCCGCAAGGTCGCCCCCGACGCGAAGGTGCTCTGTGTGGACAGCTCGGTCAAGGACCGCACGCCGGAGATCGCGCAAGAGCACGGCGCGCGCGTGCTGCGGCAGCTCCCCCCGCGCGGTCACGGGCCGGCCATGGAGCTGCTGATGTACGAGGCGGCGCGCCAGAGCGACGCGCTGATCTACCTCGACTGCGACTTCACCTATCCGCCAGAGGTGATCCCGGCGATCCGCCAGATCCTCGCCGGCGGCGCCGACGTGGTGAACGCCGCCCGGACCCGGACCAAACCCGACGCCATGCCCCTCGCCAACTACGTCGCCAACAAGACGTTCGTGGCCGCCGCCCGGGCCCTGAACGGCATGCCGGTGGCCGACCTGCACAGCGGCATGCGGGGCTACCGTTCGAGCGTGATCCGCAGCTTCGACTTCGACGGAGAGGGCGACGCCATCCCGATCGATACCCTGCTGTGGCCCGCACGGTGCGGCTACCGGGTGGTCGAGGTGCCGATCGAGTACCAGGAGCGCGTCGGCTTCTCCAAGCTGCGCAAGCTGACGGGCACGGTGTGGACGTTCATCCGCCTCGCCCGGACCCTGAACGTCGGGACCCGACGCGACGACACGTACCAGGTCTGGAACCGACTCGACGCGGAGGACTGATGAGCACGCCAGGCATCATCCTCGACCGGGACGGCACGCTGATCGACGTGGTGCGCGACGAGGAGACGGGCGTCGTCTCGGTCGCGTTCCACCCGACGCACCTGCGCCTGTTGCCCGGCGTGGTCGCCGGCCTCCACCTGCTGCGCGACGCGGGGTACGTCTTCTGCCTCGCCACCAACCAGCCCGGCGCCGCCAAGGGGCAGATCTCCGTCGGCGCCATCGAACGCACCAACGCGGCGCTGGAGCTCCTCCTGGGCGAGGTGGACGTGCAGCTGGCCAGCGTGGAGGTGTGCCTGCACCACCCGGAAGGGGGCCCCGGCGGGGATCCCACGCTGGTGGGCCCGTGCGCGTGCCGCAAGCCGCAGCCCGGCCTGCTGCAGCAGGCGCTCGACCACGCCGACCTCGACCCGACCCAGACGTGGATGCTCGGCGACTCGCCCGGCGACGTCGAGGCGGCCCGGGCCGCGGGGGTGCGCGCCGGGCTCGTCTTTCCACTGAATCGCTGTGAGCTGTGCCCCCAGCGGGACGGGCCGAGCGCGCGCCCCGACGCCCTCGCCCCCCGCTTCGACGAGCTGGCCCGCGCCATCCTCGCCGCCCCGCGCCGCGCCTGACCCGACGGTGGCGGACCACCGGGCCCGGCGAAGCGCCTGGACAGTCGGCACGCTTGCCACCATGCTCGCGCTGCGGTCGGGAGGCGACCGAACTGGAGTCGGCAGCGTGCTATTCTTGGACAGCTCGATCCCCGCTGAGGTCAGCGAGATCTTCTCCTGGGGAGTGGTCTCGGGAGTGACGACGAACCCGCTCATCATCTCGCGCGAGCTGGGCAACGTCGACCTGAAAGAGTGCATCCAGCAGGTGCTGGCCGCGTCCCGCGGCCCCGTCTCGGTAGAGCTGCTGAGCGAGACCGTCGACGCGATGATCGACGAGGCCCTCGGCTACCACGAGTGGGACCGCACGCGCATCTGCATCAAGATCCCCTTCGGGGAAGCCGGGCTCAAGGTCCTGCACCAGCTGCGGCAGCGAGGCGTACCGACCAACGTCACGGCGATGATGAGCTTCAACCAGCTCTACCTCGCCGCCGTGGGCGGAGCGACGTACATCAGCCTGTTCAGCGGCCGGGTCCGCGACATGGGCTACGACGTGCGTCCGATCATCAGTGAGACCCGCGCCATCCTCGATCGCGAGGGACTCGCGAGCCAGATCATCGTCGGCTCGATCCGCCACGTGATGGACGTCAACGAAGCGCTCCAGCAGGGCGCCCACGTGGTCACCGTACCGCCTCCGATCTTGCGCAAGATGCTCCTCAACCCGCGCACCGAGGAGACCATCCGGGAGTTCAACACGGCCTGGGCGAACCGGACCCGGAAGGACTGACGCGCCGGTGACCGGAGTCCCCTCCACCCCCGCAGACACGCCCACGGGTGACCCAGCAGACACTCCCGCGGAAGACCCGGCGGGCACCGGCGCACTGATCGTCACCCCCACCTACAACGAGCGCGACAACCTCGCGGAGTTCGTCGAAAAGACACTCGCGGTGGTGCCCGGCGCTCACGTGCTCGTCGTGGACGACGCCTCGCCCGACGGCACGGGCGAGCTGGCCGACGACCTCGCCGACGCGGACGCGCGGGTGCACGTGCTGCATCGCTCGGGCAAGCGGGGCCTCGGCACCGCCTACGTCGAAGGCTTCACCCAGTACCTGGACGCGGGCTACACCCATTTCTTCGAGATGGACACCGACCTCTCCCACGACCCAAGCTACCTGCCCGCCTTCTTCGCGCGCTTCCGCGCGGGCGCCGACGTGGTCGTGGGCTCGCGCAACGTGCCCGGCGGGGGAGTGCAGGGATGGGGACCGGTACGCCATCTGGTGAGCAAGGGTGGCTCGCTCTACGCGCGGACCATCCTCGGAGTCGACGTGCGCGACCTGACGACGGGCTTCAAGGGTTACACGCGGGCGGCCATCGCCGCCCTCGACCTGCCCACGATCGGCTCGAACGGGTACTCCTTCCAGGTGGAGACGACGTACCGCGCGCTGCGAGCCGGCCTGCGCGTGGACGAGGTGCCGATCGTGTTCGTGGACCGCCGCGCGGGGCACAGCAAGATGAGCTACGGGATCTTCCTCGAGGCCGTGTACGTCGTGTGGAAGTTGCGACTGGGACGGTAATCCAGCGTCCCACCGGCAATTCGCCGGAGACGCCGCGAGCGACCGGCAACGCGGCAGCTCCTCCCGCCGGCATGGTTCGCCCGCACGGGCAGCGCCGCGCACGGCCTACTTTGCGAGCCCGCGTCCACGGCTCGGGAGCCCGTGACTCGAATCGAGTACAATGCCCCGACGCCGCTCGAAAACCGGGAGCCTCAAGATGTCTCGTCCCCGCCTTCACGCCCTCGTCCACGTCGCCAGCTGGATGGCCCTGACTGCCTGCTTCGCCGCCTGCGGCGAGGGGGATCCCTCCGACGAGAGTGACGTCCCCGCGAGCGGCGGCACCACGACCGGCGGGGAGCCCGGCTCGGGAGGCATGGCTCCCGGAACCGGAGGTGGGACGACCGGTGGCCTCCCTGGAACCACCGGTGGCATGGGGGGAGCGGGCGGGACCCCCGGTGGAACCGGCGGCGCACTGCCGGGCACCGGCGGCCTGCCCCCGAACACGGGCGGCGGCACGAGCGAGACCGGCGGCATGGGCCCCGACCCCAGTGGCGGCTCGCCGGGCACGGGCGGCGGCTCGCCGGGCACGGGCGGGGCTCTCCCGAGCACCGGCGGGCTGGGAGGCGGCGGCACCGCCGGCGCGGGGGGAACCCCGAGCACCGGCGGCGCGGCCCCCGAGACGGGAGGCACGGCGGGCAGCACGGGGGGGAGCGCGCCATCGGGACCGCCGCTCGCGTTCCCCGGCGCCGAAGGGTTCGGGCGCGAGACCTCGGGCGGTCGCCGGGGCGAGGTGGTGCACGTCACCAATCTCGACGACTCGGGACCGGGGTCGTTCCGGGACGCGGTGAGCCAGCCCGGTCGGATCGTGGTCTTCGACGTGGGGGGCGTCATCCACATCGGAGAACGCATCGTCATCAGTCGCGACATCTACGTCGCCGGACAGACTGCCCCCGGGGGCGGCATCACGATCTACGGAAACGGGATCGCGCTCAATGGCGACTCTGGCAACGACATCGTGCGCTACCTGCGCATCCGCATGGGCAAGAACGGCGACAGCGGCAAGGACGCCGTCTCCATCTCCGAGGGGTCGAACTACATGTTCGACCACGTGTCCATCTCCTGGGGCCGCGATGGAACGCTGGACGTGAACGGCAGCCCCCTGGACAACCTCTCCTTCCAGGAGTGCATCATCGCGCAGGGGATCAACAACTCCAACCACTCCACGGGCGGCCTGATGCAGCCCGAGGGAGTCGACGGACACTGGTCGATGATTCGCTCCCTCTACATCGACAACAAGACGCGCAACCCGAAGGCGCGCGGGCGGCACGAGTTCATCAACAGCGTGCTCTACAACTGGGACGAGCACGGCTACATCATGGGAGACACCGAGGGTGGCGTGTCCGAGTGCAACCTGATCGGCAACTACTTCATCTATGGTCCGTCCAGCAACGCGGACACGCACATCACCGGCACCACGTCCTTCTTCCACGTCTACGCCGAGGACAACTGGGTCGACTCGAACACGAACGGGGCGCTCGATGGCAGCCCTCTGACCAACTACAAGACGGCGACCGTGGAGGGCAGCCCCTTCGACTACCCTGGCGTGGGTCAGCAGCTCTCCGCCGAGGACGCGGTGAGCCACATCATCGAGCACGCCGGCGCGTCACTGGTGCGCGATGCCGTGGACGAGCTGCTGATCAACCAGCTGCGGTCCTTCGGCACCCAGGGCAGCATCCTCAACACCGAGGACGACAACGGGATCCCCGGGAACGTGGGCACGGTCGCCTCGGGTTCCCCCCCCGCCGACACCGATCGCGACGGCATGCCCGACGACTGGGAGACCACACGCGGCCTCGACCCGAACACCCCGGACGACGCGGGCGACGACGACGGAGACGGGTACACGAACGTCGAGGAGTACCTGAGCTGCATCGTCGGCGAGGGCGACTGTTAGACGTGACCGAATGCGCTCGACTCACGCAACGACGGGAAGTGAGGCGATGAACATGCGGCACCGTTGTTTGGCGTCTGGGTTGCTCGGCCTGCTGCTCGTTGGTTGTGGAGACCACTAGACGACAGCACACCCGCCAGCGGAGGGGTCCCCCCGAGCCCGACGAGGCTGACGCCTAGAACGGTTCGAGCCCAGCTCCGCCTCCGACGATGACCCCGAACTGGACCGTCCGATTGAGTCCGGGATGGTCCACCTCGACGAGAAACTGCTGGTAGCTGGCGAAGAGTCCGGCGGCGACAGCTGAGGTGCGATAGAACAGACCGAGCCGGGGCCGTAGGTACATGCCGCCACGGTACCCCTTGAGTACCAGCTCCGAGTCGCAGTCCTGACAGTCTTCGAAAGAGCGACTGACACGGCACGGCGTCGAGACACCGTAGCCCAGCCCGGGTCGGATCCCGATCCGACGACCGATCCGCACCACCTGGGCCAGCCCCAGCTCGAAGTGTCCCATGGCCGACGTTTCGGCGCTGGCACCGATCGTGGACTCTTCCCCGGTGTAGACGTTGACGACCCGTTCCGAAGATGGTGCGTCGTCGCGAAAGTTCAGTTGCTGGAGCCCGACCCCGACGTATCCGAACCGATACGAGAGCTCCATCTGTCCCGCCATGGAGGCTCTGGGTTCTTGAACTCCAAGGTTGGGGTTGGCGGCGTCGCCGTTGGCAAAGCCACCAGCGAACCATAGGAAGAACCCCCAGTCGCTATGGGTGGGGGGAGGTGCTGGGGGCTCCGTCTCGCTTGCATCCCCGTCCGGCGCCGCTTCGGTCGAGGGAGCCGGCGGGACGGGGTCGCTCTGGGCGTGAGCCACCCCCGGGGCTGCACCGAGCCCGAGGCAAACAACCGGAACCAGACCAACGACCAGAAACAGCTTGGACGAGGAGAAGCCAACCATCGAGCCGAGCCGTATAGCATGCCGCCGATCTTGTGGAGGTGAGAGTGCAGCAGTGAATGCTGGGTCAGTTGGGAGTTCAGTGCTGTTTCTTCATGCGCGAGGGTACTAGCTTGATCGGCGCCATGAGTAGTCGCCGCTGGTACAGCACACGAGGCTCGCACACTGCCGACCAGTACTACTGTCACCTGCATCGCCGGGGCGTCCACGCATTGCTCCTGGTCGGGCTGATGGCGCCCCTGCTTGCACACTGCCGGACGGGGTCGGATGGAGATCCCTGGGCGGTGCAGAACTCCACCTCCTCCGGCGGGCAGGGGGCGTTCGGTGGAGCGGGAGAGGAAGCTCCCGGCGGCGCCGAGGCGACGGGTGGCTCGGCAGCGGAGGAAACCGGCGGCCGTGACTCGACGGGTGGCCGTGACTCGACAGGTGGCCGTGACTCGACAGGTGGCCGTGACTCGACGGGTGGCCGTGACTCGACGGGTGGCCGTGACTCGACGGGTGGCAGCGACTCGACGGGTGGCAGCGACTCGACGGGTGGACTTTCGGGTTTGGGCGGTGCTGGTGGCGCCGAAGCAACGGGTGGCGCGGTGACCGGCGGAACGGGAGCGGCGGGTGGGCAGGCGACCGGTGGCGGCTCGGGCGGTACTGGCGAGACCGGTGGCGCGGCGCCCGCGGGAGGCCAGGCGGGACAGCCAGCGTGCGAGACCCGTGATTCCGACGACGATGGTGCAAACGACTGCATCGACCCCTGTCCGCTCGATCCGTTGGATGACAGGGATGGGGACTCCTGGTGCGCCGATGTGGACAACTGCCCGCACGTTCCCAACTTCGATCAGGCCGATGACGACGAGGACGGCTGGGGAGATGCCTGCGATCTCGACTCGTCGATGAGCTGCGACCCCTCCGTTTCCGAGCTGGCTCCCGGGACCACACCGATGCCAATGTTCGAAGCAGCGACGGGACTCGTGGCTCTCCCCTCCCGGAACACCCTCTTCGTCACCACCGCCGACACGGATCCCGACTACCCCAGCGCGGTGGTGGCCGTGGACGCGGCCACCGAGAGCGTTCTCTGGTCGATCCCGCTCGTCCGCCACGCGCGGTCCGTGGCCGTCTCGGACGACGGTGAGATGCTGTATGTGGGGCTATCGAGCCCGGGCGTTGTGCAGGCGATCCACGTCGGCCGACGCCAGTCCTGCCTGACACAGGACACACCAGGGGGGTACGAGGCGGACGATCTGGAAGTGGTTCCCGGCTTCCCGCAGCGGGTGCTGGCGTCCCTCCGCCACCCCGAGACCAGTCCGGGATTTCGTGGCGTTCACGTCTACGATCACGGGTTGTTGTTGCCCACCTCGGTGCCATCGGGCAGCCTTGCGGACCACATCGAGGTCCTCAGCTTCGAACGTGCCTTCGGGTATGACTCGCAATCCTCCAGGTTTGCAGTCTCGACCCTCGCGCTCGACGAGCAGGGAGTCTCCGTGCTCGAGCAGACACGCGGGTTGGTGGCAGGATACGGCGTCGACCTCGAGCTTCATGGCGACCGCCTCTACACAACGAACGGGCTGATCATCGACACGGAAACGCTCACCCTGGTCGGCGACACCGGGGCTCGCGGAGCCGTTGCCGCCGATGCCGTCCTGGGCGAGATCTACACTCTCACATCTGCGCAGACGGTCACGGTGTTCGACCTACAGACCCAGGCGACACTGGGGACGCTCTCGCTCCCCCGGCATCTGGGGCTGAACACGAGTCAACTGGTGCGTTGGGGGACGGCGGGACTGGCGGCACTGGGGGACGCTGGTGTTGCCATTGTGCAGGACCTCTCGGCGCGTTGACTGGAAATGCAGAGATCGAGCGTGGGACCAATCGCGAGGAACCGCGGCATGGCGATCACCAAACGCTGCTGCTGACAATCACCTCACGCGCCTCTGGCGCTGCAACTGCGGGCGCGAAGTCAGTTCGCCGTTCGCAGGTACAGGTCGAATCTCTCGCCGACGGTGCCGGCCGGCTCGAAGTGCTCGGTGAGGTACGTCTCGAACTCCGGGAACCGGTAGAGCGCCTGCGCCGAGTCGAGACTGTCACCCGTCACCTTGTCGAAGCGGTCGCCGTGCTGCACGAGTATTGCGGCTGGCGCGCTGGCGACCAACTCCTCCATCAGCATCGACCGCGCACGCTCCTGCTCCCATTTCGCCCGCTGGGGCACGTTGTAGATGAAGCGCGACGCGGGCTGACGCTCGGACATCCAGTAGATCCCGGGCTCGAACCCCCAGACGAACACGGTTTGCCCCTCGGGGACACGGTTCTTGAGCTCGATCGCGGCATCGCGATTGCGGCCCAGGCTGTAGTCCGCCACCCGGTAGAGTTCCCGGTCGAGCTCCACGCGGGCGTGCGGCGTCTGCCCCCGGAGCAGATATCCGAGGCGGTGGCGCGATCGCTCCCAGAACCCCTCGCCGAGATCCCACACGATCGAACGCATGCTGAACAGAACCAGGAGCAGCGATCCGAAGGCCACGACGCCACCCGGTCCGCTCATCAGCAGCTTCCGCCAGAGCTTGTAGTACCCGATCCCCGCAATGAAGCAGACCAGCGGCAACGTGCTGGAGTAGTGGTACTGGAAGAACTTGTTCTGCATCGCGATCCCCGCCACGTTGATCGCGCACACGCCCAGGAGCAGCAGGATCCCCTCGCGCTCCCGCCCATGCAGAGGACGCATCGTGATCGCCGCGATCACGCCCACGGCGGCCAGGGGCGTGAAGCGGAAGAACAGCTCGTGCAGGCTGTAGTAGAAGGCCTCGGTCGCGCTGAAGTACCCGTACAGAGCCGTGTAACCCGGCGTGAACTCGAAGAAGGTCCACGCAAAATCGTCCCAGGCGCCCGCCACCTTGAACCACAGCACGATGACCAGGAGAGGCGCGAGACTGGCCAGCCCCGCGACGACGGGCGGCAACACGGCGTCCTTGAGGCGCCCGGTCCGCTCGTGCTCGCGCCGGGCCAGGTACATGGCGCAAACCAGCGCGCCGCCGCCCAGAGTCGGCTTGAGCACGAACGCGGCCCCGAAGAGCATCCCCATGCCCACCCACTGCAGATAGCGGCGCCAGCGCGGGTACTCGCCCACCGTCACCAACAGGGCAAAAACGATGAGAAACCCGCCGAAGGCCTCGGGTTGCGCCGTGTGCCAAAACTCCAGGTTGGCGTGGCTGAACACCGCGACCGCTGCCGCGACGTCGCCGACGCGGCGCTGCTCGAGCAGCGTTTCCGCCATCGCACGGAAAGCGAAGGCCATCCCGAGCAGCCCGGCCACTTCGACGAGACGCACCGCCAGCATCGTCTTGCCGAACACCAGCTGCGCCAGCGCGTAGACGAGAAAGACCCCGGGCGTCTTGAAGTCCCAGACGTCGCGGTACGGCATGTGCCCGTGAAGGATGCCATCGGCGACCACCGCATAGATGCTCTGGTCGCGCCCGTGCGAGAAGAGCAACACCTGGACGCAGCAGAAGATCACGAGCACCCACGACACCACCGCCACCCAGAGGTCCGGGTCGATCGCCCGTCCCTGCGAAATGACCTCGGCGGAGTCCGCCATCGGCCGCATCGACGGCGGCGGGATACTGTCGGCGTTCGGCATCCGCACCGCACGCTATCGGTGGCGCGCCCAGCTGACCAGAACTCTGCATCCCCCCCCACCCCAGAAATCCAAGTTATCTCGCCCGTTGCGCCCCAAACCGCCTCAAAAACGTTCAGGACACGCCGGCCGGCTTGACCTCTGGGCCCCAAGCGCTTAACTGCTTCCCCCTCGGCGTCACCAACGCCACCCGCGCCCCTAGCTCAGCTGGATAGAGCAACGGACTTCGAATCCGTAGGTCGCTGGTTCGAATCCAGCGGGGCGCGCAACAACCCGGCATCATTTGCCGGGTTTGCTGTTTTGTGGGCAACGGATTCTGAGGGGGGTTTACAGAACTGGACCCAAACTGGACCCGACTTTGGACCCGCGCAACGGAGGCAACGGATCGTTCCGCTGCAACGGATCGTTTCGGGGCTAGGAGCGGATCAGGACACGGTGCCAGCGCCGGGGGCCCCGCAGGGCCCCGGCGGCGGCTACTCGTTCTCGTCGGCGGCCAGTTCGGGGATGGCCTGGTCGAGGCGGGACAGGGTGCCGAGCTCTGCCTCGGCGTGAGTGCGCGCGGCCCGCTTGTATCGATAGATCATCGCGCTGGATTTGTGACCGGTCCGGTCGCTGACCCACGCCTCCGTCTTGCCGTTCGCCAGGGCGATGGTGATGAAGGTCGAGCGCAGATCGTGACCGCGAAGTGCCATGCTGCCGTTGGTCGACTCGAGGATTCCCTCCCGCTCGATGCCGGCCTTCCGCAAGGATCGCCGCAACACGGGCGCAGCCTTGCCCTTCGGGAAGCGCCGGCCGGTGCGAGGATGGGCGATGACGAACCCAGCCCGACGCACACGGGGGGACTGACGCTCCTTCCACTTCTCGAGCGCCGCCACCACCCCGTCGTCCATCTTCCAGACCCGAGCGTCGTCGGTCTTGTTCTGGTCGAGCGTGAGCAGTCCCCTCTCGAGATCCAGATTCTCCCACCGAAGCTCCCGTAGCTCGGACACGCGGAGGCCCTCTCGGTCGAGAACCCCGAAGAAGACCCGGTAGACGAGCGGGACGTCGGTGCAAGCCAACAGCTGGCTCTCCTCCTCCGGCATCAGGTAGTTGAACCGCTTGTTGCTTCTGACCGCAGGAAGATAGCCACGAGGCAGGTCGTTCGACTCCAGAATCCGGAGGGGAAAGACGGCAAGGTTCAGGATCCGATTGAAGACCTGCAGCACCTGCCGCCGCGTGGCAGGACTGGCATCAGGGGAGAGCTCCGCCACACGCGCCAGGATCGCATCGGCGTAGTACGCCGCCCGCTCACCCCTGATGTCCGCGACGGGAACATTGCCAACGGCTGGCTCGATGTAGCGGTCGAAGCGGAGACGATCGTCCCGCGCGCTCTTCTTCGGCTTGACGTACTCGCGCCCGTACTTGGCGGTGAGCTCGCCGTTGAACCACTGGCTGCCAACCGAGGAGACCGTCGGTGGGCCGCTGTCCCCAGCCGATGCCGGGCACACTGGTGCGACGCCTGACGATTCGACATTCGCCAGGTACCAGATGACGGCATATCGATCGCGCACGTCCTCCGAGACCAGCTCCCGAGCAAGCAGGGGAGCGACGCGCTTCGACTTCCGCTCACCCTGATCGGTCTGGTGTCGAAGGATGTAGCCGGTCTTCCCGTCCCGGATGACGAGGCACTTCGCACGAACCGCATCCTGCTGACTCTCCCTGTGCTCGATCTTCTTCCACGCCATCTGCGCCCGTAGCAGGCGCGTCTTCGCCTCCTCCTCGTCACTGGTTCCGAGCGCAACCTCGAGCCCCGCGATGCGACCGGTCCACTCCTTGGTGTACTTCAGCCGGCGCACCAGCCTGGTACCGGCATCGTTGTTCTCCGCCATGGGCGGCTCCGTCGTCGGCGCGGAATGAACCTGCACCGACAGCAGCCTCGTCACGCTGCCAGCGTCGACGAGTACTCGTCCGGATGCGCGGTGAGCGACCAGGCGACCGTCCTGAAGCATTCGTCGAATCGTCTTCTTCGACAGCCTCAAGGTGGTCGCGGCCTCGGCCACCGTCATGAACTGCGGGAGCACGCTAGCCACGGGTCACCTCCGAGGAGGAAGCCGTGGCGAGTCGTCCCGTAGTTGTTATGCCGGGCCTACCTGCGGGAGTTGCGCAGGGACGTGAGTGTGGTGGGTCGTCGGGACTCCCCCTCGATGACGAACGTGCCCGTCGAGCGGGGCGCCATCGACGCGCCCGAGACCGTGGTCGACACCGCTCGGGACCGACGGGGACGACAATGCGAACGCGATCTGCGTCGACACGGAGGTGGCTGCGACGGAGTAGATCAGCGCGTCGTTCTTCAACGCGCTGCCGGGCGAGAGCCCGAAGCCGCTGCTCTTCCACCTGGGCACATCGCAACATGCGTAGCTGACGCTCGTCGACAGGATACCCAAGCGCGCGCCGGGTCCGTACCAGCAACTGCGTGGACTGTGTATGCTCCAAGTCGTACTGCTCGGCCGCATCGAGGTGTTCAAGTTCGGCCTGGAGTTGGGTCATGGCTCACGGTGACGCGGCGCCCCCCTCGTCGGAGTGGGACGCCACGATTGTCAGCAGGAGATTGCTAGTCGGCGTCAGCCAGCCTCCGGAGGAGTGAGTCCCCGCAGGTCCTTGCCGCGCACCTCGATCCCGCGCTCCTGCAACTGCTTGATGAAGGTAGCGACCTTCTCCTCCGACGGCTCCGGCAAGGAGACGGCCTTCGGCCGACTGTTGAAGCCCACCCAGACGTACTCCGGCTCGACCTCGACGATCATCTCGACGAACTCCTCAAGGTCGAACTCCACGACCGGCTCGACGGTGATGACCTTTCGCGCGTAGTGGAGGCCGCGGAACTGGCGGTGCCGCTCGGTCGGAAGAGGTGCCTTCGAGATTGCGTCGTAGCCCTCGTCACGGTTGGTCTCGAGCGTGGTGACCAGAAGCACCGCGGGGGGTAGCTGGTCAACGAACTGGGCGAAGAACTCGGGGCGTTTCGACTGCAGGTAGTAGCTGACCGTTGGGTGGCTCGCGCTGTGCTCCCTCACGACCTCCAAGATCTGCGCCACGTAGGTCGGGTTCGCGAAGGAGATGTCCGCGTTGCCCGCGATGAACACCGTCTCGGCATTGGGCACCTTTTTCGGGTCCACGCGTTCGGGGTGCTCGTGCGGCTCGTATTCGTAACAGGACCGGCAGTGGTGAAGCTGCCGTCGGGCCTGCCGCTGGAAGCTCGGCTCGCAGTATGTGCACGCGAGTTCGCACCCCTTGTAGGGGCTCCACGTCTTCGCCCCCGGGTACATGCGTCTTCTTGATGCCATCAGCGCATTCCCTCCAAGTAGGTCTTCCGTGTTGCGGCCGATTGGGGCTGTCGCCTTGCTGACACTTGGATTCCTTTCTTGCGCGGATGAGGGCGCAGTGACCGGGGCCTTGCCGGGACGAGCTTCCTGTTTGGGACTCGCCCGTGGCACACTGACGCCGCACGGGTGCCGCGCCGCTGCACCCAGAACTTCGGATCGAGTTACAGCGATGGCCCCCACCCCCCTCAGCAAGCAGATTGGCGACCTGGATACCCCTATTTCGTTTCTCCCCGCCCGGCTTCAGAGGACGGCAGGAGAGCTGCGCGTTCGGATGCACCTGCTCAATGCGCTGAACGCCCTACAGGAGGCCGGACACTACGCCGAAGGAAGGAGACGCAAGCAGCATCTTCTTGGCGTGACCATTGTGAGGGCACTGTTTGAGGGGCTCCAGAACGAGCAGATGGAGGACCGACTTGCAGCGCTTCGCAGGCCAGCGGAAGCGCTGCTCGCGGAAGCCGCAAGACTCGACGACGAGGTTGAGGAAGGCAGAATGGAGCGGTATGCACTGGACGACCACAATGCGGCCAAGGCGAAGGAGTTCTTCTTGTCGCGTGTCTTTCAGTACGCCGATTGGTTCATCGAGCCATGCGAGAGGACCCGCGAGACGGTTGAGGGAGAACTCTGCGAGAAGGGCTTTTCCTACAAGAAATTGCTGGCGGCAGCGGAACACCATCGCGTTCCTGCTGACGAGGATATGTGGGTCCGAGCAGAGGAACTGGCGACGTACGTCGTTGGTGATCTGTTTTGGGAATCCTCACTGCTGACGCTGCATGGAACGCCTGTTCGTTCGGACAACTTCGCTGACGTTGTAGAGCGGGTTGCACGTGTTGTCGCCTACTTGATGGTGCAAGGCGGCGCAGAACCGGAGCGGCTGGCGAAGGCAACGTTGCTTGTGCTGAATGTCCCGGCGAACCGCCTGGAGAGCTTCTTCAGCCCCAAGGCGATCAGGACCGCGCATGCCATGGCTTTTCCGAAGGCTCCCTGAAGTTTCCGACAAGTTCTGGGTGTGCGTGCGCCGGGCATGGCTTGCATCACACCCGAGGCATGGCTGAAACACGCAAGCCCCCTCCCGAGTCAGACTTCGACACGCCAGCACCGGAACAGGTGCGCCCCCTTGTGGAGGTACCCGTACCCCTCGCATCGCGTCCCGCATCAGTCCCAGGCACCGCGGCAGAACTCTGGACGCCACACGAGATCCGGGTGTTGGCCGCAGCAGCCGCCGTTGATCCACGGACAGCCGCCAAGTGGCTCGCGGACAAGCCTGTCACGTCAACGTGTGCGGCTCGGCTGATGGAAGCTCGCCGACGTCTTGGCGCGGGTGACGGTGGGCGCCCATGACTGTGTAGAGCATCAAGCAGCGGGAATCCAAGAACCCGAAAAGCAATCGGCCGCGCTCTCCTGGGCAGGGATTCGACGCGACCGACTGAAGGACCCACGATGGATGATAGCACTTCCACGAAGGCCAAGTTACGCCTTCAACACGATGAGTGGGCTGCGGTCGATAGCTCATCGACGCCCGTCGACAACTGCGGCGCGTCCATGTTGTTGCCAGAGCACGCTGCGTACCTGGCAGCGCGCGGGTGCTCTGAGGAACTGGCTCTGCGCGCGGGCATCCGCAGCGTGATGGCCGACGAGATCGTGAAGCTGACCGGGGTGACTACCGCGTCCGGCGGTCTCGCCTTTCCGTTTCCCCCCGATGGGACCTACGTACGCGTGCGCCTGTTCGGCGACGAGAGACGCTACGTGGCTCCCGCCGGAGTCCCGGTGCCTGTCTACCTACCAGACGGGTTCGACGGTTCGACCAGCGAGATCGCCGTGGTCGAGAGCGGCCTGAAGGCCCTGGTGCTGCACGACAATGGCATCCCAGCCGTGGGGCTAGGCGGCGCTGCCACAACGCTCGACAACACGCCCTCGGGAAGGCGACTGAACGATTCCTGGCCAGGCGTTTCCGGAAAGAAGGCCACCATCGTCCCCGACGCGGGGATTGCGTGGAACTCGGCTGTCGCCCGCGACGTAGCACGGCTCGCTCTTGCCCTCGGTGGCGCAGGGGCCGCAGTCTTCGTCGCGTCGCTGCCGCCCAACTCTGCTGGCGGTGACCAGGGCCCCGACGACTTCATTGCAGGTCAGGGCGTGGACGCCCTGAAGGAGGTGCTCGCGGCTGCCGTGCCGGCTGCACCCCTCGTCCGCCTCGAGCAGACCGCCGACAACGCTCTCGCAGCGCTCCTCGACGACCTGCCCTTCTTGATGTCGGTCATCGAGGCCGATCAGGCGACCAAGGCCACCGTCCGGGACCGGTTCCGACCAGGGGTTCGGGCGCTCGACCGGGCACTCAAGAAGGCCAGCGAGGAGCTGAAGAAGAGCGTCAGGAGCAAGGTCGCCAGCGGGCGCTACGGCGTGATCGACGGACGGCTTGCCGTTCTGGACGCTGAGACACCGAGCATCCTCGCGAACTTCACGGCTAAGATCGTCGAGGACGTGGTGATCGACGACGGCACCAACGAGGAGCAGCGCCACTTCGTCATCCGTGGTCGCTCTGCCGACACCGGGCTCGACCTGCCACCGGTGAAGGTGAGTCCCACGGAGCTTGCGAAGGAGAACTGGCCGCTCGCCAAGTGGGGGGCCGTCGCCTGCGTCGAACCGGGCCGAGGCGCGCTCGATTGCCTCCGTGCGGCCGTGCAGGAGCTGTCAGACCCCATCGTGCGACGGGTATACGGGCACACGGGCTTTCGTGAGGTGGACGGGCAGCTCGCGTTCCTGCACGGGGGTGGCGCCGTCGGTGGTGTCGAAGCAGCCGTCGAGCTCGGCGAAGGTCTCGACCGCGTCCAGCTTCCGGAAGTGCCGACCGATCCTCGAGAGGCGGTCCAGCTATCCTTGTCAATCGTCGACTGCGCCCCAGTCCGGGTGACCGTGCCCATCATCGCCGCGATCTACGGTGCGCCGCTCTGCGAAGTGCTGCCGATCAGTGGAGCGATCCACACGGTTGGCCCCAGCGGAAGCCAGAAGTCCTCGGCGGCTCTGCTCGCGGCACAGCACTTTGGGCCCCAGGACGAGAAGAGTCTTGCCTCCTGGTCGAGCACCTTCGCCTCCATCGAGGCGTTGCTGCATCGCGCGAAGGACATCCTGACCGTGGTCGACGACTTTGCGCCCGAGACAGCCGACCAGGGGGACCGGACGCGGCGCAAGGCGGGTGACATCGTCCGCGCGATCGGCAATCGAAGCGGCAAGGGCCGGTTGCGCTCTGACCTCTCAGCACGAGCGCTGCGGTCCCCTCGTGGGCTGGTCCTTTCCACCGGCGAGGCGACGCCTGATCATCATTCCATCCGGGCCAGGTTGTTCATCGTCGAGATCGCCAAGGGCGATGTTGACCTGCCCAAGCTGAGCAAGTTGCAGGCCCAATCGCACCGACTGCCGCACGCGATGCTTGCCTACATCCTCTGGCTGATCGACCGGCTCGAAGATCTACGCGAGCGACTGCCCCGCCGCTTCGTACAGCTTCGGACTGAGCTTGCCGGCGCGGCTGACCATGGTCGCACCGTCGAGCTCGTCGCCCATCTCCTGGTCCGACTGGAGGTGTTCATGGAGTTCATCCGCTCCCTCGGTCTCCGCGACGAAGCCCAGGCTACCGAGTGGCTGACCATGGCACGAGCAGCCCTGCTTGAATCGTGCGCGGCCCAGAACCGGGCGATGCAGGAGGCCAAGCCCGCCGAGATGTTCATCGAGACGCTGCGGTCGCTACTGGCCGTGGGGGAGGTTCGACTCGTCGGGCATGGGGGGACCGACTTGGCTGGCGTCATTGGGTGGAAGAGCCCCCAGGACGGTTTGGCGCACCTCGAGCCGAAAGCCGCAACCAGGGCCGTACAGGAGGCCCTTCGCAAGGAGGGGAAGCGCCTTCCAGTCACGGGCAGCGACCTGAACAAGGCCCTGCATGCAGCCGGCTACCTAGCGAAGATCGAGCCCGGCCACCTCACGGTGAAGACCAGAAAGGGCCGCGTCCTAGTCGTCAGGCTCGGCGACCTCGAGGGCGACGAGGAGCGTCCCCGGTGTCCCCGCTTGTTCCCCGGACCGGGGACAAAGCCGGGGACACCTCAACCCCTCGGAATCATGGGGCAGATGGGCTCCTCTCAGGCCCCTGTCCCCGTTGTCCCCGGTAATCCACAGATGACTTCTTCTTCTGGAGAAGAGAGAGAAGCGCGGGTCGTTTCGCTTTCTTCCTGTAGAGGGGGGATAGTCCCGCCGCAGACCGGGGACATCGGGGACATCGGGGACGCCACCGCGCAACCTCCCGAAAACACGACTATTCTCGATGGGCAGGTTGTCCCCGGGAACGGGGACAACCGGGGACGCGGCGGGGACGGCCTGGGGTGACGTCTCCATCAGAGACGGTGGTCGTCGCGTACCACGAGGGGCGCACGTGCGTGATCGCCGACAGCATGACCTCGTTCGACACGCCGAACATCGCGTCGCTGGGGACCGTGTTGACCCGGACCGCCGTCACCGGGAACTGGATCGTCACGCACGAGATCGACGAGATGCTGGCGGCAGCCATCTCGTCGGTCGGCATCGACGTCTTCATCTTCGAGACCTCGGCATACCTGCAATTCAGGTGCCTATCCCCCGAGCGGACGAGTGCGGCGACGGTGGCAGGGCTTCCTCCACCACCGGGGGGCAACTGTGCGGAGTGGCTAGCCCAGCTCGCCCATCGACTCCTCTGGATGGCGCTCAGCGACGCGGCGTTCCCATTCGTCGAGTACTCGATGATCGCCATCACCGCCCGTGCCAACGCGCAGGGGTTAGACCTGGACACCGCCAGAGCGCGAAACCTCGCGGCGCGGATGCAGACGACCGCTCAGCAACTGACGCGGGCAGCCAAGACCGAGCTGGGGCTACCACCGTCAGCTCTGCAGGACGACGAGCATCTGCAGCGGTGGCTTGAGCAGCACGAGGGGGTCAAGCTCAGCAAGCTCTCCAAGCACCACGCACCACGGCACCAGGTTGCTCTTCAGCATGCTCGCGTGGCGAGACTCATGGTCCTGCGCGACAGCGCGCGCGCCGCAACAGATCTGGCCCGCGCAGCAGGTCGCGCCGCGCAGGTCCGCGGGGGCAAGGCCCACCTGTTTCTGCGCTACGCCGGCGCCCACACGGGTCGCTTCACCTCCCGTCCGGACAGCGGGATCGACGTCCACGGGTTGATGCGGGATTCGGACCGGATGCCGGGACTCGGGGAGCACAGGCGCCTGATCGTGGCACCCGAGGGCACCAATCTGGTGGCCGCCGACCTCTCCAGCATCGAGCCCCGCATCCTGGCGTGGCTGGCCGGGGAGCACGAGTTGCTCGAGGGATTCCGGGCGGGACAGGACGTCTACGCGGACTTCATGCAGGCGGTGTGCCCGGGCGTCGCCATCTCGAAGAGCGAGAACTCGCACCTGCGCGACGTCGGCAAGATTGCGGTCGTGTCGCTCGGCTACCTGGTCCGTGACGAGACGTTCGCCGACACCATCATCTGCGAGATTCCAGACGTGGCTCCAGACCTGGTCCGAGCCGTCTACGAGTCGTTCCACGCACAGTTCCCGAGCATCAGCGGCCTTGGCGACCGCTTGTTCGAGGCATTCCGGGAGGCGCTCGATGGAAGACTTACCTCCGTGGGATGCGTTGGCTTGTCGGTGGCAAGAAGCGGCCACCAGCGCGACGTAGTGGTCCAGCTGCCAACGGGGCGGCCGATCTACTACCGCGGGGTCGTTCAGGAGCGCGGCTTCTGGTACGCCCCGTTCCTCTGGCTTGGTCCGGGTGTAGATCCCCGACCTCGTCGGCGAGGCGAGCGCCGCTTCGATGACGGGCAGTGGCGAACTCGCGTCACGCCCAGCGTGCTCGTCGAGAACATCACGCAAGCCGTCGCCCGCGACGTGCTCGTCCACATGGTCGTCGAGCTCGAGCGGCGAGGACTGCCGGTCCTCTTTACGCGTCACGACGAGATCGTCTGCACGTGCGAACCCTGCGACTGCACGGCGCTCGACGGATCCCATGCCTCGAACTGCGCATGGAGCCGCGCCGGGGAGACGCTAGTGAGCGTCATGAGCACCATCCCGGCGACACTCCCCGCACTCGTCGGACTGCCCGTTGCGGCCGCGCTCCGCCCGTCAGTCCGAATGACCTACGCCTAGCCCCACTACCGTGTGAACCGGTCGACCGATCTGAGCCCTTCCGTTCGCCGGTGCCTTTCCATCCCGCTCCCCGTCACTCAAACTGGTTGGCATGGAGTACGAGTCGATCTTCCCAACCGACGACCCTGAGGACCAAGCGCAGGCAGAAGCTCAAGAACGAAAGGCGCGTCAGCGCGTCAGCGAGAGGTTCCGCGTCGAGCACGGTCTGCGGAGCAAAGCGATACTCGAAGACCTGAAACACCCTGGCGGCAACATCCGCCTGCTCGAGAAGCTGGCAAGCGAAGAAGCTGCGCTTCACCAGCGCTTGATCGAGTTGCAGCTGCAGCTTGCAGAGCGCGCTATCGTGACCGTGGACAAGACTGCCGTAACCAAGGCGCTGGCGGCATCGATGAAGTCGCTGGCCCCCAGCGCGTCTGCAATCTCCCAGCGTGTCGAGAGCCTTCTACTCGCCGCCGCCAGCCTCCGCGCCGCCCAGCAGGGCAACGCGAGGAAGTCCCACCTGCGCTCGGTTGCGTGATGATTGGCATGTAGTGAAACGAGACACCGGATGACGATACCGAGCCCTCACATCAACGAAGTACGGTGGACAGCAATCAAGGCGCTGGTCCCGGCCGACTTCACCGATGTAGACGTAGTTGTTGTAGACCGTCAGGGCACGGAGCATCACTTCAGCCTGGAAATCACAGAGCGATGGGCTGGACGCGGCTGGCAGCGGCTCTTCGCCTGCCCCCGGTGCTATCAGCCCCGTGCCGTCCTTCGACTCCAACACGACCAGCTGCTCTGCAACCGCTGCATCGGGCATCGCTGGCCCAGCCAGCGGGAGCATCGAGCCCGCACCTGGCACGATGGCGGGCACGTTGCTGCCACTCTCATCGGGCGGGTTCAGCGCGGGGACGCGAAGCCCAAGACGGTCCTCAAGCTCGCCGAACAACTACTCGGGGGCGACATGGAGCGCGTGGCCGCGCTGGCCGCCCAGGTGGAAGGGACAGAGTGAACGGTGGAAAGACTAAACTGTTGGATCCCGCCCTCACCTCGTAAGGCCAGCGGGTTCCCTACCGAACTGACGTTGCTCGTACCCAGACGAAGCGCAACGTGAATTCGGGCGCGTCGAGCTAGCGGTTGGAGGGTTT
>JBNLDK010000099.1:0-29402 GCA_050304295.1 Polyangiaceae bacterium
TGTCCTACGAGCTGTCCCGCGAGATCGCGCTGGAGCGCGACCTGCCCACGCTGCTCAACAAGATCCTGCAGAACATCTTCCGCTTCGTGCGCGCCGATCGCGGCGTCATCTTCCTGATGGGCGCCAAGGGCGGCCAGCTCGAGCCCCACGCCTCGCTGCGCCGCGACGGCACCGACGCGCCGATCAGCGTGTCCAGCACGATCATGGACCACGTGGTGCAGGAGCGCGCCACGGTGCTCACCCACGACGCGGCGATGGACTTCGCCTCGTCGAAGGGGAAAAGCATGATCCTGCACCGGATCTCGAGCGCCATCGTGGCCCCCTTGCTCCACGACGACGAGATCCTCGGCGTGCTCTGGCTCGACAGCGAAACACTCGCCCAGTTCCAGCCGAAGGATCTGGAGATCGTCACCAGCATCGCGGGCCAGGCCGCCATGTTCATCGAGATCAACATCCTGGGTAAGAAGATCGAGCAGGAGATCGTCAACCGGGAGCGCTTCAGTCGCCTGCTCTCGCCCAATGTGGCGGAGAAGGTGATGGCGGGCGAGCTCGAGGTCACCAAGGGCGGGACGCTGGTGTCGGAGTGCACCGTCTTCAACTCCGACATCCGTGGCTTCACCCGGATGAGCGAGGGCGCGGCGCCCGAGACCATCGTCGAGATGCTCAACGAGTACTTCGAGGAGATGGTGGAGGTGCTCTTCAAGTACGAAGGCACACTCGACAAGTTCATGGGTGACGGCATCATGGCGCTCTGGGGGGCCCCCGTGCAGCATCCGGACGACCCGATCCGCTCGGTGATGTGCGGACTCGAGCAGATGGAGCTCCTGAAGAAGTTCAATCAGGGCCGCGTCGAGCACGGACGTCCCGCGCTCGCCGTGGGCATCGGCATCCACACCGGCGCCCTTGTCGCCGGCTACATCGGTAGCTCGAAGGCTCTCTCCTACACAGTGATCGGGGACACCGCGAACACGAGTGCGCGCCTGTGCGGAATCGCCTCCGCGGGTCAGGTGATCGTCAGCGAGACGACTCTGAGCCGCCTGAAGAATCGGTTCGAATACGAGGAGCTGCAGCCCGCGAACCTGAAGGGCAAAGAAAAGCCCTTCCCGGTCTACAACATCCTCCGCGTCCGGCCGAGCGTCCAGGTTCCGGTCGAGCTGGCTCCCAAGTGATCGCTGCGGGGCGCCAAAAACGCCCCGGGGTGTCGACGTGACGCCCAGTTTGGCTATGGTTGCGCCCCCCCGATGGTGCACGTCCTCGCATTCGAGAAGCCGGTCGTCGACCTCGTTACCCGCCTCCGCGAGCTCCGCGAGCGCGCCGGCCGAGACGACCAGTACACGACCGAGCTGAAGCGGCTCGAGGAGAAGGCCGCCCTCCTGGCGCGCGAGGTCTTCCAGAGCCTCACGGCGCACCAGAAGGTGCAGCTGTCGCGCCACCCGAATCGCCCCTACACGCTCGACTACCTGGGCCGGCTGTTCACCGACTTCGTCGAGTTGCATGGCGACCGGCGCTACGCGGACGATCCCGCGCTGATCACCGGCATCGCGCGCTACCATGGCCGCAGCGTCGCCATCGTGGGGCACCAGAAGGGGCGCACGACCAAGGAGAACGTGGTGCGCAACTTCGGGATGCCGAACCCCGAAGGGTACCGCAAGGCGATCCGCATCTACGAGATGGCCGACCGCTTCGGCCTCCCCGTGCTCACCTTCATCGACACCCCGGGCGCCTACCCGGGCATCGAGGCAGAAGAGCGGGGGCAGGCGGAGGCGATCGCCGCGGCGCTCGAGGTGATGGCTCGTCTGCGGGTGCCCATCATCGCCACCGTGATCGGCGAAGGCGGGTCGGGTGGAGCGCTGGCGCTCGGCGTGGCCAATCGCATCCTCGCGCTCGAGTACAGCTTCTACTCGGTCATCTCGCCCGAGGGCTGCGCCTCGATCCTGTGGAAGAGCGCCGACAAGGCCGCCGAGGCAGCAGCCCGCCTCAAGATCACCGGCAATCACCTGATCGAGCTCGGCATCGTGGACCAGCTCGTCGGCGAACCTCCCGGCGGGGCACACCAGGATCACGACGGGGCGGCACGCCAGCTCGACAAGGTCCTCTCCGACACCCTCCGCGTGCTCGACGCGATGACCCCCGACCAGGTTCGGGAGGATCGCTACCAGCGCTTCCGCGGGCTGGGTTCCTTCATCGCCTAGAGCCGTCGCTCATCATCCATTTCCCCAGTTTGGTTCAACACAGCCAAACTGGCAGAGTGGGCCGCAACCCTTCAGAGCGTCCCCTTGTTTGGGGCTGGAGGATCTCCCCACTCCACCTCCGTCCTCGTGGACGCGGACGACGTCCACGCGCGGTGGTACCCTGGTTAGGATGCAAACCCGAGGGTGGTGGCAGGGTGCGATGGGGGCCGTCTGCGTGGCGAGCCTGGCGTATACGAGCTGCGGCAAGCACGACGGGGAGGAGGGCGACTCCGAGGGATCCGGGGGCCGCGGGAGCCACCTCCCCAGCGAGCCCACGCCAGTCGACCCAGGTGCCTACAGCTACGCGCTGTCGGAGAGTAGCGCCGAGCTCGAGCTGTGGACCTCGCCGGCCACGCGGAAGCCAACGATCGTCGATCGGGCCCCCGAGGGCGAGCGCCACTCGGGGCTGCGCATGAGCGCGGCCCGCAACGAGTTCGAGCCCGTGCAGCTCGTGCTCGGCCCCGGCACCGGCACCGTCCAGATTGACCTCGACGGGTTCGCGGAGCTGGGCCCAGGCAGCCGGCTAGAGCTCGCGGTAGCCGAGTATCGTGACGGCTGGGCGGATACCTTGACCCCGATCGCCGCCGGGGACGCGGTCGAGCGCGCAGCGGACGCTGGCACCCCACTCTGGCTCACCGTCTACGTACCCGAGGACGCGCCCGCCGGCGACCACACGGGCATGCTGACCCTGACACCGCAAGGGGGCGCGCCCCTCACCGTACCGATCTCCCTCTACGTCTTCGACTTCACACTCCCTCGGGAAATCCACTTCGCGACCCAGCTCAACGTCTCGGTGGAGGGCTTGATCCCACCGGACGGTGATGTCGACGACGCCAAGACGCTGCTCTTCGAGCATCGGATGACACCGAAGAGCGTCACCTGGCCAAGCGGCTTCAGCTGGAACATCACCTGGGACACGGATCGCGCCCCGGACCGCTGTCAGACCTTCTACGACGAGCCCGACGAGGCGCCGGCCTACTCGATTCGCCACCTGGCAGCACGGTACATCCAGGGCGATGGATGGAACGACGTCGGGTTCCCCAACGCGATGCTGTTCCAGTTCGTGGACAACTCGACGCCGCGCCCGGCCGAGTTCTGCGGCGTACCCCGCGGTGATCACTATGGATCGACCGCGTACAACGCGGAGTGGTCCGCCTGGCTGGCACAGCTGGACGACTACCTCGTTGCCCATGACTATGCGCAGAAGGCCTACTACTACGTCCAGAACGAACCCCAGAACGACGAAGATCACGCCCTCGCCGCTCACCTCTGTACCCTGACGAGGGCGGCAGCCCCCCACCTGCGGCTGGCGATCAGCGAGGAGCCGAAGCCCGAGATCGCCGACACCTGCGGCTACGACATCTGGATCGCTCACGTGCGAGCCTACGAGCAGAGCTATGCGTGGGAGCGACAGCGCGACCACGCAGAAGAGGTCTGGTACTACAGCCTGGATCACGACCCCGACCCGTACTTCAACCCGACCGACATCGAGCGCCCCGGAATGCATCAGCGCGTCATCCCCTGGGCAGCGTGGTCGCATCGGATCCGGGGCTGGGCGTACTACGACGGCGGCCGCTTCTTCGCGGGTCATCTGCCCACCATTCGCGCGGAGCTGCTCCGCGAGGGGTTCGAGGACTACGAGTACCTGTGGCTGGCCAACGGCGGTGCCCATCCCACGGTCGACGAGACGCGAGACATCGACGCGACCGTCGCCAGCGTCGCCGCCAGCATGACCAGCTGGACCCAGGACGCCAATGCCCTTCTCGTCCTGCGGCACGAGCTTGGTCGCTACCTGGAAGGCAGTCGCGATACGCTACCCACGCTCGAGGTGGAGAGCAGCCGTCCCCCGGGCGCGTACTACCTAAACTTCCAGGATCCCGAGGGCGAACCCCGCACGGACCCGCTCGTCGTCAATGCGCACGAGTACCTGAAGATCGGGTGGGAGCCGTATGACGCCACACGCGGGTACGGCTGGTCCGGGGAATACATCGACGACCTCGGGATCGCCCTCTATGGCTACGACGAAACCGACGGCTACGACGTCCGCCAGCAATCCTACGTGTACGACGACTACGGACGGGACAACCTGTTCGAGTTCGATCTCGCGCCGGGCACCTACGCCATCACCGTCGGCGTCGGACGTCCCGCCCGCGGCTACGCGGACCCGAGCAATGTCAGCGTGGAGGGAGTCCCAGTGATCGACGACGAGATCACGACCGACGCAGCTCCCACCATCGTGCGCACCGTCGAGCTGGACGTGACGGATGGGCGTCTCAGCATCGTCGTGGCGGGGCGCTCGGCGAGCACGGGAGACTACGCCTACACGTTCCTCTCGTTCATCGACATCGAGCCGGTCGAGTAGGACCCGGTGGTCCCGAACCGATCGTCTCCAGGCCGCTCGCTCCCGGACCCGTCACCCCCGGACCCGTCGCCCTCGGACCGATCGCCCAGGTGAGCGCGCCACCCTGCCGCGTTTGCCTCGATAGCCACTGGGCGCAGAGGGATGGGCGGAGGAGGACAAGCCTGCTACATACGGGACGCGATGCTGGACCACTTGCCACGCCTCGAGGAAATCCCGCTCATCAATCAGCGGGTCCTGGTCCGCGCCGATCTGGATCTCGCGGTCGACGCGGAGGGCCGCGTGGCTGACGACTACCGACTCCACCGCCTGTTGCCCACGCTCCAGCACATCGTGGAGCGGGAGGCACGCCTGATCCTGGCGGGGCACCGCGGCGAGCCCCGCGGCAAGCCGCGCGCCAATGCCTCGCTGGAACCAATCGGGGTCGAGCTGGCCCGATTGACGGGATGGGAAGTACTGCTCCCCGATGGGGCCACGAGCGACGCCGCCCGCAAGGTGGTCTCCGATCTCCGTCCGGGACAGGTGTGTCTGCTCGAGAACCTTCGCTTCGAGCCGGGCGAAGATCGAGTCGACGAGGCGTTCGCTCACCAGCTTGCGCGACTCTGCGACATCTACGTGCTCGATGCGCTGAGCCTCGTGGACCGCGAGCTGGCCAGCGTGGTCGCCTTGCCACGAGCCGTGCGTCAGCGCACGGTGGGCCTCGCGCTGCGCGCCGACCTCGAGGCAGTCGAGCACCTTCGCCAACCCGCGTCGCCGCTCGTGGCGTTGCTGGGAGGGCGCCGGCTCGAGGACCAGCTCGACAAGATCGATCGCCTCCTGGAGCGCGCTCAGGTCCTTTGTTTCGGGGGCGGCGTGGCCAACACGTTCCTCGCCGCCACCGGCGCTCGGCTGGGCGCGACGCGCGTCGAGACGGACATGCTGGCGCAGGCACGCGCGCTGCTGGAGCGGGCCGAGCGCGGCGGGATCCGGGTGCTGCTCCCCAGCGACCTGGTCGTGGCCACGAAGCCGAGCGCCGAGGAGCGCTCGGTGGTCGACCGAGACCGAGTGCCAGCAAACAGTCTGGTCGTCGACCTTGGACCGAACACGGTCGATCAGTACGCAGGCGAAGCGCTGCGGGCCGCCACCGTGATCGCGGCCGGGCCGATGGGCCTGACGGGATCCGCGCGCTTCACGCCCGGGGAGGCCGAGCTGTATCGCCGGATCGGAAGCTCGACCGTCTTCTCTGCACTCCTCGGAGGGACAGCGGCAGCGGCGGTGCGGGGTATCCAGCCCCAGGAGGGCCGGCCCGAACCCCGGTTCGACCTGGTCTCGGCCGCTGCAGATCCGGTCTGGCGGATGATGCGCGGAGCGCGACTGCCCGGTCTCCAGGCCCTCAGATAGGCACCGATCCAGCTCGAACCACTGGCCAAATCGCGAAACTGGCCTGGCACTGGCGCCCAACACGCGTTAATCGTTCGCGTCTCGGGTGCCCTGGCTGGCCCCGCGCCAATCCGCGCCGCAAGGGCGGCGCGCACAAGGTCATTTTTCGTGGAAGAGATCCTCTACACGCCCATCCTCGTGATCCACGTGGTCGCCTGCTTGTTCCTGGTGCTCGTGGTGCTTCTGCAGCCGGGTAAAAGTGGTGGGCTGGGTGCGCTCAGCGGTGCCGGGGCCCAGCAGGTGTTCGGCGGCCGCGGGGCTGGCAATATCCTGACCCGGATCACCTGGATCACCGCGGGAACGTTCTTCGTCACGAGCATCACGCTCGCCTTCCTGTCCTCCTCCGGCGACAAGTCGATGCAACAGCGAGGTGCGGACATCGGCGTCATCGACGAGGCGCCGATCACCGCACCAACCGGCAACGCCGAGGGCGCGAGCGACGAGCCGACGCCACCGGCGAAGCCTGCAGCGCCCACCGAGCCCACTCCCGAAGAGAGCGACCCGGCCAGCAGCGAGACCGAGACGGCGGCGCCCGAGGACGCGGCGAAGGACGAAGGCGCAGAGGGCGCCCCCTCCCCCGAACCCTCCGCACCGTCGGCACCCGTGGAGCCAGCCTCGCCGAAGACGCCGGCGCTCCCGCTGGATCCGGCTCCGGCAGCACCGAAACCCGCCGCCCCCGCGCCCGCCGCGCCGAAGCCAGCCACTCCCGCGCCTGTCGCTCCGGCGCCCGCCGCGCCGAAGCCGGCCGCACCCACCCCGGCGGCCCCTGGGCCAGCACCGGGCGATTCCCCGTACTGACCCCCTCCGGCCGCAAAGCGGATGCGCGCCGACCTCGGTGACTGCGTTGCCATCGTCGCACTGAAGCTGGCCACCTGTGGACTCGTCCTCGGGCTGGGCTTCCACGCCGTCAGTGACGACGATTTTGCCCGGGTGGTGATCGCGCAGCAATGGGTGGCAGCACCCAGCTGGGATCCGTCTGGCACCAGCTGGCTGCCCTTCCCGTTCTGGCTCGATGGAGCCGTGATGGCGGTGCTGGGACGTAGCTTCCTGGTCGCCCGGGTGGTCGCGCTGCTCTCCGCGGCGGCGAGCGCACTGCTGGTATACGCCGCGGCTCGCTGGCTGGAGGTCGAGCGGGTCGGGGCACTGGTCGGAGCACTGCTGGCTTGCTGTATCCCCTACGCTTGCTGGCTCGGGGCGGCGACCGTGCCCGACGGCTACACCGCCGCACTGATCCTGTTCGGCGCGGTCGCGATGCGACGCGAAGCCGCCGGCCAGCGGCTGCTCGGAGCCGCCGCCCTGACCGCCGCCACACTATCTCGCTACGAGGCCTGGCCGGTCGCCGCGACATTCGCGCTCCTCGCGGCACTGGACGGGTGGCGAGCTCGGAATGGGCGTCTCGTCGCAGTGGGCGGTGCCGCCCTCGCCGGCCCCCTCCTTTGGGTCGCGATGGGAGCAGCGCATCACGGCGACCCGCTCTTCTTCGTGACCCGTGTCAGTGCCTACCGCGCCGCCATCGGCGGAACGGCGCCATCGCTGGTCGCGGCGTTGCTGGGCTACCCGCTGGCGGTGTTGCGGTGCGAGCCCGAGCTGGCCGCGCTGGCGCTGGGGACGCTGGGGGTGGCCCTCGCCGCCCGGCAGCCTCTGGAGCTGGCTCGCTACTCCCGGCTGGCACTGGGGCTTGGCGCGCTGATCGCATTCCTGCTCGTCGGCGCAGTCCGCAACGCGGCGCCCACGCATCACGCAGAGCGCGCCCTCCTGAGTGTCTGGCTGGCAACCGCCATCTGGACCGGAGATCTGGGCACGAGAACCTGGCTCGCGCTCGGCAACCGCCACCGCCTCGGGGGACTCGTCGCCCTGGGCGCCTTGATCGGGGTGAGCGCTGGCTGCCTGCGGCCCTGGTACGCGAGGCGGGACGACTTCGCCGACCGTCGCGCCGAGCTCGCGATCGGTACGGCCTGTCACGCGCGGGCAACGAGCAGTGACCGCCTGGTGATCGACACCCCCGACTACGGTTTCTTCGCGGTGATGGCCGGCTTTCGGAACGTGGAGCGCGCCGCTCCGCTCGACGATCGCGACCCGCGGCGGTCCCACGGAGCGGATCCGTTTCGAGACCCCGCGGCGCTCGCCGCGCGCCTGGCCGGTGAGCGCGCAAGCTGGCTCGTGACCTCTGGCGCCCACCGGGCCGTGGCGCGCCAGGTCGCCTACCCGGAAGTGGAGCAGGGCGAGCTCCTGCTCCTCCGGGTCGGGGGCCCGGCAGGCGGCCAATAACCGAGTGATCCGGGAAGGCAAATTGTCCCGGCCCGCGGGCACAGACTAGGATGGCGCCGTGTTGAAACGGCTCGCCCGGCGCCTGGCCGAGAGCTTCGTTCTCGGCTTCGCAGCCCTCGGGTTCTTCTACGTGCCGCTGGGCGAGCGAACGGGCTTCGAGCATGCCCAGGCCATCGCCAAGAGCCCTGAAGTCCAGGAATTCGCGGTGGAGCTGGTCGAAGCGGTGCAGGCGCTGCGCGCACGCTTGCGACACCGCCTGCTCGAGGCGGTCGGTGCGCCGCCACCGGCCATGGGCGTCAGAATCGCCCCAGTGCGCGCGGAGGCAAGCCGATCGAACGCTCCGGTCGGATCGCGGCGGGAGCACGGAGGCCATCGGGGCCCACCTCGTAGCGGTGAACCACCCCGCGCTCCCGCTGCGCGTCGGTGAGATAGCAGACGCCACACGCCGGATCGCAGCTCACGGCTCCCAGCGTGAAGGGCTCACCCGCCGAGCGCAGGACCGCCCACGTGGCACCCGTCTCGAGGTCCAGCTCGAGCAGCGCGTCGTCCGCCGCCGGTGCGCCGGCCCCGGCGAACTGACCAAAGGTCGTCACCAGCAGGTGACGCGACGAGGCGTAGGCGAGTCCGGTCGCCACGGGTCCCTCCCCAAGCTGGGCGGCGAAGTAGCGCTCGGTCACGCTCAGCTCTTCCCCCACGCTGATCCGCACCACCCCGGACGACGCCAGCTCCGGGCGGTTGTCACCGCCCCACTCTCCGGAGCAGGCAACGGCAAGCTCGTCTCCCGTCGGCGAGCGGGCCAGGGTTGAGCAGGCGTGGAAACCGTCGAGCACGAGGACCTGAACCAGGCGATCGGTGGCCGCGTCGATCACGACCAGACGCGACGCCGCGGTCGTGGTGAAGTCCGACCGGTAGCCCCCCAGCACCACCACCACCCGATCGGCGAGACGCAACGCTCGCTCCGGTCGCGGGGAGAACTGCGCAGACTCGCCGGTGAGCGCCGCGGAGAGGTCGATCCGCCCGACGATCGCCGGCCGACTCGGGTCGACCACGAGTAGATCGCTGCCCGCGTCGAACGGCTCCCTGCCGGGCGCGAGGTTGGCACCAAAACGCGGCACGTAGGCCTTGGTGGGCGAGATCGCAACGTAGTCGTGGGGGTTGGCGGCAAAGCCCGTCGCGACCGAGAGCTGGGCCGTCACCCGGCTCGATCCAAGCTCCACCCAGGTGAGCACGGCAGCCGGGTAGCGATCGATGAGGACGAGGTGGTCCCCGGTTGCCGACCCGGACGGGAAGACGACGTCACCCGAGAGCGCCGCCGAGAGTCCCGCCGCGCTCGACGCCGAGGAGATGAAGGAGGCGCTGAGCACGTCTCCATCGACCCCGATCAGGGACACGTTCGACGACTGGTAGTCGGAGCTCGCGACCGCAAAACCGCGATGACAGGCGACGCTGGCTCCGGCGGCGCCCGGAGTGCTTCCCCCCGCCCCCCCCACCGAGATACCTCCAGTATCGAGATCCCGAACCGGAACGTCGCAACCCAGCAGCCCGAGCAGACCCAGCAGCCCGGGCAGACCCAGCAGCCCGGCAGTTTGGACCCAGGTCCTCATCGCAGCACCAGCTCCAGGGTGGCGTGGATGGCGCGACCGGGCAACGCCAGTCCCAGCAGGTCCCACTGGCGCGCCCCGGCAAGGTTGGTGCCCGCCAATTGCCACGACAGTCGATCGCCGAACATGCGGGTGGTGAGCTCCGCGTCGAAGGTGGTCTGGTGAGGGATGATGACGAGACCGGCTGGATCCTGGTAGCGCGAGGAGCGATGGGTGGCGCGCAGCCCGAGCGCGATCCGGTCAACCCAGCGCGCTGTCGGACGTCGACCGATTTCGAGCCACTGCACGACGACCAGACGCGACTGCAGGGGCAGGATGTCATTGCCGAGCGGAAGGTCGCCGGAGGTATCGCGTGGATCGAGGAGGCTGACGGCAGTCTGCGACCGCAGCGCGCTCCGCCAGCGCAGCTCGGCCAGGACCTCGGCACCTTGCAGTCGCGCGCGGGCCACATTGAAAGGCACCAGCTGCCGGAAGCTACGCCGATAGGCAACGAGATCCCGCACCTGGCGCCGATAGGCAAACAGATCCAGCGCGGCGGTCACCGCCCCCGTGGCGTCGAGCGCTCCCGACGCCCTGACGCCCGCGTCGTAGGCCAGTCCCTGCTCGGGCTCCAGATCAGGGTTACCCCGCACCAGCGGCGCCACCCCGTACAGCTCACCCAGCGTGGGAACGCGAACGAAGTGACCCACGTTGCCCATCAGCTGCAGCCAGTCGAGCGGCTGGGCTCGAGCCCCCAACCGACCCGGAGTCGCCAGCACACCACACGTTCGCTCACCGTCAGGCCCCCGCGTGGAGTGGCACTCCAGCGCGCCGTGGGCCAGCAGCTCGAAGCGAGTTCGAGGCCACAGCCGCGCGGTCAGCGCGGGCCGGGAGACCGCCCGCCGGGTATCGAGCGAGAACCCCTCCGCGTGGGTCACCCCGAGGAGCTCGACGCTCTGCTCGCCAGCCACGGCCACCTCGAGGGCCGGCAGCGGCGAATAGCGCAACCGCGCCTGCTGAGCGACGCGACGCCCCTCGGTCTCGCTCCGTGTGGTGCCGAGGGTGAGCTCCCCCGCCGGGTCACGAAGCTCCATCGTCGAGGCGATCGCCGACGTCGACAGCTCGGTCATGCAGCGAGCCTTCGCCCCCGAGCGACTGCAGGGGGCGACCGCGCGGACGGCCACGAGCTCCCGACGCGCCCGCGCCCGACTTTGCTGCGCCGGGATCACGCTCAGCCCAGTGACCCCCTGCTCCCGGCCGAACGCGTTGAACAGCACGACGACGTGGGACCGCTCACCTGGCGTGTAGGTGCCGATCACCCAGCCGTCCTGGGCCGAGAAGTCCGCGTTGCGCCGGCGAACGGAACGGTCGTCGCCAGCTTCGAACCGAGTACCCGCGTCGGTGACGTACTCGTAGTCGTTGCGCGCGCCCTCCTGGCGCACGGCGATCAGCGACGAGGCCCGGTCGCCAGCGACCGCCCCGTGCATCCACGTCGCGTGGCTGCCAAAGCTACCCAGCTCCTGACCCACCCGCAGCTGGTGCTCACGTGGCAGCCGCGGCTCGAAGAACACCGCTCCCCCCAGTCCCTGACGATCGGCGTCCTCGGGAGCAGTACCGCGAAACACCTCCACCCGGTCCAGCATCCAGAGCGGAACGGTCGACAGATCGGCGCTCCCGGCCACATCGTCGTTGAGGCGGACTCCTGCCAGATAGACCGGCGTCTGTGCCGCAGTGGCACCCCGGATACTGGCCGTCGCGAGCTCCGAGCGCGCGCCGGAGCGGCGGATCTGAACCCCCGGAACACGACTCAGTATGTCCGCCGAGGACGCCCCCGGCGTGTCCAGATCCTCGCGCCGCAGCACCGTCGAGGCCGCGGTGGGGTCGCGACCGGAGTGTGCCGGCACCGCCTCCCCACGCACCACCACCTCCTGGACCGGGCCGGCAGGGGAGGACGCGACGTCGGGCTCCGCCGCGGCAACGTTCACCCGAGCACAGAGCGCAGAGAGGAACCACGGGAGCCAGAGCCGAGCCCGCAGGGCGCGCCCTGAACTAGGGAGCGACATTCAACACGCCCACCGCCTCGAGATCGAAACCCGCCGTGTTGACGGTAGGGTACGGGTCGTAGATCGGCCGCCCCTGGCTGTCGCGCACCGATCCGTCGCCGACGATATCCACGATTCGCACGTGGGTGATGCGGTCGAGCTCGACTCGCCCCGACACCACGCGGGACTGAGCCGCGAGTACGGCAAGATCGAAGGGAGTGCCGTAGCCCACCGGATACTTGCCAGCCAGGCCGTCGATGTCCCGCGCATCATGCCCCCCGAAGCTCGAGACGGGCTCGGTTCCCAGATAGGTCGAGGGGAAGCGCACGAAGGTCTCGCCATCGCTGGAGACCTCGACGAACGCCAGCTCCAGAAACGTGTCGTTGACCGCGTTCTCGAAGATGGCGAAGTCGAACCCGGGACCGTCATGGATCGGCTCGTCGAAGGTGAGCGTCACTTCGCCCGCGTCGCCCAGCACCAGCACGTCGGTATTCGAGCCGGTTGCGGGTCCCAGCGCCTGGGCCTCCACGTGATACGCTTCGTTGGTGCTCTCGGCGCCGATGCTGAGGGTCGCGACTCCGGTCGCCCAGGCAACGATGGCCGGGTCCGCGAACCCAATCGCCGTCGTGTCCGGGGTCCCAGGAGGGCCCGGAAATCGCTCGGTCAGCTCACCATTCGGAGCACCGGCCGCGCCCGCCACGCCCGCCACGCCCCCCGAACCCCCGGCTTCGCCAATGGGCGCCGCGCCCGCTCGCCCAGCCGCTCCGCGCGCGCTCCCTCCAGCGGCCCCACCAGCCAGGGGTGCCGGGTTCGTGCCTGGCAGCTCCCGCTGCTCGTTCCCTGGTGCGTCGTCGCAGCCAACTGCCAGACTCGGCAGGAGCAGCGCGACCCACGTCGCCTCGAATAGCTTTCGCATCTGACCTCCACTGATCCACCGTCAACGGAAAGTCGCCCACGGATCAGGAAGGTATTCCGGCTCGCGAATCATTCTACCCCCAGCGCCTTCCCAGGTGTCACCCCAGTGGCCAGTTGCTGGGCTCGTCCTCGCTTACGGCGGCGGGACCGCGTCGGCTTTGCACCGAGCTTCCCTTCCCGAACCTGACGATTTTGGTTCCTTGGCGTTTTCCGTACCGGGTGCCGCGGTGGCTGTCAACGGACGCGCCAGTTCCGCCGGGGGCACCCGTCGCGGGCCGGCACGTCCCTTGCGTCAATGCCTGGTGGCGCATGGTGTGCCATGAACGGAGAGGTCCGATGGGAAAGGCATTGTTGTCGCTCTCTCTGCTCCTGGCGGCAGCAGGCTGCTCCGACGGGAGCGCCTCGGAATCCGTGAGTCCGGGCAGTGGCACAGCCACAGGAGGCACGGGCGCGGCGACCACCCCTACCGGCGGGGACCGGGCGACGGGTGGGGCATCGGGCGGCTCGCCCGGTGGTGCCGTCACGGGCGGCGCCGGCACCAGCAGCGCTGCGGCGGCGAGTGGAACCGCGGGTAGTGCCGTCACGGGCGGCACCGGCGGGAGCGAGTCGGGCGGCGTGACGACCACCATAGCGGGGGCGCTCGCTGCCGGTGGCGCGGCCGCAGGAGCCGCTGCGGGGGCCGAGGCAGGGGGGGACGCGACCGGTGGCGCGACCAGCTCATGCAGTACCCTCGGGGCGAGCTGCGCGAACCAACCGTGCTGCGGTGGCCTCGTCTGCGATCCCGAGACGTTGGTGTGCGACTACACGTACGGAGGGGCCTGCTTCGGGAATTCGGCGTACTGCGGACCTGGACTCCAGTGCTGCTACCCGTGCGCGAACGTCCCCGGAGTCACGGGGTGCAACTCGATGTGCATGAACGCGCCCTGCTAGAAATCCCGAGCCCGAGCCCGAGCCCGATCGACTGGATTGGAATGTTCTTTGTCCAGTGGACCGGGACGGAGAAAATCTCGCACAATGGACTAGATGACCACTGCGCCCGCCCATCTAGCCATTCGCTAGCTCCGCCAGCTTCGTCTCGGGTCGGGCGCCATAGTGGCCGATCACTTCGGCAGCGCAGAGCGCTCCCAGGCGCCCGCAGTCCACGGCCGACTGGCCCCGGGCGAACGCGTGCAGAAACCCCGCCGCGAAGAGATCGCCCGCACCCGTCGTGTCGACAACCCGCTCGACGGGCGCGGCCGGAACGTGGACGACCTCCCCCTCCCAGACAATCGAACAGCCGTCGCGCCCCCGGGTCAGCGCGGCGACGCGCACCTGATCCCGAACCGCCGCGATCGCTGCGTCGATGTCGTCGACCTCGTAGAGCGCGCGGATCTCGTCTTCGTTGGCGAACAGGACATCAACGTGACCGCGCACCAGGTCTCGGAAGCTGTCGCGGTGCCGCGCCACGCAGAAGCTGTCGGACAGCGAGAGCGCCACCGTGCGCTCGGCGTCGTGGGCCACCTGGGCCGCGCGCAAGAACGCCTCCTTCGCCCCCGGAGGATCCCAGAGGTAGCCCTCCAGGTAGGTCACCCGTCCGCGCCGGATGAACGCGGCGTCGACGTCACCGGGGCCAAGCTCGACACAGGCCCCCAGGAACGTGTTCATCGTCCGCTGCGCGTCGGGAGTCACCATGACCACGCAGCACGCGGTTGGCACGCCACTGTGGCTACGCGCGGTCGGATACTCCACTCCCTCTTCGCGCATCCCGCTGGTGAAGGCGTCCCCGAGGAGATCCTCGGCCACCTTGCCGATGTAGCCCACGGCCCCGCCGAGTGACGCGACACCCGCGATCGTGTTCCCGGCGGAACCACCGCAACGCTGAACGGGATCGGCCATGGAGCGCTGCAAGGCCGCGGCTCGCTCTGCGTCCATCAGCGCCATGGCGCCCTTGGTCAACCCCTCTCGTGCCAGCACGTCGTCGTCCACCCGTCCGACGACATCGACGATCGCGTTGCCAATCCCGATCACATCCAGTTCATGGTCGTTCACCCCTCGGAGCTACCGAGTGACCGAAGGCGTGTCAACGGAAGATGCCTCCGGCTCCGGAACGGTCTGCCCCACGGGCAACGCGGGAAGCTCGATCGTGACCACCGTTCCCTGACCTTCCTGACTGTGGAGGGTCAGGACGCCACCAATCTTCTCCACCGCGCGCTTGCTGGTCGGCAAGCCGAGATTCATCCGGACCCGAGCTCCCTCATGGATCAGGGTCGGCTCGAAGATCCGCGCGCGCTGGGCGGCGGGGATGCCAGGACCGTCGTCCTCGATCTGGATCCGCGCTCGACTGCCCGTCTGGGAGACGCGAATGCGAATCGTGCCGTGACCCTGCAGCACCTCCACACAGTTCTGCAGCAGGCGCAAGAACACCTGGTTGAGCTGTCCCGGAAAGCAGTTCACTCGCACGGGGTGGCCGGGCAACTCGCGCTCGATCGTCACGCCATCGTCGATGGCGTCGGACAGGAGCCGCAGCGCCGACTCGATCCCTTGCTGCACGTCCACGGGATGACGCTCCGCCGCGTCGAGTCCGACGAAACCCTTCAAATCGCGCACCAAGTGCTGAATGCGGCTCGCGCTCTGCTCCTGCAAGCTCACCAGACGCCGCGCCGCAACGATCGCGCGGCGCGCGTGCTCACGCTCGGCCTCCGTTCCACCATCCCCATCCAGGATCCGCTCGCAGCGGGAGAGCCCGGACTCGATGGTGGCGGCCGCCGAGGTCAGCGCCCCGAGCGGTGAGTTGACCTCGTGGAGGAGCCCGGCCACGAACCGACCGAGGCTCGCCTGCTTCTCCGATTCGATGAGCTGCGTCTCGGTCTCCTTGAGCTCGCGGAGCGCCAGTTCGAGACGCTGCTTCTGCCGGGCGACGAGCTCGGTCTGGAGGAAGCGGTTGCGGGCGAGGATCTCGTACTGATACGCGATGAAGGCGCAGGCCGCGTTGAGCGCGACCAGGAACACCGAGTTGACCATGAAGCCAACGAACACCCGGCTGTCGGCCTGCCCCGCGAGGTCGTTGATCCAGACCGTCGCGACCAGGTGAATCCCCGTCGCGAGACTGGCCACCAGCACCGCGGGAAGGATGCGCAGGCGAACGGCGAAGTAGGCCATGACGACGTTCGTCACAGCGCCAGCGAGAGCAAAGTCCGACCCCACACCCGCCGTCATCGGGGCGTCCACCGCGAAGCCAACGAGGAAACACACGGCGACGATGAGCTGCAGCCGGCGCATGGCCGGGGGCCAGTAGCTCAGCCCCAGCAGAACCGAATAGACCAGGAGCGATCCGACCATCGCGATCGGGGTGTAGTCAGCGAAGGTCTGCAGGTGGTCCAGACCGTGCCAGGCGGCGTACTCGGCGGCCAGGCCGGTCATGTAGCTGAGCCCGATCGTGAGCAGCGCCAGAAAGATCAGCAGAACCCGCAGGTAGGGAACCGAGCGGCGCGCGTGGTCCTCGCGGAAGCGGTGCTCCTGCTCGGGATCGGCAAAGGCGAGCGTGATCGGGTGCATCCGCATGGCAGCCGCTCGTGTAATAACACCAACCCCCGTTCGGCGTCGGTGGTTGGCCGTCGGGTCACGCCCAGGCCGCGGGAAACGCTCTCGCCGACTCCCGGATCCTCGCGTAAGCTGGTGCGGAAATGGATCTCGAACCTCGGCCGGGCGCCGTCACGGACATCTCGGCAGATCAGCTGCGCGAGTACCTGGACGGGCATTCTGCTCGTGAATACCTTCTGGTCGACGTCCGCCAACCCGAGGAGTACGCGCTGGCGCACATCCCCGGCGCCATGCTCGTGCCTCTGCTCCAGCTGGAAGAGCATCTCGAGCGCCTTCAGCAGAGCCCCGAGCCCATCAAGATCTTCTACTGCCGCAGCGGGGGGCGGTCGGCCCGCGCGGCAATGACCGCGACCGAGCACGGAATCGCGAACGTCTTCAACGTCCGGGGAGGACTGCTTGCCTGGCGTGGGGAGCGACTCCCGCAACTGCCCAACCTCCGTGCTTTCGGCGACGCGGAGACGCTCGACGACCTACTGATCGCCGCTCTGGATCTCGAGAAGGGCGCCCATCGTCTCTACGAATCGCTCCACCGGGCCTTCATGGGTACCCCGCTGGAACCGGAGCTCAAGAAGCTGACCTGGGTGGAGGTGGCGCACGAGAAGATCGTCTACCAGCAGCTGCAGGAGAAGGCCACTCAACCCGTGCCCCCCTTCGAGGAGCTGATGGGCAAGCTGCGAGGCAACGTCATCGAGAGCGGCGAGCCGATCGACGAAGTGCTGGAGACTGCCCGCAATCTGGCCGCCTTCGGCGGTGCCGCCATCATGGAGCTCGCGCTGGAGCTCGAACTGCGCGCCTTCGACATGTACCGCGCGCTGGCCCACGAATCGACTGACCCGCAGTTTCGCGAGGTGTTCCTCGACCTCGCCAATCAGGAACGCGCCCACGCGCGGGATGTTCTGCGGGCGCTGGTGAAGATCACCGGTGATCAGACCACCTGGATGGGGTAGATCACGGGCCGTCGCGTGCCCCACCGAATCTACCTCGACAACTCCGCCACGAGCTTCCCCAAGCCGCCCTCGGTCCTCCAGGCGATGAACCATTTCGCCACGGAGCTCGGGGCGAGCCCCGGTCGCGGTGCGTATGCGGAATCGCGAGCGGCCGGCGCCCTGCTCGACGAGTGCCGGGAGCGCATCAATCGACTGATCGGCGGTGCTGATCCGCGCCACGTGATCTTCACGTTGAACGCCTCGGACGCGCTCAATCTGGCGATTCGCGGCGTGCTGCGCCCGGGCGACCACGCCATCACCACCTGGATGGAACACAACTCGGTGCTGCGCCCGCTGAACCGTCTCGCCGAGACGGACGGCATCGAGCAATCGCGGATCCAGTGCGATCCCAGGACGGGACTCGTCGACCCCGACGACATCGCCCGCGCCATTCGCCCGAATACTCGGCTCATCGCCCTGGTACACGGCTCCAACGTGACCGGCACGCTGCAGCCGGTCGCCGAGGTGGGCCGGATCGCGCGCGCGCACGACATTCCGTTCGTCGTCGATGCCGCGCAAAGCATCGGCCATGTCCCCCTCGACGTGGAGCAGAGCCGCATCGATCTCCTCGCCTTCCCAGGGCACAAGGGGCTCCTCGGCCCGCTCGGCACGGGAGCGCTCTACATTCGGCCGGGGCTCGAGCGCCGGATGCGCACCATCCGCGAAGGCGGCACCGGTTCGGTGAGCGAGCTCGACGTCCAGCCCGAGTTCCTCCCCGATCGCTTCGAACCGGGCAGCCACAACGCGATCGGCCTCATCGGGCTCTCGGCGGGCGTTGCGTGGCTCCTGGAACGCGGGGTGGACACGCTCTGGGCTCACGAGCAGGAGCTCATCGCGCTGATGACCGAGGGTCTGCGCGAGATCCCCGGGCTGACCCTCTACGGTCCGGCGGGAACCGACCATCGAACCGGCGTGTTCTCGGTTCGCGTGGCGGGCATCGCGGAGCCCCAGGCGCTATCCGATCGCCTCGAAGCGGAACATGGGCTCCTCACTCGTTCGGGGCTGCACTGCGCCCCGCTCGCCCACCGCACGATCGGCACCGCCGACCACGGAGGAACCACGCGGCTCAGCTTCGGGCCCTTCCTCTCGCGCGCGGATGTCGAGCGAACCCTCGTGGGGCTCGCCAGCGTGGCACGCGCCCAGGCGGTCGCGTGAACCACCAGCACTCATCGAGCTGACACCACCGGTCGCGGGGCGGCGGGACCGACGCGCGCTACCCGCCGCTGACCACGCGATGCACCACGACCGGACGACCGAGACCGAGCGAGCTCGCGGGGTCAGTGTCAGTGACGACGAAGAAGGTGCTGCCGTCTTCGGTGACGGTCGTCTCGAACACGCACGTGTCCTGGAGCGCTCGGAAGGGGGAGACGACCCCGACACCAATCACATTGCCGGGCGACCGGTTGTAGATCTGGCTACCGGTCACGTCGCTCTGGGCGCTCGTGTCCAGCAAGCCCCCGCTGGTGAAAAATCCCGTCATCGCCCCGGTCACTCCGGACAGGACGACGATGGTTCCCCCAGCACGGGCAAAGCCATCCAGGGTCCCCGCCATGACGCTCCCCAGATCGCTCAGGGTGGTCGCGTCGGGCGCCGCGTCCTGGTCGGGCACCAGCAGCACGTCGTGATCGAAGATGCTGAGGGTCGAGCTGAGCGTCTGGGGATCCGTCACCGTCGCCCAGTCGTAGGTGCGCGCGCGATCGCTCGCGGCCCAGTCCAGTGTCCGCGTGACCTGACCGATCAGGCGATCGCTGGTGTACTGCGTGTAGGCCAGCACCCGCACGGGATTTCCGGTGGGCAGGAACACAGCGTTGCCGAGGAGCGCCTGCTGCGAGCGCCCTTGCACGGTCTGACGGTAGTTCAGACACATCAGCACCAGGTTGCCTGGCACGGCGCCCACGCAGGTACCAGACTGGCAAATCCCGGAAGCGCAGCGCTTGAAGCACTGCCCGCAGTTGGCAGCGTCGCTCGCCAGCTCCACGCACTGATCGCCGCACTCCTCGAGCGGAGCCTCGCAGCGAGGAACGCAGGCATGGGTCCCGCCGACCGGTGCGCAAAGAGGGGCCGCGGCGGGACATCGAGTCGTGCAGTCGCCGCAGCGGTCCGGGGTGTTGTACGGCGGCAGGCAGCCCGCGTCGCCACCCGCGCCGCCGCCCGGTCCCGTTCCCCCCGAGGGCGCGCCGCCCGCCCCGGTGCCCGCCGTACCGCCGCCGGGTGGTGTGAGCCCCCCGGCGCCGCCAGCGCCGGCGCGGGGGCCCGCTCCGGCGACTCCTCCCGTCGCCTGCCCCGCTCCCCCAGGCGTAGCGCCACCCGTCGACTGGCCGCCTTCGCCCCCCGTCGCGGGCTCGCGTCCTCCGGCTCCGTTGCCAGCCGTCCCGAGCGCCCCGCCGTTGCCCGCCACCCCGTACGGTGGCGGCTCGTTGCCGCAAGTGCCCACGGCGCAAAACAGGTCAGCGGGGCAATGGTACCCGCACCGACCGCAGTTCGAGTTGTCATACGCGAGGTCGACGCACTGCCCGTCACACACCGAGAGACCATCGCGGCAACCGCCACCCACCACTCCGCCGGTGGTGCACGCCGCTGGCAGCGCGATCGCAGCGCCCACCAACACCACCGCCGTGCGGACTCCGCCTGTCTTCAACACCCTCTCCTCGCTCGCGGTCGACGATCCGTGATCCTACCGCATCCGGGGGTCCCGCGCCGCGCAACTTCGGAGCTCATTCGTCCTCCTGCTTGGCGGGGGTCTCTGGCCCCGCTGGCGACTTGCTGGAGGAGGTCGATGGCGACGCTCCCCTGGCTGCTGGTGCCGCGCGCCCGGCAGCCACCTCGCGCGTCACCCGGAACTCGACGCGTCGGTTGAGGAAGTAGGCGCGAGGGTCGGACGCCTCCACTCGCGGCTGACTGGAGCCAAAGCCCTCGAAACTGAGACGTCCCTCCCCAATCCCGGCTTCCACCAGGAAGTCCTTCACGGACTCGGCACGCGCGGTGGAAAGCTGCAGGTTGAAGCGCTCGTCGCCGCGCTGATCGGCGTGCCCCTCGATGTGAATGTGGATGTACTCCGGGTGCTCGCGGAGCAGCTTGGCTAGGCGCTCGAGCAGAGCGTGGCTCTCGGGGCGGATCATCGCGTTGTTGGTGCGGAAATGCACCCGATCGTCGAGCACGATCTTGTCCCCCACGACACGCACCTGCTCCTCGTCGGGGCAGCCGTCGTGGTCGGCATACCCGTTCTGGGTCTCGGGCTCGTTGGGGCAGAGATCTTCGGGGTCCAGGATCCCGTCCTGGTCGTTGTCGGGATCCGGACAGCCGTCGTCGTCCTCGAAGTCGTCGGCGTCCTCTGGCTCGAGGGGACAGTCATCCTCGGGATCGTCGATCCCGTCCCGGTCGTTGTCGGGCTCTGGACAGCCGTCGTCATCCTCGAAGCCATCGGCGTCCTCCGGGACGTCCGGGCAGCGATCCTGGTCGTCGAGGATCCCATCCTGGTCGTTGTCCAGGTCGGGGCAGCCGTCCTCGTCCTCGAAGCCGTCCTTGTCTTCCGGCTCCTGCGGGCACTGGTCCACCTTGTCGATGAGCCCATCGCCGTCGCTGTCGCGATCGGCGTGGGGGATCTCGCGATAGCGACCGAAGTCGAAGAAGGCGTGCACCCCGACCATCACCACGTGGGCATCGGCGGGACGCAGCTGATCGTTGGGCTGGAAGACGTGCAGGTAGCCCAGCGATGGTCCCGCGCCGTAGACCTGTCGCCCCAGGTGCAGGTCCCACCCGGCTTGCGCATTCAGCGCGGGGCGCGTCAGGTCGCCGGTACGGGCAAGGGCGGCCGTGGCGGACAGCCAGAGCCCGGCCGCATCGAACAGCGCCACGTCCTGGTCGCGCCGAGCGAACGGTCGCGCCCGCAGCCCCAGCCCCAGAGCCGTCGCCGAGGCGGCGCCGTCGTCCGCCAGGTCAGCGTCCGGCGGGGGCTTGCCATCGGCCAGCCACAGGCCCCCCAGCTCGAGCTGCACTCCCAGAGCGGGAACCAGCGGTAGCTCGGCCGCCAGCAGCCCGCTGGCGCCAAAGCCCAGCTCCCGCTCCTGATGTCCCCCCAGAGCGTGCGCCGCAGCCGCCGCGCCGTGCAAGCGAACCGGCTCCACGGCCGACCCAGGGCTGGCGATCAGCGTCCCTGCGGCGAGGACCAGAATGAACGTGCGGCACCCCATGTGTTGCGTCACCCCAAGGATACCAGATCGGCCACCTCACCGCCGGGCTATCAGGCCAGGTGGCGAAATCCGCCAAAGTGTACCCGCCCGGGACCACCCAAGGCCAGACCCAAGCACCTGGCGACCGGGGAGCGTCGCGCGGGACGCCCTACGGGCGCGGCTCGTCGGGGTGCTCGTTGTAGAAGGCCTCGAGGCTCTCCTTCGAGATCCGCACCGCAACCAGACCGTCTCGCTCGATCTTCGCCTGGCATCCCAGCCGCGAAGTGAGTCGGACGTCGAACGCCTTGTCGAGGATGTCTTCCTCGTCCTCGGTGGCCTCGCTCAGGAGCTCCGCTCCGACATCAACGTAGACGTGGCAGGTCGAACAGGCGCAGACGCCTCCGCAGGCATCGCCCTCCGGCGCGTGACCCATCTTGGCCGCGGCGAGGATGCTCGTCCCCACCGGAACCTCCACGTCGATCCCCTGGTCGACAAACCGCACCTTCGCCATCGCTAGCGCTCCTCCCGCGCGCGACGCTCGCGGTCCTCGCGAGCTCGCTCGTGCGCCTCCACGTGCGCGTCCACCCCTGACGCCTGCTCGACCTTCGCGGCCACCTCCCCCAGCGCCTTGCCACCGATCGCCTGCTGGATGGCGCGGTCCATGCGCCGCCCCGCCCAGTCATGGGTGGCGCGATCCAGATCGTCGATCTTGAGCTGCAACGCGCCGGGGCGCGAGGCGGACTGGACCGCATCCCGAAGTGCCGCCAGCGCCTGCTCGACGACCGCGCGCTCGTCAGCGGAGAGCAGGTCCGCGTCGTCGGCGAGCGCCTTCCCGGTGGCCAGCAAGATCCGCTGTGCCTCCACCCGGGCGTCCGCCAGCCGACGCACCTCGAGGTCCTCGTCGCCGTGATCGATGGCGTCGATCAGCATGTCCTCGATCTGCTCCTCGGTCAGGCCGTAGCTGGGCTTGACCTCCACCTTCTGCTCGATCCCGGTGGTCACCTCGGTGGCCCGCACCTCGAGCAGGTTGTTCTCGTCCACGTGGAAGTGCACCTCGAGCCGCGCCATGCCGGCGGGCATCGCGGGGATCCCCTTCAGGGTGAAGCGTGCCAGCGACCGGCAGTCCTGGGCCAGCTCCCGTTCACCCTGGACGACATGGATGTCGAAGCCGGTCTGGTGGTCGGCGAAGGTCGTGAACACGCTCTTCGCGCCCGTCGGGATCGTCGTGTTGCGCGGGAGAATGCGATCCACTCCGCCCCCCATCGTCTCGACGCCGAGGCTCAGGGGGAGCACATCGAGGAGGAGCACGTCATCGCTCTGGTTGGCGAGCAGATCCGCCTGCACTGCCGCGCCGTAGGCGACCACCAGATCTGGATCGATGTCCGCGAGCGGCGGCTGGTCGAAGAGCTCCGCCACGTAGGCGCGGACCGCCGGAACGCGGGTCGAGCCACCAACGAGGATCACGCCATCGATCTCACTCGCGGCGAGCCCGGCATCGCGCAGCGCCCGTCGGCAAGCGCGGCCCGTGCGCTCGAGCAGCGGTGCGATGAGGGCATCGAACTCGCTCCGGGTGAGGCGAAACTCGGCGGTACCGCCGCCCCGACGTGGGATCTCGACGATCGCCTCCGCCGCGTCGGTCAGCGCGTGCTTCGCCTGCCGCGCAGCGTCGAGGGCGAGGCTGACGACCTCTGCGGGTCGCGCCGCAGAGTCGGCAAACCCCATCTGTGCCAGCATTCGATCCGCCACGAGGCGATCCATGTCGTCGCCACCCAGGGCGCTATCGCCGCCGGTGCTCTTCACCTGGAAGACGCCGTCGTCGAGCGCCAGAACGGTGATGTCGAAGGTCCCGCCGCCAAGATCGTAGACGGCAAACAGGCCGTTTCGACGGGTCTCCAACCCGTAAGCGAGCGCCGCAGCCGTCGGCTCGTTGAGCAGGCGCAGGACGTTGAGCCCTGCCAGGCGCCCGGCATCCTTGGTCGCCTGGCGCTGCGCGTCGTCGAAATACGCGGGGACGGTGATGACGGCTCCGCCCAGCGACTTGATCTGATCCTCTGCGCTCTTCTTCAGCGTCTTCAGGATCTCGGCGCTCACCTCCACGGGCGTGACCCGCGTCTGGCCCACGGCGAAGCGCACGGTCCGCGCCTCCTCGTCGGTGGTCGGCGGGACGAAGCGATAGGTGCCCAGCTCCTGTGTCTGGGGATCGTTCGCGCCGCGCCCCACGAACCGCTTGACGCTGGCGATGGTGCGCTCGGGCGCCCGCACCGCGTAAGGCTTGGCGTTCGCCCCCACGATCACGGCCCCGTGATCGCCATAGTAGACGACGCTGGGCAGCAGCGCCGTGCCGTCGCAGGTGGTCAACGCGCCCGGTTTCCCGTCCCGCACGGTCGCCACGATCGAGTTGGTGGTGCCGAGATCGATACCCACGGGCTTCGGTGGGGCTTTGGGATCGAAGATGTCGAGCAGCATGAGAACTCCAGCGAGACGCTACAACAGCTCGTCCTCGATTTCGCGTACCTCTTCGAGGAAGCGCGCCACGTAGCGCAACTCGCCCAGCTTGCGCAGGGCCGCCTCACGGATCTCGGGCTGGTTCTGCTCCGCGAGCTGGCCCAGTGCTCGCGCCAGCTCGGTCGCGACCGCGCGATCCCGCTTGCGCATGGCCTCCGCCAGCTCCGTGAGCCGCGCCACGTCCCGGGCCCGACGCGCGTCTGCCAGCGCCTCACGCTGCTCCATCATCTCCATCAGGAGGGCCGGATCCGCCGTCGGCTCGTGGGTCTCCCCGACTGGAACCTGGTGCCGTAAAAAGAGTGCTTCGGCTCGCTGGATCGGATCGCGCAGCGTACGCCACGCCTCGTTCACCTCGATCGCCTTGTTCAGCACGAGGCGTCGCTCGCCCGCAGCCTTGCCCACGTGGCGATCAGGATGCAACGCCCGGCTCAGGTCGCGGTGCACCCGCTCCACGGCGCGCAGATCGAGATCGAACGTCGGAGCGACGCCCAGGATGTCGAAGGCATCCGGCATGGAGACAGCTAGCGAACCGTGAACGAGTGACCGCACCCGCAGGCGGTCGCCTCGTTCGGGTTGCGAAACTTGAACCCGGCGAACATCAACGTCTTCTCGTAGTCGAGCACCGATCCCGAGAGAATGATCAGGCTCTTCTTGTCGATGTAGAACCGCACGCCGCCGAAGTCGTAGACGCGATCCCGATCCCGCGGTGGGTCGTCGGAGAACTCGATCACGTACTGGTATCCCGAGCAGCCGCCACCCTTCACGCCCAGACGGATGGCCGCATCGGGGGTCCCTCGCGCCTCGAGCTTCTGCCGCGCGTAGTCGACCGCCGCGTCGCTGACGCCAATGCCCTTGCTGGTCGGCTTCGAGACCTCCGGCGGAGGCGTCTCCACCTGGAGCAGGGAGCGCTTGCCGAGCGGATGCGGGTGGGTCATCGGGCTGGAGCTGGTCATGGAGCTGCCTTTTGGTCTTCCGTTTCCAAGGCGCGTCGCGCCGCCTGCTTCTTGCGGTAGTCCTCGATGGCGCTCTTCACCGCGTCCTCGGCGAGCACCGAGCAGTGGATCTTCACGGGGGGCAGGTTGAGCTCCTCGGCGATCTGGCTGTTCTTCAGCTCCGCTGCTTCGTCGACCTTCTTGCCCTTGATCCATTCGGTAGCCAGCGAGCTGGAAGCGATGGCCGAACCGCAACCAAACGTCTTGAACTTGGCGTCCTCGATGACACCGTCGTCGCTGACCTTGATCTGCAGCCGCATAACGTCGCCACAGGCCGGCGCCCCCACCAGTCCGGTGCCGACGTCCTCGTCTTCCTTGTCGAGGGTGCCGACATTGCGCGGATTCTCGTAGTGATCGATGACCTTGTCGCTGTACGCCATGGTGATAACTCCGTTCGTCCCCCTGGGTCAGTGAGCAGCCCACTGGATGCTCTTGATGTCGATGCCTTCCTTGTACATCTCGTAAAGCGGCGACATCTCCCGCAACCGGATCACCTTGTCAATGACCAGGCGAGCCGTGAAATCGATTTCCTCCTCGGTGTTGAAGCGCCCAATACCGAAGCGGATCGAGGAGTGCGCGAGATCCTCGTCGAGGCCCATCGCCCGCAGTACGTAGCTCGGCTCCAGGCTGGCGCTGGTGCAAGCCGATCCGCTGGACACGGCCACGTCCTTGATCGCCATCATCATCGCCTCGCCCTCGACGAAGGCGAAGCTCAGGTTGAGGTTGCCGGGCAACCGCCGCTCGGGATGGCCATTGAGCTGGACCTGGTCGAGCGCCCCCGCGATCTGCTCGTGAAGCCGCTGCCGGAGCGCGAGCACTCGCGCGTTCTCCTCGGCACCCTCCCGCTCGTAGATCTCCAGCGCTTTGGCGAACCCGACGACGCCCGGCACGTTGAGGGTGCCCGACCGGTTGCCTCGCTCGTGTCCGCCACCGTCCATCTGCGCGACCAGGCGCACGCGGGGTCGGCTACGGCGAATGTAGAGTGCGCCGACACCCTTCGGCCCGTAAATCTTGTGGGCCGTGAGGCTCGCCAGATCCACGTTCATCTGCTGGACGTCGAACGGCGTCTTGCCGATCCCCTGGACCGCATCCACATGAAACAGCACGCCACGCTCGCGCGTGATGGCCCCGATCTCGCCGATCGGCTGCACGGTCCCGACCTCGTTGTTGGCCAGCATCACGCTGACGAGGATCGTCTCCTTGCGGATCGCCTGCCTCACCGCCTCGGGATCGACGATGCCATCCGTGCCCACGGGCAGGTAGGTGACCTGGAACCCGTCCTTCTCGAGGCGCTTGCACGAGTCGAGGACGGCCTTGTGCTCGATCTGGGTGGTGATGACGTGATTGCCGCGGCTCCGGTAGTACTCGGCCACCCCCTTGATCGCGAGGTTGTCCGACTCCGTGGCCCCCGAGGTGATGACAATCTCCTTGCCCGACGACGCGCCGATGAACCGCGCGATCGTTTCCCGGCCCTCGTCCACCGCGGCCTCGGCGGTCCACCCGAACTCGTGCGTGCGACTGGCAGCATTGCCGAACGACTCGGTGAAGTAGGGCAGCATCGCCTCGAGCACCCGCGGGTCGAGCCGGGTGGTCGAGTTGTTGTCCAGGAAGATGGGGGTCTTGAAGGTCATGTTTCGAGTTTTTACGTGGGTCGCGGGCGCTGAAGTCACGGGTACTGAACTCGCGGGGCGGGGCTCACTGGACGTGAACCCCCGCGACTAGATCGGGCGCGTCGGTCGGCCCGTGGCGTCGGTCACAACTGGAACAGCACGCGGTGGGAAGTTCGGGCATGCAGGAGGTGTCGCATCCCGTCAGGTACTCCAGGCTCTCTTGCAGTTCCGTTTCCAGGTCGCGAAGCTCACGTATCTTGTCGCGAGTTTCCTCGAGCTTCGTTTCGTACACGCGGCGGAGCTCGGCCGCGGCAAACATCGCCGATCCGGAGTCCTCCTGCACCCGTGCCAGCGACTGGATCTCCCCCAGCGACAGGCCCAGGTGCTGCAATTTCGCGATCCAGCGCACCCGCACCACACTGTCAGCGGTGAACAGGCGATACCGGCCCTTGGAGCGGTCGTGCGGCCTGAGCAGCCCCAGCTCCTCGTAGTGGTGGATGGCCCGCACCGTCTTGCCCGTCGCCTTGGCCAGCTCCCCCACGAGCAGCGTCGACTCGCCCGAATCCATCACGGCGGCGGTCACTTCCGCGGCGGCCGCGCCTTCCGCGGCCAGCACCTCGAGGCGTCGATGAAGAGAACCCATGAGAATCCGAGTATTCCGGTGACTGCTCACCCTAACCCTTACGTGTGGGTGAGGGTTGATGCTCACCAAACGTAGACCGCACAGCTCTCCAGTCAACCACCCCCCGCGATTTCCTGTCTGGCTTGGCCGGATCTCCCCAGTATTCCTTGTATTTCAACGACCCCCATGGCCGACGACGGGCCGGCCAGCCTGCATTGTTTCGCACGCATCCTTTCGCTTGACGGAATGCCCCCCGTGACTACCCTGCCACCTCCCAACTTGATGCGCGGTGGAGCAGCCAGGTAGCTCGTCGGGCTCATAACCCGAAGGTCGCAGGTTCAAATCCTGCCCGCGCTACCGAAAGCCCCGGAAGACGAACTTCCGGGGCTTTCGAGCTTTGTGGGGCTGCGGCGTGGGGGCGCGGGTTCTCGGCACTGTGGCGAGCGTCAGGGGCGGCAGGGGACATAACCCGGCGGCGGGGCGAGAGCGCTTACGGGAGGCACTGGGGGCCAAATCTCGGGCGGTCTGAGAGTCTTCGGGGGGGGAGAGTGACGGGCGGGTGATGGGGTGGCGGCCGGGGACAGGGACGGCGCGACCGTGGTGCCTTCGTCGCTGTCATCCTCCCAAGCGCCAGGCGTAGGCTGCCAACACCGCCAACACGACGATGACACGACCCCACGGAGGGAGCAGAACGAGGAACTCCAGAATACTGGAGGAGAGGGATTGGCGTTCTCGCCAAGCGCTCCACGAGCGAACCGACTGCGGTTCGCTCGTGGTCCTTGCCGCGCATTGCTTTCCACGTTTCTGTCCAGGTCGTCTGTCTGGGTTGCGTGCCATGGACGGCAACCTACCCACAACCATCGTTGCCACCGAGACCTTGCCGACAGATGCGCTCGTGTCGGAATCGAGTTCCGACAGTGCGTCACTTGTCGAAACGGCTCGACCTAGCTGCCCTCCGCTTCTCCGCCTTGTCGATCGACTCGAACAAAGAATGAGCCTTGCGTTTGGCGTAGCCGAAGCTGATGAGAACTCGGCGAATGATCGCCTCAGGATCGGGCCGCCGGGTTGAACCAAGGTAGTGCTGAACTTCCCTCACGGCTTTCGAGTACGGCTGCAGGAACTCGCGACCGTCAGGACTCCCGGAGACCAGATCCCTGAGTTCGGGGATTGCTCCCGCAGCACGGAGATGTCTCACGATGCCTCCGACATGTCGCACCGCGGGATCGCTGGGCGCCTTCTCCGTCAACGCAAGGGCACGTTCGTCCATCTCGCTGAGCTGGTCACCTCTCGCGACCTTCAGTTGGGCTTCGGCCACTATCTCCTGAATGTCGATCGCCAACTGAACCACTCGCCTCGTTTCTCGCGCCCATTCCGCGCGAGTGAACGCTGGCCCACGTGGAGGAATCGCATCGATTTCCTTCTTTCCCCACTCTTCCGCGACGAACATGGACAGCCGGCGAGCCGAATCAGCCAACGGATCCGTGTCCATCGTCATGTGTTGCTCATCGACGAACTCCGCAAGCATTCCCAGCAGAGGCAGTTCGCTCTTCTGTTCGTCCGACAGGTCGGATGGATCGAAGGGTGCCTGCTCGCGAATCCGTGCGCAGAGGTTGTCTAGTTCCGCGATGCCCGTGTGCTCACCTCCCAGCCCACATGCAATGTGGTGAGAAATTAACTTCGCGAGGCCAGCTTCGTGCAGCGATTTTCGTGTAGCTACCAGAAGAACGAGCGCTGACGTGTATCGACCTTGGTCGGCAGAGTCGGAAATGGCAACTGCGTCGTCGAGCGCCTTGATCGCCTCATCCAACGCAGCGTCGAGGCGAACTCCGACATCAATCCTGAGCGCTGTGCCAATCTCAGGTGTCGGCCCGGAGTCGGAGGATTCCGGCCGAACGCTGCGAGCCCCGCTAGAGCCTCCTCCTCTTTCCCTTGAAGGAGTTACGTCGTCGTTTGCCACTTCCCGGTAGTGCCTACGGGCCTCCCAAATTTGGTCTTCAGCACCGCAACGAATTGCCTCGCGAAGTGTTTCCACCCAGTCTTCTGCCATTCGCGATCGTCCCTTCTGCGAGTCGCTGGTCATCGTGGGAGCTCCCTTTCGCCGAAGGTGTAGTCTAGTCGAGTGACC
>JBNLDK010000100.1:0-14202 GCA_050304295.1 Polyangiaceae bacterium
CTGCATCGAGCAGGCCTTCGTGTTTGCGGAGCACTGTCGCATCGACGCCGCCGACTTGCCCATCCAGTCGTCACCGGCCCGGCAGGAGGCAATCCGCATGATGATCCCTGGCGCCACGATGGCCGAGATCGAGCGGTACGCGATCCTGGAGACGCTGCGCGCGGTGCAGGGCTCGACCGTCAAGGCAGCTGGAATCCTCGGGATCAGCCAGCGCACGATCCAGTACCGCCTCAAAGAGTGGGGCGTCGAGGCGAGGGACATCGAAGCTCGGTGACACCGACACCAGCTGCGCGCCCGGCCGCGCAGGTTCTGCGTTGCCGGGGCGCAGTTCTGGCGCCGCGGGAAGCGGCGGCGCGCTCACTCCTCTTCCGCTTCGTCGGCCTCGTCCGCCTCTTCGGCGTCGTCGGCCTTCTCCTCGGTGGCCTCGTCAGCGGGAGCAGCGGGCTCGGCCTCATCGACCTCGGCAGCAGTCTCCGCGGTCTTTTCCTCGACCGACGTCGCGTCCTCGGCGGGCTTCTCGCCCTTGCCGCAGGCAGTGGCCGCGAGGGCGAGGGCGACGAAAGTCAAAGCGGTAATGGTGCGAATCATTGGGATCTCCTCCTGAGGGGGCCGGCGGTTCCGACCCGTTGCGCCGCCAAGAGCAGAACCCGTGCCAGCGGCGCGACCGCCGGTCGCGCCGGGTCGACCTCCCCGCCCACCTGCGGTACCAGCGAATCGACGATGGCAGAGAGGGAAGGATGTCAACCGGGCAGAGCTCGCTGGAGCCGGACCGCAGCACTTCTGCTGGCGGGCCTGGCCAGTTGTGGTCCGAGGGTTTGCCCCGAGCCTCCCGTGCGTGGCGAGTTCCGGGGCGTCCCGCTGACGATCCGTCCCGCGCCAGGGGCGCTCGACGCGCTGTTGAAGGCGGTAGACCGCGACGACGACCAGCGAATCACCGTCCTGGATGGCGATCATCCGCGCTTCGATCTGCCCCTGGCAGACGGCAGCACATTCCCGGTGACTGGCACCTATCCGCTGGCCAATCTCGTGCAGGAGTTGACGCTCCTGCGAGACCAGTCGGACGGGGAACACGCCGTCATCGAGGTGGCTCGGCTCACGGAGAACCCCGTCGATCGACTGTCGCGGCTGATTCGTGACACGTACTGGACCGGGTTGACGCGTCGCCTAGGTGGCGACGACCGGGAACTCGCTCGGGTCCTCGCCGACGACAAGATGGAGGCTGGCCAAGTTCGATACCTCTACGTCGCCCACGACGACGAGGAGGAGTACGCCTACTACTCCCGACAGGCAAGACGGCTGCCGTGGCTCGAGGTCCGTCGCCTCCCCGAGTCCGTGACTCCGGAGTGGGTCAGTCACCTCCTCCCGGAAGAGCACGGGATGCTGGGACTGGCGATCCAAGGATCCAGGCCCGTTCCCTACGTGGTGCCCGGGGGGCGCTTCAACGAGCTCTATGGCTGGGACAGCTACTTTCATGTCCTCGGGCTACTCCAGGACGGCCACGCCAGGCTCGCCCGCGCGATCGTGGAGAACCTCGCCTACGAGGTGCACCACTATGGCCAGATCCTGAATGCGAATCGCACCTACTACCTGACCCGTTCGCAGCCTCCTCTCTTGAGCTCGATGGTCGTCGCCGTCTGGCAGGACCAGCCCGCACAGCTGGATGAAGCCTGGCTGCAGCGGATGGTCGAGACCGTGATCGACGAATACCGCACCGTCTGGACCCAGGGGACTCGTCTAACGAATATCTGTCGACAGGGGATCTGTCTGTCTCGCTACTTCGGCGCGGGCATCGGAGCCCCGCCGGAAGTAGAGCCTGGCCACTTCGACTGGCTCTATCGGCAGCGCGCCAGCAAGGCGGACATGACCGCACAGCAGTACGAGCAGCGGTATCGCGCCCGGGACCTGCCGACCGAGCAGCTCCAGGCGCTCGACACATTCTTCACCCACGACCGCTGCATGCGGGAGTCGGGACACGACACGACCTACCGCTGGTTCGATCCGCAGCGGGGCGAGGATCGCTGCGCGGACTTCGCGACGGTCGACCTGAACAGCCTGCTACTCAAATACGAGCTCGACATCGCGCGCCTGACCGCTGCGCTCGGAGGCGCCTTCCAGCGCACGCGCTGCGAAACTGGTGACTGCGTCGAGACGAAGGAATCCTGGTGCAACCGCGCGAGCCGGCGCCTGGACGTCATCCGCAGCGAGATGTGGGACGAGGAGCGGCACCTGTTCTTCGACGTGGACGTGAGCACGGGCCGCCGAAGCCAGTACATCTCGGCGACGAGCGTGTATCCACTCTGGGCGCTCGGTGACAACGTCTGCGAATTGCAGCTCTTCGCAGGGGACGAGGAGCCCGTCGCGCACCTGGTCGCTTCGCTGCTCCGTCACCTGGAACAACCGGGGGGCCTGGCATCGACAGCCCGGGCATCGGCCGAGCCGCCGCGGCAGACCCTGGCGGGAGCGCTCGGCCAACCCGAAGGCGAGCTGATGAGGCAATGGGACTACCCCAACGGATGGGCTCCGCACCAGATACTGACGTGGACGGCGCTGCGGCAGCACGGCTTCGACCGGGAAGCCAATCGACTCACGTGGCGCTGGCTCGGCATGCTCCTCGAGAACGTCCGGGACTATCACGGGACCGTACCCGAGAAGTACGATGTCGTTCGCCGCACGCACCTCGTCTTCGCCGAGTACGGCAACGTGGGGACCGAATTTGCATACATCACGAAGGAGGGGTTCGGCTGGATGAACGCTTCCTTCCAGCTCGGGTTGGCGGCCCTGCCCCTCGAGCTCCGGGCGCAACTGCGGCGCGCCGCCGCCGATCTGAGCACCGACATTCCCCACGAACCGTGAGGCTGATGAGGCACGATCGTCTGCCTACTCGTCGAAGTAGAGTCGGCCGGCGCTGACTGCCTGGACCGCCGCAGCCAGCGCGGCGACGTCGAAGGGCTTCTGGACGACCCCGCGAATCCCGACGGCCAAGGCTTCCTCCATCGTCACCCGCGCGCTCTGACCCGTACAAAGAAGGATCGGGAGGTCTGCTCGAATCGCCGAGACGCGACGCGCCAGCTCCATCCCCACCAGCACAGGCATCGTCTGGTCAGTGATCAGTACGTCGAATGCGCCGGGGTCTGCGGCGACCAGGGCCAGAGCCTCCTCGCTGCTGGTCGTCGTCGTCACCTGATGGCCATAGCGCCCGAGAACCTTCGCGCCCATGTGGACGAGCATCGCTTCATCGTCAACGAACAGGATGCGCTCGGCTCTCCCCGCTCCGTTCGCGGGTCGGCAATTTGGGGCGCTGGCGCGGAACGCTGCGACTCGACCTGGCTCTACTACTCGACCCACCCGTGGCAGACGGAGAGACCAGCGCCCGCATCGTATTCGCAAGAGACGCGGGGAGTCGGCGTGTTGCACGATGCGCAGTCCACCGCGCTGCAGTCGGCGCACGTGCCCGGCTCCGGAGTCCCTTCCGTGAGCACGCAAGGGTCACGCTCAACGACTTCACGCGGCACCACCGTCGGACAGGAGCAGCAAGTGTTGTAGTCCGTGGCGACCCAGCACACGGAGAAGGGTTCAGCCGCCGGGATGCATTCGTCGACGAAGACGCACAGGTCGTTGCGTCGCCGCACGACATGGCTCGGCGGCCGCGGGTGTACGCAGCTCAGTGCGAGGCAGGCCTCGGCACCGGGGCAGCCCGCAAGCTCATCGGCGGTGTAGAACGCGCGATAGGGAAGGAGACAGGGATCGGCGAATTCCGTCACCGCCACGGGAACCGGCGCCGAGCAACAGTCGTCGACGCGCAACCCGAGCTCACAGTCGGCGGTCGCTCCCCCCGTCCCAACCGCTCCGCCCGCGCTCGAACCGCCCGGCGCAGCCCCACCAGTGCCAACGACCACTCCACCGGCGGGGTTTCCACCTGCGATCGCCCCCCCCGCGCCGGCACCACCTGGGCCCATCCCCGCGCCCACGCCGCCGGGGGCAGCACCGCCCGCATGCGCACCACCGGTGCTCGATCCACCCGTGCTCGATCCACCGGTGCTCGATCCACCCGTGCTCGACCCACCCGTTGCCACGCCGCCGGTCCCACTGCTCGTACCGCTCGTGCTCACGCCGCCCATGGGATTCGTACCACCCGTGCCCTGGCTGCTCGCACCACCAAGAGCCACCCGTCCCCCCACCTGCCCACCAACGGCAGGCTCGGAGTCGAGCTGGGTGTTCCCGCCACACGCGAGCGCCGCGGCCCCCAGCCAAGTCATCAGCATTCGTTCCAGAGCCATCGAACGTCGTGCAACTAGGGAACGAGATCACTCGGCGAGCGGGGCGCCAGCTGGTTCGTGCCAACGAAGACGTTCACCATACCCGTCACGGACGCATAGCTCCCCGCGGTGATGAGACCAGTGAAGTAGCCGCTGACGTCCAGGTCGCTTCCTTGCACGGCGTACACGCCGCCCGTGCGCTCGAGGGTGACGTCGAGAATCCGCACCAGCATGTAGCGGTAACGCAGCTCTTCGGCTCCGCCGGGAGCGATGGCGTCGGGGTCGACGACCGTTACCAGGTTCTCTGTCCGACACGGGGTGGCAGCCGCTTCCTCGAGAAAGACCGAGTGGTAGGCAAAGAACTGGAGATTGTTTTCGTACTCCCGCGTCGAACCCGTCATCGACACGAGATCACCCACGTCGAAAGGCAGCCCGGCGTACACCTCGAGGCCACCACTCTGATCGCTGGTCGGCGAATGGTTCGGGTCCTGCACGTAGATCCGACTCCCGCTCACGCCGATGACGCAGACGTTGTTCAAGCGTGCGGGCACCCCCAGACCCAGATCACGGAGCCCGGCGATGGTGCGATCGGGAAACTCTACTCCAGCACCGCCAGCACCCGCCGCACCACCAGGTGCCGCGCCGCCCGTCTCCCTTCCCGTACCGCCAGCTCCGCCATTCGCAACACCGCCGGCCCCCCCCGTTGGCGCGGTGCCCGCGCTGCCGCCCGCCAAGCTGGCGCCTCCGGTGCCACCAGCCACGGCGCCAGCACCGCCGCGGGTGTCCGCCCCGGCACCGCCGGGCGCCGTCCCACCAGTCCTGACTCCGCCCGCGGCGTCGGCCCCAGCCTCACCGGGCACTCCGGCGCCGCCGCCACTCCCCGGTCTCCCCCCGGTACTGGGCGCGCCAGCATTGCTCGGCGCTCCTCCAGTCGCGTCCTTCGCCGGCCCCGACCCGCCGGCTTCCACCACCACCTGCCGGATCGTCGTATCGGACCCGCAGCCCACGAAGCCCCCCATGGCGCCCACCAGCGCCCAAGGCAAAGCGTATCGATTCATCACTCCCCGACTCTCGTCCCGATGGAAACCCGTCTTGGCCCGTGTCCCGAGACGCCAGGAAGATTATCACACCGCCCCGAACTCGCGACCCGGCCGGGCTCCGCCCCGTGCCTCGGAGGGTCCCGCTGGGGGCTCCGCCCCTCGTCTCGTTTCGCTCAACTGTCCCGGTTCGGGGAGGCACCGGGAGCTGAGCGCTGCCACCCGCTGTCCGGAGGATGAGCCAGCCCATTGGCCCAGACTGCGCCAGTTTAAATCATACGTTTCGCAACGGAATATCTTCTTTGCTGTGGCGCGGGTTGTGCTTGAATTCCTGAACGATGGCGAATCACGGAAGCAGTGGCACCCAGGCGGACCAGTTGCGATGGTTGCTCCTGGCAGCGCTGGGGTGTGCCGGGTGTGGTGGCGCAACGGACGGTGGCGCTGGAGCTGGGGGGAGCCCTGCCGTCGGGGGCACCCACTCCGGCGGAGGCGCCACGGAGGTGCCCTGCACCAACCCCCTGCCCGTGGGCGGCGAGGATTCGGGAACCGTACGCTGTGCAGAGGGCTACGTTCGACGCACCCAGGCGGGACGCTGCGCCGACAACATCGCGCGGCCCGTACTCTGTGGCGAGGTGGAGTGCGAGGGAGACTATCCGTATTGCGACCAGGGAGGGCAGGTCGCCTACTGCAGCACGGGTTGCCTGGAGGACACCGACTGCCCCGCGGGAACCATCTGCGTGTGTGGAGCCGACGTCGGTCGCTGCATCGAGGCCGAATGCACGTCCGACGCGGACTGCACGCCAGGGTTTCATTGCGCCGACGCAACGACTTCGCTCGCCTGCGGCCGCAGCTACAAGATGACCTGCCAAGCGAGCGCCGACGAGTGCGTCTCGGACCAGGATTGTGGCGGGATGATGCCCTACTGTGGTCCCGGCGCGGACCATCGCGTGTGCCAGGAGGAAAGCGCCGTCTGCGGCCGCCCCTTCCTCGTCGCGGGGGCGGCCCGACTCGCGCCCGTGGAGGCGAGCTCCGACTGGGCCGCTGAGGTCACAGTCGACCTCCGCGGCCTCGATCCCGAAGCGCGGGCGGCGATCGCGGCACAGTGGACCGAGCTCGGGACGATGGAGCACGCCAGCGTGGCCGCCTTCGCGCGCTTCGCGCTCCAGCTCCTCGCCCTCGGAGCGCCTCGCACACTGCTCGAAGGGGCGACCGCGGCGATGGCGGACGAGACCCGTCACGCCGAGCTCTGTTTCGGCCTCGCCTCGGCCTACGCGGGCACGCCGGTGGGCCCCGGACCGCTCCCCGTGGACGGCGCCCTGGAACGCATCGATCTCGAGCAGACGGTGCGCGATGCGTTCCTCGAAGGTTGCCTCGGCGAGACGCTGGCAGCGCTCGAGGCCGCGGAGGCGCTGGAGCTCGCGCGGGATCCGGCGGCGCGCAGCGCGCTGGAGCGCATCATCGCTGACGAGTCGCGCCACGCCGCCCTGGCCTGGCGCTTCGTGGCGTGGGCGCTCGCCGAGCGCCCGGCACTCACCACGCTCGTCCGCCACCTGCACGAGGCGCAGGTCCGCGCGCGGCTCGGTCGGGCAGCGCCCCTCTCGTCGGCGCCCCCAGCAACGAGCTCCGCGCTGGCCGGCGCGGGTCTGCTCGATCCGAACCGCCGGGCTCGCGTGCAACAGCGGGCGCTCGATGAGGTGGTCACGCCCTGCTTGGAGGCCCTGCTGGGGACGGTCGAGCACAGGACGCGCGCGCAGCTCCGCGCCAGCTGAAACGGCGAGTGCACCCAGCGCGCAGTTCAACACAACCGAACTGGGGGACTAGGCGCCCAGTGCCTCGGCCATGCTGTGAGCACCGATCACGTCCACGATCCACTGCTCCAGAACTGAAAGCTCTGCCTCGGCAATGCGGTCGAGGGTGGCCTCGTCCAGCTCACCGAACTTCGTCTCCAGCACGCGAAGCAGCAAGGTCCGCGTGGCGTCCTCGTGATCGCCGCGTGCCTCCTCGATCCCCTTTCGGTACCCCTGCGCAAAGGCGACATCGAGGGCCGCCTCTCCCTCGTCCAGGATGCCTTGACGGTTGCACTTGCGAAGCCACTCGCGGAGCTGTTCCTCGCCGACATCCAAGACGTCATTGCTGTCGCGAGCTTTCGTGATCTGCGAACGGCTCATGGTCGAGATCGTTTCTGCGGCCCTTCTTGCAGGCTGCCACCATTTTGCTGGCAGGCCAAGTGCTGAGCGGTGTTTACAGCGAGCAGCGCTTGCGCTGATCGCCATGTGGACCAGTGCCACTGGCGCGAAGTGGCAGTTTTCGGAGACTCTGCCCTTCACCCCAGGAGGCCCACGGAGGGGTCGAGGAGAGGCCCGGCACCAGGCGATCGAGGACCAGGAGCTCGACTGGCGGTCACACGCGGCGCGGCTCTTCGTCGCGACGCAACTGACCCCGCGAGACGAGTCCCCCATTTCGCTGGGCGGGAGTATCGCACCGACCGATCGACGGCAACGGCCGGCGCGGCCGTGGCGGCGAACACACTGCCGGAGCCCAGGAGTCCACGAAGTCCCGTCAGTCATGAGCGCCGTGCGCAACTCGATCGACTCGATCGGGTGGGGATCGGTCGGGAGCACGTCAGCTTTGGAATCGCCGACCATGATGTCCCGGCGGTCCCCGGCAGTGCCCTAAATCTTGGTCAAATCTGGCCGTTTGACGCTGCGTGCCCGCCCGCCCCGCGACCCGAAGCGAAGCCCATTGCTTCGAGACGCGGCGTGGGAAGCAACCTCGCTCCGTTCTGGGACTCTTCTCGAGCGCCGGGCCGCCAGGCGACCCGCTCGGCTTCGCCTGGCGCGGCTCGGTCCTCGCTGGCGCGCTGATCGGCGCCAGCTGTCTCCCTCCAACGGAGGTGACCCTCGAGCTGACGACCGACGCCCTGTGCGTCGACGTGACCGAGACGAGCATCGCCACCGGGCGGCTCGCCGGGCTCGACGAGCGCCCGGCCACCACCGCCACCCAGGCGTGCGACGAGACAACGCAACGCATCGGTGACATCGTCGTGGTGCCGAGCCGAACCAAGGACGGAGAGTTCGCCTTGCGAGTCGTCACCGGGTTGGCGATGACGGCGGACGACTGCGTCGCCAACGGCTATCGGGGCGGGTGCATCGTGGCGCGCCGTGCGCTGCGCTTCGTCCCGCGGGAGAACCTGAAGCTTCGCATCCCGATGGAGACCGTGTGCATCGACGTTCCTTGCGAGGCCACCGAGACGTGTCGCAACGGAGCATGCTACCCGGCAGCGCTCCCGGAAGGGTGTCTCGACCCGCTCGACTGCCTCGAGGCGGTGGGGGGAGCAGGCGGCGGCACGGGAGGCGCGATGACCGGCGCCGGAGGCACCACCTCGGGGGGCGGAACGGGGGGCATGTCCCCCGGTGGAGCCGGGGGCGAGGCGGCAGGCCGCTCCGACACGGGTGGCGTCGCGAGCACCGGCGGGGCTCGCGTCGGAGGCGCCGGCGGGGCCACCCGAGGAGGAACGGCAGGGACCCCGCTCGACCAGCATGGGGGCGCGGGCGGCACCGACCACGGCGAGACCAGCGGCGCAGCGGGCGCGCCCACTGGCGTGAGCGGCGGGACCGGGACAGGCGGCACGGCGGGCGCGGGCAGGGCGGGGGCGGCGGGGCACGGGTTCGGCGGCGAGACTCCAGGCACGGCCGGTCAGGGAGGCGTTGGTGGCGCGGGTGGCGCGGCGCGGGGCCGGGTCGTCGTCACCACCGCTGCCGACACCCTCGACGGGGATCCGAGCTCCCTTGAGGCGCTGGCGCTGGCTCCAGGCGCCGACGCAGCCATCTCGCTGCGCGAGGCAATGACCGCGTGCAACAGCACGCCAAACGGCACTGGACCAGACGTCATCGAGTTCGCGATCCCGGGCGACCCACCCCACGTCATCGTCGTCGTCGACACGGCACTCCCCACGATCACCGACGCCGTCTTCATCGATGGCCACTCCCAGACGGGCTACTCGGGGGCTCCCGTCGTCGAGCTCGACGGCACGAGTCCGACCCTGGTGGCGGGGACCGAGAATGGTCTGTACCTGACCGCGGGCAGTGACGGCAGCACCGTTCGAGGCCTCGCGATCCACGGCTTCCCCGACAGCGGGATCCTTCTCGAGACCGCCGGAGGTCATGTCATCCAGAACAACTACGTGGGCCTGCGCGCCGACGGCACCACGTGGGCGCGAAATCTGGGGCGGCACGGCATCAGCGTGCAGAACAGCTCGTTCAACCAGATCGGTGGCTCGGCATTCAATAGCGACGACGAGCGGAACGTGGTCGGCCGCGCGAGCTGGCAGGGGATCGTGATCAACGGCGCGCTCTCCCAGTACAACGTCGTCAGCGGCAACATCGTCGGGCTGAACGCGTTCGGAACGGCGCGGGCACGCAACGTCCGCAACGGCATCCACATTTCCAATGGCGCCAGCTTCAACACGATTGGCGGCGCAGACAGCACTCTGCGCAACACCCTGTCCGGCAACGGACAGAACGGCCTGCGCCTGATCGACCGCGGCACGCAGGGCAACGTCGTGCAAAACAACTACATCGGGTCCGACCCCCAGTTCTCGGCGGTCAGTTCGCTCGGCAACGCGGGAGTGGGGCTGTTCGTCGGGGCCGGAGCGCACGACAACCTGCTCGGGGGAGATGGTCCCGAACTCGGCAATCGCATCCGGTACAACGGAGGCCGCGCCATCGCCCTGAACGGTGGCCTCACCGTACGGAACGCCATCATCGGCAACCAGATCTACGGCGGCAGCGGAGGACTCGGCATCGACCTGAACAACGACTCCGTGGTGACCCCCAACGACACCGGCGACGGCGACAGCGGAACCAACGATCTGTTGAACTTCCCGGAGCTCGTGGCGGCCGCCTTCGCCAGCGACAGCGTCACCATCGACTACGACCTGGACGTTCCAGCCGGCGAGTACCGCGTCGAATTCTACGGCAACCCGACCCCCAACCCGCTGGGCTACGGCGACGCTTCGTGGCTCCTCGCGGTGGAAACCATCGTGCACGCCGGGACCGGCGCCGAGCGCTTCACGACCACCTTCCCCTGCGGCGCCACCGAGTGGCTCACCGCGAGCACCACGGAACTGCTCCCGGGCGGCGGCTTCGGCAGCACGTCGGAGCTCTCCGCGGCGGTTCCGACGAGCTATCCCTGAGGGCTCGCCGCGCCTCGACGGAGTCAAAGGCGGGCTGCGCCTCGTCTCGGTCACGCGCACCGTTCACGCCGCGGCACGTCCGGCAAGCGCGCTTGCGAGCTGCCGCCGTCCCACCACGTCCCCCACCACCCGCAGCGCGCCCAGCGTCACCCCGAGCAGGCCAGGGGCCGACACGCTCTGACCCACGAAGCGCAGTCCTGGCAACGTGGCGCGCTGCAGGGCGGCCATCGGGAGGGTGCTTCCCCGGGTGCGCAGCACCCCGTAGAGCCCACCTTCGGGAGCCCCGACCCAGTCGCGCACCGAGAGGGGGGTGTACGTGTCGATGACCCGCGCCCCCGCCACGCGGCCCACGAGCGGCTCGACCAGGTCGAGCAACTCGGTCGCCACGGCCGCCTTGCGCACGAGGTACTCGCGTCCCCGCTTGCCAGTGGTCGTGTTCGCCCACTGCTGCCAGTTGCGGTAGTGCTCGGCGGCAATCACGGTCAAGAGATGGCGACCGGGCGCCTCGCAGGGGCGCATCTGGGCAAACACGATCGGCCAGCGCTCTCGGTCATCGCCGATTCGATACTGGTGACACGATGTCGGCGATCGCTCGGTCGCGTCCACGAGTGCCTGCACGCAGACCGCTGAACGCGATTCGGGCAGCGGCTCGATCCGGCGCTGACGCTCGTCGGTCGCCGGACACTCGGGGAGCCACGAGAGGACCACCTTGGGGTGGACCGAAGCGACCACACGCCGCGCGCGAATGGTGACCCCGGCTCGGGTCACGACGCCAGCCGCCCTCCCCTCCTCGACCACCAATCGCTGTACGGGGCTACGCGTCAAGACCGTGCCGCCGGCCGCCAGCAGGCGGTCCACGAACAGGTCAGCGAGCTGGGCGCCGGTGCACCCCAGCCGCCACGATGACAGCAGGAACGAGGCGAGCGTCATGCGATGCAGCGGAGCCGGGCACTCGGCCACCGTCGACCCGAGCCAGACTGCGGGCACGCTGAGCACGTCGATCAGCTCCCGCGAGCAGCCGAGCCGCGCGTAGTATTGCTCTGCGCTCATCAGCGCGTCATCGAACCTCCCCGGCGCGGGGCGCTGGCGGGCGTCCCCGATGGTGAACACGGACCCGGCCTCGCGCAGGCCTGCCACCACCGCGTCGATGGCGGGTCGCTCCCGGGGAAACTGTGCAGCCAGAGCGTCGGGGAGTGCGGAGAAAGTTCCGGGCAAGTCGAACCGGCGTCCTCGATAGAGGTAGCGATCGAGCGGACCGTCGCGCCCCAGCTGCTGCAGTCCGAGATGGGGTGTGACCCCCAACAGATCGAACACCGCGCGGAGGACCTCTCCCTCGCCGCAAGCGCCGAAGTAGTGGACGCCAAGCGGGCAATCCACGCCTTGCCGTGTGTAGCTGCGCAAGAGCCCCCCGGGAAACCGGTTGGCCTCGACGAGCGTGACGCGCTGTCCGAACTTGCTCAGCAGCGCCGCCGTGGTCAGTCCGCCGATCCCGGCCCCCACAACGATGACGTCAGCCACCTGTTCCCCGTCCGTCACGACGCGACGTCCCTGCTCCCCATCACCAGGGGATGAACCGGTAGAGCTTCGCGAACATCTCGTAGACCTCGATCCAGTTCTGAAAATCCTCGGTCGTCTTCATGTGAGCGCGCTTGTTGACCATCACCCAGCTCATGTGCGCCGCACCGTCCTTGCATGTGTTGCAGTCGCGCGTGGCAGACGTGCAGCAGCGATGGGTCGTCTGCAGATCGCTAGCGTACCGCATGAAGCCGATCAGGCGCCGGGGATGGTGCTCCCGGTCGTCGTGGGTCTCTGACACCGACGGGCACTCATTCCAACCGAAGCGACGACCCAGCATGTGGCCGCTCGTCAGGACCTGGTGGTAGTAACGGCAAGACACCACCGTGTCCGGGTAGGTCGCGAGGCAGTCATCCATCTCGTGGCGCACCTCCACCAGCTGCTCCGGGGCAAAGTTGAAACCCGGGACGTCCTCGTCGTTGGAGAGCAGCTGGAAGTGCACCTTGACCCCAATGTCCCGGATCTTCTCCACCGTCTTGTGCACCCGCCCGAGATGAGGGGGCGAGATGGTGAAGAGGTAGTACACGTGGGGGTCCCCCGCGTAGTTCTGACTCGAGACGCGGAACGTGTCCTTGCCGCGCAGCGTCTTCTCCTCCTCCGGATCGCCCCACAGGGAGATGCCCACCATCATGTCCGGGAAGCGCTCCCGGGGAACCTTGATCAGACCGTTGGTAGCGCAGAAAGTCGGTACGCGCTGATAGAAGGCTTCCACTCGATCGAGGTACATGGTGGGCTCCCCGCCGATCAGAATCGCGAGATTCACCCCTCGCTCCCGCTCCTGATCGATGAAGCTCTCCCACTTGGCCAGGTCCCTCTCTTGCTTGGCCGCCTTGTGCTCGCCACTGGCGAAGAAGAAGCAACCCTTGCAGCGCAGGTTGCAGCGATCCGTCACATCGTAGATCGAGCTCCGAATATTGAGCGCAGCGATCCGCTGATAGCGGGCATGCCAGGTCTCGTCCAAGAGGGAGCTAACGGTGATCATCCAGGTCTCCTCGGAGGTGATGTGCCAGCAGCTCCGGCACCAGCGCGGCCTCGGCGCAGAGCGTCTCGCCCCGCCGGTAGTCGCAGAGCCACACGGCCAGGTAGGTATCGACATAGTCGAGCCAGGCCAGGAAAGCTTCGGGGCGAGTCGCGTGCCGATTGAGCCGAGCCGTGACCACGGCGCTGCCGGCCGCGTAGTGACGGCAGTCGGCACAGTCGGTGTCGGGGACGCAGCAAGCCGCCGATCGATCCCACGTCAGGTCGGCGCGATACTGCCGGAAGGTCCTCCCCAGGCCCAGCTGGTGCGCCGGATTGCGGCGCGGGTACGAACAGCCAAACAGGTCGTGGAGTCCGCGCGGTTCGGTGTGCACCACGGCGCTGTAGGGCGAGTAGATCACCGTCTCGGGAAACTCGCGCAAGAGCAGCAGCATCGTCTCTCGCACCTTCCGCCGCGAGACCGCGTCGTGGCGCAAGCTGCCGCGGTAGCCCACAGGCGCCGAGAACATGTTGAACGTGACCTGACAGCCGCGCCGCGCGAGGTGCTCGACCACCTCCACGCTCTCGGCCACGTTGTGCGGAGAGAACGTGTAGACGAAGAGCGCCCGGGGATCCCCCGCGTAGCTGTCGAGCTGACGGGGGAGCAGGCGACTGGCCGCGCGAACCCGCTGACTCGTCTCGTCGTTGCCCCACACGGAGATGTGGAGGCGGTAGCCGATCGCCTCGGGGATGCGCTTGAGTCCGTTCGTGGCGATGGTCCCGAGGGGGATCTCTTCGTGGCACGCGGCGAGCAAGTCCGGCACCAGCGACGGCTCGGCGCCAGCGAGCACCACGTACGTGATGCCGCGTTCCCGCTCGGCGCGGAGCAGCCGGCGCCAGGCTTCCGGGTCCGGCGTGTCGGCGGCGTACTGCTTCTCCCCCTCGAAGTAGTAGCACCCGTCGCAGCTCATGTTGCAGCGACTGGTCATGTCGTAGGTGGATTCACGGAGGAAAAAATAGCGGCGTACCTTTTCCCAGCGTTCTCTGATTTTCGGATCAGCAATGATATCAGCGTTCTCCAATCCCAATCCATCCGTGAAGGGTTTTCTTCCAACCGCAACCAGGATTTTATCTCCTTCAATTTCAATTTCCTCTTCTTTTTTGTCAACTGCTGTCAAAATCA
>JBNLDK010000101.1:0-18112 GCA_050304295.1 Polyangiaceae bacterium
GATGGTGATGCCGGGCGACAACATCACGATGGAGGTCGAGCTGATCACGACCGTCGCGCTGGAGGAGCAGATGCGCTTCGCCATCCGCGAGGGCGGCCGCACCGTGGGTGCCGGCGTCGTGACCCAGATCATCGAGTAGTAAGCAGACCTTGGCAACGAGCCGTAGATCGCAGCGAGGCTCGACGCGACTCACGGTCGCGTTGACCTGTTCGGTCTGCGGCTCTCGCAACTACAAGACGGGGCGCCCGCGTCGTCAGGGGCAGGCGCCCATCGAGCTCAACAAGCACTGCAAGGCCTGCAAGCGACACACGAAGCACATTGAGTCAAGGTAGCGGGAAAACGAAGGGGTGTAGCTCAGTTGGCAGAGCAGCTGATTCCAAATCAGCCGGTCGGGAGTTCGAGTCTCTCCGCCCCTGCTAGGGACCCAAGCGGTCATGACCGCGGGCAAGTCGCCAGGAAATAAGATGGCAACCGAAGACAAGAAGAAGACGAGCGAACGCGAACCCGGCGCAAAGAAGCGCAAGGTGCGTTCGTCGAAGGCTTCGAAGAAGTCCTCGACCAGCAAGAAGGTCGAAGGACACGAGTCGGAGGTGCGCCGTACGAAATCCGTCGCCGATGAGCCTGCTCGCGGATTGCTGGATCCTGGCCAGAACCTGATCGGGCCCGGTAGCGAGGTCCGGGCGGTCGCCGCCCCGGAGGGTGATGAACTCGCGGAGGGCGACGGAACCCCGGTCGAGCTGGGGGCCACCAAGTACGTTCATGCAGCCTTCTTTGCTGCGGGGATCCTGGTGGCCTTCCTCAGCGGCAAGCTTCTCGCCTTGATCTGGGGACAGCTTGCCGAGTGGCCCGACGCGGTCGCGGCGGTTCCCCAGCTCCTTGCGGTGGGGGAGGCCCGACGCGGCACCTACACCATGTTGGTCGGGGTGCTGATTGGCATCGTGACGGTGGTGCAGACCTACCGCAAAGAGCGGATTCGCAAGTGGGCGGACGAGGTGGCCCTCGAGCTGTCGAAGGTGACCTGGCCGGACAAAGAAACCGTCACGAACGGCACTATCGTGGTGATCGTGGGCAGTGCTGTCGCGACGGTCTACGTCGCGTTGCTCGACCGCGTGTGGATGTTCGTGACGAGCCTGATCTACGGGTCGTGACTGGGGCTATGTCGATGGAGCACAAGGAAGAACAGACCGCCGCCGAGCCGCCCGTCAAGAAGTGGTACGTGGTCACCACCTACTCGGGCTACGAGAACAAGGTGAAGATGGCGCTCTTGGAGCGCATTCGTCAGCACCACAAGGAGGACGCGTTCGGCGAGATCCTGATCCCGGCCGAGACCGTTACCGAGACGGCGAAGGACGGCAAGACTCGCGTCAAGTCCAAGACCAGCTTCCCTGGCTACGTCTTCGTCGAGATGGTGATGACGGAGCACACCTGGCACATCGTCAAGGACACGCCCAAGGTCACCGGCTTCATCGGCAACCAGCGACCGCAAGAAGTGAAGCCTCCTCACATCGAGGACATGCGCAAGGGCATCGTCGAGGGCGCGGTCAAGCCGAAGCCTCGTCACCAGTTCCAGGAAGGTGACGAGGTTCGCGTCGTGGTCGGCGCGTTCGCGAACTTCTCCGGGACCGTCCAGGAGGTCAAGCCGGACAAGCAGAAGCTCAAGGTCATGGTCAGCATCTTCGGGCGTCCGACGCCGGTCGAGCTCGACTTTTCACACGTAGAGAAGCGCTAGTAGCGAAGAGGCGGTAGCGAAATGGCTTCCAAGAAGAAGATTGCCGGATTCATCAAGCTGCAATTGCCCGCCGGCAAGGCGAACCCTTCTCCCCCCGTTGGTCCGGCTCTCGGCCAGCACGGGGTGAACATCATGCAGTTCTGCAAGGACTTCAACAGCCGCAGCGCCAAGCTGGGCGACACGATCGTCCCGGTCGTGATCACGGTCTACGCCGATCGCTCCTACTCCTTCGTGATGAAGTCGGCGCCGGCCAGCATCTTGATCAAGAAGGCGGCGGGGCTGCCCACCAGTGGCAAGCCCGGGTCGGGCTCTCCAGAGCCGAACCGAAAGAAGGTCGCCAAGCTCACTTGGGACCAGGTTCGAAACATCGCCAAGGAGAAGCTGGACGACATGAACACCACCGACGTCGAGCAAGCCGCGCGCACCATCGCCGGGACCGCTCGCAGTATGGGGGTGGACGTCGTCTGAGCGCTGGCTAGACGAAGAGTGACTGGTACGGCGACTCGCGCGGCAAGAACGCGCAGGGCTGACCGTCTCCAGGAGTCGAAAGACGAAGATGGCAAAGAAAGTACCGAAGAAACGCGCACCGGCGCTCGACAAGATCGATCGCCAGAAGCGCTATCCGATCGACGAGGCAGTCTCCGTCGTCAAGGAGGCGGCCTACGCCAAGTTCGACGAAAGCGTCGACATAGCCGTTCGGCTTGGCGTCAACCCCAAGCACGCGGACCAGATGGTTCGCGGCGCACTCGTGTTGCCCCACGGAACCGGCAAGACCGTTCGGGTCGCCGTGTTCGCCAAGGGCGACAAGGAGAAGGAGGCTCTCGAGGCGGGCGCCGACTTCGCTGGTTCGGACGAGCTGGTGGCCAAGGTTCAGGGTGGTTTCCTGGACTTCGACCGCGCCATCGCCACCCCTGACATGATGGGGTCGGTAGGTAAGCTCGGCCGCATCCTCGGTCCGCGCGGTCTGATGCCGAACCCGAAGGTGGGGACGGTGACGATGGACGTGAAGAACGCGGTTCGTGAGGCGAAGGCTGGCAAGGTCCAGTACAAGGTCGACAAGGCCGGCGTCATTCACTGTCGCATCGGTCGGGTTTCGTTCGAACCGGCAGTGCTTGCGGAGAACGCGCAGGCGCTGGTTCGCGAACTGGTGGCGAAGAAGCCCGCGACTGCAAAGGGGACCTACCTCAAGAGCATTACCGTTTCGAGCACCATGGGACCGGGCGTTCGCGTCGATCCGGGCACCGCGGCAGGGGAGGTTGCCTGATGCTGCGCGCAGACAAGGTTGGGGTCGTTGCGAGCCTCAAGGATCGCTTCTCGCGGATGAGCTCGGCGGTGTTTGTCGACTTCAAGGGCATGAACGTCGAAGAAGTCAGCAAGCTGCGGGACACATTCCGCGCACAGGGCATCGAGTACAAGGTCGTCAAGAACACCCTCGTCAGGCAGGCGCTGGCCGAGCACGACTGGGTGGGCAAGCTGGACGACGCCCTGACCGGGATGACCGGCGTGGCCTGGAGCTACGAGGATCCCAGCGCGGCCGCCAAGGTCGTCAAGGCGTTCTCCAAGGAGAACGAGAAGCTGCAGATCAAGGCCGGGCTCATCGAGGGCCAGGTTCTCGATGCCAAGGCTGTCGAGAATCAGCTCGCGAACATGCCGGGCAAGGACGAGATGCGAGCCCAGTTGCTTGCGCTCCTCAAGCAGCCCGCGGAGACGCTGGTTCGCCTCCTCAACACACCGGCGACCGACCTCGTTCGCCTTCTCAACACTCCGGCGCAGAACGCCCTGGGCGTGCTGGAGGCCAAGAAGCGGCAGGCGGAGGGCTGAGCGTCCCCGCTGGATACCGCATCGAGCGCGCCCTTCGGCGCGCCACTAACCCCATCAGACTTCATTCAAGGACAACCAACCGACTTTTCGTCCCAGCACGGGGGCGCAGGAGAACAAGAAAATGGCCGAGATTACTCGTGAGCAGATCGTAGAGCACCTTTCCAACATGCCCGTCATCGAGATCGTCAACCTGGTCAAGGATCTCGAGGAGAAGTGGGGCGTCAGCGCGGCTCCGGCGGCGGCTCCCATGATGATGGCCCCGATGGCGGCAGCGGCGCCCGCCGAGGCCGAGGAAGAGAAGACTGAGTTCGACGTGGTTCTGGCAGACGCCGGCGGCAAGAAGATTCAGGTCATCAAGGTCGTGCGTGAGCTGACCGGCCTGGGCCTCAAGGAAGCCAAGGAGCTCGTCGAGAGTGCTCCGAAGGCGATCAAGGAAGGCGTTGGCAAGGAAGAGGCCGAGGACGTCAAGAAGAAGCTCGAAGAGGCAGGGGCCAAGGTCGAGGTCAAGTAACACCACCTTGCCCTTCTACTCCCCTGCACCTTCACACTCCCGTGTCCACGCTTCGGCGTGGAATCAGTATCGGTGCGTCCGCGTCGCGGCCGCACCCCCGTGTGGCGGGCTCGATCAGTTGGTGATCGGGTCCGCACGCACGCGTTTTTTCTCCGCTCGGCCGGCAGCCGCTTTCTACAGGTAACGTCATGGGTAAGGTCGTCCAGTCGAACTTTCGTCATCGCCGGAGCCTCGGTCGCGTTGAACCGATCGTCGACATCCCCAACCTGATCGACATCCAAAAGAGCAGCTACGACAAGTTCCTCCAGTCTGACGTGCCGCCTCGCGAACGGCGGGAGATCGGACTCGAGGCAGTCTTCCGTAGTGTGTTCCCGATCAAGGACTTCGATCAGACGAGTGAGCTCGTCTACGTCTCGTACAACCTCGAGAGGCCGAAGTACGACGTCGACGAGTGCCGCCAGCGCGGCATGACGTTCGCCGCTCCGATCAAGGTGACCACCCAGCTCATGGTGTACGACGCGCGCGATGGCGGAGAGCGCATCGTTCGCGACATCAAGGAGCAGGAGGTCTACTTCGGCGAAATCCCGCTGATGACCGAGACCGGCACGTTCATCATCAACGGTACCGAGCGCGTCGTCGTCTCCCAGCTCCACCGCAGCCCGGGCGTCTTCTTCGACCACGACAAGGGCAAGACCCACTCCAGTGGCAAGCTGCTCTACTCGGCTCGCGTGATTCCCTACAGCGGCTCGTGGCTCGACTTCGAGTTCGACCACAAGGACATCATCTACGTCCGCATCGACCGGCGGCGGAAGATGCACGCGACTGTCCTGCTGCGGGCGCTGGACTTCTCGACGCAGGACCTGCTCAACCTGTTCTACGACACCGAGACGGTGTTCCTGGAGAAGGGCAACAAGTACTCCAAGAGCGTCGAGTTCGATCTGCTCCCCGGTCAGCGCGCTACGCGCGACATCAAGGTGGGCGGTGAGACTCTGGTCAAGAAGAACCAGAAGTTCACCCGCGCGGCGATCAAGAAGCTCAAGGCTGGCAACGTGGACCGGCTGCCGATCGAGGTGCTCGAGCTCATTGGCAAGGTGAGCGCCGAGGACGTGGTCGATCTGGAGACGGGTGAGGTGATCCTCGAGTGCAACGAGGAGGTCACCGAGATCACGCTGGATCGCCTGCGCGAGGCCAACATCGAGCACCTCAAGGTGCTGTTCATCGACGGACTCAACGTCGGGCCCTACCTGCGCGACACACTGATCGCGGACAAGGTGAAGACGACCGAGGACGCGATCATGGAGATCTACCGGCGCCTGCGGCCGGGCGATCCCCCCACCCTCGAGACGGCAAAGCAGCTGTTCGAGAACCTCTTCTTCAAGCCCGAGCGTTACGACCTGTCGGCGGTGGGTCGCCTCAAGCTGCACTACAAGTTCTACCGTGACGTTCCCGAGGAGGAGGTGCCGCCGCTCGATCAGACGATCCTGAGCAAGAAGGACATCGTCGAGACGGTGCGCCACCTGATCGACCTCAAGAACGGCAAGGGCTCGGTTGACGACATCGACCACCTCGGCAACCGCCGCGTGCGCGCGGTTGGCGAGTTGATGGAGAACCAGTACCGGATCGGGCTGGTTCGGATGGCGCGAGCGATCAAGGAGCGGATGAGCGTGTCGCAGGAAATCGACACGCTGATGCCTCACGATCTGATCAACGCCAAGCCAGTGGGCGCGGTCGTCAAGGAGTACTTTGGCAGCTCGCAGCTGTCGCAGTTCATGGACCAGACCAACCCGCTCAGCGAGGTGACCCACAAGCGGCGCCTCAGCGCACTGGGGCCGGGCGGTTTGACCCGCGAGCGCGCGGGCTTCGAGGTCCGCGACGTCCACACGACCCACTATGGTCGTATCTGTCCCATCGAGACGCCGGAAGGTCCGAATATCGGTCTCATCGCGTCCCTCTCCACCTTCGCGCGAGTCAACGAGTACGGGTTCGTCGAGACACCGTACCGCGAGGCTGCCGAGGGCAACGTCCGGGATGGCGTCGAGTGGTACAGCGCACTCGAGGAGGAAGGGAAGTACATCGCCCAGGCCACCGCGCCGATGGACGCGGAGGGCAACTTCGAGAACAACCTGGTCAGCGCTCGCTTCAACGGCGACTTCCGCATGGCGCCGAAGGATCAGATCGAGCTGATGGACGTCGCGCCGAACCAGATGGTGAGCGTCGCGGCCGCGCTGGTTCCCTTCCTCGAGCACGACGACGCGAACCGCGCACTGATGGGCGCCAACATGCAGCGGCAGGCAGTGCCGTGCATCGTCACCGAGGCCCCGCTGGTTGGCACTGGCATGGAGCGACGAGTCGCGATCGACTCGGGCGTCTGCATCGTCGCGCGCCGCGCCGGCGTGGTCGAGAGCGTGGACGCCGAGCGGATCGTGGTGCGCGCGACGTCCGGCGAAGGCGACGAGGTGCCCGACATCTACCAGCTGACCAAGTACCAGCGGTCGAACCAGAGCACCTGCTACAACCAGAAGCCCATCGTTCGGCCCGGTGAGACCGTCAAGGCGAACGACGTCTTGGCAGACGGTCCCGCTTGCGACATGGGCGAGCTGGCGCTGGGTCAGAACGCGCTCGTCGCGTTCATGCCCTGGCAGGGCTACAACTTCGAGGACTCGATCCTGGTCAGCGAGCGGATGGTGCGCGACGACGTCTACACGTCGGTCCACATCGAGGAATTCGAGTGCGTCGCTCGCGACACCAAGCTCGGCAAGGAAGAGATCACGAAAGACATCCCCAACGTCGGCGAGGAGGCTCTGAAGGACCTCGACGAGGCGGGCGTCGTTCGAATTGGTGCCGAGGTCAAGCCGGGTGACATCCTGGTCGGCAAGATCACGCCCAAGGGCGAGAGCAAGCTCAGCCCGGAGGAGAAGCTGCTTCGGGCCATCTTCGGTGAGAAGGCGGGCGACGTTCGGGACAGCTCGCTGAAGGTTCCGCCGGGGGTGGGTGGCATCGTCATCAACGCGCGAATCTTCTCCCGCAAGGGGACAGAGAAGGACGAGCGTGCGAAGGCGATCGAGGACCAGGAGCGGGCCAAGCTCGAGAGAACTCGCGACGAAGAGGTGAAGATCCTCCGCGACTCCTTCTTCCGCAAGATCGCCTCCGTGCTCGCCGGGCAGGCCACCACTGGCAAGCTGGTCGATGACAAGGGCGCCGTCCTGCTCGAGAAGGATGCGACACTCACCGAGGAGCTGCTGTCTGGCATCCCGCGTCGGTACTGGGGCGAGATCCCGGTGGGCAAGGGGGCCGACGAGATCGGCACGTTGCTGCACGCTCTCGAGGAGATGGTGCGCTCACGGGAGGAGCACTTCCGCGACAAGATCGAGCGCCTCAGCCGCGGCGACGAGCTACCCCCCGGCGTGATCAAGATGGTGAAGGTCTACGTCGCCATCAAGCGCAAGCTGCAGGTGGGCGACAAGATGGCTGGCCGTCACGGCAACAAGGGTGTCGTTAGCCGCATCCTGCCCGAGGAAGACATGCCGTACCTGGCGGACGGGCATCCGGTAGACATCGTCCTCAATCCACTGGGCGTGCCGAGCCGCATGAACGTCGGACAGATTCTCGAGACGCATCTCGGCTGGGGCGCCCGCAGCCTGGGCTGGCAGATCGAGGAGCTGATCGAGAAGCGTTTCGGTGCCGAGGCGCTGCGTGAGAAGCTCGTCAAGGCCTACGCCGGCGACGACCGCTTCGTGGCACTGCTGGCGAAGCTCACCGAGGAGGAGATCTTCCGCTTGGCTCGCAAGCTCAAGCGCGGGGTGTTCTTCGGATCCCCGGTCTTCGACGGCGCGTCCGAGGCGGACATCAAGGGTACGCTCGCCGAGGCGGACCGAGACCAGTCCGGTCAGTCCATCCTCTTCGACGGCCGCACGGGCGAGCCCTTCGAGGAGGACGTCACGGTGGGCATCATGTACATGCTCAAGCTGCACCACCTCGTCGATGACAAGATCCACGCCCGGTCGATCGGGCCGTACTCCCTCGTCACCCAGCAGCCGCTGGGTGGCAAGGCGCAGTTCGGTGGCCAGCGTCTCGGTGAGATGGAGGTCTGGGCGATGGAGGCCTATGGCGCCGCTCATGCGTTGCAGGAGTTCCTGACCGTCAAGAGTGACGATGTGCAGGGCCGAACGCGGATGTACGAATCCATCGTCAAGGGAGAGTACGCCCTCGAAGCGGGACTCCCCGAGAGCTTCAACGTACTCATCAAAGAACTGCAGTCGCTCTGCTTGAACGTGGAACTGGTCGAGGCGGGCACCCCCACCGCGGCCGAGGATTGAGAGCCCACAGCCTGACCCCCGGAGGCAACCCTCATGCGTGACATTTTCTCGTTCTTCGAGAAGCCGAAGGACCCGCTCTCCTTCTCCGCCATGCGGATCTCGCTCGCCAGTCCCGAAAAGATTCGGGAGTGGTCACACGGCGAGGTGAAGAAGCCGGAAACGATCAACTCCCGCACGTTCAAACCCGAACGTGATGGCCTGTTCTGCGCGAAGATCTTTGGTCCGGTGAAGGACTACGAGTGCATCTGCGGCAAGTACAAGCGCATGAAGCACCGGGGGATCGTTTGCGAGAAGTGCGGCGTCGAGGTCATCCAGTCAAAGGTGCGCCGGGAGCGTCTCGGTCACATCAACCTGGCCACCCCCGTCGCGCACATCTGGTTCCTCAAGAGCTTGCCGTCGCGGATCGGCAACATCCTCGACATCACGCTGAAGGACCTCGAGAAGGTCCTCTACTGTGAGGCCTACATCGTCATCGATCCGATGGAGACGGGGCTGGCGGCTGGGGAGTTGCTGAGCGAGGACAAGTACCTCCAGCTGCTGGACGAGTACGGCGACGACAAGTTCGTGGTCGGAATGGGCGGCGACGCCGTGATCGACATGTTGCGGCGGGTCGACGTCCACGCGCTGTCGGAGCAACTCCGGCACGAGATGAAGACCAGCACCAGCGAGGCCAAGCGAAAGAAGTACGCCAAGCGCCTCAAGGTGGTCGAGGCGTTCCGCGGTAGCGGCAACCGTCCCGAGTGGATGATGTTGACCGTGATCCCGGTGCTGCCTCCGGATCTGCGGCCGCTCGTGCCCCTCGATGGGGGGCGCTTCGCGACCAGCGATCTGAACGATCTCTACCGGCGAGTGATCAATCGGAACAACCGCCTCAAGCGTCTGCTCGAACTCAATGCGCCCGAGATCATCGTGCGCAACGAGCGGCGCATGTTGCAGGAGGCGGTGGACGCGCTGTTCGACAACGGTCGGCGCGGCAAGACCATCACGGGCCCCAACAAGCGCCCGCTCAAGAGCCTCAGCGACATGCTGAAGGGCAAGCAGGGGCGGTTCCGTCAGAACCTGCTCGGCAAGCGGGTGGACTACTCGGGACGCTCGGTGATTGTCGTCGGGCCGACCTTGAAGCTGCACCAGTGTGGCTTGCCCAAGAAGATGGCGCTCGAGCTCTTCAAGCCCTTCATCTACAACAAGCTCGAGGAGCGCGGGTACGTCAACACCATCAAGAGCGCCAAGAAGATGGTGGAGAAGGAGCGTCCCGAGGTCTGGGACATCCTGGACGAGGTGATCAGCGAGCATCCAGTGATGCTCAACCGCGCACCGACACTGCACCGTCTGGGTATTCAGGCCTTCGAGCCAGTGCTGATCGAGGGCAAGGCGATCCAGCTGCATCCGCTGGTCTGCACCGCGTTCAACGCCGACTTCGACGGCGACCAGATGGCGGTTCACGTTCCGCTCAGTGTCGAAGCGCAGATGGAAGCTCGCGTGCTCATGATGAGCACGAACAACATCCTCTCGCCGGCGAGTGGGCGTCCGATCATCAACCCGACGCAGGACATCGTTCTGGGGCTCTACTACGCCACGCGCGAGCGCCCCTATGCGCGCGGTTGCTACCGCGACACGCTCAAGTTTGATGAGAAGAAGGGCGAGATCCAGGGCGTCCTGCGCGGGGTGTATGCGTCGCCAGAAGAGGTCCGGATGGCCTACGACAGTGGGGTCGTCGATCTCCACGCGGGCATTCGGGTGCGCATCACCGACCGCGCGGATGACGGCAAGGAGCGCACGAAGGTCTGGCCGACCACGGTCGGTCGCGTGCTGATCAGCGAGGTTCTGCCTCCCGACGTGCCCTTCGACTACGTTAACAAGACGTTGAACAAGAAGGCGCTCAGCAAGCTGATCGACGTCTGCTACCGCAAGCACAAGAACAAGGAGACCGTTCTGCTTGCGGACCGACTCCGGACGCTGGGCTACCACTTTGCCACTCGCGCTGGCGTGTCCATCTGCATGGACCACATGAAGATCCCGGCGAAGAAGAAGGAGCTCATCGACGAAGCAAACCGTGAGCTCGAGCGGGTCATGGACCAGTACCAGGAAGGGCTCATCACCGACGGCGAGCGCTACAACAAGGTGGTCGACATCTGGGCGGGCGTGGCCGACCGCGTCACCGAAGAGATGATGGGTGGGATCGGCAAGGAAGAGTTCACCGACCCCGAGGACCCGAAGAGCAGCAAGAGCGACTCGAGCTTCAATCCCATCTACATCATGGCGGACTCGGGCGCGCGAGGCTCGACCCAGCAGATGCGTCAGCTGGCCGCCATGCGAGGACTGATGGCGAAGCCGTCGGGCGAGATCATCGAGACGCCGATCACGGCGAACTTCCGCGAAGGTCTCACCGTTCTGCAGTACTTCATCTCGACGCACGGCGCTCGCAAGGGCCTGGCGGACACTGCGTTGAAGACGGCGAACTCCGGCTACCTGACGCGCCGTCTGGTCGATGTTGCCCAGGACGCGGTGGTTGCCGAGTACGACTGCGGCACGCTGGACGGCATCCGCGTGACGAAGCTCGAGGAGGCTGGAGAGGTGATCCAGCCGCTGGGTGACCGCATCCTCGGCCGCGTTGTGCTCGAGGACGTGGTCGATCCGCTCACCGGAGAGGTGATCGTCGAGGCGAACAGCGAACTCGACGAGCACCTGGTCCGCAAGATCGAGGACGCCGGCATCGAGGAGGTCGTGATCCGGTCGGTGCTGACCTGCCAGACGCGCCGCGGCGTGTGCTCCATGTGCTACGGCCGTGACCTGGCCCGTGGCTATCGGGTCAACATTGGCGAAGCGATCGGCATCATCGCGGCCCAGTCGATTGGTGAGCCCGGAACCCAGCTGACGATGCGGACCTTCCACATCGGTGGTGCGGCGGCGCGTGGCAAGATCGAGGCGAGTTCGCTGGAGACCCGCACCGAGGGTACGGTTCAGCTCCGAAACGCACACGTCGTCACTCGCAAGGATGGCGCGGTGGTCGTCATGAACCGCCACGGGGAACTCGTGGTCATGGACGACACGGGACGCGAGCGGGAACACCATCGCCTCGTCTACGGTGCCGAGCTGCGGGCGACGGACGGTCAGCGGGTTCCCGCGGGGACGACGGTCGCAGAATGGGACCCGTTCGCCTCACCCATCCTCACCGAGGTTCAAGGTGTGGTGAAGTATGGCGACCTGGTCGACGGGGTTACCGTGATCGAGAAGGTCGACGAGGTGACCGGTCTGTCGCGCAAGATCGTCATCGAGTCGCGTGCTGCCGACCTGCGCCCGCGAATCACGATCTGCGATCCCGAGACGGGTGAGCCGCTCAAGATCCCGGGCACCGACCTCGACGCCCGCTACCTGCTGCCCGTCGGCGCCAACATCGTGGCGCTGGAGGACTCGGTGATCACCGGAGGCGAGCCAATCGCGAAGATTCCGCGCGACACCACCAAGGTTCAGGACATCACCGGCGGTCTGCCGCGTGTGGCCGAGCTCTTCGAGGCACGCAAGCCGAAGGATCACGCCATCATCTCGGAGATCGACGGCCAGGTTTCCTTCGGCAAGGACACGAAGGGCAAGCGCAAGGTCGTCATCACTCCCTTCGGATTCGACGGTGCGCCGCAGCCGGATCAGGCTCGCGAGTACTTGATCCCCAAGGGCAAGCACATCCAGGTGCAGCCGGCGGACCACGTGCGGGCTGGCGATCCGCTGATGGATGGTCCTGCGAATCCGCACGACATCCTCCGCGTCAAGGGTGAGAAGGAGCTGGCGGCCTGGCTGGTGAACGAGATCCAGCAGGTGTACCGGCTGCAGGGCGTCACCATCAACGACAAGCACGTCGAGTGCATCGTCCGGCAGATGCTGAGGCGAGTGCGTATCAAGGAGGTCGGGGACACCAACTTCTTGATCGACGAGCAGGTCGAGAAGTACGTCTTCGAGCGTGAGAACCAGCGAGTGATCGCGCGCGGCGGTGCGCCCGCCGTCGCGGAGCCGATGCTGCTCGGGATCACCAAGGCGTCCCTCTCCACCGAGTCGTTCATCAGCGCGTCGTCCTTCCAGGAGACGACCAAGGTGCTCACGGAGGCGGCGATCTGTGGGAAGACCGACGATCTTCGCGGTATCAAGGAGAACGTCATCATGGGTCGCCTGATCCCCGCGGGGACCGGACTTCCTGCCTACAAGCGGCTGCAGGTCGTCGTCGAGGATCGGCCGCGCGACGGAGCGCCGGCGCTCGCCCCGCTCGCGACCGCGCCTCTCACCTCGGCGATGGGCGAAGAGTAGGCTCACCGGCGAACCAGAAGGTGCGAAGGGCGGGTCCGACGACCCGCCCTTCGTCGTCTCGGAAGAGCCGCGTGACTCCTAGGTCCCGGGGCCGGCTCCGGTTTCTTGCCCTGCCGAGCAGGATTGGGCCATCACGATCGCGTGATCGTGAAGCGCCGCTTGCAGCAAGTGGTCGTCCGGGCCTCCCGGGCGCCGCGAGACGCCCGGGTCACAGAGCGGCGCAACAAGATGCCCACGCTGGTGGGGCTGGGTGACCGCGAGCCGTCGCCGACGCTCGTCGATGACGCACCACCCGACTCGGGCGTGCGGCTGCGACGGCGTCCCGTGGTGCTGCTCGACGGAGTCGATGACGAATTGGCCATGCGCTACCGTGCTGAAGCGGAGCGGATCCTCGCCACTGGTGGACTGGCGGAGCTGCTGGGCGATTACATCGGGGAGGCGGCGCGAATTCTCGCCAGCGGCCAGCTCCACCAGCTCTGCGGCAACGCCGCACAGTAGCGCGTTGGGTGACGTGGCCGTGTGGGCCGTGCGTTGTGCCACCATCCGACGGCCGGTAGGCTCGCGCACATGAGGTTACCAACGATGGGGTGGGGCGCAGTCGCGGGCGTGAGCTCGACGTTGGCTTCGCGAGGGCTCCTCCCGACGTGGCTTTCTTCGCTGGACGCTGCTTCGTTTCGGCGATCTTCGCCACCACGGGCCGCTCTGGCTACAATGCCGGCATGAGGTGGACTCTGGCGGTGCTGGTAGCGGTGAGCTCGCTCGCCGTGGCCCCCGTCCTCACTGGTTGTCGCGGTTGCGAGGCAGGACCGCCAGGACTGACTGCGGGGACCACGTTGCCCTCCGCCTCGGCATCGGTGGCGCCCTCGGCGCAGCGTCCTCCTCCTCCGCTCGTGCTGGCACCGCTGCGCGCCGCGTCGGACATGCTGACACTGGAGGTCCCGAAGCATGGCGCGGCGGTGGTGAGCGTGCCGCGTGGCGCCACCCAACCGCGTCCGCTGGTCATCGTGCTCCACGGCGACTCCGACCGCCCGGAGGCGCGGTGCCGCCAGTGGCGTGAGATCTCGGGTGGGTACCCGTGGGTGATCTGTCCGCGTGGGAAGGAGCTTCCGAACGCGGCGCCCGACGATCGCCGCTATAGCTTCGGTAGCCTCACGGAAACGACGCATGAGCTGCGCGCTGCGCTGGCGGCGCTCAAGCAGCAGTACACCGACCACCTGGCCCCCGGGTCCGTGGTGATGGTGGGCATCGGGCGAGGTGCGGACATTGCTGCGCGCATCGCCCGACAGGAGCCCTCGTTCTTCTCCCGCTTGGTTCTGACGGAAGGCGGTGCTGATCAGTGGACGTCGAGCACGGTCACGCTCTTCCAGCGGGGTGGGGGCAAGAGAGTCCTGCTCGTCTGTGGTCAAGTCGCGTGCCTCGAGGAGGCGGAGGCACGGCGGAACCTGTCAGAACGGCTTGGCATCCTGGCCCGGGTTGCGGCGGCAGCGCCGAGCGAGCGCCCTGACGACGCGGCACTCGCCGCGGCGGTCAAGAAGGAGTATAAGTGGCTGGTGACCGGTGACGCGCGGTTTGCACCCCACGTCACTTCGTCACCTCGGCCTTGACGGGACCCCAGGCGCCGATCGGCTTGCTCCGACGGCCGACTAGGGGCCGAATGCTGAAAGGCCGTGCAGCGGAATGGCCCCAGGGGTTGCCGATCTGGCCTTTGGCCCGCCGAAACCGCTGGAATTGCCCCGAACACGCCTTGACAGGTTGGGTGCTGCGAGTACCCTGCCCACCCCCCTTGAAAGAGGGTTCACCTGCGTCTCGAATAGATTCTTTTCCATGCCGACCATTCAGCAGCTCATCCGCAACGGTCGCAAGGCAGTCAAAGCCCGGACCGACTCTCCTGCCCTTCGCAGCTGCCCGCAGAAGCGGGGAGTGTGCGTGCGCGTTTACACCACGACGCCGAAGAAGCCGAACTCCGCGTTGCGCAAGGTCTGCCGCGTGCGCCTCACCAACGGCATGGAGGTTACCAGTTACATCCCGGGCGAGGGACACAACCTCCAGGAGCACAGCGTCGTGCTGATCCGTGGGGGCCGCGTCAAGGACTTGCCCGGCGTTCGCTACCACGTCGTTCGGGGCACTCTCGATGCAGCGGGTGCCGCTGGCCCGAGCAGCACGAACAAGGCGAACCGCAACCGCAAGCGCTCGAAGTACGGCGTCAAGCGACCCAAGTCTTGATCAAGAGGTAAGTTTACATGTCTCGCAGGCGCGACGTCCCCAAGCGGAAGATCATCCCCGACCCGAAGTACCGCGACAAGCTCGTGGCGAAGTTCACGAACTCGTTGATGCTCAAGGGCAAGAAGAGCACCGCCGAGAACATCCTCTACGGTGCCTTCGACATCATCGCCAGCCGCTTCAAGGAGGATCCTCTCGAGGTCTTCCGCAAGGCGCTCGACAACGTCAAGCCGAAGCTCGAGGTGAAGAGCCGTAGTGTGGGTGGTGCCACCTACCAGGTGCCCGTCGAGGTTCGTCCCGAGCGTCGAGTTGCGCTCGCGATGCGCTGGATCGTCAACTATTCGCGCTCGCGCGGTGAGAAGACGATGCGGGAGCGCCTTGCGTCCGAGCTCGTCGATGCTTCCCAGCTTCGCGGCAACTCCGTGAAGAAGAAGGAAGACACGCACAAGATGGCCGAGGCCAACAAGGCTTTCGCCCACTATCGCTGGTGATTCACCAGGATCGTTCCAGGTTTAGCCCTCGAGGAGAAGCAACGGGAAACATGCTTGAGCGGACATAGGATCGGGTTGCACGACGACGCTTGCCCAGCGTCCCGCCTCACCAGCGGAGATCGCGGCACCCCGACACCCCTTCCGGAGAAGACGACTCCCCACAACGGTGGGAGCAGAGGCCGGAGGGGGTTTCGTGCGTAACGCGCTCCGGGTTCCTGTCCCCCGTTTGCCTCTCCACCTTTGAGACTTCGAATGCCCCGCGAGATTGCCATCGAAAGAACCCGAAACATCGGGATCATGGCGCACATCGACGCCGGCAAGACGACGTGCACGGAGCGCGTCCTCTACTACACCGGCGTCAGCCACAAGATGGGCGAGGTCCACGATGGTGCGGCCACCATGGACTGGATGGAGCAGGAGCGCGGGATCACCATCACCAGTGCAGCGACCAACTGCTTCTGGTCGCCCGAGCAGGGACCGGGCGCTGGCGTCCAGCACCGAATCAACATCATCGACACCCCCGGTCACGTTGACTTCACGATCGAGGTGGAGCGCAGCCTGAGAGTGCTCGACGGGGCGGTGGCAGTGTTCGACGGCGGTAATGGCGTCGAGCCGCAGAGTGAGACGGTGTGGCGCCAGGCGGACCGCTACCGGGTGCCGCGCATCGCGTTCATCAACAAGCTGGACAAGACCGGCGCGGACTTCCAGATGAATCTGGATAGCATGCGGGAACGCCTCGGCTGTCGTCCGGTGCCGGTGCAGTGGCCGATTGGACTGGAGGACCAACACCGTGGAGTGGTGGACCTGATCCAACAGCGCGCCATCATCTTCGATGCGGAGTCGCTGGGAGCGACCTGGCACGAGGAGCCGATCCCAGAGGAGCTGGAGGAGAAGGTGCGGCAGCTTCGCGACGAGCTGGTCGAGGCCTGCGCCGATGTCGACGAGGACATCATGCGCCAGTTCCTCGAAGGCGAGCCTGTCTCGGCGGAGCAGATCTACGCGGCCGTGCGCCGGGCGACGCTGAGCTTCACGTTCGTCCCCGTGCTGTGCGGTTCAGCGTTCAAGAACAAGGGCATCCAGCCTCTCCTCGACGCCATCGTCAACTATCTCCCGTCGCCGCAGGACGTGCCCCCAGTGGAAGGCTTTTTGCCCAAGAACGAGGAGAAGCGCGAGCAACGGCCGGCGGACGATGACGCTCCGTTTGCCGCGTTGGCGTTCAAGATTGCCAACGATCCCTACGTTGGGCATCTCACGTTCTTCCGGGTGTACTCGGGCACTGTCGCTAGCGGTGCCACGGTGTTCAACGCGACCCGTGGCAAGCGCGAACGCTTGGGGCGCATCTTGCGGATGCACGCCAACAAGCGGGAGGAGCTCAAGGACTGCGTCGCCGGGAACATCTACGCGGCCGTGGGACTCCGCGACGCCCGCACCGGGGACACGCTTTGCAGTGACAAGGCACCCATCGTGCTGGAATCGATGACCTTCCCTGACCCGGTCATCTCGATCGCGATCGAGCCGCGTACGCAGGCAGACCTCGACAAGCTCGGGTTGAGCCTGCAGAAGCTTGCCTACGAGGACCCCTCCTTCCGCACGTTCACCAACGAAGACACGGGGCAGACCATCATCGCGGGGATGGGCGAACTCCACCTCGAGATCATCGTCGACCGGTTGCGTCGCGAGTTCAAAGTGGCGGCCAACGTCGGAAAGCCGCAGGTCGCGTACCGTGAGGCGATCTCGAAAGCGGTCGAGGCGGAGGGGCGCTTCGTTCGTCAGACTGGTGGCCACGGGCAGTACGGGCACGTCAAGATTCGCCTCGCGCCCGGGGAGCGGGGATCCGGGTTCGTCTTCACGAACAAGATCGTGGGCGGCACGATTCCGAAGGAGTTCATCCCCTCGGTCGAGAAGGGTGTACGCGACGCGACGAGTCGTGGCGTGCTTGCCGGGTACCCGCTGATCGATATTGCCGTCGAGCTCTATGACGGCAGCTTTCACGAGGTGGACTCCTCGGGTCCGGCGTTCGAGGTGGCAGGGTCACTCGCGCTGCAGGATGGGGTCCAGCGCGCGGGGGCCCAGCTGCTGGAGCCGATCATGGCGGTCGAGGTGGTGACTCCCGAGCCGAACATGGGCGACGTGATTGGCGACTTGAACTCGCGGCGCGGCAAGGTGTCGGGGATGTCCCAGCGCGGCGCCAACACGCAGATCATCTCCGCGGAGGTCCCGCTGGCGACCATGTTTGGTTACGCCACGGACCTGCGCAGCAAGACGCAAGGGCGGGCTACGTACACGATGCAGTTCTTGCACTACGAAGCCGTACCCAGTTCGGTCCAGGAAGAAATCGTCGCCAAGGTTCGCGGCGGCTGACAGCACAAGCGAGGAACGGATGGCCAAGGAGAAATTCGTACGAACGAAGCCCCATCTCAACGTCGGCACGATCGGTCACATCGATCATGGCAAGACGACGCTGACGGCAGCGCTGCGGAAGGTGCAGGAGAGCAAGGGGCTGGCGAAGCAGATCTCGTATGCCGACATCGCCAAGGGCGGGATTGTTCGGGACGAGACGAAGACGGTGACGATCGCGGTGAGCCACGTGGAGTACGAGTCGGAGACGCGGCACTACGCGCACGTGGATTGCCCGGGACACGCGGACTACATCAAGAACATGATCACCGGGGCGGCGCAGATGGACGGCGCGATCCTGGTGGTGAGCGCGCTGGACAGCGTGATGCCGCAG
>JBNLDK010000102.1:0-18572 GCA_050304295.1 Polyangiaceae bacterium
CCTTGTCCAGCGGACTGGCTTTCCATCGGACAGAGAGAGTGTTCCATCCTGGCAATGGAGCGGTTGGTCAAGCTGCGCGACCAGCAGTGGTCGAAGATCGAGGGTCTGCTGCCACCGGCGACGAGGACTGGCGGTCGGAACATCATCGATTCTCTCGCGGCGCTCGAACTCGCGGCCGAGGCCTGTTGCTCCGCATCGTCGCCATGCTCACCGCCATGGTCTTGAAGATCTCGGGCTCGGCGAGGGCAGGGCTCCCTCGGCGACCAGCGAGCTCTGGGATCAGGATGGGTCGTCTTCCGCTGGTGGCCCATCCGCCGCGCCATCGGCGTTGTCCGGCTCGCGATCGCGAGTGAGCTCAGCGTCCCCGTCGCGTCCCTGTTCCGTGTGCGACTCGTTCGCTTCCGGAGCGCTCGGCGCGGAAGGGACTCGGTCTGCCGCAAGTGGTGTCGCGGCGCGCTTGCGGTTGGAGCCTCGCTGCGGTCCCTCCTCGTGATCGGGCGTGGTGAGGGGCGCGAGGGGGCCGAGCAACGCCCCCAGTGTCAGCATGACCGCGCACAACGGGATATCGGCGTTGCCGCTGCCGAGCAGCGCGAGCCCGGTGGCTGCAGCGAGCATGGCGGACCGGCGCCCGGCTCCCACCGTGAGCGCGACCGTGACCCAGGTCAGCACGTCCACCGCATGTCGGAGCAGTGCCGGGACGTACGGAATGGGGTGGCGGGTCAACTCGTCGAAGGTGCGATTGACCAGCACCTGGAGGGTGGTTGCCTCCACTTCGCCACCTCCCGCGCCTGCCCAGGCCACGAACATCGAGAAGCCGATAGCCAGGGTGGTGGAGACGGCAAGGAGAACCCAGCGACGCGCTCCCAGCCACAACCCAACGATGGCGAGGATGGCGATGTGGAGCAAGAAGCCCAGCGTGCTGAAGGCCTGAGCGTACCGAAACAACGTGGCGAGGGCCTCGTCGCTGGCCTGCACGGCGAGCATGCGCGCCAGCACCTGGAGGAATGCTGCTATCCCGACCAGCAAGAAGACGAAGCCCACCGCGCGTGAGCGCGAGCTCGCCAAGGTGCCCGGTACCGCGACCAGCATCACGGAACCGCTGATCACGGCCATCCACAGCAACCAGCGGGCTTCGATCGGCGCCACCAGTGCGGCGATTCCCAGCACGACGACGGTTGCCGTGGCGGGCAAGATCCCCAACCGGTAGGAGGTGGGCAGCCCCGGATGCGCGAGCGACGCGATGGCGAGCCAGACCGTCAGCATGCCGCAGAGGAAGAACAGGTTCACCGTAGCGATGGCCGTGAGCGTGCGGCTCACCTCGATCAAACCTTCGATGCCGGCGGCTGTTCCGGGCAGTGCCGGAGCCAGGCCGCGCCCGAGCACGGTCGTTAGCAGTGCCAGCACCGCCAGTCCCCGGAGCAGCCACGCTGGTAGCGCTTGCGGCGAGAAGGCCGTCGGGACGACGCTGATCGGCGGAAGTTCGCCGATGTCGCTACTTTTCGGAGAATGCTCGCGGGTGGCCAAGGGAAACCAGCGCCAGTGCGCCAGTGCGGTGTATCGCAGGCGGTGGCGTATTTCCAGGCACCAGAGATCCCTGGCGCTCGCCGGCCGGTGGTTGTTCGCGAGGTGGCTTCACCTGTGGCGGGGCGGACTCCGGCTTGGCCTTGATCAGGTACGGGCGCGCGAAGTAGGTCGAGCACGCGTAGGTGGGATCGCGGTGGAACTCCCAGTGCAGGTAGACGTTGCCGTCGGGAGACACGATGCTGGGGGGCGCTCGGCCGAACGGGGCGGCGGCCGACACGGCTTCCAGTGCGCCGATGTCGAAGGCGGTCACCCCGCTGGTCTTCGTGATCCCCATGCGAACCACGCGCCCATCATCCTGGTGAACCACGATCTCCATGTGCGTCGACATCGAGTAGTCGTTCAGCGGGCTCGACTTGGGCATGCTGTTCAGTGAGGAGAGGAAACGTTCGGCGAAGACCGGGTGCAGGCGGTTGTGGATATGGTTCAGGTAGCTCGCGAATGGTGACCGTGCCGTATTGAGCGCGGTCTGGTTGCCGGGCTGAACGCTGGCCACGTAGTTCTCGATCGACGAGCGCCAGCGCTCTATGCCCAGCGTGCGCCAGGACCCGCGGTGCTCGCTCTTGCGGCGCTCACCATCTCGCTGGCGCTCCTGGGCGAGCTGCGCCTGACCCACTGCGGCCACGGCGGCGCTGGGGGAGAGATTGAGATTCACTCCGTTGGCGGTGGTGGCCTGCGAGCCATAGCCGAGGATCTCGCTGAAGCGAGTGCGGAGTGGGGGGAGGCGCTTCTTGCGCCCCTCCTGCGCCGCGACCGCTTCGCGCGCCTCCTGTCCGCGCGGCGCCTCCCATCCTCCCGCGCTGGAGCTGAGCGTTTGCACGGCAGATTGCGCCTCGACGGCTTCCTGTTCGCGCTGCCCTTCCTGCGGGGGCAACTGCGACTCGCGCGGGGCTGGGGGAGGGGTTGCAGCCCGCGCGATGGCCACTGGCGGAGCCACTGGCGCGGGGGTGACGGGCGCGGCTGGCGCTGGCGCGGGAAGAGGAACGACGTCGGGATCGCCTGGCTCGTCCTCGGATTGAGCAACCCGCGTCTCATCAGCGTTCCCCGGCTCCGGGACGGGGCCGACGTGATTGCCCCCCGGCGTCGGATTGGGATCCATTTCCTCGGTCGAGGTGATCTGCGCCTGGGTCTGCTTCTCGACGCGATTGGCCTCGTCTCCGAGGAATTCGGCGTCGGGATTGTCCTCCTGGTTCTTGTCCTCGACGTGCTGCACCACGGCGATCCGGCGATCGATCTTCGGTAGCTCGAGCTGCGCCACCTGGGGTGGCGCCTCCGGTTTCGGATCTGGCTTGGCCAGCTCGTCCGGTTCGTCGTCAGGGGGCAGAGGTTCGGGATCGGGCTCGGGGAAAGGCTCGGGTTCGTCGGGTTCGTCGGGTTCGTCGGGTTCGTCGGGTTCGTCGGGTTCGTCGGGTTCGTCGGGTTCGTCGGGTTCGTCGGGTTCGTCGGGTTCGTCGGGTTCGTCGGGTTCGTCGGGTTCGTCGTCGTTGTCGAGCAGGGTGACTTCCAGCTCGCTGGGTCCAGAGCCCACCTCGTCGATGACGATCTGCGTCAGGTCGAACAGTGACTGACGCTCCTCGACCAGGGTCACCACCTCATCGGAGCCTTTGTAGGTGCCGATATGGATCAGCATCGCGGTGGCGATCCACAGAAAGAGGGGGATGGCGGGCTCTCGAACCATGAGGAATACCGGGTGTCGAAGCTCCCATCGCCCCGGGACGAGCCCTGAAAACCTAACACCCGGCCCCGGGGACGGCAACGCGCCAAGATCCCGCCCTCGGGCCAGAGGAACAACTCCACGAAAAGGCTGCCCACAAGGCGGTTCGATCTGACTGACCACGGAGATGGGGAGCGCCAGCGCCCCGATGGTCGCTCCCCAAGGATGCGGCTCCCCGGTGGGCGCCCTGCCCTCGCGGCGTCCGAGCCGCTGGGGCTCGGGCCCGGGCTCGGGCGCCGAACACACTGCTCAGCGTCTGGCGATCACGTCCCAGTGCTCACCGATTTCCTCCGCTCGCCAGGGGCCGTTCGCACCTTCCTTGTACTGCCCTGCGCTCTCCGTGACCTCGTAGACGCTCACCTTGCCTCCGGCGATCGCCAGGACCTGACCGGTCCGGTCACCGCACAGATCGCTAGCGAAGAACAGGTAGGCGGGAGCGACGTGCTCCGCCGTCAGCGACTCCACCTTCTCGAACATCGGCAGATCGCTCGTGAGTCGGGTCCGGGCCAGCGGAGCGACCGCGTTGACGGTGATCCCTTGTCGCTGCAGTTCGATGCTGGCGGTTCGAGTCAGTCCGTAGACTCCGGCTTCCGCCGCCGCGTAGTTGGCCTGGCCCAGATTGCCGAGCATTCCTGCGACACTGGTGGTGTTGACGATCCGACCGCCCGTCTTCCACATGGATCGCGCCGCGGCCTGGGTGCAGAGAAACGTGGCGCGCAGGTGAGTGGCGACGACGGTATCGAACGCATCCGGGCGCATCTGATTCAGCGACTGGTCCCGGCGGATCCCGGCCGCGTTGATCCACGCGTCGATGGCGCCGAACTGCTCGTGGGCGAGATCGGCGACGGATTGGGCGCCTGCGGTGGTGGAGACGTCTGCCGAACTGGCGCTGGCGCTGCCTCCTGCCTCCACGATCTCCTGGACCACGGTGGCGGCAACCTCTGGGTCGTGTCCCGAGCCGTCCGGTGCGGTTCCCAGGTCGTTGACGATGACGTGCGCTCCTTCACGGGCGAGCAGCATCGCCACCGCTCGTCCGATGCCGTTTCCGGCTCCGGTGACGATGGCCACCTTGTCCTTCATGTGAGGCATCTGGAATCTCCCAAGAGCTAGAAGTCGGTCCTCGATTGCATCGTGATGGCGAGCGTGGTGGACTTTCGACGCGAGGAGCCGACGCGGATGAGTGCGTCGACCGTTGCCGCCAGACCCAACCCCACCGCGACCCCGGCTGCGTCCCAGGCCAGATCGCGACCCGACGGGTCGCCGGGACCCACGGCGTCGTAGGCTTCCTTCGCCGCGCCGGCGCCGAAAGCGACGGTCCCGCCGAACAGGGCTCGCTGCCAGGGCTTCTCCACGACTAGTCCCGCCACTGCGTAGCCACCGCTGGCCAGTCCCGCTGACACCCCAAAATGGAGCGTCTTGTCGGTGCCCCACCATTCGTCAGCGGCCGCTGCTTCGGCCGTGAGCAGGACTACCAGCCCGACGGGAATCCAGACGTGCCGCACGGGCACCACGCTAGATGAGCGGGCGCGATTGTCGAGCGTCTTCGGTACGGGCGTGAAGGTCTCCGGGCTGCGAGCCGCGGAGGACGGGCCCAGAGTACCTCCCGGAAAATCGTCGGGCCGGAACCCGCGCGAACCCGTCGCCTGGTCCTCGGCAAGGGCGCGGTGGAGGTGTTAGGCTCCCGAGCCCCATGTCGAAACGTCGCATTCTCGCCACCAGCGCGCTGCCCTACGCCAACGGGCACATCCACCTCGGTCACCTGGTCGAGTACCTGATGACTGACATGTGGGTCCGTTTCCAGCGACTCCGCGGACACCAGGCGCTCTACATCTGCGCTGACGACACCCACGGAACCGCGATCATGATTCGGGCCCAGCAGGAAGGTCGCACCGAGGACGACGTGATCGCGGAGATGGCTGCGGCCCACCAGCGGGACTTCGCCGACTTCCAGATCGAATTCGACAACTACGGCAGCACGAACTCGGAGTCCAATCGTCGATTCGCCTACGAGTTCTGGGCGGCGCACCGTCGTGCTGGCTTGGTCTTCGAGCAGGATGTCGAGCAGCTGTTCGATCCGGAGCAGGGTGTCTTCCTCGCCGATCGCTTCGTGCGTGGGACGTGTCCTGTCTGTGGTCTCACCGACCAGGCGGGGGACAACTGCAACAATGGGCACACCTACAGTCCTGCCGAGCTGGTGGACCCGAAGAGCACTCTGAGTGGGGCGACCCCGGAGGTGAGGACAGCCCAGCACCTGTTCATCGATCTGGAGAAGAACCGCGATTTTCTGATCGAATGGACCCAGAGCGGCCGGCACCTGCAGCCCGAGATCGCGAACTACCTCAAGGGGCATTTCCTCGAGAAGCCGCGGGAGGACGGGGACGGGGTCGAGCCGCTGCGCCCGTGGGATATCTCGCGTCCGGCTCCCTACTTCGGTTTCGAGATCCCGGATTCGCCCGGCAACTTCTTCTACGTCTGGTGGGATGCACCGATCGGCTACGTGGCGTCGACCCAAGACTGGTGCGATCGGGTTGGTGAGCGCTTCGATGACTGGTGGCGCAGCCCGGAAGCGGAGATCCACCACTTCATCGGCAAGGACATCACGTACTTCCACACCCTGTTCTGGCCCAGCGTGCTGCAGGTCTCCGGTGTCAATTTGCCCACGCGGGTGCAGATCCACGGTTTTCTGACCGTGAACGGCGAGAAGATGAGCAAGCGGACCGGCACGTTCGTGATGGCTCGCACGTATCTCGACCACCTCGATCCAGCCTTCTTGCGCTACTACTATGCGAGCAAGCTGACGCCCCGCGTCGAGGACATCGACATGAACCTCGACGAGTTCGTCGATCGGGTCAACTCGCACCTGGTGGGCAAGGTCGTGAACCTGGCGAGCCGCAGCGCCCGCTTCGTCCAGGATGTGGGGTTGAGCGCGCGCTATCCCGAGGACGAGGGGCTCTTCGCGGCTGCCGCTGCCAAGGGGGAGGAGATCGCTGCGGCCTACGAGAGCTGCGACTTCGCTCGCGCGATGCGGCACATCATGGCGCTTGCAGATCGAGCCAACGAGTACGTCGACCGACAGCAGCCCTGGTCGCTCAAGAAGGACCCGAGTCGCGCCGCCGAGATGCAGGACGTGTGCACCGTCGCGCTCAACCTGTACCGACAGCTGATCATCTATCTGACCCCCGTCCTGCCGGAGCTCGCGCGGCAGAGCGGGGAGTTGCTCCGGGACCCGGTGGTCAGCTGGGAGCAGGCCGGGTCGCCCCTGGTCGGGACCCAGGTGGGAGTGTTCAAGCACCTCATGCAGCGCGTGGACCCCAAGCAGGTGCAAGCGATGATCGCGGCCAGCACCGTGGAGGTCGAGGACGCCCCGGTCCGGTTCGACGACGACGGGAGCGCGCTGGAGGCCGAGCCGCTGGCGGCGGAGTGCACGATCGACGATTTCACCAAGGTCGACCTGCGTGTCGCTCGCATCATTGCTGCGGAGGACGTGAAGGAGGCGAAGAAGCTCCTGAAGCTCACCGTCAGTCTGGGCGGCGGGGTGCAGCGGACGCTGTTTGCCGGAATCAAGGCGGCGTATCGACCGGAAGAGCTCCTGGGGCGACTGGTGGTCGTGGTGGCCAACCTGGCACCCCGCAAGATGAAGTTTGGCACCAGTGAGGGCATGGTCTGCGCGGCCGGTCCCGGGGGGAGCGAGATCTACCTGCTGTCCCCCGATACGGGGGCCAAGCCCGGCCAGCGCTTGCACTGACGATCGGTGTCCGCGAAGCCTGTCTCCTCTGCGTCCGCACCCGCGAGCTGGTGCTGAACATGGAAACGCTGCGAGCAAGACTGCGCTACCAGCTAGCGACGCTGCCAGAGGAGCTCCCTTCCTCGGGGACCTAGGCGACCGGGGGCTGGCAGGTGTGAACGGCCTCTCGAATCGAGGCGCTCCAACTTGGGACGCTGTTGCGTGAGCGGATGAGCGGACTGCTGCCAACAGAGCCGCTGCGCTTGCGAAGCACGCTGCCGGATCTTGCGATGTGTGCCGCTCGTGGCACGGGATTTCCAGGTTGGCTCGCTTGCCGGAAAGGGCTTGGTTCGAGGCACCTTTGGACACAGACTTGTGACGGCACCTTTCTTTGGTGGTCGCCCTTGAGCGCCTGGCCCGGTCTGGGTCACGATTCAGGTTCGAACGATGCAGTACAATCGTGGCGCGGACTCGACCTCGCGAGGCCTGAGGCTGGCAGTTGCCGTGTCTCTCGCCTTGTCCCTGGCGGTGATCGCCGAGTTGGCGGTTCGTCTTGCGAGCGGTCCGCTCGATGCCAGGGAGCTCGCCGGTCGCCTGGTCCTCCTCGCGCTGGCGGTGATGGCATCGCACGTTCTGCTGATCGTCGCGGTGCGACGGCTGGAACGCGAGACGAAAGGCGCTCGGGATCGGGAGCGCGAGCGGGTGGTGTTCGACGCACAGCGGCTGGAGAGCATTGGTCGTCTGGCTGGGGGAGTGGCTCACGACATCAACAATCTGCTGTCGGCGATCACCACCTTTGGCTCGGTCCTCAAGGAAGACGTTCGAGATGGTCGGGCGGAGACGGATGACGTGGACACCATCCTCAAGGCCTGTGCCAGCGCTCACGATCTGACCCGCAATCTTCTTGGCTTTGCTCGCAAGGGCGATCTGCTGCGCGAGCCGGTTGCGCCAGCGGATCTGATTCGGAGGACGCAATCGCTCCTGGTGCGGACCCTGCCCAAGAACGTCCAGCTCGTGAGTCGAACCGGCGAGGGGCTGCCCCCGATCGAGGCTGATCGCAACCAGATCGGACAGGCACTGCTCAACCTGGCGGTCAACGCCGTTGACGCCATGCCCGAGGGAGGCACGCTGACACTGGTGGCGGACCACGCACGACTCGACGACGGCCGAGAAGCCGTCGAGCTGAGCGTGGCCGATTCGGGGTTGGGGATGACGCCCGAGGTGCGTTCCCGCGTCTTCGAGCCGTTCTTCACCACCAAGCCCGAGGGGAAGGGAACCGGACTGGGGCTGCCCATGGTCTACGGGACCGTGCGGAGTCTGGGAGGTCAAGTCACGATCCAGAGCGAGGTGGGACAGGGGACGAGCGTGCGGCTGATTCTTCCGGCGTGCCGGGATGCCATTGCCGTCTCCAGTCGTCCCCTGGCAAGACCTTCCTTCCAGCCCGCGTCCGGGACGGTGCTGGTGGTGGACGACGAACCGATCGTGAGGCGAGGCGCGTGTCGAGCGCTGAAACGTCTCGGGTTCGATCCCGTCGAGGCGGGCAGCGGGTTCGAGGCTGTGCAGGCGCTACTCGTGAATCGTGATGCGATCGATGTCGCCCTGGTCGATCTCTCGATGCCGGGCCTGTCCGGTGAGGAGACCGTCGAGCAGTTGCTGGCGATCAAGCCCCAACTGGGAATCGTCATCACCTCCGGCCACTTCCGCGACGCCTCGACCGGGTCGCTCGCCCAGCGGCACACGTTTCTGCAGAAGCCCTTCGACCTCGCGCAGCTGGAGGTTGCCCTGGGTGCGCCCCGTCCGTCCGGGGTGCGGCGCGGCATGGCTGCCGAGCTGGCGCGAAGTGGGCGGCGACCTGCGACGCGCTATTGACGTGCTGGGCGCTTGCGGGAGGTGCTGGTGGCGCGTCGCTGGGGGGACGCGGAGCGACTCGGCACCGCCTTGTAGTTACTCAGCGCGCTCTTGAGCTCGGCCGTGACGCGCTCGACCAGCTCCGGGGGTTCGCGGACCACTGCGCGTGGTCCCCACTCCAGGACCCAGCTGGTCACCGGGTGCAGACTGCCCACGGTCATGGTGAGCCGCACTCCCCCACCCACGAGGTTTGCCAGCTTCTGGGACGGGTGCACTTTCCGCATCCTCACGTACTCGGCGGCCTGCGCGTCGAAATCGACGATGACCCGGCGCTTCTCCTTGGCGCGCCAGATCCCGAACTCGCCCTGGAAGTAGTCCTCGATGTCGAACTGGGGGGGGATCGTGAACCGCTCCGTGACCTGCGGCTGCGTGTCGCGCATGCGGTCCAGTACGAAGGTACGGATCTCCCGTCGATCCAGGTGGTAGCCGACGCAGTAGATCGAATCCCGATGGAGCACCATCGCGTAGGGATGAATGGTGATGCGCTCTTCCGACGACCGCCCCGCACTCTGGTAGAGCAGAACGAGAGGTTTCAGGTCGGCGACGCACTGGAATAGATCGTCCAGCTCCTCGGTCTTCTGAGCGTAGTCCTTGGGGACGTGCGGTAGGTAGGCGAACCGCTGTTCGAGTCGAGCGTCCGCGGGCGGGCCGGCGTTGGGGCCCCGACCCGGGCGCTGGGCAAAGTTGACGAGTTTGTTGACGGCCATGTCGACCTCGTCGAAGAGGGCCGACCCGCGCATGGGCTCGAAGACCCTTCGCGCAGCAATGAAGGCGTAAGCCTGGGTCCGACGAAGCTCGACCTTCCTCGGGATCTCTCCAGCCCGGATGCGCCAGAGGAGTGCCCCACCGCCCCGGGTCGGGATTTGCTCGAGATCGAACTCGTGGCGAAACTCGTTCAGATACCGCCGCATCGTGCGCGGGGTGACGTCGAGCTTCTCGGCCATCTCGTACAGCGAAAGTCCCTTGGGATTGCGGGCGAGGACCTCCTTGAGGAGGTCGAGTCGCCGGTGCTGCGTGAAGCGCCCAGAGGGCCTGCCGAGAGACCGTGCCATGCCTGTCTGCGCTATAGCCCGTCCTGGGTCCGGCGGAAAGCGCGCGGCCGCGTTCGCGGATGGTTGGCGACCCAAGCTGGTCGATTGAGTTATCGTACCCGGAGTGGATCGATCGGTGTGGACGAAGGTGATCTGCTCTCGGGTCAGCGAACCCACGCGCCCGGGGAACCTCACGGGTAGCAAATGGAGGCACGCTTGGTGAATCCGGTCGAGCTCATCACTCAGAAACGCGACGGGGGTCGGCACACGGCCGAGCAGATCGCCGAGCTGATCGCGGGTCTGATGCGGGGTCAGGTGGCGGACTACCAGATGAGCGCGTGGCTCATGGCGGCCTATCTGCGCGGTCTGGACGATCGCGAGATGGTTGCACTGACGGAGGCGATGCTCCATTCGGGCGACGTGCTGCGGCTGCGTCGGGTCGGGCGGGCCAAGGTGGACAAGCACTCGACCGGGGGTGTGGGAGACAAGATCAGCATCTGTCTGGCGCCGGCGGTGGCGGCGTGCGGGGTGGCCGTGCCCATGATCTCCGGTCGTGGGCTCGGTCACACGGGAGGGACGCTCGACAAGCTCGAAGCGATCCCGGGTTACAACGTGCGCCTCGAGCCTCGAGAGTTCGAACGAATCGTGGCGCGCCTGGGGTGCTCGATGATCGGACAGACGGAGCGGATCGCCCCGGCGGATCGCCGGATCTACGCGCTCCGGGACGTCACCGGTACGGTCGAGTGCATCCCGCTCATCGTTGCCAGCATTCTCTCCAAGAAGCTCGCCGCTGGCCTCGACTCGCTGGTGCTCGATGTCAAGGTGGGGCGCGGCGCGTTCATGAAGGATCGCGAGGCTGCCCGCGAGCTCGCCCGCGGTCTGGTGCGAGTGACCCGACGCGCTGGAAAACGCGCGGTGGCGTTGCTCACCGACATGTCGAGTCCCATCGGCAACACGATCGGCAACGCGAACGAGACGGCCGAGGCGATCGCGGTCCTCCAGGGAGGCGGTCCTGAGGATACGCGTGAGCTGACCCTGGCGCTTGGGGCGGAGATGCTGGTCTTGGGTGGCGCTGAGCGCCGGCGCTCAGCCGCACGCCGACAGATCGCTCGCGTCCTGGCGGATGGGCGGGCGCTCGACGTGTTTCGACGCATGGTCGAGGCTCACGGCGGCGACCCGCGAGTGGTGGACGATGTGCGGCGGTTGCCCCGGGCGCGGCGGCGGGTGGAAGTCACGGCCGCGCGAGGCGGGGTGGTGCAACGGATCGACGCCCTGGAGCTGGGACTGGTCGCAGTCGCTCTGGGGGCAGGGCGGACGCGGGCCGACCAGGTCGTGGATCCCGGGGTGGGAATCGAGCTGGCGGCCAAGCCGGGAGTGGCCGTCTCGCGGGGCGAACGGCTAGCCACGCTCTGGGTGAACGCGGGGGCGCGAACGGAGCCGCTCGCGGCGCGAGTGCGACGGGCGTTCACCCTCGGTGCCCGGGCTCCCGAATCGGGAGCGATCGTGCTGGAGAGAGTCGCGCGCTAGGTGACTGGTGTCAAACGAGCCGGGTGTGGCCATGGGGACAACGCACGGTTGCCGCATCGACATCGATCTCGAACTCGTCTTGAGAGAACATCCCTTTGCTCGCGGTGGGCGCCTGGACCTTGGTGTTTGGCTCGATGCCTTTCTCTCGTAGGCGCTCGACGAGTGTGGCCGTGCCATAGCTGGCGTCGCCGTACACTTCACAGGTTTCCTTCGATGTCGGCGAGACTACTGGTGCGTCCGACTCAAGCACGTCGGAGAGCAGCTTTTCCGCAGGAGATGCGTCGCCGACGTTCCCGGCCGTGACTTCGCAAGCCGTGATGACTTCCGAATCGGGATCGATGGCCACATGGCCCTTGTAGCCATCGAAGCTGCGGGCAACGGTCTTGTGTCCGTGACGCGCTTCGGGATCGACCGTCGAGATGACCCGGTCCGGTGCCACTCGACGCGCAATGCGGTAGGTGCCTTCGTCTTGCTCCAGGTCTTGCCCCAAGACCGTAGCGAGGAGCGAGCAGGCCTGGGCCACGTCGGTGGACAGCTGCTCGTTCTCCAATGCTGCAAGCAGCGCGAAACCGTCGCGCGCCAGCGCGTCCACGAGCTCGCCGCGGGCTTCTTCATCGTCCCAGTCGCAAGCGGGCTTTCCCGGTGCCTTGTAGTCGTCATCGCACCCAAGCACCGACCGCAAGGCGGACTCGCGTTCAGCAGACACGCGAAGCAACCCCCGGATCGCCGAGCGGATCAAGGTGACCGTGTCCTGCGTCGCAACGGCGTCGTACAGCGGCGTCGAGTCCAGCACACGCCGACAGCCGACCAGGCCCGCGTCCTTGAGCAGCTCCAACACTGTCTCGAACACGCGCTCGGGTCTCTCGGAGCGCCGCAGCCTCGCTCGCATGTCAACCAGCACGGTGTGGACGAACCCCGGATAATCGTAGTCCAAGCCTCCTGCTGCGTACTTCCACCGCAGGTCGAAGGCGAAGCGGTCAACCGCCTCGCGATCGGACAAGCCCTCCAAACGCTGCAAGATCATCACCGTTGCCACAATGCGCGGGGGCACGGAGCGGCGCCCCCGCGTCGTGAATAGGTCGGCGAACATCTCGTCCGGAAACAGCCGGTGGCCTTCTGCGGCGAGAAGCCGGAAGACGGAACGCTCACCGAGCCGCGATTCCACCAGCTCTCGGCTGGAGCGGTACAGATCCGGTTGCTGCGGGGTCTTGCCAAGCGTCATGGGGAACAGACGCTCAGGTCAAGGGAAACGGATCAACCGGCGTCCCCAAAAAACACCAGTCACCTAGGCGGCCTCTTCGCTGGCCAGCTTCACGCAGACCGCGACCACCTCCATCGCCTTCTTGACCTCGTCGAGGGGGGGACGCGTGGGGGCGATGCGAATGTTCGCGTTGTTCGGGTCGCGGCCACCGGGGTACGTGGCGCCGGCTGGCGTCAGTGCGACGCCGGCTTCCTTGGCCAGCGCGACCACGCGATCGGCCACCGGCTTCTTCGTGTCCAGACTGACGAAGTACCCGCCGCGAGGCTGGGTCCAGGTGGCCAGATCCAGGCCCCCGAGCGTCGTCTGGAGCGCCGCCTGCACGGCGTCGAACTTGGGTCGCAGCAGAGCAGCGTGCTGCCTCATCAGACCTTCCACGCCACCCTCCACCTGCTGCAGGAACCGCACGTGCCGGTACTGCTCGATCTTGTTGGGACCGATCGACTGCGTTCCCATCAGCTTGCTGAAGTGCGCGATGTTCTCCCGGCTACACCCCATGAAGGCCACGCCACCGCCGGCAAACGTGACCTTCGAAGTGGACCCGTAGATGATCGTCCGGTTGGGGTGACCGGCGGCTTCGCAGGCCCGGAGCAGATTCTTGGGTTGCGGAGGATCATCTACCAGGTGATGCAGCACGTAGGCATTGTCCGCGAGGATGGTGAAATCGGACGCGGCGGTCTTCATGCTCGCGAGACGCTCCACGGTCTCGTCCGACACCGTATCGCCGGTCGGGTTGCTGTAGATGGGAACGAAGATCATCCCCTTGATGTTCGCGTCGGCGGCAGCGAGGCGCTCCACCTCGTTCATGTCTGGCCCATCGGGGGTCATGCCCACCGACACCATCTCGATGCCCAGGCGTTCGAGCATCGTGAAATGGCGATCGTAGCCAGGCACCGTGACGATGAACTTTGGTGTGCCGCGGACCCAGGGGGCGGCGCTACCGACTACCCCGACGAGCAGAGCCCACATGAGCACCTCGCCCTGCAGCGTGAGGCTGGAGTTGTTGCCAACCAGCGTCTCGTCGGCGGTCACCCCGAGAACGGAGCCGAGCATCTCGCGCGCTTCGCGGATCCCGCACATGCCGCCGGGGTAGTTGCGGAGTGCGACGCCGCTTGGAGTGACCAGGTGCTGTTCGTCGACGATGGTCAGCATGGCGTTCGACAAGTCGAAGTTGTCGTCGCCCGGCTGTCCGCGCGTCAGGTCGAGGTTGAGGCCCAGCTGCTTCAGTGCGTCGTAGTGCGCCCGCGTCGTCGTCATACCAGGAGCCGATATGACCCAGCCGGAACGAGATTGCCAGAAAGATCGGCGGGCCCCGTCAGCCGACGAGAGCTGCCGCGACCAGCCCCGCGAAGACGAGTACCAGGTGGGGCAATGACAGGAGGAACAGGCGCCTGGCCCACTGTTCGTCCGCACCTGGCCGTAGACCACGGAGGGCGTGACCGAGGAACGCCAGCCCGGGCGGCAGCGCGAACGCGAGGTACAGCCAACCACCCAGTCCGGTGACGAGGGGTAGCAGGGTCACCGCGACCAGCGCGGCCGCGTATCCGACGATGGCGCGCTGGGTGCGTGTCACCCCGTGGGTCACAGACAGGACGCGCAGGCCAGCGCGGGCATACTCGCTGCGCCGAAACAGAGCGATGGCCAGAAAGTGTGGGAGCTGCCAGACGAACAGGATGGCGAAGGGAACCAGCGCCGCGACGGAGACGTGGCCGGTCACCGTCACCCAGCCGATGAGCGGTGGCAGTGCGCCGGGGATGGCCCCCGCGTGCAGCGCCCACGGTGTCACGCGCTTGAGTGGGGTGTAGACGAGCACGTACACCCCGAGGGCAAGCGCGTTGAGCAGGGCGACGAGCGGTGACACCGCGAAGAACAGGATTGGCAGTCCCACCGCACCGAGGGCGACACCGAACGCGAGCGCCACGTCCGGCGCCATCCGACCGGCAGGCAACGGACGATTTCGGGTGCGCTCCATCAGACCGTCGAGATCACGCTCGAGGTACATGTTGAGCGCGTTGGCCGAGCCGACGACCAGAGCGGTGCCGAACAGAGCCACGAGGAGCTGGACCCAGTGGATGGCCACGGGAGCTGCGAGCGCGCCGCAGAGCATCGTGACCATCACCATCCGCGTCACGGCCGGCTTGACGAGCTGGACGAGACAGCTGGCGAACTTCGTGTCGCGCGCGGCGACGACGGGGCGGGCGGCGTCCATTGCAGACCAGGTATAGGACCGGATCCCTCCGGCGGTACCCCGCGGTCAGGGTCGACTTCAGGCGTCGCGCTTGGCCGGGTCGTCGCCGTCGCTCAGCTGCTTCGACTCTTCTTCGTCGTCGCCATCGGTCAGTCCCTTCTTGAAATTCCGGATCCCGGCACCGAGGTTCTTCCCGAGCTGGGGCAAGCGGCTGGCGCCGAACAGCACCACCACCGCGATGAGGATGAGCAGGATCTGGGTTGGACCGATGGCCATGCGAGCCTCCAGTGGCGTGTTATCACCCGGCAGATGCCCTCGCAAACCTCCAGCGCGAAAGGGCTCGAGCCGCCAGCAGACTGACGGCGACGCTCACGCCCGCCAAGAGGGGCAGCCACCCGTAATTCCCCGGGTCTGCCGAGCTCGCGTCGAGTCGCTCCACCGCCGCCGCGACGAGCAGTGCCGGGCCTGCTCCCATCAGCAGCGCGGCGACAACGTGTCCGAGGCGCCAGCGCACCTGGCCCACGGTGACCGCGGCAGCGATGATCCACGCAGAGACCGCGAGCAGTGCCGACCGAACCGCCACCGAAAGCTTGGCCGGCCGGCCCCAGGGCGGCAATCCGGTGACGCGAGCGCGACCGACATGCAGATTTGCCGCTCGAAGCCAGGGAGACGAGTCCCCGGAGAGCTGGAAGTCATCGAGGGTGAACCCGCTGAGATCCGGTGCTGCCTCGATTCGCGATGCTGAGAACCACACCTGGCCGTTGGAGCCAGGCAACGCTCCCACGATCCGCGGTGGATTCCCTGGAAAACAGAGCCAGGACATCCCGACCATGGGCACGACTGCCGCCCGCGGCCGCGGGGCGTGGGCGCAGCTTGCGCGAGACCGCTCGAGCAGACCAATGGCGACGCGACCAGGCTGGGATGAGTTGACCGTCCAACTCGAGCCCACTGCCACTGCCACTCCCATCAGCACCGTGGGCAAGATGAGGAGACGGAGCGAGAACGGGATCTGTTCTCGGGAGAGGCGCGCGGCAGCCAAGGCTGCCCCGACGGGGAGTCCGACGAGCAAGGTCGTCTCGGTTGCCTTCGCTCCCACCGCGGAGGCGAAGGGTGCAATGACCGTCCAAGGGACTTCGGGGTGGAACAGCCAGGGCAGGAGCCGTAGCAGCCCCAGCAGCGAGGTGACGCCGAGCACCCACGCGCAAGCCGTCAGCAGGGTTGCTGCCTGGCGCCACACGAGCGTCTTCATGATTCCCATGGTACCCGAATCGAACCGCCGGCCGCATGGGTGGTCAATGGTTTCGTTTGCGGACACGAACGTCGACCCCCCTTTCCGCCACCAAGGGCAGTGATATGCTGCCAACGCTTTCGACGCCCGGCTCGCGGGCGGGAGGGAACATGCGCCGGAACCGAACCACATGGCTCGCCGCAGCGGCTTTCTCCGTGATCGCCGTCGCCCCAGGGGTGGTGCACGCCCAAGAATCCGAGGTGTCACCCAAGGGCAAAGGCATCACCGGGGGAGCGTTGCTCGGGGGCGAGGTCGTGATGCTGACCGAGGCGGCTCTGGGTGCCAAGCCCTGGTGGGCCTACATGGTCGGCGGCGTTGCGGGCGCCGCTGGGGGTGGGGTGGGTGGCTACTTTGCCGAGCAGAACGGTGACGCTACCCTGTCGCTCTACCTGTTGGCAGGTGGAATGGCGCTGGCCATTCCGACCACCGTGGCTGTGCTCAGCCAGACTGCCTACGAGCCGCCGACCGACTATACCCAGGACACTGCTCCCACCGACGAGCCGGTGGCGGAGCCGCCCTCGCCCGATGGCACCGTCGAAGAGCAGCCCGCTGCGGCCGCTGTGAGTCGGGTCGAACCCTCCTCTCGAACCCGCCTGCCGGAGCCGCCAGCGCCGCCGTCACTGCTTTCGCTACGCCGCGGGGCGTTGAGCCTCGGGGTTCCAGCAGTGGAGATCCGGGACCGTTTCACGCGGCGCGAGCTCCATGAATTCGGCCTCAAGCAGCGGACGGAAGTTCGAGTTCCCCTGTTCCGCGCTTCGTTCTGAAGCTGGACCGGGATCGATAGCCCGCGAGGGGCTGGATCGAAATGCGGGTGAACGACCCTTCAACCCCCTCCCTACGTGCCGATTTGAATCTTGGCATCGTAAGTCCCCTGTGCGAGTTTTGAGGGATTGGAGTCCCCGGCTCGGCTAGCTAGCCGAGCGCGTTTCCGCCGAGCATCTCATGGCCCCAGCAGCAGCGCCCCAACGTTCAACGCGACGCCGCGGCGAGGACCCCGCTCTCGGGAAGGTCATTGCCGGTCGTTATCGCCTCGAGGCCCGGATCGGGGAAGGCGGGATGGGCATCGTCTACCGAGCCCGGCACGTGCTCATCGATCGCGTCGTGGCAGTGAAGCTGATTCGTCCTGACCTGCGCGGCGAGACTCACCTGCGCGCCTGGATGCTCCGCGAGGCCCGCGCCGCCAATCGGGTCGATCACGCGCACATCATTGATATCCACGACATCGGCGAGACCGACGAGGGAGAGCTCTACCTGGTCATGGAGTATCTCGTCGGGACGGCGCTCAGCGCGGAGCTGGCACGCGGACCGATGCCCATCAGTCGCGGCGTCGACATTCTGGAGCAGATGGGCGCGGCGCTGGCGCGTGCTCACGACCTCGGTGTGGTCCACCGCGATCTGAAGAGCGACAACATCCTGCTGACGTCGCGCGGAGGTCGGAAGGACTTCGTCAAGATCCTCGACTTCGGGCTTGCTGCGCTGGCTCACGACCCGCGACTCGCACCGAAGGGCGCGGTGTTTGGCACCCCCGAGTACATGTCGCCAGAACAGGCACGCGGCGAGCAGGCGGGGCCGCAGTCCGATCTGTACGCGCTGGGTGTCCTCTTCTTCGAGATGTTGACCGGGCAGCTGCCCTTCCGCTCCAACGATCGGGAGACGCTGCTCGAGATGCAGCGCACCTCGCCGGCGCCGCGTCCCACCAACATTCGCAAGGACTGCGATCCGGTCGCTGAGCGCATCGTCTTGCGCTTGCTGGAGAAGGACACGCGCAAGCGCTACCGGGACGGTCACCACCTGCTGGAGGAGCTGAAAGCGTTCCAGCGGTCGCTCCCCAGCACCTCCTGGGAGCAACGCGAAGGGGAGCCGGCGGCGCCTCCGGCGCTGCCGCCGCCGCCCCCCCCGCGATCGCCGGGAGTGAAAGAATGGACCAACCGCGCCGGACTGTTCGCGCGCATGGTGGCGCGCGCATACCCTTCGGGCAACGGGCCCCAGGAGGTCACCCGGGCGCTCGCCACGATCTGGGATCACACGGCCAAGGCGAACTCGCTGGAGGGTGAGATTGCCAGCCACACACGCAAGCTCGAGGCGCTGGAGCGGCGTGGTCGAGCGCTGCGCGCCGAGATCGGTCGCAAGGTGGAAGAGTTGGCGGTCGAGGAGTCGCGGGCGTTGCGCGACGCGGCTTCCTACGCGGAGGAAGAAGACGCGGCGCGGAGGGACGTTCAGGCGGCGCGGACCGCGATGACCGAGCGTGTGCGGCAGGCAGATCTGGCCGAGAAGCGCGGGCAGGGCACGCGTGCGATCTACGAGGGCGCCGGCGCGGCCAAGGCGCTGGTGGAGGCCAAGCGTGAGTGGCTGC
>JBNLDK010000103.1:0-5422 GCA_050304295.1 Polyangiaceae bacterium
GGGTGGCGCTCCCACCGGCGGCGCGGCGGCCGGCGCCCGGAACACCGGGGTCGGCGCGAGCGGCGACGGCGGCACGCTTTCCGGCGGAGCCGGCCTCGGCGGCGCACCGGACGGCGGTGCTGAGACGGGCGGTGGCGGCGACGGCGGAAGTGGGGGAACCGACTCCCCCCAGTCGCCGCCAACAGACGGCAGCCCCTGCACACCACCGTGGGAGCCCAGTGGCGGAATGGCCCCCCAGCTGCCGGCAGCCCACTGCAGCTGGGGCGACGATCCACGTCTCGGCTGCCGGACCCTGGCCCTGTGCGAGGACGGCAGCTGGCAGGTGACGACACCGGACTGCGCCGACCCGCTGCCCCCCGAATGCGGTGTGACGCCGCCGGAAGCGGGCAGCGCCTGCGCGGACACCACTAGCTCCTGCTGGTACGATGATGGAACCCGTTGCTGGTGCAGTGAATGCGTCGGCGGTTCCCCCTACCCGGTGTGCCAAATCGCAGATCCTTCGCAGTGGGCGTGCAGCACACCAGCCGCCGAATGCTACCCGGCACCGCAGGCGGGGTCCTCATGCACCAACGAAGGGGTCAACTGCGGTCTCGATTGCAGCTCTCCCCTGCGGTGTCAGGACGGTCGCTGGCAGTGGACCCTCTGCCAGTCCTGCTGCCCCATCTGCGCCGCTCCGAACACACCGATCGCCACGCCGGAGGGAGAGAAGCCCATCGCGTCGCTCGCCATCGGAGACCTCGTCTACAGCGTGGACGATGGCGCGATCCGCGCCGTGCCCCTCGTCCAAGTCGGTCACACGCCGGTCACGGAGCACCGGGTGATGCGCATCGCGCTGGAAGATGGACGAGTGCTGGAGATCAGCCCCGGGCATCCGACGGCGGACGGGCGTCGATTTGGCGACCTCGTCCCCGGATCGCTCCTCGACGACCGGCATCGAGTCGCGGCCGCCAACCTCGTCCCCTACCGCTACGACGCCACCTACGACATCTTGCCAGCCTCCAGCACCGGGACGTACTTCGCCGCGGGTGCGCTGGTCGGGAGCACGTTCCACCCACGGTGAGCCGAAGCACCTCTGTAGACAGCTACCCTTCTGCAAGGCATCATTCGCGTGCTGTGGTCCACCACGGCTGGGGCGAGGGAGTGATGAGGAAATCGGTTGTTGGGTGCGTGGTGGTCGTCGTGGGACTGGTTGGGGCCGTCGGGTGCAGCGGGGACGAGGCGAACTCGAGTTCGGGCGCCACGGGAGGGGTGGGCGACGCGGCAACTGGCGGCATGGGGACAGGTGGAGGGACGCCGAGCGGGGGCGCCGGCACGACCGGTGGGAACGTGACCGGTGGCGCGCCGGCAGGCGGGCAACCGGGTCAGGGCGGGGCCGTTGCGGGGGACGGCGGGGTGGGGGGCGTTTCGCTCGGCGGCGCTCCCGCGGCAGGTGGCGGCGGTGCGGGCGCCAGCGTGACCGGTGGAGTGTCGGCGGGCGGCGTGGCCGCCGGAGGCGCCGGTGAAACGGGCGGCGTCGCGACCGGCGGGACGCCAACCGGTGGAGGATCGACGGGTGGCACGCCGACGGGCGGCGTGGCGACGGGCGGGACGCCGCCCGGGGGCGCTTCGACGGGCGGCGTGGCGACGGGTGGGGCCGCCACTGGCGGCAACCCGACGACTGGAGGAACGGGCGGCAGCGGAGTGACGTGCGGCCAGAACGTGGGTAGCTCGCCGGGGGACTCGTGCAACGACGAGGCAGGTGACGAGTGCCAGGGCGAGTCGTGCTGCACGACGCTGTACGTGCCGGGGGGTACGTACAACCGGGACAGCCACCCGGGCTACCCGGCGACGGTGAGCAGCTTCTACCTGGACAAGTACGAGGTGACGGTGGGCAGGTTCCGGAAGTTCGTGGAGAGCGCGAGCTGGACGCCCGCGGAAGGAGCTGGAGCCCATCCGCTGATCGCGGGCACCGGCTGGCAGAACGGCTGGAATGGCAACCTGCCGACGGCGGTGGCGGGCGCGGGCGGCTGGGACGACGTGCTGGCGTGCCACTCCACCGAAGCGACTTGGACGCCCACTGCCGCCGACAACGAGGCGAAGGCCATGAACTGCGTGAGCTGGTACGATGCGATGGCGTTCTGCATCTGGGATGGCGGGCGGCTGCCGACGGAGACGGAATGGGAGCACGCGGCAGGGGCGGGGAGCGAGAATCGGAGGTATCCGTGGGGACCCACGGATCCAGCGAACGACTGCGTCCTGGCAAACTGGGGGGAGTGCGATCCGGACGAGGTACGTCCGGTGGGCAGCTCGCCGGCGGGAGCGGGCTGCTGGGGGCATCAGGACCTGGCCGGGAACGTGTGGGAGTGGAACTTTGACTGGTATGCGCCCTACCCGGTCTCCTGCAGTGATTGTGCCAACATAGTCGAAGCCTCCTACCGCGTGAGACGTGGCGGCTCCTTCATCGAAACCGCCACGAGCCTCCGTTCCGCGTACCGCCTCTACAACCACGCGGTGTCTCGCTTCTTCGCCATCGGGCTGCGTTGCGCGAGGATCCAGTAACAAGACCTACTGAGACCTCAACTCCATCACTTGCGAATGACCGCCTCGAGAGTGGAGAGCCGCCGCCTCGCGTTGGCAAAGCCCCTCAGAAACAGCCGGAATGTGTCGGGCAGACGAGTCCTCACAGCGTAGTGCGCAGCCCTCACTCTGCTGGGGGGTGGGCACGAAGCGATCGAGGATCGCGCTCGCTCATTTAGCCGCGTTGCCAGTGCCTTCGTCGCCGCAACCGCCGTTGCTGCGCTACAGCGAGGGTGTGGTTTCTCCATCCCCGGTCGCGGGGTGGAGCTGCGAGAGCCAGCTCACGAGTTCGGCTGGGCTTCCGAGCCCGAGCTTTCGGACCGCAGAACTCAGATGATTGGCCAAGGTTGCTGGGGAGATGCCGCACGCATAGGCGGCCAGTTTGTTCTGCATCCCGGTGCCAACCAACGCTGCTACCTGACGTTCCTGAAGCGTCAGGGCGCGTGGATCCGGAGACCCAACGGGGTTCTTCACAGCCACCAGGTAGCGCCGCCCATCACTGTCGAACTGCTCGACCATCGACCATCGACCAGACCCTGCCACGCCTCGATGGCAGCCACCGGATCGGAATCGTCCAGGGCACGAGCTCGATCGACCGCAAGCGCGGCCTTGCGCAACCGTTCACGCGCGTTCGCCGATCGCGCTGGCCCCGTCGCATGAACTGCCACGCCGTTCTCCAGGACAGCCTCTGCGTGAGTACTATCAAGGAGTGGTGTCTGCTCCAACAGGCACCGCAGACGGAACGCGGCATTGATGTGAACCGCCAGTCGCTCCTTGGCGTGCCGCTCGATGGGGCTCAGTCGGTGCAGCTTGCGAAGTGGAACGCCCAACACGACACCCCGGCCAAGATAGTCGAGCGCCTGGATGGCGACGAAGTCCGCCACCGCAGGGGGGGCACAGGCGTCCATGATGGCACGAAACTCCTCTGCTGCGGTTCGCTCGCTCGTCGTCGCGACCGCCAGACCGGTTGCGCGGAGCGTTCGATCCATCACCCCCGAAGAGCTGAAGTCCGCGAAACGTGACGGCATCTGCGTCATCCCTTGCGCAGGGCCCGTCGCGGCAATCGCATGCATTCCGAATACGTCGTCTTCCCAACGGAAGCTCCACGCCATCGTGCCGAGACCATCGTCCATCGTGGGTGCTGCGGCTGCTGACAACTTGCCGAGCCACGATTCGTCGTCGCCATCGAGGTCGTAAGCCGCTTCTACGATTGCGATGAAGCCACGCATGGTGCCTGTTGCGCTATCCCGGTGAAACCACCGCTTCCGCGACAGTCGGGTTCGGCACTCGTTCCGAGTTGCCTTGGGCTCTCAGCAGGTTGACCTTGGCGATCAGCGCGAGTCTGCAACCCACGCGAAACTTCCGGAACAGGGACGCAACCTGCTTGGCAACCGTCCTCTCCGAAACGCCGCGCGCTTGGGCGATGTCGCCTTGGCGGTGTCCGCGCATCAGGAGCTCGAGCACCTCCCGCTCCTTGCTGGTGACGAAGTCTGGTAGCTCAGGCAACCCGTGGGGAATGCTGAGCGCGACCAAATCGGAGTCACCAATGCGGAAGTACGCTGCCCGCGCGTTGCCGTTGTCTGCCACCTCGAGAGATCTGGTGTCGTTCCGTTCGCCCGGCAAGCGTCACTCGTTCCCGAGCAGAGTCGCATGTGAACTTGGAGTCAGCGGTGGGGGCGGTCACCACGGCGACCCGCTCAAACTTCAGCCCATTGACCGGCAAGTGGCGCATCGCAATCTGACCCTTCACCCACGGGATCTCCCTGGGTCAGAGGTGTCCGATGCGAGTTCACATGAAACACAGCCGTTCCAGTGAGCTGCCACCCGTCCGACGGTTGGTCAGCCCCGCCCGTGGCCGACGACTCCGCAGGCCGTTGACTGCCTGCGTCTGCGTTGCGGCTTCGGCTCTGACGTCCCCGACGCTGGCTGATGAGAACTGTTTTGGCCGTGCGAACTACGCAAACGAGCTGGAGATGTCGAACTTCCAGCTGGTTGCGCGCTCCGACGAGGGGAATGGCCTCGAGTTGGTCGAGATTGTCGCCGAGCTCCAGAACCTGGACGTCGGCGAATTCGGACGGGGGTCGGTCATTCCGCAGCTCGAAGCGGCGGGCCTCGGTCTGTCCGTCGAGGCGCTGGTACGACCACTGGAATTCGGGACCGTCGCGCCTCTCGCCAGCACATCGACGGCAGCGGCGATGCAGGTGCGGCTCCCCACGACGGCGGTCGACGACCTGCTGGACGCTCTGGAGTCAGGACGCGCCCCGCTCCGGATCGAGGCGCTGGAATCGACTCGCTACGCATCCGACGTCCAGGTCGAACCGTGGCGAGCGACCGGGGGCTGGATCGAGGGAGGGGGACTCAACTTCTTCCCCGGACAGCCGGAGCCCTGGGAGAACCGACCAGTCGTCGGACGGTTCTTCATCGTCGAAGACCGTGCGGTCTACACACCGGAGAACCTCCCGCTCGAGCTCCGGAACGTGAGAGCAACGGCATTCGTGCCACCCGATCCCGGCGAACCGTACTCGATCGAGTTCGAGAGTGTCGAAGGTGAGACGCTGGTCGACCTGGTGCAGAGCGGGAGTTTCTGTTCCGGCGATGCTCAGCAGATCGACCCACCGATCCAGGCCACCCGGCTCTCCATCATCGACCGGACGACGACGAGTCAGGAGGAACGCGAGGGCCGTGGACAGCCGATCCGCTTCAACAATGTCGCCCTTGGCAATGGGGTATCCCTGAGCGGCCAGGTGGGGGGACACGTCCTCAAGCCATCGTTCGAGCTTCGCGTTCGTGACGGGAACTTCAAGTTGACGGTGGAGCTCGAGACGGAGCTGTCGCTCACCGCGCAGGTCGAGGCCGAGCTCTCCGC
>JBNLDK010000104.1:0-53845 GCA_050304295.1 Polyangiaceae bacterium
GGCCAGCTTCGGTGCGGCGTGGCTGTACTCGAAGTTGGGGCAACGCTGGGCACGCGGCGCCCTCTTGGCGGTGCTCCTGGGTACCACCTGCTACGAGCTGCGCTGCTTTCCCCACCCCCTGCAGCAAGTGTGGGCGGGTCCGGCCATGCCCCCCATGTACCGCTTCGTGGCCACCCTACCGCCACGGGACCTGGTCGCATCACTCCCACAGAACGACGGCGTGAGTCGTTTCTGGGGGGACCGCGGCATGGCGCTCTGCAACTACCTGGCGGTCTACCACAAGCACCGCTTTCTGAACGGTCAGGGCAGCTTCATGCCCCCCGTCACGGAGCTGACCCGGCGCGCGCTGCTGAACCTCCCAGACGACGGGGCGCGGCGCGTCCTGCAGCTCCTCGAGGCGCGCCACATTCTGGTCCATGCCGAGGACCTGCCCGAGCCCCGTCGCCAGCTCCCCGAGCTACTCGCGGCCCAGACCGAGCACTACCGTCGCGTCTTTCACCAGGGACCGCACAGCGTCTTCACCCTGACGATCCCCGATGACCCATCCCTCGCGCTGCTCGACGTGCCCACGCTCCCGGCCGCTGCCCGGCCCATTCCCCGTGAAGAGCTCAGCGTCCGCACGAACCTCGACCCGCAGCATCTCGAGCGGACCATCGACGGGGACCCGCGCACCTACTGGAGCAGCCGGCAGTGGCAATCCCGAGGACAGCACTTCGAGCTCGCGCTGGTGCAAGAGCAGACGATCGTCGCCCTCGAACTCGACAGCCGGCCTCAGGTGATGCATCTACCGATGTCCTACGAGCTGAGCGTGGCCACCAGTGAGTCCTCGTGGCAAGTCGTGGCTCAACAGCCGGAGCTCCGCATGCACCACGACCAGATCTACTCGCCCAACACCTTCGTCTTTCGCGTCGTGCTGCCGCAACCCACCCGCGCCGACCGCATCCGTCTCACCATCGCTCGGCCACTGCCCGGCTACGACCTGATCATCCACGAGGCGCGCCTCTTCGCCCAGCCGGACTGAGCGCCCGTCCGCAGACTACGGCGCCGCCGGGGTGAGCTCCACGAAGAGCACGCCCGGTGACGGTAAGCTGAAACTACCGGTGAACGTTTCGCCACAGCGCGCCTGCGCCAGCGGCTCCGCTGGCGAGTCCATGGTGTCGCGAAGCGCCTGCCAGTCCGCCTCCGACATCGCGCCCATGGTGGGCCGACCCAGGTTCTCCCAGGTCGCGTAGGCGTTGCCGCGCTGCTCATCGACCCGGAAGGCGTTGACGTCATACGCGAGGTCAGGCTGCAGACCGGACACCGTGACGCCAATCTCCTGGGGACCCACTACTTCGTAGTAGGACCCGTCGAAGGGGCCGGCACCCGGGTTCTGCGCGTTGTAGACGAGCACCTGCACGGAGCCGTCATCCCCTCGCGCGGCCAGCCCGCCCACGCCAGCCGCCCCGTTCGCGTCCATCGCAACCTGCTCGTTTCCCATCCGAGCGAGGAACCGGTACACGTTGTACGCTGGCTTGTGGATGTTCTCACGGCTGGTCAGCCCCATGCAGCCGATGAAGGGATCGTCCTCTCGGTAGGTGCCCTCCTCGAACACGTCAGACAGCACCCACCAAGAGTAGGTGATCGGGAACCGACGACCATCGCGTGCCGCTCGCTGCGCAATGTCACCGTAGGTCTGGGCGACGAAGGCGGCCCCCTGCCGAGACTCCTGAGGCTCGTCGTACAGCCCGAACTCGTAGGTGGGGCCGAACTCCGTGACCGCCACCCTCACGTCGTTGAGACCGTAGCTGTCGAGGAGATCGATGCCCTGGAAGTAGCCGTTCACGGAGCCATCCACGAAGCTCCAGGTGTGATAGGTGAAGAAGTCGAGAATGCCAGGGCTGCCCGGGTTGACGTAGTTGTCCGTCGTGACGTGATCGAGGAACAACTCGCCAACGCGGCTGTTTGACCGCAGCTCGGCTGGTTGGCTGCTAACGGGTCCACCCACACGCCCGCCAGGCAGTGCTGCCCGTACCGCAGCAGCCGTGTGGTCGTAGAGCTGGAAGTACTGTTCGAGCGTGCCGGTCCAGAACTTCCCGTTGCAACACTCGGGCTCGTTCCAGACCTCGAAATACCACCGGGAGACCACGTCGACTCCGTAGCGCTGAACGCTGTGATCGACGAACTGGAAGACGAGATCCTGCCAGAGCTCGAAATCCTTGGGTGGAGAGATCCCCATCCCCCAGTCGAAGACCGTAGCGGACGGGTCAGAAGCGAGAGCGCTGGGCATCGGCGCGAGCTCCACGATGGGCTCGATGCCGAGGTCCACAAAGAAGTCGAAAACCTGGTCAGACTTCGAAAAGTCGTAGACGGGGACACCATTCTCTTCGCGGTAAATACCCAGATCGTCGTGGAACAGCCCGTGCTGCCGCAAGCTGGTCAGGCCCAGGTTCTGCACACCATCAACGGTGTGCGCCTTGAGAAGCTCGCCCCAGCCGCGATCCTCGCGAAGATACAGCCCGAGGTGGCCCGTTCCGAAGGTGTTCCAGAAGTGCGGCAATGGGCCTCGCGAGGTGGCGGTTTGCACCGCTACCGAGTACTGCGCCCCACCGACATCAACCGCGTCGAAACCACCCTGGCATTCGACGGGCGGCCACCCTCCCGTGGCCACCGCACCACCGCTCGCGCCGCCCGAGCCCGACGTGCCACCGACCAGCCCCCCCGAACCCGACGCGCCCCCGGTCGTCCCGCCCGAGCCAGCCGCACCGCCAGAGCCGGAGCTACCGCCCAGTACAGAACCACCCGAGGCGGAGCTCCCCCCTAGCGGGCCCCCGCCGGTGGCACCCACCGCAATCCCACCCGCACCATCCAGCACTCCCCCGGTTGCTGGCGTTCCACCCGTGACGCCGCTGCTGGCCGCCTGCCCCCCGCTGGAACCGCGGGGACGTTGGAGAGTGTCTTCTCCGTCGCCGCCGCAGGCACTCGCGAGAGCGAGGCACGCCGCCAGGGAAACGCCGGACCAGCCCCCGCCCGCAACGTGCTGGGCCCACCGGGGCGCGATGCATGGGGTGGTAGGTTGCAGAACGATCCGGCGACGCTGCCCGCCTCCCAGGCGACGCGCGGCCGGAAGCGGATCACTCACGTCCAGAGCAGGACCGACTGCACGGTCCTGCGCCGGGTGTAGATGTGCCCTCATTGACACAGTTCGGCAGACCGCGACTCGTTGTTCACCTCGAAGGTGATGCCACTCATCCTGACCGAACCGTCGGTGTTGTCGTCGATCTCGCTGCCCACCTCCATGCGCGTCAACCACAGGTCACCGCTGTAGCCAGGCTTGGTCATCAGGTAGTCGAGGAACGCCTTGATGTTGATGGTGCCGCTGAAGTTGTTTCGGATGTTGCCATCCGAGCCGTCGCCAGCGCGGAACTGGTAGTACCGCCACTGCCCGCCGGCCCAGTTGTCATCCTGATGGCAGAGCGTGTAGCTCTGACCTGCCTGCACGTTGTCGGACGCACCTTCGCAAGGCCAGCGACCGCCGTTCCAGCCCCACCAGGCCATGAGCTCGGTGTGGACATCAACGCCGCCCGAGTTGCGAGGGTCGCCGCTGCTCAGCCAGAACTCCATCGCCAGGTTCCAGGAGCTCGCCCCACCCAGGGAGATGGATAGGTTGTCGAGGGTGACGCTGGCGCTGGTGATGTCCTTGATCTGAAGCGGCAAGAGCGTGGTCGAGGAGAACTCCGGGGAGGTCGCCAGGTCACTGCCCACGCCGAAGGGGTGGATCCCAAACTCGACCTGTGGGAAGTCCGGGTGCGAGGTGTCAGGTTGGACGTCCGGCGGGTTGCCGTTGTCCGCGCAGTCCCCTCGCCTGAAATTCCAGCCAAACGTGCGGTCCGCATCCACAAACACGCTCATCGTGCTGGTCGGCGCGGAGCAGCCGAGATCTTCGGAGCCCCAGTTGTTGTTCAGGATGCGGATCTCGCCGAGTCGCAGGTATTCCTGCGGCACGTCGGTGGTCTCCCCCGGACAGGCCGTGGCCTTGCCGTTCTGGTCGAGGTCGACACCGCCGGTTCCGCTGCCACCACCGCCGGTCGTGCCGCCACCGCCAGTCGTGCCCCCGGCGCCGCCGGTAGTCCCCCCAGCACCACCCGTCATGCCACCCAGTCCACCCGAACCGCTCGTGCCACCACCGGTTCCGCCCGCCCCACCAGTCGTACCACCCGAGCCCCCCAAGGTACCCCCACTGCCGCCACTCGGGCCTCCGCCCGTGCCACCACCCACGCACAAGCCACCCGAGCAGGTCGCGCCCAATGGGCAGGCGTTGCTGCAGGCTCCGCAGTTCAGCGGATTGTTCTGCACGTCGATGCACACACCCGAGCAGGACTGCTGCCCAGGACCGCACCCGCAAGTACCGTTGGAACAGCTCTGACCCGCGGGGCAAGTGACGCCACACGCGCCGCAGGCGGTCACGCTGGACTGGAGGTTGACGCAAGCGCCACTGCAGTTCTCGAGGCCCGCACCACAGCTGGCGGAACAACTGCTGAGCGAACACACCAGGCCGTTGCAGCTGGCCCCGCACGTACCGCAGTTGTACGGGTCAGCGGTCGTGTCGACGCACGCGCCGTTGCAGTTCGTGAGACCCGCGGTGCACTCGCAGCCGTTCGGACCACACGTTTGCCCAAGGCCGCAAACGTTGCCACAAGCACCGCAGTTGTACGGATCCATGCTCAGGGTGACGCAACCTGCGGAACACCGCGCCTGCCCGGACGGACAAAAGGACTGGTCGAGGTCGCTACTGTTGTCCGAGCAACCCAGTCCAAGGACGAAGATGGCGCCCGCGAAAGGGAAGCGAGCCAGGTGCCAAAACTGCCGGTGCCTCTGCCGCGTGGTGTACCGCATGCTGTATTCCTTCACTTACTCCCAAGGACTGTGACTCTATCGAGTGGAAACGATCAGGTGCGCCAATGTTGAGCTTGCCTGAAGAAAAACGCACCCCAAATCACGCCCTGCGCGGGAGCGGATCGAGCCCGCTGCAGCTCGTTTACCGGTGACACGGCAAAACTGCATCGTCACCGTCGCCATGTCGATGAGCGTAGCGATCTCTTCGCGCGACGCGCGGACGCATTGACTCGCTGACCTACAGCGGGCAACGCTTGCGTTGACCGCAAGTGTAGAGGAGTACCCACTTGAGATCGGTCGTCTTCTTCGGAGTTCTTGCCCCTCACCCCTGGGGGGCAAGAACGGAGAATTCAATCACCGCAAGTGGTCGGCACTGTAGCCACGGCAGTGGCCACGACGCACCCGTCTCCTTTCGCGCCCAACTCGACGAAGCATCGACCGCACTGATGCGAACTCGCGACTCCGCGCGGGGAAGCGGCGGCGGAGACCAAGGCGGCGCGGACCGACCTTCGCGTCGCGACACGCATTGCTGAGAACTCCTCGAGCCGGAAGAGAAGCCGACGGGCTCTCGCTCGGGGCGAGCCCCGCAAGGCGACGAGCTCACCACCAGTGACCCTCGGGATTGGACGCGCGTCCCGACACGAGCGGGTCGCGACGCGCGGTGAGCATCACCACCAGATCAAGCGGACGCTCCGAAGCGCCTCCAGTCGCGCGGGGCAACCCGAACCGCCGTCCCGAGATGCCCACCCACCGCCACAGCGGTAAAGAGTAAGGAGCAGCCCAGCCAACCGCCCTGCGCGTGTAGTCGTCCGCTTCCCGGCGCAACGGGCAAACACGGGGTCCCAAGTCCCTCAATACCGACCGAAAGGCAGGCCAAACCTCGCCACGTCTCCGCTTCCCAGTTGAACCTGCAGCGGGAAAGATCTACGGTTCCGCCGGCGTGAAGCTGGACTGGTCAGTCCAGTCAACTCCAACGGAATTTGGCCCCGTTCCAAGAACGGTGTCACCTCCGCCGTAGCCGACGCAATGTCGGCCTTAATGTCCGCCAATACTGATCAGAGGCGTCCTCCCAGGGCATCTACCGAAGTCAGCAGGAGTCATTAGTCATGAAGATCATGAGAAAGCTGCCCCTTTTCGTCGGCATGTCGTCCTTGGCGTTTGCGTGCAGCTCGGATCCAGAGGATGAGCCGACCCCCGAGAACACCGGGGGCGCCACGACCGGTGGTGCGGCGGCGACGGGCGGCGACCTGGCGACGGGCGGTGCCGCGACCGGCGGCGCGACAGCCAGCACTGGTGGCGCGACGGCTGGCACTGGCGGCGCGACGGCTGGCACCGGCGGCGCAACGGGTGGCACTGCCAGCACTGGCGGCACCGGCGGCACCGGCGGCACTGGCGGCACTGGCGCGACCGGGAGCTGATCTCAACGGACATCGCATCGCGGCGGGACCACCCCCGGGGGGGCGGTCCCGTTGTGGCGATTGCGGGCATGCACCCTCCGCTGGTGTTCATGCCCGCTGCTCATTTGGGCCGTGCTGGGTATCGGCCAGCCCAGCCTCCGCCCCTGATCGCCGGGAAGCGAGCTCACGCCGGTACTGGACGCCTTGCTGACCGAGCTGCGAGGACCCCGCCCGAGGCAACCCTCATGCCCCGTCCGCGAACGAACATCTGCCTGAACATGATCGTGAAGAACGAGGAGAAGGTGCTCCCGCGCCTCTTCCGTTCAGTCAAGGACTGCATCGACTACTACGTGATCGTCGATACCGGCTCCAGTGACGACACGATCCAGCTGATCCAGCGCGAGATGGCGGGACATGGCATCGATGGCGAAGTGCACGAGCGCGAGTGGGTCAACTTCGGTGTCAATCGCCAGCAAGCCCTGGAGCTGGCCGTGGCCGCCGATCGCGCCGACTGGCTGCTCTTCGTCGACGCCGACGAGGAACTGGGGGTCGCCGACCCGAAATTCTACGAGCGGCTGGTACCGGGCGTGACCTACGACCTGGAGAAGCACCACGGCAACGTGCGCTACGCAGTGCCTCACCTGATCGACGTCCGCCAGACACGGTGGAGGTGGGAAGGGCCGGTCCACAACTACCTCGTGCAACTCGACGGCGAGAAGCGGCGCGCCCGGCTCGACGACATCTGGATCGTCTACCACTCCGGTGAGGGGGCCAAGTCACACGGTGTCACCACGGAGCAGAAGTACCTGCGGGACGCCAAGCTCCTCGAGGAGGAGCTGGCGCAGCATCCGGAGAACGCGCGCAGCCAGTTCTACCTCGCGCAATCCTATCGACACGCCGGACACCCGGACCAAGCGTATCAGGCCTACGCGAAGCGCACGACCATGAAGGGCTGGGCCGAGGAGACCTTCATGGCACAGCTGGAGATGGGGAGGATCTCGGTGCTGCTCGATCGCCCCGAAGAGACCGTGCTGCGCGACCTGCTGGCCGCCTACGAGCTCCGACCCACTCGAGCGGAACCGCTCTACGAGCTCGCGCACTACTTCCGCCGGCGGAAGAGCTACGGGAAGGCGTACCTGTTCGCCAAGTCGGCAGCGCTCATCCCACAGCCGAAGGATCGGCTCTTCATCGCGCAGGACGTGTACGACTGGCGAGTGCTGGACGAGGTCGCGGTCGCCGCGTACTGGGTGGGCATCTACCACGACTGCCGGGTGGCCTGCGAAGAGATCCTGTCACGCATCGAGCAAGGGATGCACGTGCCTGACCAGGACGAGCAGCGCATACGCGAGAACCTCCAGCACTCGCTCAACAAGCTCGCCAGGCCGTAGCAACCGCGTCGCGCGCGGGAGTGCCGCCAGACCTGGAACACCGACCAGCTTCCCCGCTCGTGCCGAAGGGGCTCGCAACCTCACGCCATCGGAGCAGCCGTGCCCGGCACCCGGGCAGCCAGTTCCGGCGCAGTGCTTGCGATCCCTACCGAGAGCTCTCCCCACACTGGTCGCGCAGATACCTGGCAACGGTAAAGTCCAGCTGACTCTGGACGATACGCACGATGCTCTCGTACTCGGTCACGGACACATCGAGCTGCTCGACCAGGATGTCCCGAGTCGAGTCCGCCAGCGCCGCGCGAACCCGCTCCAGCCAGCGCGCCGCCGTCGCTCGGTGAATCCCAAAACGCTGCCCGAGCTCGTCAATACTCATTCCATCGACAAGATGGTGGCGAAGCAGGTTGCGCTCCCGCGCCTCGAGCAGACCCAGGGCCTGATGAAACGCGGCGCGAAACTGCTGGCGATACTGCTGTTTCAGGTACTCGAGCTCCGGGTCCCCCGAGCCCTTCGCCGCCGCCTCGAGCAGTCGCGCCTCATCGGCGATTTCCCGGCGTCCGCGGTGCAGGTGGCGCATGGCCAGGTGAACGGCCGCGACCCGTACCCACGAGGCGAGGCTCCCGCGCCCCGCGTAGTTCTCGATCCCACGCGCGGTACCGTCGGCACTCACCAGCAGCTGCTGCAGCAAGGTCTGGTGAACTTCGGCGATGACGGCCGCGGGCGCCTGGAACCGCACCAGCGCGCGCTCGATGCGCTCGCCAAAACACCGCTCGAACTCGCGCACCCCAAGAGAGTCTCCCTGCGCGCAGGCGCACGCGAGGTAGAGATCGCTCGTCGCCATTCCCGCCAGTGCCTGCGCGACTGCATCGGTGCGCGGGGTTCGCTCGGCGAGGTACCGGCAGAAGTCGTCGTCGGCGACCTCGACCCCCGGCCACTCAGCTCGTGCAGTCTCGAGAATCGACTGTAGCGCCGTGTCGAGTGCGGCTGCCAACTCCACACCGCAGTCTGGAGCGAACCAACGACTCAACCCCCTGTCCGACACAGCGCCCTAGAGATCTACCACTCACTCCCCTGTGGTCCATGCGTAGTTTGCCGATCGACCTCCGGAGCACGCCGCGATATTACGCTGGCCCAGCCCCGGACCGTGACAGTTCAGAGACCGGGGCCGGTCGGAAGCGCACCGAAGCGACGCTGCATCTCAGCTCGGTCGCGAACCGTCAGCTTGACCATGGCGCGTTTCAACCGGGTCGAAATCGTGGACTGGGACACCCCCAGCTCGATGGCGATGAACTTGTTGGAGCGACCGACCAGGGCCAGCTCGACGACTCTGGCCTCGAAGTCATCGAGCTCCGGCCAGGGCAGCAACCGCTCGGACCGGGTTGCGATGAGCACTTCCTGGCCACTTTCGGTGCGATGTTCGACCAGCACCCATCCCCCGTCGAGCAGCTCGTTCCACACCTTCTGCGCCTCGGTCGGACCTAGTTTCTTGCGGCTTTCACTCGGTGGGGGAACGAGGCGGAGCCGAACGCGCCCGCCATCGAGTAGCCTGGTCGAGTCATGAGTCCGGCTGGTGAGCACCTGAGCACCCACCGTTCCGATCGCACCCGCCGCGAAACCAGCCTGACATCCGTCCATTGCATCCTCCCGACCGCAGGGCGGTCTCATTCAGGAAGGGACGTCGAGACGGAAGAAGTCGCAGACGCACTGTCACTTTCTCTGAGCCAGGCGGCTGACGGGAAGGAGCGGCCCACCGGAAATCGGCATTTCCGCCCTTGAGCCGGTCGCCCCGGGATGCAAAGTGTCAACGGATAGAGCTCGCGGGGACCTGTACGAGATGGGCTGTCCAGACACGAACACGATCGTGGCCTTCGCCGAGGGGCTACTCGCGGACAGCGAACAGCTCGAGCTCGAAGAGCACGTCGACCGTTGCTCGGCCTGCCGTCGCTTGGTTTCCGCGGCGATCGCCCCGGTATCGGTCACCCTTCCGGCAGAGGGAGAACGGAGCAGGGCCGGGGCCCTCGGCGAACAGCCCCTCCCCCTCGACATTGGAAGGTACCGACTCGAGCGCCCACTTGGCAGAGGCGGGATGGGCTCCGTGTGGGTGGCCCGGCACACCGAGCTCGGGATGCTGGCGGCGGTCAAGCTCATGGACGGCAACATCGCGAAGAGCGCGGAGGCTCTGTCGCGATTTCGCCGGGAAGCCCGGGCTGCCGCCTCGCTCCGCGGTAGCAACGTGGTCCAGATCCTCGACTACGGTGTCGAGCAGGGGCGGCCGTTCATCGTCATGGAACTGCTCGAGGGCAGCAGCCTCCGCGAGCGACTGACCAGAGAGACCGCGCTGGCCCCCGACGTGGTGGCGTACATCCTCTCGGAGGCCGGCAAGGCCGTTACCCGCGCCCACGAAGAGGGGATCGTGCACCGCGATCTGAAGCCCGACAACATCTTCCTGGCGCGCGAGGGCGAGGACGAGATCGTCAAGGTGCTCGACTTTGGCATCGCCAAGACGGGCGAGGCACTAGGGACGACGGAAGGCTCCGCAACGCGGACGGGAGAGATGCTCGGCACGCCTCACTACATGAGCCCCGAGCAGGCATCCGGACGGCAGTCGGTAGACCATCGCAGCGACATCTGGTCGCTCGCCGTTGTCGCTTGCGAGTGCCTCACGGGGCAACGCCCCTTCGACGAACAGACTATTGGTGGGCTCGTCCTCGCCATCTGCAGCGAAGAGATTCCGGTTCCTTCCCAGCTGGGTCCCGTTCCCCCCCACTTCGACGGCTGGTTCCAGCGCAGCACCCGGAGGGACCCGGACCAGCGCTTCCAGAGCGTTCGCGAGCAGATGGCAGAGCTGCGCGAGATCTGCCATGTCGGCGTGGTCGCCCCAAGTCCAGCAGCAGGGGACCCGACTCCTCGCCGTGCAGGAACGGGCCGCCGGTCCCCCTGGCTCCTGGCGCTGGCCATCCCGGCGTTGGTCCTCCTCGGGGCACTGGGACTCGGCGCCAGCACCGCGGTCTCGCCCGCGAAATCGAAACCCGCTGCCGCCGTTGCCTCAGCAAGCTCCTTGACCCAGCCGACACCGCAAACGGTGAGCAGGCCGCAACCGATCCCGGCGAGCGTCGCGGAGCTAGAGCCGCCTGGAGTGGACGCCTCCGCGAAAGAGCCGTCCCCAACCGAGCCCGACATTTCCCACGGCGCGTCCCCCCTCCCCCGCGAGGCGCCTCGGTCAACAGCCCCGCGCCGCAGTCCGCAGCCGCTGCCCGACGCCACGTCGCCGCGAGGCGCGTCGCCAACACCCTCAATGGATCCCCCGGATCCTCCCAGCTCGGCTCCGCTTCGATCGGCGCGTGAGCGCCTTGCCTTCTGACCCGTCGCGACCACCTCGCCACACCATGACGCCCCCACTTCGCATTCTGCTCTCGCTTCTGACAGTCTTGGCCACCCCCACTGCGGCGCGCGCCCAGACCAACGGCGAAGTCATGACCGCCCGTGACATTGCCGCCGCGGGCGTCGACGCCTTCGACGCGGGTGAGTACGAGCGCGCCGCGCAACAGCTGGGAGACGCCTACGAGGTCGTTCAGGTGCCCACCATCGCACTGTATCGAGCACGCGCGCTGGTCGCCCTCGGCAGGCTGGTCGAGGCATACGAGGTGTACAACGAGGCAACGATTCTTCAGGTCGAGACGGGTCAGATTGCCGCCCAGCGTGCGGCGCAGCGGGAGGCCAAGCAAGAGCGCGACGCCCTCGTTCCGCGGATCCCGAAGATCCTGGTCTCGGTGCAAGGCGCCAACCGAGAGGTGGTCCACTTCACCGTCGACGACCACGAGATCTCGGGTGCCTTGCTCGCTGCAGGACACGCGGTCGATCCCGGCGAACACGTGGTGGAGGGCTCGGTGGAAGGACAGGTCGCGCGGGCCGTCCTCACACTCGAGGAGGGAGAGCGCAGCACGGTCGAGCTGACCTTTGGGCCAGCGGATGGTGCGCCGGCAGCCGCGGCGTCGACAACTGCACCCACCACGGCACCGCCTTCCACACCACCCCCGGCAGCGCCTGAGGCCGGCCCCGACAGTGCCGTCGGTAGCGCGCCCGGCTGGCAGCGGCATGTCGGCTGGGCCGCTGTGGGGACGGGAGGCGCGCTCTTGATCGCAGGCACGATTGCCGGACTGGACGCCGCCCGCAGGCGTCCCGGTCTGCGCGACGACGGGTGCTTGAAGAACGGCAGCTGCTATTCTGATCAGTCGAACGACGTGCGGCCCTACAATCGCTCGGTGAGGATCGCCAACGTGGGATTGATCGGCGGGGGGCTGGTGACCGGTGCGGGCGCCGTACTCCTACTGGTGACCCCCCAGCACGGGCGACATCCCGACCAGACCCGACGGTGGCAACCCTGGATCGGCTACAAGAGCGCCGGAGTGACGGGCAACTTCTGACCCAGACACCCCGCGGACGAGACAGGCAACACCCATCGCCTCTCAGTCCGAGCGGTGAGGGATGCCGCGACACCGAGCGAATAGCTCTCCGCGCGATGCCACACCATAGGCGCGAAAGATGCTTGCTATCTGGTTGGAAACCGTGCGCGGCGAAGTCCCGCGTCGGTTCGCGATGTCCCGAGTCTTCAGGCCTTGCAGAAGATCCGCCAGAACCTCACGCTCAGCCGTCGTCAACCGCGGGGTAGCGCCCGTCGAACGGGAGGGAAAGCGAAGGACCGCATAGGCAGCACCATCCCTCTCGACCAACTCGACCTCGAGCCCCTCCGGAGCGGGGATCGGCGGGGACTTCCCCGCTTGCTGTTTTGTCACTGCTACCTTCCTGACCGTTGGTGCCACAGGGCCCAACCGCACCCCTCGCGGGGTTCAGCCACTACCTGGCTCGTTTCGAGGATAGGTGGGTGGAGCACGACGTATATAGTCAATTCTTCGCCCCCGGCCGCCGCCCCAAAGGGCAGGACGCTCCCGTCCAGAGAACGAAGAGCGCCCGCTCCTCCGGCCGCGTCGTCTCTCTCAGTAGAAGGCGACCTCGTCGATCTCGACGTTGAAGTCCGCCGCCGGAGGATTTGGCAAGTTCAGCTGGAAACCGCGCACTTGCCGCAGGTCGAGGCGCTTCTGGACGCCCCAGCCCTGTTGCTTCATTGCGCTGAACGGGATCTGGATGTTCTGCCATGATGACGAGAGAGTGACGTCCTGCCCGTAGTAGTCGTAGCAATCCTTCGCGCAGGTTCCGTCGAACTGCGGCTCGATCAGGTCCGCGGTGGTCACCATCACTCTAGCCTGGCGGGGGGCACCGACAGAGCGTGCCCGCAGGCGGAACCCCTGATACTGGCTAGCATCGATGGCCTTGCCGTCGTGCGTCACCGCCCACAAGCCCACGAACGCCCCCCAGTCGGTGAAGCCGCGGCCCCGGTACGAGAGCGCCTTGCTGTTCCGCCCCCGACCCCCGACGAGATTGGCGCTGGTCAGGGTGGCTCCATCTGCCGGACTCGAGGACGAACCAGCGGACTGGTCCCCCCCAAAGTACCACCCACCGACACGCCCGCTGTTGGCGCAGATGCTGGCGTCCCCATCCTCGAAGTCGTCGAGCATCCTGGGATCCCGACACGGACGTGCGATCGCGCCGGAAGGAAGCGGTGCGGGACGGCGCGGATGCGCGCCCTGCTTCGGCTTCGTGGGTTTCGCCGCCTGCGCTGGGAGCTTCGGCCGGGCAGGCTGTTTCTGTGCGGAAGCGCTGCCCGCAGCGATACAGAGCGCGGCGAGAATACCGACGTGGATTCCCAAACGTGGAATGTGCATTCTTCTGTCCTTTCTTGTGTGGTGCGCTGCATCCCAGGCGGAACGCACGACACCCAGCCGGGTCTGCTGGGTCCCCCGCAGCCAGCATCGATGCGACCTCTTCTGCTAGAAAGGCCATGACCCGTCCATGGTCAATTCTTCGCCTGGGACACCAGCGACGACCGATCGCCGAGACCCGTTGCTGGCCCCCGGGGTTTGCGAACCACCTCCTGAAATGAACCTCGCGCGCTGCCGCATTACGGATCGAGTGGCACCCGTTCACGCACCCGCCGGAGAGTCATGAGTACCCATTCCCGCCTCGTCCGCACCCTCGCCTGGATGTCGCTGGTCCCCTGGTTTGTCGCCTGCGGTGACGATGGTTCCTCCGCCCGGGACAGTCCGAGCGGTGGGACCCCGGGATCGGGGGCATCCGGCAACCCTACTGGAGGAGCTGGCACTATCGGTGGGTCCGGAGCAACTGGAGGAGACACGGGAGGGGCCGGCGCCAGCCTCGCTACGACCGGTGGCGCCGGCGGGACCGGCGGCACCGGCGGCTGGGGGGCAGTCGCCGGCGCTACGACCGGTGGCGTGGCAGCGACGGGCGGACTGCCGACCACTGGGGGAGTCGACCCGACCGGCGGGAGTCCCCTTGGCGGGGGACCCACGGGCGGCGTTGCGGCCACGGGCGGCCTGACGGGAACCGGTGGTGCGCCGGTGGACTGTAGCGGTATTGCATCCGCCGGCTGGGAGCTCTGCGGAAGCGGTCCCGACTTCTGTGCTGCGGTGTTCGAGGACGGCGCTGGGTGCGAGACAGTCTGCGCAGCGGCTGGGCTCGGGTGCGCCGAAGTCTGGGAGAACATGGAGGGCTCGTGCGCCCCGGACACGACACTGCCCGCACTGACTTGCAGCCCCGGCTCAGGCCATCAGTCGGACTACTGCCTGTGTACCGATGACGGCAGCGGCGGCACCGGCGGGACCCCATCCACCGGGGGAGCCCCGGCCACCGGAGGCGCGCCTCCCACCGGAGGCACGTCGGGCAGCGGAGGCACCACGGGAAACGCCCCCTGCGAGGTTCCCGACTACATCTTCTCCGATCCCTCCCCGATCGGCTGGGCCGACCAGAACGGCGGCACGACCGGCGGGGGCAACGCGAGCCCGGTCCTCGTGACCTCGCTGTCCGAGCTCCAGGGACTGACCGAGGACTCGACCCCTCAGGTCGTCTACGTCCAGGGAACCCTCGACCACGGCGTTCTGGATATCGGCTCGAACAAGACCATCATCGGGTGCTCGAGTGGGGCCCACGTGCGGGGACGCGTCGCCATCGGTTCCGGGAGCTCCAACATCGTCATGCGGAACCTGAACATCTCCGGCTACGCGGTGGGGGACTGTTCCCTAGACCCCAGCTACGACGCCAGCGAGGGTTGTTCATCTGGCAACGACGCGGTGAGCGTCAACGGCAACGCGCACCACGTGTGGTTCGATCACTGCGCAATCCAGGACGGAACGGACGGCAACCTCGACATCACGAACGACGCCGACTTCGTCACCGTCTCCTGGACCAAGTTCTCCTATGCGCCACGCTCGGACAACCAGGGAAGCGACTCGACGGGCGGCGCAGGGCACCGCTACAGCAACCTCGTCGGTGGCACGGACACCCCTCCCACGGGCTGGCCGGGCACGATCCCCCTCAACGTCACCTGGCACCACAACTGGTGGGCGGACAACGTGGTGGAGCGGATGCCGCGCGTCCGCTTCGGACGCAACCACATCTACAACAACTACTACAGCTCCCGGACGAGCAACTACTGCGTCCGCGCGGGAATCGAGGCGGCCATCCTGCTCGAAGCCAACTACTTCGATGGCGTGAGCGATCCTCACGAGTTCAACAACAGCTCCAACGAACAGACCGCGTACATCGCCATTGGCAGCGGAGACCGCGGCAACGTGTACAGCGGGACTTCGGGCGTGCAGTCGACCGGGGGCGGCGGCGAGCCCTGGACCAGCCCCCCCTACCAGTACTCCCTCGATGCGGCAGGAGACGTGCCGAACATCGTAGCTAGCGGCGCCGGCCCCCACTGAACCGGCGCCCACGCAAGGACTACTCGGTGAAGAGCTCGATGTCGTCGATCTGCAAGTAACCTGGATCCGACACGCCTTCGCCGAGGAACCCGGAGGCGTCACGTCCAGCGCAGTACGGGTGGAGGAAGAACCCCGTCACGGATTCCAGGATGCTCTCGAGTGGGTCCTGTGGATCCAGTCCCTGGTCAACCGCCCAGCTCTGAACGGTAGCCTCCGCGAATCGGACCTCGACCTGGGTGGGCTCGGCTCTCACCGCCACGTCCCACCCCGGGCGGATCCCCAGATCCGAGTTGCTGGCCGCAGGGCTTGCCAGATCGAACCGCAGCGTGCGCGCGCGGTCCGCCACCGTGACGAAGCGCACGCCGGTCATCGCCGTGACATCGACAGGCGCGCCGGCAAGCGGAAGCGAGAAGGCGAGCCACTGCTCCCAGTCGTTGTCCCCCTCGTCTCGGTACTCGAAATCGAGTCGGATGTCCTGCGCCCCACCGAGCGCACCGTCAGCGTTGACCGACTGCTCCACGGTGGACGACGGATTGTGATAGAGCTGTGCCCCGAGCAGTAGCCCCAGCTCGCTCGTGGACTCGAAGTCGTTCATCTCGACCGGGCTGAGCTGCAACGGCGTCACCACGTCGCCGTCACGCAGGCGAGCGAGGCGTTCGCGCAAGACCGGGATCATCTGACGCAGCCCGGCGACCTCGCCCTCCCAGGCCGCCGCGCCAGGTCCCCGCTCATCCGCCGCAACGGCGTCAGCAATGTGCGGCGTCAGCTCGTCAATCTTGTCGAGCAGGTACTGCTCCGCGAACGGCCCGGCCAGCAGCTCGTCGATGGCGGAATGATAGGTGCCCAGATCCCCGGCCAACCCCTGGAAGACGGGATCGCAACCGGGAGCGAGCGCTTCGAGGTCAGCACCATCCCACGTCGGGTACGTCAGGTCACAGTCCTCCGGGACCTCCGTCCACCTCGGGATGGCGCTCCAGTTGCCCCAGGGGGTGAAGGTGGCGTCCAGGTCCCAGGGCACGATCGTGAACCGGTCCTCGGTCGTGGCTTGGTAGAAGTAGTAGTTGTGATTCCCCTTCCAGCCCTCTTCCGTATAAAAGGCCGTGACCCCATCACAGTTGAAGATGGCATCATCGACAGCCATGTAGCGGTGGAAGGCCTGGACATCCATCCACTCCGCTAGCACCGAGGCACGCTGCCCCGGCGTGGCAGCACCGTCGAGGTCGGTGAAGAACTCGACCATCTTGCCGACGTCCCCCTCGTCCTCGTTGGTCTTCAGTCGTTCGACGTAGTAGCTGGCGTCGTCCGTCTGCGGCCAGGCCTCCTTGAAGAGATTGCCATCTCCGTCGTCGGGCCAGCGGTCACTGGTGAATCGCCCGTCCACCTGTTCCACCATCGAGAACAAGCCGTAGTCCTCCCCGTTGATGGTCAGCACCGCCCAGGCGCTACGCGGGGCGAGCACTCCCATGTCCCGGTAGAGATCGTAGCCAAGCCGCTCGCGAAGCCGCGTGCCATCGTTGAGCATCGAGTGGAGGTTGAGCCGCTTGAGACCGAAGAGCCGCAGGTCCTCGTCGATCTCGCTGAACTTGATCTTCATGCTCAGCTTGGCGCAGTCGCGCTCGCCGTTGAGACAGGGGTACAGCGTGCCGTAGGATCCCTTGAAGCGGACCCCCACTGACCCGAGCGGGTCGCCCTCGAAGGAGAGACACGCGGGCTCGTACTCCTCGTCGGCGGCGTGGTCCTGTAAATGCCGCCAGCGGTCACCGGGAAGTGTCAGCTCGAACGTGGGCACGCTGGGCCAGCCAAACAGCTCCGCGGCGTCGGCTTCCGCGCACCCCGGACAGTCCCTCGCACAGGGGTCGGATTGCGGTGGCGCAGGGCCATCGGGAGGCAGGCCGGAGTCATGGGTCGAGCTCCCACACCCGCTCAGCACAACGGCGATCCCCGCCACCAGCCACCACTGCCGCCGCGCCACGGCCGCGCTCCCACGGACCACACGCCCACTGCGACAACCGGAAGGTTCGTTCGGGGTTGTGATACCCAAGGCGATCGGGTGCCCGGTTCGGACGGATACGTCTCCGGGTTTGCGCCGTCCCTCCACCCCAGTGTCGGACCGACGAAAGCCCGGAACGGGCTTGCGAACTGCTGTGCTGGCTCGCCTGATCGCGCTTCTCGTCATCGCCAGACCCTCGCTTCTACCATCCCATCCAATTGCCCGGACCGCGACACGATTCGGACGGTGCACCACGGGTACGCTGCCTTGGCGCGACCCACACGCTTGCCCGATCTAGTCTCGCGAGCCGGGCAAAACGGCTCAAGTCGGTCGCCGCCTCACTGAGCGCGACCGCCGGTGGGGGTAGGCTCGTCCGCGGCTCAGGCAGTTGGGGCTTCCGGCGCCACCGGGCGCGGCTCGCGCCAGGGAGCCACCTTGACCAGGAGCAGCATCCCGGGCAGCGCCAGGACCGCGCACAGCAGGAAGAAGGCCGTGTATCCGAAGGCGGCAACGAGGTAGCCGGTCGACGCGCTGGCTAGGCTACGCGGCAGCGCGATGAAACTGGAGAAGAGCGCGTACTGTGTGGCGGTGAAGCGGCGGTGAGTAGCCCGGGCGATGAAGGCTACGAACGCTGCGGTGCCAAGACCAACGCCCACGTACTCGAAGGCAACCACGGCTGCCAGAGCAGTCACGTTCGGACCGATCTCCGCGAGCGCAGCAAAACCGAGAATGGACACCAGCTGCACCACGCCGAACACCCAGAGTGCTCGATTGATGCCGATCTTCGTGATCACGACGCCGCCGACCAGCGCACCGATCACCGTCGACCACAGTGCCACCATCTTGGCCACGGTGCCGATCACCGTCATGGAGAATCCAACGTCGATGTAGAAGGGGGTGGCCAGCGCCGTGGCCATGCTGTCACCGAGCTTGTAGGCGAGCATGAAACCGAGCATCAGCAGCGCAGAACCGAGATCCCCTCGCGAGAAGAACTCCCGGAAAGGTCCCACCACGGCCCCCCACAACGTGGGCGGGGCGCCGGTCTGAGCATCGAGGTTCGGCGCCAGGAACGTGGCCAGGATCCCGATGCCCATGAAGACGGACACCATGGCGTGCACGACGGACCACGGCGCCTGATCGGCCAGGATCAGCGCAAGCCCACCAGGCACGAGTCCCGAGAGGCGATAGAGATTGACGTGCAACGCGTTGCCCAGTCCAAGCTCCTCGTCTGGCAGCAACTCCCTTCGGTAGGCGTCGAGCGCGATGTCCTGCGTGGCGCTGAAGAACGCGACCACCAGCGCGACGGCGGCCACTCCCCCAGTCTGGTGAACGGGGTCGAGCGCACCGAAGGAGAGCAGGAGCCCGAACAGACCGAGCTGCGTCATCAGCGCCCAGCCCCGACGCCGTCCGAGCACCGGCGGCACGTAGCGGTCGAGCAGCGGCGCCCAGAGGAACTTCCAGGTGTAGGGAAGCTGGGTCAGGCTGAAGAGACCGATGGTCTCCAGGCTGGTCCCCTCGGCACGGAGCCAGGCGGGGAGAAGCTGGATCAGGACGTACAGGGGCAACCCCGACGAGAAGCCCATGAGCACGCACAGCAGCATGCGGCGATTGAGCAAACGGAGAAGCGACGGTGAATCGCGCACGCTCATCAGCGTCTCGACTACCGCCTGGGTCGCTCCGGCGGCAACAATTGCGGGGAGGATCGCCAGCGACGAGCGCTCCGCAACGTGCCGGCCGGCAGAACCCGACTCAGCCGACTCAGGAGCCGGATCCGCGCGGCGGGCGCACTATTTCGGTTCCCAGACGGTCTTCCAGCCCAGCGCGTCGCTCATCGCGCGTGCCACTTCGCCAGCCGTATACTCCTGCTGCTCGATATCTGGGTGACTGTCGCAGCCGGCCCCAGACAGCGAGAAGACGTCCACGAAGTGAACGTTGTCCGCCCCCTGGTCGACGAAGTGGTCGACCGCAGCCGCGAGACTGTCCTCCTGATCGGAGCGGAAGGTGTCGTCCTCGTGGGGCCAGCCGTCGCTGAGCATGTTGCTCGAGATGCAGAAGACGTGGGTGTCGGGATAGTAGCCCAGCAGGCGGTCCACGAAGTCGATGTACGCCTCGGTATAGACGACCGGGTCCATGTCCTCGCGTTCGGCATCCGTTCCCGTGGTGTCACCCAGCGAGAAGTCGTTGGTACCGAGGGCGACCAGGATCGCATCCGGAGCAAATGCCGAACGGTCCCACCCGGGAGAGTCCTCCGCCTCGAGGAAGAGATCCTCGTAGACGTCCGCCATGGTGGGCGCGCGCGCCGTCTCGTAGTTGCGCAGGAGACCAATCCCCGAGGAGGCCGTTATGTAAGTGTCGGCACCGAACATTCTTCCCACCACGCCACCGAAAGAGAGACGCGCGTTGTTGAGACGTCCCCACGTGCTGCACTGGCTACGATTCTCGTCGGTCGCTTCGACCCCTGCTCCGCAAGTGATCGAGTCCCCGATCACCTCGATGGTGTACGGCGCGGGGGCGGGCGGGTCGAGCAGACGTCCGTCAACGGTCAGGCCCAGAAACGTGGCCGTCCCGAAGCTCGACTCGGTGCGTTTCACGATCCGAACCAGGTGCGGCCCGTACTCGAGCTCGACGTCGATCGGATACTCCGTCTTGCCAATCGCCGGACGCAGGAGCGCCGCGGGTCGATCGTCGACGATGACGTCGAACGAGTTGCGCACCGCCTCGTCCTCGAGATGTACGGTCAACCCCACACCACGGAAACGCGCGGCGACGGTCGCCGCCGGGGCCGAGGTGCGCGGGGCGGCGGGGTCGGAGAAGTCGAAACGTCCCACGTAGGTGAACCGCGCGTCGTCGGCCTGGAAGGTCCTCGTCTCCGTGTCCACCGGCGCGCTCGACCCGGCACCGCCCGCATCCTCCGCCGGGCGGCGAGGAGCTTCGGGGGTGGAGGAACACGCCAAGACGAGCAGGGTCACGCAAGAGACAACCGCAGTTCTCATGCCGCGCACTCTATTCCGTGGGCCCGGTCACGACAACGCCGGCGCGGCCCCCGCTCGCGGGCAGGCGTCGCGCCACCGGACGCTCCTCGTCCGAGCAGCGCGACGGAGGTCGAGATCCGTCACCCAGAAGCCGCAATCCACCATGCCAGGCAGTCAACTATCGAGCTCGGGACAGCGCCGTCCCCGGCCGCGCCAGGCGCGCGGTCGCCAACCCCGGGCCTCGGCGCCGCTCCGGCAAGCAGTCCCCCGCCCCGCTCGCGACGATCGCCTCGAGGTCGGCCGCCACCGTCTCCAGCCAGGCGACCGCGGGAGCCAGTTCCTTGAAGACCCGCGTCTCGATGTCGCTCACCTCGCTCCGAGCCGCGTGGATGCGAGCAATCCCGTAGTCGACGTCTCGACTGACCACGATGGCGCAGCGCTCGGCCACGAAGTGCCGAGCGAGACAGGCCTTGAGGTCCGTGAAGGCGTGCACGTCCTCGGGGGCGAGTCGCGTCAACGCAGCGCGGCGAAGGTCGACGAGCTTCAGCATCGGGGCGACGTAGCGGGGATCCTCGGACAGCGCCAGCAGGTGGTCCTGGAGCTGACGCAAGGTGAGCAATCCCTCACCGACCACTCGAACCAGACGCCGCTCCCGGTGAATCGCGTATCTCAAGCCCATTCCCCCCCCTTTTTTTGACGCTGTCACTCACTCGAGCTCCAGCAGCACCACATCTCCGTGCTTCCGGGTCGAGATCACGAACGCGGCAGTCCCCGAATCCCGCTGGAGAGTCACCGCCACGTGCTCCTGCGCGCGTCCCGACCGGAAGGTCTGTTCCACGGTGATCCGGACGAGACAGGTGCCGCAGTGACTCGTCTTGCCACAACCCGCAGGCTGGCGCGAAAAGGCACATTCCATCACCTCGCCACCCAGGCGACCGCGGATCTCCGAACCGGACTTGCCGAGAGCTCGCGCCAGCTGTTCGTTGGCCCCCACCGCACGCCCCGAGCTCTCGACGACGAGTACGGGGACGTCGAACGTGTCGAGGTACTCGCCCAGGTCGGCCGCCCCCCAACGCCGCTCGAAGTACCGCGCACAGTCATCGCACATCCCATGAGTGACGCGTTCGTCCTCGAGCGGATCGCGCTCGCCGAGGTCGGCGCGGCAGTAGGAGCAGATCGACCTCATGCTTCCCCCGTGTCAGTGGCTGGCCCCGCGGTGAGGGGAACATCCAGCGCCTCGCGAATGGCTCGCGCCAGCTCGACACTGTCATACGGCTTGGGCAGAAAGCGCACGCCCGGTTCGAGGTCTCGCTGGGCATAGCCCGACATGACCACGCCGCGGATCTGCCCGTACCGATCCTGCAGCTGGCGAATCAGCTCGCGACCGTCCATCCCTGGCAAGACGATGTCCGTCAGCACCAGATCGATCGGCTGACGTCCGACCGCCTCATAGTGCTCCAGCGCCTCCTCGGCGCTGGTCGCCTCAGTGACCAGGTAGCCCAACCGGCGGAGGGAGCGAGCGGTCGCCAGCCGGGTCAACGCATCGTCCTCGACGAGGAGAACACTCTCGGTTCCCACCGGAGCTCGCTCGATGGTGTCACGGCAGTCCGCCACCGTGCCCTCCTGGGAGGGGAGCAGGATCGTCACCCGCGTGCCCCGCCCCTCGGTGGACTCTAGGTCCAGAAACCCGTCGTGGTCGCGAACGGTACCGTACACGGCGGCCAGGCCCAGTCCCGTCCCCGTCTCGCGCTCCTTGGTGGTGAAGAAGGGCTCGAACACCTGATCGCGGATCCCGGCCGGGATCCCCGTCCCCGTGTCTTCCACCAGCAGCTTGACGTAGTGCCCGCTGGGCACCGGGACAGCCACCGGATGAGTTCCGAAAGCAAGCGTCCCGGCCTCGACCTCGAAGGGCTCGACGCTGATCGCCAGCGTTCCGCCATCGGGCATCGCGTCCCGCGCATTGACTACCAGGTTGACCAGCACCTGTTCGAGGCGAGCACGGTCCCCCCACACCACGCACGGCTGCGCCGCCGTATGCAGCGTCAGCTGGATCCGCTCACCGAGCATCGACATCAACATGCGCCGCCAGGACTCGACGACGGCGACGACGCTGAGCGTCTCCTTGTTGGAGGGTTCCTTGCGTGCAAAAGTGAGGAGCTGCCGGGTCAGTTCCGCGGCCCGGGTCGCCACGGTCTGAATCTCCTGGAGCGCCTCGGCCGCGTCGGTCCCGGGCTCGACGTCGAGCAGCCCAATCCCGGTGTTCATGGCGATCCCCGTCAGGAGATTGTTGAAGTCGTGGGCGATCCCCCCCGCCAGACGCCCCACGGCCTCCATCTTCTGGGTTTCCTGCAACTTGCGCCCCAGCTCTCGTTCGGCCTGCTGGCGATGGCGCTCGGCCGACACGTCCTGAAAGAGCGTCGCGAACTGCATGGGTTCCGTGCGGTACGCCCGGACCTCGTAGTCGCGCCCCAGCACCGCCGAGTGGTGCTCGAACTGGATCGGCTCGCCGGTGAGCGCGACGTGAGCGTAGCGCTCGATCCAGAAGTCCTCGGTCTCGGGCATGACCTCCCGCACGGTGCGTCCGACGATCGCGTCCGCCTGCAATCCCGTGAGGCGCTCGAAGGCGGGGTTGACCTCGAGAAAACGGTAGTCACAGGGGCGCCCAGCCTCGTCGCAGATCAGCTCATGCAACGCGAAGCCGTCGAACGCCCCCTCGAAGAGCGCCCGATATCGCTGCTCTCGAGAGCGGAGGGCAGCGGTGCGGGTCCGCAGCTCCGCCTCCTGCCGGAGACGCATGACGAACGGGCCATAGAGCTGCGCCAGTCGCTCGACCGCCTTCAGGTCACGCTCCGTGTAGTCGTGGGTGGCGTTGGCGAGCGCGATCTGACCCACCAGATCAGGCCCCACGAGCACGGGCACGGTCAGGAAGTTCTGCAACGGGATGTGCCCCGGCGGGAGCCCTCTTGCCATCCGGTGGTCCTGCGGGTCGTTCGTGAAGAACCCCTCCTTCGTAGTCAGCGCGTGGCCCCAGAGTCCGGAGTAGCGTCCACTGGGATCGAGGGGGAACACCGCCTTCTTGTCGCGAGCCGCCACCTGACAGTCCGCCATCATGTCCGTCAACGTGTGTCCCACGCTATCGCCGGTCACCGGATCGATGGAGCTTACGTAGCCGTGCCCGCTCCTCGTCAACGAGCGAGCGGCCTGGAGAACGATGTTCGCGAGATCCTCGAGACTGGTCGACGAAACGGCAGCCCGCGAGACCTCCGCCAGGGCTCGATCCAGACGCGCCGTCCAGGCCGCACCCGCGCCGGTGGACGCCAGCGGCAGCGGATCGATGGACAGACGCGGCAAGGACTTCATCGCAGCAACCCCTGTGGTACGGGGATCCCACAGCGGGAGCAATCGCCAACTTCCTCCCGCGCGGCGCGCCCCGGAAGCCACCCCGGTTTGCCGTCGCGGATCGGTCGCCGTAAAGATCTGCGCAAGGGCACGACCGCAGGCTCCCCGACGTCCGGTAGCGCAAGTCACGTATGCCAGCACGAGAGGGCCGACCGCCCGGGCCGGCGCAACGTGCCCGCAGCAGTCCGAACCGGGAATTCGCGGCTGTCCTGGTCGCGTTTCAGGGAGCAACCGGAACCGGACTGGCGCCACGATCTAGAACTTCGCGGATCCGGGCGAGCACAGCGGTCGGCTCGTAGGGCTTGGCAATGAAGTCGATCCCCGCATCGAGAACGCCGCGCCGCGCAATGACATCAGCCGGATACCCAGACATGAACAGCACGCGCACTCCCGGACGGTCTTGGACCATCCGCTCGGCCAGCTCGCGCCCGTTCATGCCTGGCATCACGATATCGGTGAGCAGAAGATCCACGGTGACTTCGTCCCCCTCGATCAGGGCGAGAGCCTCGGCCCCCGACGCCGCCGCGATCACGTGATAGCCCTGGCGCTCGAGCAGACGATGCATGACCTTACGCAGGAGTCCATCGTCCTCGACGAGGAGGATCGTCTCGTCACCACCCCGGTGTTCGACAGCCGCCGCCTCGTCCCCCTCTTCCAGGCGCCCCTCGACCGCTGGGAAGTGGAGCGTGAAGCTGGTGCCCTGACCCGGCGCGGACTCGACCTCGACGAACCCGCCGTGCTGAGTCACGATGCCGTACACGGTCGCAAGACCGAGCCCCGTCCCCTCGCCCATGCCCTTGGTCGTGAAGAAGGGATCGAAGATCTTCTCGACGATGTCGGCGGCCATCCCCTCGCCGGAGTCGCTCACGGTGAGCGTGACGTAACGTCCCGGGGCCCGGTCGAAGTGGCCCTGGCAGTCGCTCTCCCGCAGCACCGTGTCGCCAACGGTGAGCACGAGCTCCCCCCCGGTCGGCATCGCGTCACGCGAGTTGATCGCGAGGTTCATGACGACCTGTTCGAGCTGGGTTGGGTCCATGCGGATGCGATGCCGAGTGCGACCCTCGAGCCGCAGGATCACGTCCTCCCCGATCAACGGCGCGAGCATCGTCTGCAGGGCGTCGAGGCGCGCCTCCAGTGAGAGGACGCGAGGCTCGATGATCTGCTTGCGGGAGAACGCCAGCAACTGCTGCGTCAGGCGCTTGGCACGGCGCACTGCCGTCGAGACCTCATCGAGGGGCAGGTGCAGATCACTCTCCGCGTCGAGGTCGAGCTTGACGAGACCGGCGTTGACGATGATGGCACCCAGGATGTTGTTCAGGTCGTGGGCAAGGCCCCCCGCGAGGCGACCGATCGCTTCCATCTTCTGCGCCTGGCGCAGCTCCGCCTGGAGACGCGCCTCGCGCTCCCGACGCCGCTCCCGATCGAGCTGCGCGGCCAGCACCGGTGCGGTCTGGCTCGCCACGGCGTCGAGCAGATCGACCTCGAGAACGTCGAAGCCGCCGGGCGGCCCCGCCAGCAGGAACAGTCCGATCGGCTCGGCGGCGAACCGGATGGGCACGGCGAGCAGGCTGGCCAGTCGCGGCTGGCCGCGCGCCGGGTGGGGCTCGTCGGCACCCGAGACGATCCGCGCCTCGGTCAGCGCCTTGCCCCAGATCCCCTGCCACGCTGCGCGCGGGATGACACGCGCGGCGTGATCCGCGCTGGCAGCAAACAGGCAGTGGCGCGCCGGTGGACAGACGAGTCGCCCCTCGTCATCCAGGTAGCAGAACGCCCCGTCCCCGGCCCCCAGCTCATCCAGCAGCAGCTCCAGCACCTGCGCGAAGACCGCCTCGGGGGAAGCGGTGAGGAACGCCTGGGCGACTCGCCCCGTGAGCTCCACCTTGCGCCGCTCGTGCGCCGCCGTGCGCTCCGCCACGGTCCGCTCGGTGACGTCACGACCGAAGACAGCAACACCCGTGATCTCTTCCCCCATGCGCTGGGGGTGGAACGCCACCTCGAAGAAGTGTCCGGGACCGTCGCTCGCGATCGACTCCCGTGTGACGAACGGTTCCCCGCGCAACGCCTGGTCGAGCTGGGCCTTCCAGGACCGGGCCACCGGCGCCGGCAGCCCGGCCAGCAAGTTCTCTCCCAGCTGGGGGTCCACGACGAGGAACCTCCGGAAGAACGCCACAGCAGCCGGGTTCATCGTCTGGAGCCGATAGGCCGCATCAACCGAGAAGACGACGTCGAAGGAGTGCTCGAGGACGGCCGAGAGCTTCGCCTCGGAGACGCGCAACGCCTCCTGCGCGCGGCGGCGGTCGATGATCTCCCAGGCCAGATCGGCCAGACGCTCCACCACCCGGACGTCGTGATCCAGGTAAAGGCCAGGCTTGTTCCCGACTCCGAGCACCGCCCCCACCCGCTCCCCTCGCATCACCGGGACCACGAGCTCCCTCGTGACCGGGGCGTGCCCCTCGGGGAGCCCCCGCCGGTGGGGGAGGCGAGCGTAGTCATTGTGGATGACGGCACGGCGCAGCCGCACTGCCTCCACCCAGACTCCCGCCTGCGAGATGGGGTAGTGCTTTCCCTGGCCCTCGGCCGTGCACATCTGCGCCAGGGTTCGCGTCGACCACGTCTGCAGCGCCAGCGTCTCCTGATCGTCGAGCACGTAGTGAAAGAACCCGATCGCGCTCCCGGTCAGCACCTCGGCCTCGTCCAGGAACTGCTGCAAGAGTTCGTCGGTGGCTCCATCCACCGATCGCTGGATCAGGCGAAGCTGGGCCGCCTGCAGGTCGGCCTCGACCTTGGCCTCCGTGATGTCAGTGGACGCGCAGAGGATCCCATCGGGGACGGGCGTGACCCGGAGACGAAACCACTTGAGCTGGCCGTCCGCGAACTGGAAGCGTTCGACCACCTCACCCGCCAGCCGCTCGGTCATGGTCCGCCGCATGACACTGCCAAAGGCCCCGGCCCAAACCTCGGGGAAGAGGTCCAGCACCCGCTGTCCGAGCAGCTCCTGACGGGACATGCCCACAGCCTCGCAGCCCGCGTCGTTGACGCTCAGGTAACGCCAGTCGTGATCGATCAGGTAGAGATTGTCCGACATCGCGGCGAACAGCTCCCCGTATCGCTCCTCGCGCGCTCGCTCCAGCTGCTCCCCCCGCTTGCGATCGGTGATGTCGAGGTACGAAATCTGGGAGGCTGGGCTGCCCCGATAGAAGATGCGAGAGACGAAAACCGCCGACCCATGCAGCTCCCCGGTCCGGCTTCGATAGCGAAACTCGAGCCGCTGCGGCAGCGCGGTCCCGTCCGCCACCGCGCGCAACACCCCGAACACGCGGTCGCGGTCCTCGGCGCTCACGACCATGGCGGTATCCGCGGGCATCGACGAGAGCTCCTCGACGCTGTACCCGGTGAGGCGCGCCCCCGCCGCGTTGAGGAATGCGATGCGGCCTTCCTGGAACACTGCCAGCGCCCGGGTCGATTCCCGGGCTTGTTCCCAGAAAGCCTCCTCGCCCCGACGCCAGCGGCTGATGTCGCGAGTGAGGATCTGCACTCCCTCGCATCCATGCCGCCCGGCCTCGCAGGGCCGGTACTCGGACTCCAGCCAGCGCACTCCGTCCGCCAGCTCGACACGATCCTCGAAGGAGGCGGGCTCGCCCTCCTGGCGAACGTCGGCGCAGCGCGCCGCGTGCTCACTCCCCCCTGGCGCCAGCTCACCCAGGGGGCGCCCGGCAAGCTCGTCGGGCTCGCCCCCCAGGAGCGCCGCGGCCTCGTGGTTCATCAGCAACACGACGCCGTCCACGTCCACGAACATCACTGCGCAGTCGACGTACTCGAACAGCTGGCGCAGTCGACGCTCCGCGTTCGGGGCGAGTGTCACCCTCGCTCCTTGGCGATAGGCATCAAGAGACAGACAGTTCTCCCGACTCGGTTCATGGGGCGATCACCCGTCGAGAAGCGCGACGGTAGCACAGGGCATGTGCCCTGGCACGCGCCGCCGTCTACTGTCCGACGCAAGCCCGAGTCGGCGGGGCGCGCACCAGCTCGTCACGCAGGCGGGGGTCGATGCGGGGACTGAAGAAGGTGTCCCCCTGCGCCACCGCGCGCAGCGCCGAGAGCAGATCCCGAGAGCAGTCGCCCTTGATCACGTAGGCCAGCGCGCCCGCCCGCGCCATCGCCCGGATCGTGGCTCGGTCGTCGTAGGTGGAGAGCGCGATGACGCCAACGAACCCCGAAATCCGCGCCGTCGCGCGGATCCCATCGAGTCGCGGCATGTTCACGTCCATGACGACCAGGTCTGGTCTGTGGGCCAGCGCGAGGCTCACCGCCTCCTCGCCGTCGCCCGCCTCCGCGACGACCCGCAACCCCGCGTCAGCGTTGATGATGCGTCGCAACCCCGCGCGCAGTAGCTCGTGGTCGTCCGCGATGAGCACCGAGCGCGGAGTGATCACGCAACCCTTTCCGCTATCCCACTCGTCGACAGCTCGTCCCAGAAGAGCCGAGCGTCGGTCTCGGACTCGAAAGACACGAGCGAATTGCCGATCCCCGACTCACGCGCCAGTCGGCGCATCTGGAGCCGGGCGACGGCGCAGCTGGCGAACAGCACACCCATGAAGCCGGACTGCCGCCCCAACTGCTGGAACCAGCGCCCGAAGCGGGAAAGGCTGTCCTCCGGACAGGCTCGAAGCTCGCGCGCGTCGATGTAGACGAGCGACGGTCGGGAGTCGTCGAGCAGACGCATCACCGTGTCGCACAGGGCCTGGCTCTCGGGCCCCTCCAGAATGCCGTGCAGCTGAATCCGCAGGCGGCCCTGCTCGCACTCGACGGAGTACTTGGGGGAGCTCTCCACCTCGAGCCGGCTATCCTCCCCCTCCTGGTGCTCCTGCAGCCACCGGCGCAGCGCCATCCGGATGGGCAGCGATACCGTGGACAGGCGAGCTCCGAATCCCGCCGGCCCCTCCGCGCTGGGCCAGGGTCGCACCCAGACCACCTGGGCCGCGACATCGAAGTCGACCAAGTCAGGGAGCCGAATCCGCAGCCGAACTCCGTCGCCCACCCGGACCTGAGGGCGCGAGTTGGTCCGGACCACGCCCTCATCGAGGTTCAGATCGATCAGCGTGCCGGTCGCAGCGAAACGCGAAGAATCCGGGTATTCGGCGGAGATGCGACTTCTGCCGAGGGGTCCCGATGTGGGTTCGAAGTTCGGTCGGTGTTCCATGCAATTCCTCGGGGTCGCAGCGCGCCCAGCTCGTTTCGACGCGGCGCACGACATCCGCGCCAGCGTGTATTTGATACGTCCCTGGGCGCAGCGGAACAATTGCCAAGATCGACACGCGACGGGCGACCCGCGCAGCCCAGTTTCTTCTGCGTTGGACGTGCCTGATTGCGGACCGAGTGGGTCGGTGTTGCTGGATCCTTCAGCGCGATCCCTTCGAGCGTTTCAGAGCGAGTCAACTGACGAGTTCTGGCGCACAAACCGAGACGATCCCCACGGGTCGAGACACCTCCCAGGCCGCCTCGATCCCAGGCTTCAGTCCTCCGTCCAGACGAGCCCCTCGCTCAGCGCGTAGCGAGTCAGATCCGCTACGCTGCGCAGGCCCAGCTTGTCCATCACCTTCTTGCGGTGCGAGTCGACCGTCCGCACGCTGATGTCGAGCGCCTCGGCGATGGCCTTGCTGTTCCTGCCCTCCGCCAGCAGCTGCACCACTTCGCGCTCGCGGGAGGTCAAGCTCACGAAGGGGGAAGAGAGCTGGTCGTGGCTCACCACCTCCTCGACGACGAGCCGCGCCACCGACGGGCTCAGGTAGCTCTCCCCCGCCATCGCGGCCTCGACCGCGCGCGTCACTTCCTCGAAGGCGGACAGCTTGAGCACGTAGGCCGCCGCCCCGGCGCGCAGCATCTCGACCACCACGCGGCGATTGCCATGCATGCTCAGCGCGACCACCTTCGTCCGCGGATACTCGGCGACGATCTGGCGGGTCGCCTCGATGCCGTTGAGCAGGGGCATCGCAACATCCATGATGACGACATCCGGACGAAGATCCGCCACGGCCTGCACCGCCGCGCGACCGTCAGCTGCCTCGCCGACGACCCGCAGCTTGCCACTGCGCTCGAGCAAACTGCGTACTCCCTTGCGAAGGAGCGTGTGATCGTCAGCCAAGAGCACCGTCGTCATCGGCACCTCGGATCGCGCGGGGTCCGGCACCACTACTTTCCTCCTCCGGGAAGGGTCGCGATCATGCCGGCCAGCACTCCGCCAGCGATCGTCTCTCCCACCTGGGGCACGTTCACGGAGACCGCCGTGATCAGCTCGAGGCCATCGGTCAAGCACACGTTGTAGCCCAGGGCGATCATCCCGAGGTTCAGCGCATGGTCATCGCTGTGGACGACCGTCGCATCGAACTCGACGAGGATCTGGTGATCCGTGGCAGGGGTCGCGTATGCCCCGACCAGACCCGCAGTCTCGAAGGTGCGTTCGTAGGTCGGCTCGGGCTCCTCGCCGAAGATGGCGGGAGGAGGGGTGGTCTCCTCGCCGCTGAGTACCTCCTCCACCCGCAAGTAGAGCCCGAGGCCGCTCAGGTCGGGCTGGGTGTCGAGATTGAACTCGAACCCGGGCGCCACCGCGATCTCACCCAGTCCCGGACCACCCACGCCGGTGAGCAGCGACACGTCCCAGTCGAAGTGGTCGCTGTCGATCAGGGTCGCGAAGAGCCACACATCCAGGTTGACCTCGGCGACCGCGAGGTAGCCGTTGCCCTGGAGGGCGGTGCCGAACCCACCGGAGAGTCGGGGCAGGATCCCGAAGCCGGCGACTCCCTCGGTCGCGATCGTCTGGTCCTCGGTGGCCAGTCCGATCCCATCGTAGACCAGGTAGTACTCGTAGTCGGTAGCACCGACGTCCCACGGCTCCGTGGTATCGGCACCCTTTACCGGCCTTGGAAACAGCGCCAGCATGGCCGCCACCCCCACCGCGACGAGCATCCCGTCCCTCATCTCTCGCGCATCAGTCCTGGTCCCATGGCTCAACGGCTGGCACCGAGCCAAACGTCATCATGCGGGAACGCGCCAGCCCGGAGAATTGCGGAGTGCTGCAATCGACGTCGCGTCGATGTGCGCCAACCGATGAGACGTCCGTCTCCCTCCCCCCCCCCAATCGCCGCAACCCGCGCCCGGATGGAATGGCAAAGTTCCCCCTCCAAGGTGGGTGAGGAGCTCTTGCGAGATCCTTTACACCAACAGACGAAAGACAATGCCTCGGCCACCCTCGCGCGACCCGCTCCAGCGACCGGAACCGCCGCGCCCCCCCTTCTGGAGCTGAAACGCCCCCAACCAACCCGATCCCATCTTCCACACCCGCGAATCGTCCGCCCGGACGGCCCAGCGCCCTTTCCAGACAGCCCAGCGCCCTTTCCAGACAGCTGGTCCGCCGGCCGTTCGCCCCGGGTCCCCTCGGGTCCACTCGCGACCCACTCCGCGAAGACGAGTGGCGGGAGGCTCCGGCGGCCAGTCGCACCCTCAGTCGTCGGCGCTGATCAGACCCTCACGCAACGCGAAACGGGTCAGGTCTGCAATGCTCTTCAGCCCCAGCTTGTCCATCACACGCTTGCGATGCACGTCGACGGTCCGGGCACTGATATGCAGGTCGAAGGCGATTTCCTTGGTGTTCTTGCCCTCGGCAAGCAATTGCAGCACCTCGCGCTCCCGCGGGGTAAGGGCGGAGTAGGCAGACGAGCTGCTCCCCGGGCTCATCAGCTCATCGACCACGACGCTAGCGACGGAGGGGCTGAGGTACCGATCCCCGCGGGTCGCCGCCCGAACCGCCCGGGCCACCTCATCGAACGCGGAGAGCTTCAGGACGTAGCCCGATGCACCGGCGCGCAGCATCTCCACGACCATGCGCTTGTTGGAGTGCATGCTCAGGCCAATGACCCGAGTCCCCGCCGCCTCGTGGACGACCTGCCGCGTGGCCTCGACGCCATTCAGGTCGGGCATGGCGACGTCCATCATCACCACGTCGGGTTGGAGCTCGCGAGCGAGACGCACCGCCGTGCGTCCGTCTCCGGCCTCGGCCACGACCTCGATCCCTTCCTGCTCGTTGAGGAGGCTTTTCAGCCCCTCGCGAAAGAGCTTGTGGTCATCTGCGAGCAGTACCTTGATCGTCATCGGCGTGCTGTGAGCCATTGTCGTCGGTATCCGCCGGCATGAGAAGCACCGTCGTCGTTCCCTGTCCGGGCGCGGAGCGAATCGTCGCCGATCCCCCCAGGGCGCGCATCCGTTCCCGGACGCTGAAGAGACCAAATCCGCCGTGTTCCTTCATCGTCGTGCCCACCCGCGAGGCATCGAACCCGCGACCGTTGTCACGGACCTGAACCTCGACGGACGGACCGGCCCGACGGATGGAGACCGTGACGCGGGAGGCCTGGGCGTGGCGCGAGACGTTGGCGAGTAGCTCCGCGGCACACCGGTAGAGGGTGGTGCGCGCGTCGTGGCCCAGCTCCTTCGACAACCCGTCATCCTCGAACCGAAACTCGATCCCGAGCTCCGCCTCGAGCTTGGCGGCCAGGGTCTCGAGCGCCGCCTCGAGTCCGATTGTGTAGAGCATCGGCGGGCTGAGCGTGCCCGACAGGGAGCGCAGCTCGAGTGCCGTCGTCTCGATCAGCCCGTGCAGGCGCCCGATGCGCTCGCTGACCTCGTCGTCCTCGGCCGACTCCTGCAGCTCACGGAGCCCCATCATCGCCAGAGCCAGGTTCTGGGCGGCCACGTCGTGCAAGTCCATAGCGATCCGACGCCGCTCCTGCTCCTCGGCAAGAGCGAGCCGTGATGCCAAAGAACGGAGCTGCTCCCGGTAGTCGTGCAGCTCCACCTCGGCGGCCTTGCGCTGAGAAATGTCCTCCACCATCCGAAGCCCGTGGAGGACGCGACCCTGCTCGTCGCGAATGACGGTCGCCGTGACCCCCGCCCAGAGCCACGTGCCATCCCGACGCTGCAGGCGTTCCTCGAACTGATAACTCGGCAGCTCGCGATCCATCAGCGCCCGGGTGAGGGACTCGGCGCGGTCGCGATCGTCGGGGTGAATGAGGTCCGAGAGCGGGCGAGCGCAGAGCTCCGCTTCCGAGTAGCCCAGCATCTGGCGAAGTGTCAGGTTGGAGCGAACCGGTCGATGCTCCTCGTCGACGAGGGCCATGCCGAGGGGGCCGTGCTCGAAGATCCGCCGGAAGCGTTCCTCGCTTTCCTGAAGCGCGGCTGTCCGCGCGGTCACCATTTCCTCGAGGTGCTCGGCGTGGCGACGGTTGTCCTCCGACAGGCGGCGGTTCTCGTCGCGGAGCGCCTTGGCGCCGGCCGCTCGCACCACGACGCGACAGACCTCGTCACCGGTAACCGGCTTGCGTAGGTAGTCGAACGCGCCGCGCTTGAGCGCCTGGATCGCCGTGTCCACGTTCGGCTCACCCGTGATCACGACGACCTCGACGTCGATCCCCTCGCGGTGCACGTGGTCCAGCAGATCCAATCCGCTCACTCGCGGCATGACGATGTCCACGAGCAGGACATCGAACTGGTGGCTCGCCAGCTGGGCGAAGCTCTCTTCAGCCGACGCGGCGGTCGTGACCTCGTGACCCGCGCGGCGCAGAAAGGCGCTGAGCGCCATCCGGATCGATTTCTCGTCGTCTACGACCAGTACAGACGCCATCGGCTCGCTCCCATGGGTTCGCGGGGGCGCCGCTCGAAACTCCCCTGGCGCCGGAACGGATTATTCTAGCCCCAGCCCCGCTTCGCTTTCCAGTGCCGAAACTGCCGAGAATTTAGGAACTTTCTCGCCACACCCCCCAAGCCCCAGGAACCACTGGGGCCATCTCGGTCCGAGACGGATGGCGAAACTTGACAGGATCGCCCACAAGTTCCAGGGAACACAGGTGAGCAGTACTTCCCGGGCCCGCCTCGCCCGCACTTCAGCGCCGGAATTCATCGCCTCACTGAGCCGTCGCTACAACGTTCCCGCTGATTTCGTGCGCAAGTGCTGCCCGATGGTGGAGACGATCTTCGACGAGTTCGAGGGCGCGACCCGGAACCAGCTCCTGGACGCCGCCGAGTCGGCCGTCGCTCGGCACTCCCAGCTCGTCAGCTCGACCCAGTCCGCTCTGACCGAGCTGAAGACCGCCGTCGCCGAAGTCACGCGCCGGGCCGAGCGCGAGCGCGAGCTGGAGCTCGGTCTTCAGCGACTGGAGTCCGCCTGCCAGACGCTCGAGGCGGTCGCCACGGCCAAGCCTCGCGTACTCAACTGAGCAGCCGCTCGCCCCGCTCGCCCGGCAATCCGGCCCGCTCGGAGGCTAAAGGTTCGCGCAATGTGAGGCGCTAGCTTTCAGCACATCCGATTTCCGGATCCCGCCAATTACCCGGAACTGACCCGTCGTCGATCCTCTTACGTTGGGGGCGGAGCGTAGCCACTGCCTCCGCAGGTCACCCAGATGAGAGGACCGCCAGGCATGAATCACCGCACTATCCTCGTCAGCACGCTCATCGTGATGAGTGGAGCGATCGTCGCGACGGCGACGGGCTGTGAAGAAAAGCGCAGCCACCAGGCGACCGCGTCCAACGCCGAGGACCGCCACACCAAGTCGAGCGCCGAGCACGCCGAGAACGCCGAGGCAACGCGGCACGAGGAGCACACCCAGGCCGCCAGCCACAGCGCGCACACCGCCCATTGGAGCTACACCGGCGCAGAGGGGCCGGCCAGCTGGGGCGACCTGTCTCCGGCCTACGAAGTCTGCAAGAACGGCCGCAACCAGTCGCCGGTCGACATTCTCAACCCCGTCGGGGTCAAGCGACTCGATCCCCTCGAGTTCGCGTATGCGCCCGCGCCCCTGGAGATCCTCAACAACGGTCACACGATCCAGGTCAACTACGCGCCGGGCAGCCACGTGACGGCGGGCGGAGTCCGCTACCAGCTGCTCCAGTTCCACTTCCACAGTCCCTCGGAGAACCAGGTGAAGAGCCGCCCCTTCCCCCTCGAGATGCACCTCGTCCACAAGGACGACGCAGGCAAGCTGGCAGTGGTGGGGGTCTTCTTCGAGACGGGTTCGGGTCAGCCGGTGCTCGCCAGCGTCTGGGAGCACATGCCCGAGCAGAAGGTGGAGGCCCCCATCCAGACCGGAGAGACGGTCGACGCCAACGCGCTGCTGCCTCCTCCCGGAAAGCGGGCCTACTACCACTTCAGCGGCTCACTCACCACGCCCCCCTGCAGCGAGGGCGTGAACTGGTTTGTGCTGGAATCACCACTCCAGGTGTCCCAGCAGCAAGTCGATCGATTCCTCGAGGTGATCGGCGCCAACGCCCGTCCCGTGCAGTCGCTCAACGGCCGCGTGGTCATGGCTGGTGGCTAACCACGAAGCAGGGGGAGGCGCTTGCGCGCCGAAAGGATTGAAAATGGGAGTACTGGCAAATCTGAAGATCGGAACGAAGCTGTTCCTGCAGTCCGGAATGCTGATGGTGTGCTTGATCGCGCTCGCGCTCTATTCCATCACGAACGTTCGCGCCGTCGGTGACGAGCTGGAAGAGATCGCCAATGAGCAACTCCCGCTCGTCGGGAAGGTGACCGCACTGCAGGAGCACCAGCTGGTGATGGAGCGCCACATCGAGGCCGCCCTCCGTCACGGACCGCTGCTCGGCGCCAGCGCCGACGCGCGGACCAGCTACGAGGCCACCGCCAAGGCATTCCAGGAGCAGACTGCCCAATTGGACGAGGAGCTCGACGAGGTCAAGAAGCACATGAAGCAGATGATCGATAGCGCCTCGAGTAGCGAGGAACGCGCTCGCCACGAAGACCTCCTCGTCAAGGTCGACGAGTTCCACGACGGGCACGAGAAGTACGACGCGAAAGCCACCAAGCTCTTCGCCCTCTTCCGAGCCGGCGATTTGACCCAGGCCGGAGAAGTCGCCGAGCAACTGCTCGAGGAGGGCGAGGAAGTCGACAAGGATCTGGCCTTCTTCCTCCACAACCTCGAACAAATGACGGAGGAGTCCGCGCAGACCGCCTCGGGACACGAGGCCGCGCTGGTCCAGGCGCTGTGGGTCGCCACCCTGATCGCACTCGGCGTCGGTAGCCTGATGGCCTTCCTCACCACCCGGGCCATCACCGTACCCGTTGGCAACATCCTGGACCGCGCCCGGCTCATCGCCCGCGGCGAGATCCCTGAGAAGCAGGCGATCCAGAGCCGGGACGAAGTGGGGCAGCTGGGGGAGGGCTTCAACCAGCTCATCGACTACTTCCGGGAGGCCGCGAACACCGCCGAGAAGGTCGCCCAGGGCGATCTCTCCTTCCAGCACCAGCCGCGCTCCGAGCAGGACGTGCTCGGTGTCGCCCTGGTCAGCATGATGAACGACCTGCGCGACCTGGTGGGAAAGGTGCAGGAGGCAGCGGAGCAGGTCAGCGCCGCCAGCGAGGAGATCTCGAGCGGCTCCCAGGCAACTGCCCAGGGAGCCCAGCAGATCACCCAGAGCGCCGAGAAGCAGGCGTCCACCGTGCAGCAGACCTCCGCCACCATCCAGCAGGTCGCCTCCTCGGCACAGCAGGTGTCCCGCTCGGTGCAGGCGCAGAACGCCGCGATGCAGCAGGTCCGCGGCGTCGTGGACACCGCGGCCAACGCGCTGCAGCAGATGGCCGCGAGTGCCAAGGACGTGGCCGCCTCCGCGGACAAGGCCTCCCGCGAGGCGGCCGAGGGCGGGTTCTCGATCAACGAGACGGTCGAGGCGATGAGCGAGATCGGCAAGAGCTCGGAACGCATCGGCGAGATCATCAGCGTGATCACCGACATCTCGGAGCAGATCAACCTGCTCGCCCTCAACGCCGCCATCGAGGCGGCGCGCGCGGGCGAGCACGGCCGCGGCTTCGCGGTCGTCGCGGAGGGGGTGACCAAGCTGGCGGAGCGCTCCCAGGAGGCGGCCAAGGAGATCGCCAACGTGATCAAGACGACCGCTCAGGTCATCCAGCGCGGCACCGAGATCTCGGACCGCGCGGGCTCCGCGATGAAGAACATCGGCAACAGCATCGACAACGTGACCCAGCTCATCATCTCGATCAGTGACGCGACCATCAACCAGGCCGAGGAGAGCGCACGGATCAGCAAGAGCATCGATGATCTGGGGGCGATGTCGGAGCAGATCTCACAGGCCTCGGAACAGCAGGCGCAGAGCGCCGAGGAGCTGGTCAGGGCCGCCAAGACCCTCGAGGACATCTCACAACAAAACGCCGCCGTCGCCGAGGAGGCCAGCACCCAGGCCGAGGAGGCGTCGAGCGCCACCGAGGAAATGGTTGCCCAGGCGCAGTCGCTCCAACAGGCCGCGGCCATCTTCCGCCTCAACTAGTCACGCCCACCGCGCCCGGAGATCTCTATGCCCAAGTCGATCCTGCTCGTAGACGACACCGAAACCGTCCTCCTGTTCGAGAAGACCATGCTCCGCGGCCTGGGCTTCGAGCTGCGCATCGCCCGCAACGGCGAGAAGGCGCTGGAGGAAGTGCAGAAGGGGGCGCCGGACCTCATCCTGCTGGACATCGTGATGCCCGGCCTCGATGGCATCGAGACCTGCCGCCGACTCAAGGACAACCCCGAGACGAGTCACATTCCTGTCGTGATGGTGACGACGAAGGGGGAGCCGGAGATGGTGGAGAGGGCCTTCGAGGTCGGCTGCGACGACTACATCACCAAGCCGCTGGACAAGATGGAGCTCTTGGCCAAGGTCAACACCTACGCCAGCTGAGGCAGGAGTCGCGCATGACCCAATCGGTAGCCGCCGGCATCAGCAGCGCCCCGAGCTTCGGCGTCGAGACCGACAAGCACGTCCTGTTCGGTCTCGCCGGAGAAACGTACTGCGTGAACCTGCTGCAGCTGCAGGAGGTCATCGCTGAGTACCAGATCACCGTACTCCCGAACCTGCCCGAGTACTTCCACGGGGTGATCGGTCTACGCGGCGAAGTGATCCCGATCCTGAGCCTCCGACGCCGCTTTGGCTATCCGGGCTCCCCGCGGGATGGGCGCACCCGGGTGCTGGTGGTGGACATGGAGCCGAACCCGATCGGAGTGCAGGTCGACGAGGTCTTCCGGGTCGTCAGCATCGCCCCCAGCGCCGTCGGACATGCACCGAACTTCACGGTCGGGCAGCGCACTCCGTTCGTGATGGGCGTCTCCGAGTACGGCAAGGGGCGCCTCGCCATCCACTTGAACATGCGCGAGGTGCTGAGCAGCCTGGAGAAGATCGAGCTCGCGGAGCTGAGCGAGTCGATCCGCGCTTCCTACCGGAGTGGGTTCGGGCGCCCCACCTCGGAGCCCACGGAATCCCCGACCCATACCGCGGAGCCGCCCACCCACCGGTTTGCGTCGGGTGCTGCCTCCAGTCCGGCGCCGGTGACCGCCACCGAATCCGAGGCACTGCCCGAGGAAGAGGAGTGGGCACCGGCTCCGTCCCCAGAACCCAGCGATCCGACCCCGGACAGCTAGCACCCGACCCACCGAGAGGAGCATGGCTTGGCAAGCGAGCGCGAAGAACTGATTCGGGTGGTCGTCCAGGAGATTTCCGATCGCCTGGCCACACTGGATGGTCTGCTCCTCGACATCGAGGAGAACCCGGGAGAGCGCGAGCTGCTCGACCAGTTCATGCGGGCCGCCCACACGCTCAAGGGAACCGCCGGGATCGCTGGTCTCTCGGCGACCAGCAACCTGGCCCACGCCCTCGAGGGCGTCGTGGAGCGGATCCGCGACGGGCACCTGCGCGCCAGCGCGGAGGTGTTCGATCGCCTCTCGCACGTGCTCGAGGTGATCACTCGCGCACTGCCGAGCATCGGACGCGGCGAGCCTGAGCCCGACGACATCACCACCACGGGTCAGGCGCTCGACACCTGGCTCGACGAGGTGGGCGCCAGGCGAGCAGACCCCAACGCCACCACCGCCGACGCCGGCTTCGTCCTCGGCGAGTACGATCTGCTCCGGATCCGGGTCCTGCAGCGCAAGGGCAACGGGCTGTTCCGCGTGCACATCCCCTTGCCCAGCGGGACCGAGGAGCCGGTTGGCTGGGCGACCACGGTACTGCGCGTCCTGGGGCAACTGGGTACGGTGATCGCCACCGATCCCCGCGGCGCCGAACTCGGCGAGCTCCCGCGCCGCCACCGTCTGCTCGCGCTCCTCGGCAGCCAGCTGTCACTCGATGCACTCAGCGAGCAGGCGACCGAGCTGGGACTGAGCAACGCCACCGTGGCGGCGCACGAAGCCGCGGCCGCCGTCGAGACGGACACCGCCGCTGCCAAGCTGCCGCAGCGCATCGTCTCGGAGCGCACGGTGCGGGTCGAGCTCGAGGTACTGGACGAGCTGCTCCGCCTGGTGGGCGAGCTGATGATCAGCCGGGACCGCTACCGACAGGTGGCCACCGACTTCACCGACGGGCTCGATGATCCCGCCCTTGGCTCCGAGATCAGCGACGCCGCCGCCCAGCTCGGGCACCTCTCGTCGGACCTCCAGGACGCGATCATGCGCGCCCGCATGGTCTCGGTCAGCCGCGTCTTCCGCTCCCTGAAGCGCGAGGTGCGCCGCGCCGCGCGCGACGCGGACTGCACCATCCCCTTCGTCATGACTGGCGAGCGCACCGAGCTCGACAAGAATCTGGTCGATCGTCTCACCGTTCCCCTCGCCAGCTTCACCCATCACCTGGCCTATGCCCAGCTGCAGCACGCCGGCGCCCAGCAGCTCGAGATCCGGGTCCAGGCGGAGCGTCGCTGGAACCAGGTGGTGATTTCCCTCGAGGCGGAGCGCACCGAGATCCAGTCCGACGCGGTCCGGGAGCTGATGAAGGAGCTGGCACCGTGTGGAGGGCGCATCGAGACCAAGCGCTCGCGTCGCGGCGACGTCAGCTACGTCATCGCCCTGCCACTCACGCTGGCGATCATCCAGGCCATGATGGCTCGCGTCGGCGAAGAGGTCTACGCGTTCCCCATCGAGGCCGTTCGCGAGACAATCCAGCTCGACACCAGCGAGGTCGCACAGATCCGCGGCACCCAGGTTGCGGACCTGCGCGGCCGGGCCCTGTCCCTGCTCTTTTTGGGGGAGTTCTTTGCGGTCCCCAACGCCCAGCAGCGGGCGGGCACTCGCATCCTGGTGCTCGGCCAGGACGAAGCGCCGATTGGGGTCATCGTCGATGAGATCATCGGGATCCGCGAGGTCGTGATCAAGCCGCTGAGCTCACGCCTTGCTCACATCGACGCGATCAGCGGCTCGGCCATCCTCGGCGATGATCAGATCGCGCTCATTCTCAACGCCGACGCCCTGGTGGCCAACGCCATCCGCAGCGCTGGTCGCGTGATCGGCGCCGCGGTTTCCTCAACCCCAACCCTCGCCGTGTCGCCATGAACCCACCCAACCCGCAGTCGTCCCAAGCGAGCAACACCGAGTTTCACGCCATCGGTTTCCAGGTCGGAGCCGAGGAGTACGGGCTGGAGCTGCGCTCGGTGCAGGAGATCATCGCCACCCCGCGCATCACCCGCGTCCCGAAGGCTCCGCCCTACATCCGCGGAGTCATCAACCTGCACGGCAACGTCGTTCCCGTCCTGGACGTGGCGCGCCGCTTCGGGCTGGGCGACACCGCGATGTCCAGCGGGAGCAAGGTCGTGGTCGTCGAAACCGAAGGCGAGTCGATCGGGTTGCTCGCGGAATCCGTGAGCAAGGTGACCCGGTTCCATCGCGACCAGATCCAGCCGCCCCCGCCGCTCGTCGCGGGGATCGCCGCGGACTTTCTCGATGGGATCATTCGCAGCGCGAACCGCTTCGTGATCTTTCTGAATCTCGACAAGACCCTGGAAGACGATCATGCAGGCACCCATGGCCGCCCCATCGCCGAAGCCTGAGTCGAGCGCCAGCGGACCCGTCTCGCCACCGCAGCTCACCGAGCAGGAGTTCGAGCTGTTTCGCGGACTGTTCCTCCGCGTCTGCGGGATCCGACTCGCCGAGACCAAGCGCCTGCTGGTCCAGAACCGTGTCGGCAAGCGGCTCCGTGCCCTGGGGCTGACCTCCTTCACCCGCTACTACCAGTACGTCCGCACACCGGACGGGCAGAAGAAGGAGCTGAGCAATCTGCTCAACGCCATCACCACCAACCAGACGCACTTCTTCCGCGAGATCCACCATTTCCAGATCCTCGAGACGCAGATCCTGCCCGAGGTCCTCCAGCGAAAGCCACGCGGACAACCCCTGCGCATCTGGAGCGCGGGGTGCTCGACGGGTCGGGAACCCTACACGTTGGCGATGGTGCTGGACCACTGGCTCGACGGGAAGCAGCCGGGGTACCGAATCGTTGGTTCCGACATCGACTACGAGGTGCTGGCCACGGCCCAGGCAGGTCGCTACCCCCAGGAATCGCTCAAGGAGCTGCGCAACCCGTACCTGACCAAGTACACCGAGCTGGTCGACGGACAGCTGTTGATCAAGCCCGAGATCAAGAAGCGCGTGTCGTTCCGCCGCGAGAACCTGGCGGATCTGCAACCGGCGCGGCCGCGCTTCGACGTCATCTTCTGCCGGAACGTGATCATGTACTTGCATCCGGAGACACGCGGGCAGCTGGCCGAGGTGTTCTTCGACTCGCTGCTGAGCGGTGGGTACCTGATCGTCGGCTCGTCGGAGAGCTTCCGGGAGCGACCAGGTCTGTTCAAGACGCGCCAGTTCGGCCGCACCCTGACCTACCAGCGCCCCCTGCCCACGGAGCGGAGTACCCCCCATGTCTGACCGCGGTGTCGTCCACGTCGATCTGGACCGGCTCGATCGTCTGCTCAACCTGGTGGGCGAGCTCGTCATCAATCGCACGAGCTTCGTCGAGCAGGGCCGCCGCGCGCGAGCCCGCTACGGGTTCAAGGAGCAGGTCCTGAGTCTGCTGGAGAACACGGAACGCGTCGGACGGCTCAGCGAGGAGATCCAGTCGCGGATCATCCAGGCGCGACTCGTTCCCGTGGACACCGTCTTCGGTCGCTTCACGGGCCTCGTCAAGGAGCTCTCGGAGACCACCGACAAGAAGATCCGACTGCAGGTGGTCGGAGGCAAGACGGAGGTCGACAAGCGTACCATCGACGAGCTGGCAGAGCCCCTCGTCCACCTGGTCCGCAACGCCCTGGACCACGGCATCGAGACGGTGAAGGTCCGCGAGCACGCGGGCAAGCCCGCCACGGGTACCGTCGTTCTGCAGGCTCACCACGAGGGCAACCGACTGGTGGTCAGCGTGCGCGACGACGGCGCGGGAATCGATCCCGTCGTGGTGCGGCGTCGCGCCGTCGAGCGCGGTGTGGTGACCGCCGAGGTCGCCGAGGCCCTCAGCGACGAGGACACGCTCCAGCTGGTGTTCCGCCCCGGGTTCTCGACCCGCACCGGCGTCACCGGCATGTCCGGCCGCGGTGTCGGCATGGACGCAGCACAGCGGCGCGTCCAGATGCTCGGCGGAGTGCTCCAGCTCTCGTCGACGCCGGGCGAGGGAACGGAGGCCCGCATCGAGCTTCCGCTCACCACCGCCATCGTGGAGGCGCTGATGGTCGGGGTCGAGGGCGAAGTCTACGCGCTGCCGCTCGAGCACGTGCGGGAGATCGTGCGGGTCGAGCCGAGCCAGATCTCCACGGTCGAAGGCACCGAGGTGGTCGAGGTGCGCGGCCAGGGGCTGTCGCTCGTTCACCTCGCGGAGCTCGCGGATCTCCCGCGGGAGCGCCGCCCTGTGGGGGCGATGCAGGTGGTGGTCGTGCAGTGCGGAACGCGGGAGGTCGCGCTCAGCGTCGATGCCACACTGCAGCGCCACGAAATCGTGATCAAGGGCATGGGGCGACGGCTCGCCGGAGTGCGAGGGATCGCCGGAGCTTCGATCTCTGGCGATGGAAACGTCGTCATGGTGCTGGACGTCGCTGCGCTGGTAGCGGCGGCTCCGCGGGTACGGGGACGAAGCAGCTAGGGGCGAACACGTGAAGTGGTTCTGCGTCACCAAGGACTCAGCCGAAGCGGCGGCCCCCCCGGATGCGTTGAAGGCCGTCGTCGCCCCTGGCTATGTGATCTGCGTCTTCCCCCGTGCGGGCGAGGTTCGCGGTCTCATTCACCTCGGTCCCAGCACGATGGAGGGCAGCTCTGCAGCCGACGCCGTGACCCAGCAGGTGGAGGCGTTGAACCGCAGGTTCGAAGTGCTCGGGGCCCGGATCACGGGAGCCACCGCCGAGGTCATCGGTGGGGCAGATGTCACCCGCGTTCTCGCGGAGCACCGACGCCAGCAGCACATCGCCCGCAACGTCGAGCTCATCAAGCAGACCCTCGCCAGGTGGAAGATCGAGGTCACGCGCACCCGCATTGGCGGCACCAAGGGGCGCGTGGTGGAGATGCGGCTGCCCTGCAAGTCAGCCGAGGTCAGTTTCGCCTCCAAGGATCGACGCCCCAGCCAGCACCGCCGAGACTTCCTCGTCACCCCGGCCGATCCGATCGTGGTTCGGCGCCACGACGAACAGACCGTGAACATGGGGTGTATTCGCGTTGCTCGCCCCCCCTCCCGGTTCGTCGCGGTGCTGGGGTCCTGCGTTGGAGTTGCGCTCTACGACCAGCGACTGCGGGTGGGGGCGCTAGCTCACATCATGATGCCATCGGCCGAGCGACTCAACGGGAGCCCGGGCAAGTTCGCGGACACCGCCATTCCCGAGCTGATCCGCCGGCTGGAAGCGGAAGGGTCGCAAGTGCCGCACCTGCGCGCCAAGCTCGCCGGTGGTGCCAACGTCCTGTTCCGCGGCTCCGGCACGCTCACCCAGCTCGGCATGCGCAACGTGGAAGCCACCCGCCAGGCACTCAAGGCGCGGGGTATTCCCGTCACCTGGGAGGATGTGGGAGGCCGCATCGGGCGCAAGATCCTGGTCGAGCTGGAGGAGTTTCGCTTCGTGGTCAAGTTGCTGGACCTGCGGGAGGTGCACCAGTGACCCGCACCCCCATCTCGGTCCTGGTGGTCGACGACTCACCAGTGGTGCGCCAGGTGCTCTCCCAGCTACTGACCGCCGATCCATTCATCGGCGAAGTCGACACGGCCCCCAGCGCGGGCGTCGCGCTGCGCAAGATCCGCAAGCGCGACCCGGACGTGGTGACCATGGACGTGGAGATGCCAGGGACCGACGGACTCGCCGCCCTGGAAGAGATCATGGCCACCGCGCCGCGTCCGGTAATCATGGTGAGCGCCGTGACTCACGAGGGCGCGGAGAAGACCCTGCGCGCGCTGAGCATCGGTGCCGTCGACTTCATCCCCAAACCGGGTGGACCCCGCTCGCGAGACATCGCGCAGATCGCCACCGAGCTGCGCGAGAAGATCCGCGCGGTCGCCCCCAGCAAGGCCAAGCTGGCGCGCCGCCGCCCCCGCCCGGGGCCAGGAGCCGAGCCCAAGCCCCCCCCGGCACCGCGACCCGCTGTGAAACGCGTCTGCCGGGGCCGCCCGCTTCCCCACGTAGTTGCCGTCGGCGCCTCCACCGGAGGTACCGATGCGATCCTGCAGGTGCTGCTCCGCCTGCCCGCCGACTTCCCGGTGGGAGTGCTGGTCGTCCAGCACATGCCCGAGGGCTTCACCCGTTCCTTCGCCAGACGCCTCGACGAGCTCTGCCCGCTGGAGGTCAAGGAAGCCGCCAACCACGACCTGGTTCAGCCCGGTCGTGTCCTGCTCGCCCCGGGACACAGTCACATGGTCCTGCAGCGCGATGACGACATGCTGTTCGTCGAGCTGAGTCGCGCACCCGAAGTGAACGGCCACCGTCCGTCGGTCGACGTGCTCTTCGATTCGGTCGCCGATGTCTGCCAGAATCGCAGCGTAGCGGTGCTGCTCACTGGCATGGGAAGAGACGGAGCCTCCGGCATGCGTCGCATCCACGACGCGGGCGCGTTGACCATGGCGCAGGATCAAGAATCCTGCGTCGTCTTCGGGATGCCGAAGGTCGCGATTCAGGAGGGGAGCGTCGACCTGGTGGCCAACCAGCAAGGACTCGGGGACGCCGTCGCCCTCGTCGGCCGCGGCGCGCCGCCCCCGCGGCCGTCCCCTCTCATCAGCCCCGAGCGAACCACCCCCAAGACCCCTGCGTGACGGAATCCAGACCGAGGGACCGATCCATGTCCAACAAGAGAACACCCGGATTCGAGCGAGTCATCGACCTGTTCGAGGGCGCCAAGAGGTTCACGGAGGACCTGATGCGCGAGAACGAGCGCCTGCGGCTGAGCAACCAGGGCTTGAAGCGAGCCGTGCGCGAGGCCCAGGTCCAGGATCCCGACCAGGTGGGAAGACGACTCGCCACCCTCGAGGAAGAGAACGCGCTCCTCCGCGAAGAGCTCGACGAGCTCAAGCAGCTCTACAACACGATGGAGAAGGAGAACTGGGACTTCGCGGAACGCTACCTCCAGGTGGAACGGCAGAACGCCAACCTGCTCAATCTGTACGTCGCGTCGCAGCGACTGAACTCGACGCTGGAATTCGCGGAGGTGGTACAGATCGTCCGGGAAATCGTCGTCAACCTGATCGGGTCGGAGTGCTTCGAGATCGTTCTCTACGATGCCGTTGAGGGGCGTACCCTGGGGCTGACCGAGATGGGGCTCAAGACGCTGCCACACGGACGCCTGGAGGAAGCGACCATCCTCGAGACCATCCAGACAGGGTCTCCTTTCGTCTCGCGTCCGGAGAATGGTGACGCGCAGGCGGCCCAGGCGTGTATCCCCCTGAAGGCCGGAGACCAGGTGCTCGGTGCCCTGGTGCTCCACGCGCTGCTACCGCAGAAGTCGGGACTCGAGGGCATCGACTACGAGCTCTTCGATCTGCTCACCGAACGAGCGGCCGTGGTGCTCTGCGCCGCTCACGCCCTCGGCAGGACCGAGAGCATCGACGACCGGTCCAGTCGCGCGGCGCTCGTGCGCAGCATCGCCCAGCGTGCGGGGCGAGAACTCAGCTTCCCCAGCGAGGCCCCCATTGGTTGAGCTTGCGTGTCATCGAGTTGGACCGGAGCGGCGGCCCGGTCTCCCTTCGGAGGATCGTGGAGAGCGGGAGAATCACCATGCATGATGATCATCAACCCGGATCGGGTGGCAAGGTGCTCGAGCTGTTCGAGCAGGGCAAGCAGTTCACCGAAGAGCTTCTGCGGGAGAACGAGAAGCAGCGCCGGATCATCGCGGCTCTCCGCGCCGAGAAGCAGCAACTGGAGAAGCAGTACATCGAGGTGGATGTCCCGCGAATGCGCGACAGGATCGAGCTCCTCGAGAAGGAGCTGCGGCGTGTTCGCGAGGAGAACGGCGATCTCAAGGGTCAGTTCGTGTCGGTCGAGGAGGAGAACCGGGAGTTCGCGGACCGGTACGTCGAGGTCCAGCGACAGAACTCCGACCTCATACACCTGTACGTGGCCAGCTACCGGCTCCACTCGACAGTGGACTACGACGAGGTGGTCAAGATCATCAAGGAGATCGTGATCAACATGATCGGGTCAGAGGTCTTCGGCATCTATGCTGTCGACGAGGGAAAGAACCAGCTTGCCCTGCTCGACCACGAAGGTCTCGACGAGCTCGGAGTCGATGAGACCATCCTCATGGGGGAGGGGCCGGTGGGGGCCGCGGCCAAGTCCGGCGAGCTCTTCACCTCGGTCCCCTCGAGCAATGGCAGTCCAGCCACGGGGGCTCCGCTCGCCGTGATTCCGCTGCGCGTCGGCCAGCGCACGCTCGGTGTGATTGCAGTGTATCAGCTGCTGCCGCAAAAGCATGGATTCCGCGCGGTCGACTTCGAGCTCTTCGAGCTCCTCGGCGGGCACGCCGCCACTGCCCTCTACGTGTCGAAGCTCTACAGCGCATCCGAGCGCAAACGCAACACGCTGGAGGGATTCATCGATCTACTCAAGAGCAACCCGGGCGGAGAACCCAGTGGTCGGTAGCTGGCAGCCGGAGCACCCGCATCGGGCCGCAACCCGTTGACGCACAGAAACCATGTCATTCAAGGGCTCCCTCGAAGATCTGTGTCTCGTCGATGTGCTGCAGCTTCTGTACGTGGCACGCAAGACGGGGATCTTGCACATCGATGGACCCGAAGGAAAGGCGAGCCTCGCACTCCGCGAGGGCTTCATCGTCGGCGCGAGCCATCCTTCCGAGGACCGCAAGATTGGCAACGTCAGCGTCGAGATGGATCTCGTCCCCGCGGAGGATCTCCAGGCCGCGCTCGAGATTCAACGGGCAGCCGGGGTCGCGCGACTGCCGCTCATCGGGACGCTGGTCGCGATGGGAAAGCTCGCCTCCGAAGACTGCTGGAAGCCGCTCGAGCGACTGATCGAGGACACGATGGTCGAGGTCGTAGCAATGACCTCCGGCCAATTCGCTTTCGAGCCTAGCGAAGAGGTCCCCAGAGACCCGTTCCGCCATCTGCCCGAGGCGGTGGCCCCCGACGTCAACCTGGATACCCAGCAGGCGCTCCTCGACGCGCTCCGCATCGTCGATGAGCGACACCGCTACGGGCCCAGCGTGCCCGCCCCCAGTCCTCTCCCCCCTCCCACCCCTCCCCCCAGCTCGGACAACCCCTCGGTCCCCGCGCCCGCGCGCGCGTCTTCCTCGCCCCCTCCTTCGGCAGCCTGGACCTCGTCGACGCCCCCAGCGACACCGGTCCCCTCGCCATCGATCCCCGCATCCTTCGTGCCGGCTCCGCCGGGCGCCCCCGCGGCCACCAGCGGTCCGCCCACGAGGGCACCGCGAGTGACGTCGTCTGCGCCGCCGGCACCACCTCCCGCCTCCGTCCCCACCGTCCCGTCGGCGAGCGCGTCGGCCGCACCGGTGCTCGAGACGCCCATCCCTCCTCCCCCCTCTTCCGCGTCGATCCCGACCTCGATCCCACCGGCGCCCGACCCGCCCAGCGAGCCTGTCCCGCGGCCACCCGCCGGCAAGCTGGTCGCGCGCCCCTCCTCCACCGCCCACCCCGCCTCGGGCCGGGTCACCCTGCCCAGCATCTCAGCGCCCACCGCCCCCCAGGGGGGCGCCGCTGTCTGGACCGCTTCCGTGCCACCAGCCACCGAGCGTTTCCCCTCCGACACCCCGATCGACGTGCACGAGAGCTTGCTCCACGTCGCCGCGCATCCGTCGGACCCCGTCGAGTCTGGCGCGCTGGACGACGTTCGCGACAGCGTTCTGCCCGTCGCCGCCGCACTGATCCCCGACGGCAGCTCGCGCGAGTGGAGCGACAGCGTCCTGCCGCTTGCTGCTCCTCCTTCGGTGCGCACCGACCTGCAGACCCACCCGGTCGCGCTGTTCACGAGCGACGGCCTACTCAAGCTGTCTGCGGGTCCCGTCTGCCGAAAAGCCGGGTTCGACCTCTTCGTCTCGGAGACCGAGCGCGACGTCCTGCAGCGGGTCGACCACTGGTTGACCGACGCTCAGATCCCCGTCGTGGTTGTCGACGCCGGGGTCGCCGACGAGGGGCCACATGCGTCTCGCAAGCGGCACGCCCTGGTCCACCGCCTCCACGAGCTGGAGCCCGAGCTACCCGTCGTCGTCCTCAGCGGCGGGGACCGGACGACCTGGCGACGACTGCCAAGTCTCGGCGTCACCTCCGTGTTGCCCCGCCCCACGCAGAACGGAAGTCGGAGCGTCTACGTCACACAGGTGAAGGACTTCCTCAACGACCTCACCGAGTATCTCCATGGACTGTTTGGACTGCGCTTGCGCTCGCTGCAAGTGTCGGCCACGACACGCCACCGGTTGAGCGTGCTCCGCGATCGGGTTCGCGACATTCGCTTCAGCGGAGCTTCGTCGGAGATCTCACTCACCGTCTTGCGCTACGTGGCGGACTTTCTCGAACGATGCGTGATCTTCCTGGTCCGCCGCGACGACCTGCTCGGCCTGGGCGCCTTCGGCGTGAGCAGTGGAGAGGAGGCTCTGTCGACCGCCGTGGCCAGGCTCCGGATCCCCCTCCCCCCCGACTCGACGCTCGCCGAGATCGTCGCCCGTGGAACCATCTTTCGCGGCCGCCCCCACGATGAGCTGCTGAAGCGCCACCTCTACTCGAAGATTGGCGCCCCGGCGACGCCCGAGATCCTCCTTCTGCCCCTCCGCACCGAGGAACGCACGGCCGCTCTCATCTACGGAGACTTCGGCGAACACGACAGCCGCGCCGACCAGCTCGACCCGCTGGAGATCCTTGCCGAGTTTGCCGGCATGGCCTTCGACCTCGCCCTGCAGCGAAAGCGCGAGCAGACCCGATCCTCGACTCCCGCGCCAGGCGCCGGGAATCCGTTCACCGACTGAGCGCACCGTTCGCGACTTCGCCTTCGAGCGGCTCGGGCAGGTCGAAATGAACGCGAGTGCAGTGCTCGCCGACCGGTTCGACCGTGAGTCGCCCACCATGGTCATCGAGGATCATGCGACTCACCGTCAGCCCGAGGCCGGAGTGTCTGGATCCCAGCTTGGTGGTGAAGAACGGGGCGAAGACCTGCTCGATGGCGTCACGGCTCAGACCGGCTCCGTGATCCTCCACAGTGACACGAACCCAACGCCCGCCGTCGTCCACCAGTACCGCACCGCGGATGATCACCTGCTTGCGCGCGTCGTGCCCCGAGAATCGCGCATTGAGGGCATCGCGCGCGTTGGTCAGCACGTTCATCAGCACCTGCTGGAGCGCTTGGCGGTGGCACGAGACACGCGGAAGCGCATCGGGCAAGTCGATCTGCACCGCGATCTGGTCCTTGCGATACAGTGCGTTCATCAGTACCACTACCGGCTCGACGAGTGCGCGAACCTCCACCAGGCTTCGCCCCGTCGCGTCGTCGCGGGCGTAGGCAACCAGGCTCCGGAGGATGTTGCTCATTCGCTTGGCCTCGTCGACCACACCGTCGGCAAACTGCAGCGATTCGGTGCCGGCAGCCAGATCCATGCGGAGCAGCTCCCCGAAGTTGAGGATCCCGGTCAGGGGGCTGCTCAGCTCGTGCGCGATGGCTCCCGCCAGCTGACCGATGGACTCGAAACGCTGGCGGTCGAGCAGGCCGACACGCTCGATCATTTCGCGAGTGACATCCCGGACCGAAAGTACCCAACCCTGGTTCCCGGCGCCAGAGGCGGCCAGTGGGGCGCCCATCCCCGCTACGAAGCGAGCTTCCCCGCCACGGGCGATCCGGCAGCCTTCGGGCAAGCGGACCTCTTCGCCCCCGCGCAGAGCTTCGGACAGGGACCAGACGCGAGCCTCGTCGCCTTCCCCCACGGTCAGCGGCAAGACGACGTCCAGGGGCCGGCCCTCTGCTGCCGCAAGCTCCAGTCCGACGAGGCTGGTCGCCTTGGGATTCATGCCCAGGACCCGGAGCTGTGCATCCGTCGTGAAGATCGCCTCCGCCACGCTGCCGAGCACGAGCTCGAGGCGTTGGTGATCGGTGCGCGCCTGCGCCTCGGCGCGGGCCCGACCGTTGACCACGCGCTGCCCATAGATGCCGAAACCCACGATGGTGACCGCGACGATGATGCGCATCCAGAGCTCGTGGCCATTTCTAGGAAGGATGGCAGTGCTGAAGTCATCCCCACTGATGAACCAGACGACGACCAGCGACTCGACGACCCACGCCAGCAGCGCTGCGCCCAGAGACGCGATCACCAGCCGATTGTTGGACCAGATTCCCATTGGACAGACGTCGCAGCTCGCAGAACGACCATGTGGCCGAGCGGGTTCTCGCTCGAGTGATCAGGCAGACCGCTAGGTCCGCGACCTCTCCTCACCGCTGGCACTTTGCCGCGATCCGTCCTTGCAAGCCACCATTTTGCGTCGCTCGGGGAGCAGCCGTGACCTCGCGGTCACGTGACGTCCAGGACCACGACGGCGCCGTCCGCTCCACTCATCCCGAGGGCCGCGCAGTCAGGGCGCGTGCGATGGCGAGTGTGAGTTCCTGGGGCTCGAAGGGCTTCGCCACCAGCGCGGCAATCCCCAGCTGGCGCCAGCTGCTCTCGTCGAGCCCAGCGCCGTAGCCGGTACAGAGAACGATGGGCAGGTCCGGAGCCAGAGCCAGGATCTCGCGCGCGAGGTCACCGCCACTCATCCCCGGCATGGCCTGATCGGTCACGACCAACCGAAAGCGGGAGGGCTCCTCGCGAAAAGCGGCGAGCGCTTGCTTCGGGTCGGTGAACGCTGACACTTCATAGCCGAGCCTCTCCAGCAGGCGCCGCCCGGCGAAGGCGAGTGCGGGATCGTCATCCACGAGCAGCAGCCGCTCTCCGCTCCCGCGCGACGGCGGACGTTCGCTGACTGTCCGCGACGGACGCTCCTCGCCACCGGGGATCAGCACCGAGACCGTCGTCCCTCTTCCCAAGGTGGTCTCGATGTCCATCACTCCGCCATGGTCCGCGACGATCCCGTGCACGACCGGCAACCCGAGCCCGGTCCCCTCGCCGACCGGTTTGGTGGTGAAGAACGGTTCGCAGGCCCGCTCGAGCTGTTCGGGGGTCATGCCTTCGCCGGTGTCACCCACCACCAAGCGCACATAGGTTCCCGGCGCCAGGCCCGGCTGGCGCCGCGGACCGTCGGACGGGATCTCGACGAGGTCGACGTCCAGCGAGAGGGTTCCCCCTCGCTCCCGCATGGCATGGTAGGCGTTCGTGCCGAGGTTCGTCACGACCTGGTGCAACTGGTCGGCGTTGGCGAACACGCTCAGGTTCGCCGCTGCCTGTGCCCGGACCTCGATCGTGGGCGGAATCGAGCCCCGCAGCAGCCCCGCCACGTCCTGCACCACCGAACTCACGTCCACCCATTCCTTCTGCACGTCGGCGCGACGGCTGAAGGTCAGAATCTTCTCCACCATCGACCGTCCGCGCTGAGTCGCGCGCAGCACCTGTTCCAGATCGCTCCGCGTCGGCGCCTGCGGGGGCTGACCGTCCAGAGCCAGCCGCGTGCAGGTAGAAATCACGCCGAGGATATTGTTGAAGTCGTGTGCGATCCCGCCCGCCAGGGTGCCAATCGACTCGAGCTTCTGAACATGGCGCAGCTGGGCCTCCAGCTCGACCTCGCGAGTCACGTCACGCTTCACCACGACATAGTTCGTGGTCTCCTCGCGAGCGTCGCGGAGCGGCGAGATGACGACCTCCTCGTACAGCAACGTGCCGTCGCGACGGCGACTCGTCAGTCGCCCCCGCCACACGTAGCCAGCTTCGAGGGCGTCCCACTCCGCCTGTCCGAGACGAGCCGGTCCATCGTTGGCGTGGAGGAAGTCCAGCGGTTTGCCGATGGCCTCGGCAGCGCGACAGCCAGTGCTGCGCTCGAAGGCAGGGTTGGCGTACTCGATGATCCCTCGGCGATCGGTGATCAGCATCGCCTCGGCGGCCTGCTCGACGGTGGCGGAGAGTCGATCGCGCTCACGCTCCGCCGCGTGGCGGAGCGAAACGTCCTGGACGAAGACGGATCGATACCGGGGCTCACCGTCCGAACCGCTGACAACGGTCACATCGACCGAGACGGGGAACGTGCTCCCATCCTGGCGAACGTTCACGGCCTCGAACGAGGCCGGAGCGCCTGGGTGATGAGCAGCAGCGACTCCGTCAGCAAGATTCCCGGCTTCCCCCAGAGGGCAAATCTGCGACAGCGGAACGCCTTCGAGCTCCTCGACCGGATAGCCGTGCATGCGAGCAAACGACGGGTTGACGCGCTCGAGCCGTGTGCCGTCGGCGTTGGTCACCGCCATCCCCCAGCTCGCGTGCTCGACGAGATGCGCCCAGCGCTCGCGCTCGGCCTCCGCCTGCATCCGCGCCGTGAGGTCGTGGATCGCCGTGAGTCGGACGGGGCGCCCTTCGAAACGTGAGGAGGTGCCGTGCACCTCCACCCAGAGCCGAGTTCCGTCCTTGCGCAGTGCGCGGTGCTCATAGTCGGCAGCGTAGCCCGAACGGATCCGCTCCCTCACGAGCTCGCGGTCCTCCGGCGCCACCAGCGCCTCCACGGACATCCCGATCAGCTCGTCTCGCTGATAACCGAACATCTCGCAGAATCGTTCGTTGACGTCGACGAAGCGCCCATGCTCCACGATCGCCAGACCTTCGAACGCGGCATGGTAGAAAGCTTCGAGCCGCTCCCGACTCTCGTCGAGGGCCGCCTCGATGTCGTGCCGCTCGCTGGTCCGGCGATTGACCCAGACGAAGGTGCCCCCCCCGCGACCCGGTTCGCACCTGGCAAACACGTCCGTGCGGATCTCGAGCAGGGAGCCAACCCGGTCACGCTGCATCAGACGACCCGACCAGCGCCCCGCTTCGACGAGGAGTTCGCGAACGTGCCGGGCGCTCACATCCACGTACTGCGTCTGCAGCAACTCGTCGAGCGGCTGCTCCTGGACCCGCTCCGTGCGCCAGCCGTACAATCGTTCTGCAGAGCAGTTCATCCAGCGGATCCGCCAGGCGTCGTCGACCACGATGATCGCATCGCTCACGGTGCCGAGTAGCTCGGCATCCCATGCCCGCGCTTCGGGTCCCGTCAGCGAGTCGGGTCCCTCGTTCCCCATACTCGGAAAACTAGCCGAATCCCCCGACCGCGCCCAGAGGTGAACAACCGTGCCGACCACGTGAACTGGTTGACCTCTCCGACTGGGCCCCTCCCTCGGGCTGACCACTTGCCACAAGTCGAGGGTTCCGGTCGGTACACGCAAGCGGGGCGGCGCCGCGAAGCGAGGGGAGGGGTAGTGCCCACCGCTCCAGTGACTGGCCAACGGCACGACGAACGGGATGAGGCGCTCGCAATTCGGAGTGCCGCAACAGGCAAGATGACCTCGAGTGAGGGGCGCCACGGACCACGACGATGGCTTCCCGGTCATCTCGGAACCACTGGGATCCGAGATGGCGAATACCGCCACGGATCCTCGTCGATCGTTACGTAGCGTTGAGCACGCTCCCGCTGGTTCGTTGTCGTCGCCAGCGAGTCAACACTCGGCCGGATATTGGCGGGCGTGCGCCTAGTACCTCAGTTCGCATGTTCGTTCCGGGATTCCGCCGGCCCAACAACTGGGGTGAAGGGCCGGCGGAAT
>JBNLDK010000105.1:0-8224 GCA_050304295.1 Polyangiaceae bacterium
CTGCTTTTCTTCGCTCAAGACGTTGGCCATCGTGGCGGGCGGGGGACCACGGTCCCCTCGCTCGCGTCAACGTCCTGGGCGTCGCTTCACTGGCCGGTTTTCAGGTGTCCACGACTGGCCGGTTTTGGGTGTTCACCGAGGCGGCGGCGCGTTGCACAGCATCTTCGAGTCTGTCTAGATAGCGAGCCGCTTGCCGCTCGTTCCAAGTTCGATCCCCTGCAGGTCCGCGACGGCAAGCGGGGAGAATCGGAACTTGGCCACGGCTGCTACGAAGACCGCTTCAGGCCGGTGCTCGAGCGCACGTGCTCGAACGGATCTTCGCTTCGCGACCGTCAACCATGTCGCAACCGGGCCCCTCGTGGGGTGTCCTCCACCACGTAGCCAAGGGAAGCAATCTCGGCACGCAGGCGATCTGCCTCAGCGAAGTCGCGCGCTGCTCGAGCCGCCTCGCGCTGCGTCACCAGATCTTGCACCGTCGCGGGAATGGCGACTGCCTCCACCTCGGGGTCCCGGGTTGTCGCTTCGTCGAGCCCGAGGCCAAGCACGGCATCCATGCGGAGTGCAGCCGCATGGGCGGCCGGCCCTTCTCCGGCGTCGCCATTGACGAGTTGATGGAGGAGCACGAGCGCGCGCGGAGTGTTCAGATCGTCAGCCAACGCGGCGCAAAATTCGTTCCACAGCGGGAGTGGGTCCGACTTGCCGGGTGGCGAACGGTGCTTCAGCGCCGCCGTTCCCCGACGGAGCCGCTCGAGTCTTCGCGCCGCCGCCCGCAGGCTGTCCCACGTGAAGTGGATGCGACTGCGGTAGTGCGAACCGAGCAGGAGCAAGCGATATGCCTCGGGGTCGATTCCGGCATCGACCACGTCGTCGAGATTGGGTGGTGCACCTTCACTCTTCGCCATCTTCGCGTCTCCCAGCATCACCCACTCGGAGTGCAGCCAGGTGCGCACCCAAGGGTGGACATCGAATGCCGCTTCGGCCTGGAGGATCTCGTTTTCGTGATGCACCGGGATGTGGTCGACGCCCCCAGTGTGGAGGTCGATGCGTCGCCCGAGGTACTTGTTGGCCATGGCGCAGCACTCGGTGTGCCAGCCCGGAAAGCCGCGGCCCCACGGACTTTCCCACTCCATCTGACGACGAGCGTCCGGCGGTGAGAGTTTCCAGAGGGCGAAGTCGGCTCCGCGCCGCTTTCCGTCCGTGCCGCGAACGCGGAGTTGGACTTGGCCTTCGTCAGAAAGGCGCGACAACTGTCGGGTTCGCGGAGCCGTCGAGCTGTCGAAGTAGATTCCGTCTGGAGTCCAATACGTGTGACCACGGCTTTCGAGCAGAGCAATCAGCTCGAGCTGTTCTGCGATGTGGTCGGTTGCTCGCGCCCAGATGGTTGGATCGGAGACGCGAAGTCGCGCCAGATCCTGCTGAAAGAGATCGGTGAAGCGCGCGGCGATCTCCTCGGCTCGCGCGCCCTGACGCCCCGCAGCTACTTCCAGCTTGTCCTCGCCGTGGTCCCCGTCGTCCGTCAGGTGGCCGACGTCCGTGATGTTGATGACCTGCTTGGACGGGTAGCCGAAGATCTGCAACGTGCGACGAAGCGTGTCGACGATCACGTAAGGTCGCATGTTGCCCAGATGCTGCCGAGCGTAGACCGTTGGTCCGCAGGAGTAGATCGTCACCTCTTGCCGGTCGTGGGGCGCGAAGCGCTCGATGCGACGGGAAAGGGAGTTGTACAGGTGCATGGTGAGAGCCTCCTCGTCGCCACGACCCGACTGCACCGACGAACCACGCCGCACACCGCCAGGCCAGAGGCGGCGTGCGAATCGGGGATGGTACTAGGGGTTCAGACGCATTGCCGCCAGCTCGTACGACACGAACAACACAGGTTGCTCCGACGGCTGGGGCCAACGCTCATGTGGCGAGAGTAGCACGGAATCCTCGCTCTGCGACAACGCCACGAGCTGTACCGTTCGCGGGACCATACGAGGGGTTCTTCCACTCAGGGACATCCCTGACTTTCACGTCCGAGAAGCGACGCGAAGCGACGCATCCCGCAATGCCCCGCCTGGAAACCCGCCACATTTCCCACGGTTACGGATCGGGTAGCCCTTGGGTTCGCCGGGCAGCTCGCCCGCGCTCTCCGCGAGTTCGGAGTGCCCGACGAGCCATAGAACCGAACTGGTCGAGGAGCCACCGACGCTCGTGTGGGCGCAGTGGACTGCGCTTGGCGTCAATGGGCTCGAACCAGCCAGGGGCTCGGCTCTCGACCTTGAGGTGGTGATGCTGCTAACGGCGGAGTTCGCTGAGTACGACCCGCGCCTCTTTGGCGAGGCGGTGGATTGGTGTTCGAGGCATCATCGCTACATCAGCAAGCCAAGGTTGAAGCAGCTGTTGAGCAAGTCGGCCACGACCACGGTCGAATCCTTTGCAGAGTTCGCCTCAGCGCTTGAAACGCACTCCGGCGGCAGCTGGCCACGTGCCAAAGGTGGGAGCCCCCGCCCGCTGCACCTAAGTGGCAAGTCGCGAGCGCCAGACCTCGAGCAGCCCTCCCTCCTCAACCTTCGCCTCCGATCCCTTTTCGGAGTGGGCGCCCGCGCGGACGTGATCACGGCCTTGTTGGGGTGGCCATCGCCCACCTTCACGGCCTCGGAGCTCGTCTTCGTGGGATACACGAAGCGCAATCTGGCGGACACTCTCGAGTCCTTGCGTGCGGCAGGCCTTCTCTCGTCCAAGCGCGCGGGCAATCGAGTCCTGTTCTCCTGGCGTCGCTTCCGCGAGCTTTCCGAGCTCATCGCGCCGCTGCCAAGCGGGGTTCCACGCTGGCCGACTATCGTGAGAGTACTCTTGTCATTCCATGCGCTTCTTGCAGCCACCGAAGGCAAGTCGGATCGACTAGTGCTCGTCACCGCTGCAAAGGCGCTACGCGAGATCGCCCCGGACCTCGACGTGCTGGGCCTGACGTCCCCACGAATCATGCTGGGCGAAACATCGTGGAATGACGTTGCGGCGTGGCTGCTTCGGTGTTCACGACGGCTCACGCAGGCGCCCCGCTCACGGCCCAGCGCCACTCCGGGACCTCCCCGACTCTCGCGCCCGTAACGCGACGTAGAGCGACACGGCCCCCCGAAGAGCTGACGCTGCGGCTGAGACGCTACCCGGTGTCAGAGCTGCGGGGCGGTGGTGACGGTGGCACCGAGGGCGGTGGTGCGCCACATGCTCTACAGCGGACTGGCGGTGGCTGTGGCGCTGTCGCTGTGGGTCGTCGAGGGTTTGGCGACCTGGCGGATCCGAGAGAGGGCGAGTCCCCGCACCGGGCCGAGACCGAGCGGGAGCACGGCGGGACCCGCTTCCTCAGCCAAGTCCAGCTTCTTGAAGTGCCCTCGCCAGAAGCTCGTCGAGTCCTTTGGAAGCAGCCCACCGTCGTAGGTAGAAGAGGTCGAGCTTCGCCCCCTGCACCTTCAGCACGCCTTGCACATCAAGCCACTGGCGCTCTGAGATGTGATTGCCTTGCTCGTACCAGTCGAGCTTCTGCAGCACGATGTCCTCGGCCGAGCAAACCCACACCTTTCGTGGAGGCTCACCGAGCTCAATCGCGAGCTTGCGACTCATCTCTTCGCGAATCAGCTCGCTCCGACCGGCAACGAACACGTCCACCTTGTACATCGTCGCAAGGTGAATGACGTTGAACGAGGCGCCCCGGCGGATCGCGTCCATCACCATGTCGCGGTCAACGTAGAAGCTCGCTTCGAAGCGGGCGACGAACGCTTCGGCGTCCTTGCCCCAGAGCACCACCACCACATCGATGTCTTGTGTCGCGCGCGGGATGCCATGCATGGAGCTCGCGATCGATCCACCCACCACGTAGTCCAAGCCCAGCTCGTCGAGTCCCGCTGCGAGCTCGAGCGTAACAGCAATGGGCTCTGCGAGACTCATCGGCCTTGGACTCGGGGATCCCAGTCGAACACCCGGAGCATCGTCTCGTCGTCGAGCCAAAGCGCCGCAATGCGAAGGCGCAGCTCGCGTTCCGTAAGCGGCTCGTACTGCTGCCGAATACGTGCGGCAGCCATCTGAAGTACGCCTTCGTTGAGCGCCTGGACGCGAGCGAACTTCGCGGCTGGCGTCATACGGCGACAGGCCTCGACCATCATCGCGTCAACGCGGGGATGGGTATCATTCGGCACGATTCGAAACTAGCGCCCGCACGGAGCCTAGGCCAGCGCCACTCGGGGACCTCCCTGACTTTCGCGTCCGAGAAGCGACGCGAAGCGACGTAGAGCGACGCGGCCCGCAACACCCCGCCTGGAAACCGCCCATCTTTCGCGACGTTGCAGCGCGCCTTGGCCGGCTCGACACCCGGCTCCTCTCCTGTTCGCCATTCGGCATCTCCCGCTCGAGGAGCGGTTGCGCTGGATCGAGCGCGCGGCGCTTTGGTGCGCGTGTTCGCCGTTCGCGTTGGCGCTTGATCGGTATCCGATCCGGCCCCGTTCACGTCGTGGAAGGGGGCCAAGGTCCGCAGAGGCGACGTGACGGCGGCCAAGAACTACCTGACCAAAGACGAGACGCGATCCCTCAACCGCATCGTCACGATGTAGCTCGACTTCGCGGAGGAGCAGGCGGAACGCCGGCGCCCCCTCTACATGGAGGACTGGCGGGAGAAGCGCGACGTCTTCCTGAAGTTCAGCGAGCGAGACGTGCTGACCAACGCGGGTCGAGTGTCGATGGAGGTTGCCAAGATCTCCGACGACCGGCCGCCGCCTTCCACGAAGCTGAGGCCATCCAACCGCTGTTCGAAAATCGCCGCCTCGGTCCGCCGTTCACGACGCAAGTGCGGCTTCCTCCTCGATGATCGCTGGCAGAACGCACACGACCGTGGTGTTGGCTTCGCGTGGATCGAGAAAGATGCTTCCGCCGTGTTCCTCGACGATCCGCGCGCAAATCCTCAGCCCCAGGCCCGTACCCTGGGCATCGGCACGGGTAGTCACGGCGGCTCGGAACATCCTGGCGGCGACGGCCGGCGGGGGTCGCTTCCCCGCGTCGGCGAACTTGACGACGACCTGCGCTCCCATCGGAACAGCCGTCACGTTGACCCAACGTTCGTGTGCATCCTCGAGTGCTTCCGCAGCGTTGGACAGCAGGTTCATGAAGACCTGAACGAGATCCGTCTGGCGCCCAAGCACCTGGATCTCCGGCGAGACGTCGACAACGATGTCCGCGTCCGCGAGTCGATGACTGGAGAGCGTTCGCGCATCGCAGATCAGATCGTGAAGCACGAGCACACGCTTGGATTCTGCCCCGACCGGGCGTGCCTGTCGTGTGATCCGCTCCACCATCGCCAGCACGTAGTTTACCCCGACTTGGATCCCCTCGAACGACTCCTTCAGTGATTCGATATCAGGTGTCTCCTCACTCAGTTCCTCTCGCGCGAGGTCGAGATTGGCCACCACGGCGGTGAGCGGGTTGCGCATGTCGTGACTCATCTGAGCGGTGTGCTCGCCGACCTTGGCAAGTCGTTCACGGAGCCGAAGTTGCTCCAGTTGCACGTCGATGACGGCTGCCTGCTCGTGCCGGGCGCGGCGCGCGTCCTCGAGCTGCCGAAGGAGTCGGAACTGACTCGCCCACGTGATGCGGAGGGCCTCGATCAGGTTGGCGAAGAACAAGACGGGTACGTTGTAGGGCGAATCGGTCCCGGAAACAGCCGCTTGAAACGTGCCGCAGACGAGGGTGATCACCGCGCCCACTTGGAGGGTTCGGTCGGGTCGCTCCGCTTGGCCCAGTTTCCACAGCAAGCGTCCGGCAGCCGCGAGCAACGTAGCCACCGCCACCACGCCGAAGATGTCGGCGAGAAGAGTCTGCGTGTTCACGTCACCGGTCGCTTGCACGATGATCGAGCGCGAGTGCATCGGCTCGAGCTTGTAAAACATGCTCGCGCCAGTCGTCGCCGCGAGCAGCAGGTCGGCGGCGGGCAGTACGGCGAGCGAAAACATGACTCGAGAAAGGATGCGTAGGGAGCGGTCGACTATCGGAGCGAACGCGGTGACCGCGTGCAGCCACAGCCCCACGCTAACCGGCCCAGTCACCCACATCAGCCGATGAACCTGACTCTGCGCAAAGTCCGAGAACGGAAAGAACGCGATCGCTCCGAGTCCCGCGTCGATGCTCCCGGCCGCGCAGAACAGGCCAAAGGACAGCAGTTCGCTGGCGCGCAGTCTCCACCAGGTCAGGCAATTGCTGATCGCGAGCCACGCAAACACCGAAGCTGTCGAAACCGACACGACGAAGACGGCGACTGCCAGCGGATGCATCTGTTGAGTGGCCATGTAGTCGTTTGGGGACGTCCCCCTGTGCGTTGAGTGTACCAGGTGCAGGCGACCACGCGTCGAAGCGAAAAAGCGATCATCGCGGGCGCGTCATCGCGGCAGATCGTCCGGCTACGACGCCGACCAAAGGTCGCAGTCTGGATGACCAGCAGTATTCGGATGGCGCCAGCGTGGTCGAGGTGTTTTCCGCGTCGGGCACACTGATCGGTGCGAGAATCGCGCCGCCGCGTATTTGCGGACAGCACGAGGTCACCGGCTCGCGTGCTCGCGGAGCAACGCTGGTTCTCTACTCGGGGCAGTCGTGGGAAAGACTGACGCCGCGTTCCTCGAGAGTCGCAATGTAGCCCAGCGTGGCCGCGTCGTCGCAGTCGAGGGGGTTGCCGTCGATACGTACCGAGTCGCCATCGTCGATGCTGGAGTTGTCCACGAGCGCCGAGATGTCGCTGATGCTGTTGTCGCTGAGGATGAGGCTCGTCAGGTTGGTCAGGCCGACGACGGGCGAGATATCGGTGATGCTGTTTCGTCTGATGAAGAGAATGGTCAGGTTGGTCAGGCCGGCGACGGGCGAGATGTCGGTGATGCTGTTGCCCCAGAGATAGAGGATACTCAGGTTGGTCAGGCCGGCGACGGGCGAGATGTCGGTGATCTCGTTCTGGTTGAGGCCGAGACCCGTCAGGTTGGTCAGGCCGGCCAGGGGCGAGATGTCGCTGATCTGGTTGCTCTGGAGGATGAGTTCGGTCAGGTTGACCAGGCCGGCCAAAGGCGAAAGATCGCTGATCTGGTTGCCGCCGAGGTGAAGGTAGGTCAGGTCGGTCAACTCCGCCAAGGGTGAGAGATCGCTGATCTGGTTGGCGCTGAGGAAGAGGTCGGTCAGATTGGCTAGGCCGGCCAAGGGCGAGACGTCGTTGATCTGGTTGCCGCCGAGGTGAAGGGAGGTCAGGTGGGTCATCCCAGCCAAGGGCGAGACGTCCATCGGGGTCGAGTTTGCGGGCCCGTAGATGTCCAGATCGAGGTGCAGGGACGTCAGGTGGGTCAGGCATTCGATACCCGTGAGATCGGAGATCGCGCCCCCGTCTGCCTCGAACTCGAGCAGGTCGTCGACGTCGTCGGAGTAGATGTCCCCGCCTGTTCTTCCCATCGCGGCTAGCACCTGGCCTCGCAAATACTCGTCCGGAAAATCGATGAGGCCATCGCAATCTCGAGACGTGTCGGTGCCCGTCACGGTGCCGGTGACGGAGGCCGTCGCGGTGCCGGTGCCCGTCGCGGTGCCGGTATCGGTGCCGGTGCCCGTGTCGGTATCGGTGCCGGTGCCGGTGCCGGTGCCGGTATCATGTGTGGTCGGATCGGCGTCGCCAGATACCTGACCGCATCCGGACGCACCCCACGTCCAGACCACCATCATGAGCACGCCTAGCCTCGTGTAATGCGCTCTCACGATCCCCGGTATATCACAGCGAGGGGACCGTGCGCGCTCGAAGCTCTCTACCAAGTCCTGCGCGTGTGGCGAGTGCGAGACACCGCACCCTCACGACCCAGTCTCGCGCAGCATCTACCACCCGGGTGCCGGACAGCTTGGCAGGGTCGGGTCGCAGTGGTCGAGGGAGTAGCGGTTGCAACGAAGCGACTCCGTCGGCCCCGAGAGTGTCACATACGCCGAGGAACCGGGAGGATATCCGTCGGGAGGACAGACCTCGGTCGCTTCCCATATCGCGTGGGTCGTTGCGCCGCAATTCGAGGGCATCGTGAGCATCACGCCACTCAGCGACGGAGTGGCTCCGAACTCGCCGTCCGTCCCCGCGCAGCCGAAGTAGCTCGTGCAGGTGGTGCACGTCGCATCCAGGATCGAAAGCGTGCCGTCGAAGTCGCCCGGACCGAAGTACATCCAGGAGTAGTGGTCGAGCCCGCCGGACCAGCCA
>JBNLDK010000106.1:0-15830 GCA_050304295.1 Polyangiaceae bacterium
CAACCTGTCGGGTGCTTGAGGCAGCGGGTCGGCACTTGCCCGGTGACGTGCCCACAGTCGCCTGCGACTCGGGCTTCGAGAACGTCAACGGCAAGGTCGATACGCTTGTCGAGTGCGGGCGCCCGCGTCGCGTCCTCGCGCTGGTCGAGGTGTCGTACTCGAACTCGATGATAGAGGCATGGTGGCGGAATCTAAAAAATTCATGGCTCTACCTCCACACGCTCGACTCCGCGACGGCGGTCGAGAAGCTGGTGGCGTTCTACGTCGAGCAACACAACACGGTCATGCCGCACCGGGAGTTCAACGGCCGAACGCCCGACGAGGTGTACTTCGGAACGGTGACCGACTTGGAGGACGAGCTGGCGGTGCGACGTCGCCAGGCGAGAGCCGAACGGGTTGCCACCAATCGGGCACTCACGTGCGCGACCTGCGAACCTCGCGGTGCGCCAGTGGAGGCCATATCACGCGACGCAGCGTGATCTATGCTGGATGCAATTGCGCCGCGAAAGACGTGGGAGGTGGAGATCCGGAGCAGGGCGCCGGGTACCCCACCGCCACAAACCAAAAAAGCCAGCGACCTCGCTGGCTTCGTTAGCGCGCCCCGCTGGATTCGAACCAGCGACCTACGGATTCGAAGTCCGTTGACGCTGAACGGAGAAAGCAGCGTGATTCACGCTGGTTAGGTAACCTCGGCCGGCAAACTGGGACGGACATGGGTGGACATGAGTGGACACGGATTCGGCGGACTGAGTAGACACCGAGCTCGTGGAGGGGCACCAAGGTGGCAGGACACGCCGAGGCGACCTACTCTTTGTTGCATGACCACCGCCGAGCTCCTCGAAGCCTTGCGCGCGTTGCCGCCTGCCGAACGCCGAGCATGGGCCCTTCGGGTTCTGGCGGAGGTGCCGGCTGACGCTACGACCGAGGCATCCAACAGCGCAGCCTCCCCGGTAGATGCTTCTCGAGGATGGCCCGTCTTCACGAGCGACGTGGCATCGGACGCGCCACCCGATGCCTTCGACCATCGGCGGTACCGCGAAGAACGCGTCGACTCTCAGGCTGGATCGGTTGGCGGTGCTGGTCGCGATGGACACGCCGGTCGTCGTCGCCGCCGCCGTGGGGAGGACGTAGCACGCGATGAGCCGACAATGATCAAGATCACCCGAGCGACACACGCGGGCGGGCACTCCATCGACCTCGAGTTCTCGGACGGTAGCAGAGGTCGATGCGACTTGAGCCAGGTCATCGAACGGGACACCGAGCTGACCCGCCCCCTCGAAGACGCAGACTACTTCGGACGGTTCTTCATCGAACTGGGGGCGCTTTGCTGGCCCAACGGTCTGGAGTTCTCGGGGCATGCCATTCACCGACGTCTGGCCGAGAATGGCGACCTTCGACCGGCGCGCCGCGCAGAAGGATGAGCATCGGTGATCGTGCGCGTCGCCTCCTCATCGGACAGCAGGCAGTCAGTGCGAGCAGCACGAGGAGCCCAGGGAAGCGCGAGTTCGCTCGAGGAACGCTGCAACCGCACCCTGAATCCGAGGTGTTCCCACTCGAGTCATCCACAATTTCAGGCTCAGGGGGTCGAGTGTCGTTGGGAGCGCGCTGCTGTCCAGCTTCAGCGATGAACGCGCAATCGGGGGCCTCCCCGGGGTCGACGTTCTGATCGACGCACGCCAGATTCGAGGCAGGTGACTCGCCGCCCAGCTCGCCTCCCTCCTCGCCTCCCAGATGGTTCCGTGCCCGCACGTAGTAGCAGAGCTCCTCGGCGTCAGCGAACCCCTCGTCAACGTAGCTGGTGTCCGTCGTGAACGCTATTCGCTCGTAACCGTCGTCGTTGCCACGCACCACGACGAAGTCGACCTCGTCGGTCGAGTTGCTCGTCCATGACAGGTGCACGTCGTCGCCGTCGTGCTCCAGCGCGAGCTCACTCGGTGCCGCTTCGGGGAACTGTGTCGTCCAGAAACGCACCTCCGCGGGGCTCCGTCGTGTGTTGTCGGGCATCAGATCTCCACCGAGTGCGGGCCAGTCCAGATCGCAGAACCATGCTGGTCTCTCGACCAGGTAGTACGAGGTGGGGATCTCGTGATCGTCGATGTCGGGGTCCCAAGAGATGCCCTCATCGTCATGCGCGACGTAGTTGCCGTGAACCAGGCAGCCTCCTGCATTCACGCCGTTTCGGCCTCCGGTGTCAATCTTCTGGATGGGCAGCTCATTGCCGATGATGTGGTTCCCATCAGCCCCAGAGCTCGTCGTACCGATTCCCGACTGGGTCACCCGATTGCGCAATACCGTGTTCTTGCGCTTTGCGTAGTTGTCGTCTCCCCCGACGATGCGGACCTGCTCGACGCTGTTCCCCTCCACCAGCGTCATCTCCACGATGTTGTGGTGGAACTCCATGTCCCCGATGATGAAGGATCGCTCCATCCCGTCGATCATCCCGGACGACAGGTTGTACCCGAACACGTTGCCCCCCGAGACTCCATTCTGGATCACCAGAGCGTGGCGATACCAGTTGAGGATGTTGTTCTCCACCAGCGCGTCACTGGTTCCGGACGCGACCGTCACGCCGTACCAGCCGAATTGTTCCTGAGTCATCAGGTCGTCGTAGTCATGATGAAAGTAGCTATCTCTCACCTCGCACTGAAAGCTCTGGATGACTTGGATCTCGTGGCTGTACCCACGCGTCTCGATGTTCTTCACCCAGCTACGGGCTGCCCGGGTCATGTCGACCTTCCAGACGCCGCTGTACATCTCCTCGGGCCGCTCGACATGAATCGTCATGTCTTCCACGCCAGCGTCATGGACCATGTCGAGTCGCAAAACCGCAGTCCTTGCTGGAAAGTCGCTGTATAGGTACCCCACGAGAGTGAGCTGCCCCTCCTCGACGTCTGCGACCTCGACGATCTGGGACACGTTGTCGGGCCGCTGCAACTCGAGCCAGTCTCCCGTCGCAAGCCCCTCCGTCGAGCCGACCTGAATCCTGCTGGAGTTCTTCGGAGCTGCGGCCCTCAGGACCGTCGTCTCTTCCGCTTCCCCTCCGCCGATACGAAACGGGCTTCTCTCGTGGAAGCTGTGGATCACCGTCTTGAATGGCCCTGCGCCTCGAATCGCCACGCCACTCCCGAGTGAGAAGCCGCCCGTGACGAAGTACTCGCCTTCCGGAACGTAGACGGCGTGGCCAGGGTCGGTGGCCTCGATGGCGTCGCGAATCGCCTCCGTATCGTCGGTTACCCCATCACCCACTGCGCCAAAGTCGGCGACCACGTCGTACTGGACCGGATACTCCGGGATCCCTCCCGGAACTCCCGGTGACCAGCAGATGCGCCCCTCGTCTGGGAGGATCTGCGCCGAGGTGGTGCTCGCCGAGAAGAGAAGACCGCCGAACGCGCCGATTGCCCACAACGTCTTCCCGCTCATCCTGAACCTCCCAGTGGTTTCAACAGCATCGCAACAGAGATGCTCTGTTCGACCTCGCCTCCATCATCGCCCCATCGGGTGGATTGTGAAAGGCTCGTCACGCCTAGTACGAGCTGGCGTCGGCAAGAATGAGTTCGAGCTCATACGTTGGCTGAGAACGCCATGCTGCGCCGGCAGCTGATCGTGGCGAGTCGGAACGTGAAGCAGCCCAAGTTCCGTCCGCCCGAGCGCGGGCTGGTCTCGCGGCGCCGTCGAGCGTGGTGAGGAACTGGCAGTGTGCGATCAGCTCACGCCGTTCGGGAGCGGGCCGCAGTTCATCATCAGGGACCGCGACGACAAGTTCACTGCGCCTGCGGCGCTCCCTCGCTCCGCGCGGGCCGTAGCTCTCCGTACTACTCGTCCACTTCGTGGACTGCGTGCCCTCCGAGTCGGAGCCGACTTCGACCGGGTCGCCAAGGGCGTTGGCATCCGTGTGTTGAAGACGGCCGTCCAAGCCTCGCTGATGAACCGAACTGAACGAGTCCGCATGGTGGACGAGTACAGTGAGGTCGACGAGCACGACCGAAGGTCGAGCCCAGTCAACGCGACCTGTGAGCGCTTCATCGGCAGTGTTCGACGCGAATGCTTGGATCACACCATCGTTCTGGGCGAGGCGCACCTGCAACATGTGCTCGAGGAGTACTGTTTCCAGTACTTCAACCGGTCGCGAGCGTATCAAGGGCTGGGGCAGCGGGTGCCGGTTCCTTCTGGCGACCTCTCACCCGCCGACGGTGCAAACCTGGTCGCGTTGCCCGTGCTTGGTGGTCTCCATCCCGATTACCGGTGGGCGGCGTGACGCTCCGGATGCACCAGGCAGCCAGGACAGCCAGCGGAGGCCAGATCACGCGATGCAGCGTCACCTGTCCGGAACGCAATTACGTCGCCGAAAGCGTGGGAGGGTCGAGATCCGTAGCAGGGTACACTTTGGCACAGGGCGCCGCTTAGCAGATCGTGTAGATGAAGATCTGGAACGTCTGCGGCGACGAGGGGTTGCCGTCGCTGTCGACGGCTTCGAGCCGGATGGTGTGGGTGACGCCGAAGCAGTCGTTGCTGTAAAGGCGCAGGGTCGGGTTCGTCCCGGTTCCCAGCACTGCGTCCTGGATGTCCGTGCGATTCGTACTCCACGTCAGGGAGGTGCCGGACAACGCGCCGTCCTCCAGATCGTTGCCGCTGCCTTGGACGACGAGGTCCACGTACCACAGTCCCATTGCGTTGTCGTACCCGTCGTAGAAAGCGTCCGGAACGGGGGCGGTCGGACTCAGGATGCTCACCGTCGGCGGTTCTCCCGAGCAGTCGATGGCTTGGAAGGTGGTCGTCGCCTGGGCGTCCGTCGAGCCATAGGCGCGGGCCAGGATCGTGTGCTCGCCGAGCGCGAACGTCGCGGACGAACTAGTCCCCGTACCGAGCGTCGACGCCCCGTCGTACCAGACGAGCGCGGAGCCGGGGACCGTTACGCTGGGGAAGAGCGGGAACGAAGCTGTGGCCTCAAGCGGCGTCGGGGTCGCGGCGCACACCGAGCCACCGTTGACTGGTTCCAGAATACTCACCATTGGCAGCGCCGGCTCCGGTTCGAGAACCGTGACGCGGTACACGTTGTCGGCGCCCGCGCCGGCGATCACGCGGAAGGTCACGGCCGTGCCCGGGTCCGTCACCACCGCGTAGGTGGAGACCGTGCCGCGCGACTCGAGCACGAGCCCGTCGCCATCGAGCGCCAGGGTGCCCCAGCCCTGGGGGAACGCGAGCTCGATGCGAGCCAGGCCCGGCGCGGCGCTGCCCAGATCGGGCATCGTGAAGACGAACCAGTCCTCGTCCGCCACGTCGGTCTCGCTGCCGCTGGCGGGGATGCTGACGATCGTGCCCGTCGTTGGCTCGCCAATGGTCAGCGGCACCGCGTCGCCCGGCGTGTCGTTGGCGGCCACCGCTTCCGAGAAGTTGAGCGACACGTCGTAGCCGGTCAGATCCGGGAGCATGGGCGCCGCGGCCGCTTGCACGACCGCCAACGGATCGACGAGCAATCGCCGCTCCTCGGGCTGGTTCGTGTAGCCCCGCGCGCGGAGCTCTGCGTTGCTGAAGGTGTTCGCGTCGGCCGTCAGTAGGTCCTTGATGGTGGCGACGATGGCGCGCCGCTCGGCATCGCTGAGCGACGCGGTCGCGGGATCCAGATCCGGGTTGAGCGCTTGCATGCTCGCGACGACGCCGGTGATGAATGGCGCGGCCGCGCTCGTGCCCCCGATCGTCCCGAGCGCGAGAGACGAGCTGGGATCGTCCACGCTCGACGGCGACAGGTACGCCGTGCGGATCGGCGCCCAGATGTCGACGCGCGATCCATAGAAGTGGACGTTGTCGAGGTTGCTGTCCACTGCGGCCGCGACGATCGTCTGCGGGATCATCGCGGGCACGATGCCCCAGCTCTCGGTGCGCGCGTCGTCGACGTCCACCAGATCGCGAATCACCGCGGGCAGCGTTTCGCGCGAGAGGCGGTTGCCGGCGATCGTCACCACCGGGACGCCCGCGCGGCTCGCGCGGGCGACGGCGGACGCCATCGGGCTCCGGACGTCGCCGAGCGCCAGGGTGGAGATACAGGCGTTGGTGGCTGCCACCGCGCCGCCGACCGCCGCACCGCAGGCGGCGGCGCCGACGATCGGGATGGGGCCGAGGGTGGCGCAGACCGTCGCCGCCGCGGCGTGCACGCTCGCCGTCACGATGGCGCAGATGCCCGCGCGCCCCTCGATGGAACAGATGTCGAAGTCGGGGCCGATGGTCGTGAGCACGCGACAGGGGTAGCCGCCGCTGATGTTCACGACGGAGGCGCCGTCCGCCACCGCGCGCAGGATGCCGCCGCCCATCTCGAAGGCGTAGCTGAGGAAGTCGTACTTGTAGAGCATCGGGACCGCGTTCAGTCCCGCCACTCCCGCGGCACCGAAGCCGTCGTTCACGACGCCGCCGATGGTGGTCACGACGCCGGTGCCGTGCCAGCTGCGATCCCCGAAGAAGCTGTTGCCCACCGTGGGCGGCCCCTCGGCGGCGCCGGCCCCGCAGGTGTAGCCGGGGCTCGAGCGCACGGTCATGTCGCACTGGACGGGGCTGCCGCTGCTGGGCGCCCGGAAGTCTGCGTTCGGCGCGAAGCCGATGTCGAGCACCCCGACGTTGATCTCGCGATCGTCCGCGTCCCATAGCGCGGTGTAGGTCCACACGGCGGGCACGTTCTCGACGCACTCCCGCGCCCCGTCGCCTGGCACGCAGGGCCCGGTGCTGTCCGCGGACGCCACCATCTGCATCGTGTGCGTCACGTTGGCCGACTCCACGCCGGAGATCGCCGGCGCGTCCTGCATCTGCAGTCGCGGGTTCACGGCGACCACGAAGCCCTCGGCCTGATAGGTCAGGGCGAGGGCGACGATGCGCAGCACGTCCTCGCGGCTCGCGTACAGGGTGCCCGTCTCGCCGAACAGCTCGCGCAGCACCCCGAGGTGGTCCGGATCGGCGCGCCCCGGATCGACGCCGACGAGCACGGCGCGGCCGTTGTCCTCGCCGTCGCCCCGGTCCACGATCTGCTCGGCGATGAGCGTGCCCCCGCTCAGCGCCAGGAAGTCGGCGAGCTCGTCGTCGTTCGTCGGGAAGAGGATCAGCTCCTCGGTGGCGAGCTGCACCGGACGTCCGCCATCCGGCAGAAGCGTGCCCACGGCCTTGGCGCCCGCCGCCGGAGCGACCTCGTCGTCCGTCATCGCCAGATCGGGCTCGACCACGCTGGGCACCGCGCTGACGGACGCGACCAGGGCGAAGTCGGTGACCATGTCCTCCTCGACGTCTGCCAGGGCGGCAATGGTCCGATCCACGAAGTACAGCCCGTGGAACATCTCGCCCTCGGCCACCGTCAGCGCGCCGTCGTTGGCCACCACGGCCGCGTCGGTGAGCGGGATCGGCGCCGATGAGAAGCGATTCGCGGCGTCCCGGGTCAGCTCCACGGGTTCGCCGTCGCCGCTGTCCGGCGAGGCGAGGGCGACGATGAGCGCGTCGACGCCGGGGTCGCGATCGCCGAAGTCGAGCTCGAGAGTGACCGAGTCGCCGATCGCGTACACGACCGAGTCGAGTCGGAGGCGGATCCCCGATGGTTCGACCGGGCTCGTCACCTCGCCGCCAAGCTCGATGGCACCGCCGGCTCCCCCGATACCCACCCTGCCGGCGCTGCCGCCCGTGGTCGCTGCCCCGCTCGAACCTCCGGAAGCCAGCGCGCCCCCTTCGGCGAGCGTTCCAGCCTCCGCCGCTGCTCCAGCCGCAGCCTCCGCGCCGCCGGTAGCGGGCGCGCCCCCTTCGGTTTCGGCGCCACCCGTCGTCGCGTTGCCCCGACCACCGTCACCGCCGCCTCCAGCGGGTCCGCCGCGTCCGTCCGACCCGCACCCAACGAGCGCCGCACTGGCCATCGCGAGCCCGACCGTCTTCCACAGACCTTGCATCATCCTGTTCAGTCTCGTCCTCCGGGTCCCGCCTCGAGACCTCTGTGGGGTTATGGAGCGACGGGGGGTCGTGCCAAGGGGGGGGACCGCGTCGAGCGCCTGTCATTGTCGGCGAGGTGACGAGTTCGACAGCCGCTCGCCGGGCGAGTCATTCCCTGGGCGGTAGGTCGAGACCTCCCCCGTGGGAGTGGTCGTCGCTGCCCTGGCTCAGCTCGGTGGCGCGCATCGAACGAGTCGATGAGAAAGGCGCTAGCGACCTCGAGCAGGTGGTCCTGGACGTCGAACTCGTCGAGCCCGTACCCGAGGTGGCCTTCGTTCCCTACTCCGAGCTGAGTGTCGCCGGCGCCCGGGCGGGAACGGTCGGCACGGCACCTGCAACGCTCCTGATCCAGTACCAACCCATGGAGCAACAGCATGAAGAAGCATTCGGTATCGCACGACCTGGGCGAGGCGAAGGCACGCGAGGCTGCGGAAGCCGCCTTCGCGAGTTACAAGGAGAAGCTGGCCCAGTACGACCCGCGGGCGAAGTGGGTGTCGGACACGAAGAGCGAGATCAGCTTCTCCGTGAAGGGGATCAAGCTGCGCGGCGCCCTCGAAGTCACGGGTGACTCCATTGACATCGAGCTCCAGGTCCCCCTTCTCTTACGCCCGTTTCAGGGCCAGGCGCTGAAGGTGATCGAGAACGAGGTGCGTGGGTGGGTCGACAAGGCGAGGGCCGGCGAGCTCTAGCCGGCCGTGAACCCCCGCGTCGGCACGGACGTCGTCGACCAGGCCGAGGATCTGCGTGGCTTCCCCTCCGAGGCGCGTAAGGGCCGCTCGCGGGTGCGGCAGCTCGGCGCACCCACCCGCGTCGTCGGCACCGATGGGGAAGTCTGGCAGCTGCCAGACGTGGAGCACGTCGAGCCGGGCGCCGAGCCTGTCGGCCAGCCGCCGAGCAGCGGCTAGCGCGTCGAGCGAGACACTCGAGAAGTCGACTGCAGCGAGGATCCGTTGAGGCGGGTCCGTCATGCCTGGGACGGCTGCAAGCAGCGTTCCACGTGAACGCGGCCTGGTAGGTTTCCTCGCTATGTACCGTGCGCCATCGTCTCACTGGGGCGGAATGGCACGCCCCTCTCGTGCGAGCCGCCGCCCAGAAAGGCCCACGCACGCCGAGGGGCGCGCGTCGAGGCAGGTTGCCACACCGAGACCGGAGGCCACGGGCTGCTGGGGCACCTCTGGTACGGAGCGACGCTGGCTCGGAGAGTACCAGCACCGCCGCAGTGGAGTCGCCCCCGGCATGATCGTTGCGTTCCCTTGGGTGGAGTCAACGAGACGGTGTCGACCGAATTTGGAAAGGGCCCAGAACATGGACGTCTACGCGGCCGCGAAACCGAGCCTCGAAGAGTTGCAGATCCAGGACATGATCAACGAGGGCGGCCGCGTTGACGCGAAGGACCGCACCGCTCCCGCCGCGAACGATGGCGAGGAGGAGCAAGCTCCTCGCTTGGAAAGCCACGTGCCGGTCAAAGGCGGATGGCTCCGCGGCAAGGTCGAAGCGGTTTCCGCGAAGCTGGGACGCCACTTCGTCTCTACGCTCCGCCAGCGCAACGGTCGCCTCTCCGACTCGCTCGGTCGCGTGCCCAGGGGAATGCGCAAGGTCGCCAACCAGACCGCGTTGGTCCTGGAGCTCATCGACGACTTCAGAGAAGGCACTTACCGCGACGTTCCGTGGCACACCGTCGCCATCGCCTCGGCTGGCATACTGTACGCGGTCAATCCGGCCGATCTCGTCCCCAACTTCCTCCCCCTCGTCGGCGTGCTCGACGACATGGCGGTGATCGCCATTGCAACCCGCTGGATCCACGAGGACCTGGTCGCGTACTGCCGCTTCAAGGGCTACGACCTCAACGAGTACTTCGAGCGCTGGAGTTGATCTTGGTCACTGGACAGAGGCTGGAGACCGAGGCGAACAGCGGACTCCTGCTCCCCTGCAACGTCGTGGTTCGAGAATCTTCCGATGGGATCGAGTAGTGAGGCATAGCGTCTCACATTGCGCCGCTGACGCCGCCGATCTCTTCTGGCGCGGCTCTTGCTGAGTCTCTCTCTCTCTCACCCTAGGATGAAGAGGAGCGAGCCATGTACGTGATTTTCGGAGCGACGGGGAACACCGGCGGTGCTGCTGCCAGGGAACTGCTGGCACGAGATCCCCCGGTGCGCACCGTGGCGCGCACCCGCGAGCGGTTGGCATCGTTGGAGAAGTTGGGGGGGCAGGTCATGGTGGGCGATCTTCGGGACCCGGATCAGGTACGACGTGCACTCGAGGGAGCCCGAGCAGCCTACGTGCTCATCCCCCCGAATCTGAACGTGGATGACTTCCGTGCCTACCAGAACCAGGTCGCTTCGGCCGTGAAGGCGGGACTCGCCAGCTCGGACTGTCGCCACGTCGCCATGCTGAGCAGTCTCGGTGCCGAACACGATGGCGAAACCGGGCCGGTGCTCGGGCTCCACCATCTGGAGAACGCGCTCCGTGAGCTCGAAGGGTTTCACGTCCTGTCGGTGCGCGCTGCCTACTTCATGGAAAATTTCTTCGGGAACATCGGCATGGTCCAGTCTGCCGGCATTCTCGCCGCGCCCGTCCCGCCGCAGGTGTCGATGCCGATGATCGCGGCGACGGATGTCGGACTGTACGTGGCCGACCGGCTCGCGGCGCGAGACTTTGGCCCGTTCGAGGTCGTCAATTTGATGGGACCGCGGGATCTGACGTTTGGCGAGGTGACCGCCATCCTCGGCGCAGCTATCGGCAAACCAGACTTGCGATTCGTCCAGCTGTCTCCGGCAGACGCGTACGGAGGGATGCTGGAGTCCGGACTGCCGGAAGACTTGGCGACGCTGTACGTAGAGATGTACCAGGGCGCCCAGCGCGGTTTGCTGTCGCCAGAGCAGGGCACGCCGGTGGTCCGCACGGACACACCGTTCGAGCGCTTTGGCGAGACGTTCGCGGCCGCCTGCCGGAGAGCGCATGACTGACGAGGTGCCGGAGAGGTTCGGCGACCTCTCCGAGCGGGGCGCAATCGGCAGTCGAGGACCTTCTTCGGCGAAGGTGTCGCCCGCCCTCCGGGTAGACACGGGCCGGGACGGAATCGCGCCTGGCGCAGCGGGAAGCTCGCCAAACGATGTCGTGTGAAACCGGGCACGAGACGGAGCGTCGGAGCAGGCGGCCATGACCCAGACGAGCGCAGGGGCCTGCACGGCAGGGCCCGAGCACCCAAAGACCGAGTCGTCGGACTGCGGTCAGAACACTCGCTGCCGCATTCAGGACCGAGACCCGGCGTCGAACTCGCGAGCTCAGGCGGTCGCTCACGCGCTCATCGTGTTGCTGCTGGGCGGCTATCTGCTGAATCTGGTGAGCGCCTTCGCGATCCCGCTGACAATCGCCGTGTTCATTGCGGTACTCGCGGCTCCCGCACAATCGAGCATGGAACGGCGCGGGGCACCGCGGTGGCTCAGCACTTCCGCCGTCATGATGACGGTGGCGATCGTCAGCGCGGCGCTTCTCGCCGTGACCTACGGGGCCGTGGCCTCGGTGGCGGACAAGAGCGAGAAGTACCACCAGAAGGCAACGTCGTTCGCCGATCGGGCAGCCGCAAGCATCGAGCAGCAAACCGGAGTCGCGGTCGGCCAGCACCTCGCACCCGAGAACGCCCCATCGGGGACAGGTTCGCTCCAGGAACGGATCGCCAGCGGTCTCGGATCGGTCGTCGGGATCGCCAGTGCGACGGTGTTCATGTTGCTCTTTCTCGCGTTCATCCTCGTCTCACGTGACACGCTGGTGGACAAAGTGCAGCTCGTCGCGGCGAGGAGTGGTCTCGGCGACGACGGTGGCAAGCAGCTCGTCGCACGGGTCAGCGAACAGATCCGCTCCTACCTGTGGTTGAAGTCGCTCATCAGCATCGGCACCGGTACGGCCTTCGGTTTCTTGGCGTGGGCTCTCGGTCTGGATTTCCCCCTCGTTTGGGGGCTGATGGGATTCGTGCTCAACTTCATCCCGTCGCTCGGCCCCATCGTCGCGAGCATCCCTCCCGTGGTGGTCGCGTTCCTCCAGTTCGATCCCGTCTATGCGAGCGTCGTCAGCCTCGCGATGATCAGCGTGCAGTTCGCATCGGGCAACGTGATCGAGCCAGTGGTCCTCGGCAACCGGCTGAGCTTGAACTTCATCGTCGTGCTGGTGAGCATCTCGGTGTGGGGACTCGTCTGGGGGTTCGCTGGAATGGTGCTGGCGGTCCCCCTGACGGCCTGCCTGAATCTCTTGCTCACCGAGTCGCCGCGCTTCGGGCATCTCTCCGAGCTGCTGTCGAACTGATCGTCGCCGAGGATGGCCTCCATCTGGTTCCGACCGGTGTTCGCGTTCTTCGTGATCGATGTGAATCGGAAGGAGGTCGTGCACGTCGCGGGGACCCGCGCGCCGAACGCGGCGTGGACAGGGCAGCAACTCCGGCAGCTCACGCCGTTCTGCGAGGGACCGCAGTTCATCATCCGGGACAACGACGACCAGTTCGGGGCTGCCTTCGATTGGATCGTCGAGGGCGCTGGCATTCAAGTCGTGAAGACCGCCGTCGAGGCGCCGCTGATGAACGCGACCTGCGAGCGCTTCATCGGCAGCGTGCGTCGCGAATGTCTCGATCACGTCACCATTCTGAGCGAGTCGCACCTGACGACCGACGAGCACCTACACCGGAACCAGAAAAGCCAGCGACCTCGCTGGCTTCTCTAGCGCGCCCCGCTGGATTCGCTGCGGCCTGCGGCCGCCACCTCCATCACGAACACCGGTGGATGGCGCGACGCTCCGGATGCACCAGGCAGCCAGGACAGGTGCCGCTGAGGTCGTTCTGGCGGCATTCGCCGCGGCTATCCGGTTCCGAACAGCGCGGATTGCGCGAAGCATTGACTGCGTGGGTACTTCCTCGTACTGGCGGACCATGGTTTCGAGTTGGCCGCAGGTCCTCGCTAGTGCGCCGAATCTCGGCGGGGCTCCGGCAACGACCGACCCGACGACGGGCTGGTTGTTGCTCGTCCTCTACGTGGGTGGGGCGCTTTCCATTTCGTTTCTCTGCTCCATCCTCGAAGCCGGAATTCTGTCGGTTCGCGCGAGTGAGCTCCACACCCGAGCCAAGCAGGGCGACCAGGGAGCCGCAATCCTGCTCGACCTGAAGGAGAACCGCATCGACGATTCGATCAGCGCCATTCTCACGCTGAACACAATCGCGCACACGATCGGCGCGGCCCTGGCGGGGGCTCAGGCCGCCGCCGTCTTCGGCGACCCCTGGGTCGGGGCGTTCTCGGGAGTGCTCACGCTGCTGGTGCTCGTCTTCACCGAGATCATTCCCAAGACCCTCGGGACGGCAAAGGCCTCTGAGCTGGCCGGCTTCGTGGGCAGGACCGTCAGCTTGCTCACGCGCGCGCTCGCACCGCTCTTGTGGTTCACGAGAGCCCTTACCCGCCTGATCGCAAAGGAAGAGAAGCACCAGATTTCACGAGGGGAGCTGGCAGTGCTCGTGGGGATGGCGGCGCGCCAGGGCACGCTGATGGCAGATCAGTCCCGGGTGTTCGAGAACGTCCTGCGGCTCGAGGAGATCCGTGTCGAAGACATCATGACGCCGCGGACGGTCGCGCTGATGGCCCCCATGACGATGAAGCTCGGCGAGTTCCTCGATCTGCCGGGGAGCGAGATCTTCACGCGGATCCCGCTCTACTCGGGCGACCGGGACCAGATCGAGGGGTACGTCTTCCAGCGTGACGTCCTGCGTGCCGCCGCGCGAGGGGAAGCATCGGATCGCCCCCTGGCGGACTTCAAGCGCCCCACGTGGTTTCTGCTCGACCAAACGAGCCTGACCGCCGCCCTGAAGCAGTTCGTCGAGCACCCCGAGCACATGGCCATGGTCACTGACGAATTCGGCGCCGTGCAGGGCCTGGTGACCCTCGAGGACGTCATCGAGACGGTCCTCGGTGCCGAAATCGTCGACGAGTCCGACCGCCACGTGGATCTGCGTGAACTGGCCAAACAGCGACGCGACGCACGCACGAAGCGCCAGCAGGAAGAGCGAGCCGCGTCCAACTCGAAGCTGTCGAAGGACGACCGAGTAGCACGACCAACGCCTCGCACCTGACTGCCTCGATGGTCCGTGCCGCGTCGGAGCGATCGGGTCGCTCGGGTGGACGACGGGTGTAGGCCTCGATGCGGACGTGCCCAGCTGCTACAATCCGCGCACTGGGGGTGCCAAAGATGACTATCCGCGGACAACGTCGCGTCGCCTTCGCCACGTGCCCCGCGGCCGCCGCTGCGCTGGTTTCCCCCGACGCAGGAGCCATCTTGCCGCCGATGCCCCCGCAGCTGGTCCAGGACACGCCGGTGCCTGGCAATGGCCTGTTGTGCTGGAGTTCGACTGTCTGCCCAACGGCCTGGACGACCTGCTCGTGACCGTCACGGGTCCGCAGGGAGTGGCCGAAGGCTCGCTCGAGTGGGTCGAACCCTACGTCGCTTGGCGAGCCGCGGCTCCGCTGGAACCGGGCGTCTACGAGATGGAGGTGGAGTTCACCGTCACGGACTGGTGCGCGGCTCCCGCCACGCTCTCCGTCGAGGTCGGCGCCCCCGTCGCCCCAGCGCCCGTCGAGGTGACCTGCGAACTGCAGCTGGTCACCGCCAACGGCCCGGGCAGCGAGACAGCGTGTTGCCGCGATCCAGACAATCCGGATCCAACCGGCGAGCTTTGCTTCCCCGTCACCGTGAACACGAACCGCCTGGGCCTGGCGCACACCACGTGCACGACCAACGTCGAACCAGGGCGACTGAGCCAGGTACTCGTCCGGGTGATCGAGTTCCCACCGGTCGATCCGCCCGACTCGCTCATCCTCATCTTGCCGACGGCCGGACCGAACGCCCCTTTCCGGTCCATGGATGCGACTACGTTCGACGCCACGCCGAACGCAGGCGTCCATGCCCTCGACGACACCTTGGACGAGTGGTGCGTGACCCTGGAGATCTCGGACTTGCAGACGGGGCAGTCCGTCACCGACCGCTACTGTATTCCCAACCCGCGACCCGAGCCTTCGGAAGAGCCTCGCTCGGAGTACACCACCTACGATCTGGGGGTGAACCAGGGTTGCGTGATCCCGCCCTCGGAGATGGTCGAAGAGTGGTGTTCGATCAACGAGTATTACGCCATCGCCTACTGTGACGACGCCGCTGCCACTGGGGCGGAGCACGCAGAGAACTGCAGTTTTTACGGGGAAGGGGTAGGAAGGCGGCGAAGGTACTCCCGATCGGGGTGGGGATTGCCGTCGATCTTCTCCTCGACTAGTCGCACGCCGCCCTCGCGTTCCACGAACGCGAGGCGTTCGGACCACTTGTAGGTTGGCCCTTCAGGTCCTTCGGTGCCGTCCGCTTCCACGGCCAGGATGATTTCGTTGCCAACGCGGCTGACGAGCAGGCGGTCGATGTCCGTCTGCGAGTAGGCGGTGGCCGGCTTGTGGTAGCAGGATCGCGGCTTGTCCTTCCCGAGCCACTTGCGCAGGAAGGCCCAATGCTGGTCCTGGCACTGTTGCCCGAGTTCCAACGCTGCCGTCAGGGCACACTTGATTCGCAGCTCCGGGTAGACGGATCCGTCGGCGTCACAGCGGCTGCCGATGAGGGTAGCAACGTACCCCACCGCAGCTCGTTCTGAATCGGTCAGTCCCGCGACCAGCTCCTTGTTGACCACCGGTCTGAACTCGCTGTCGAGTGAGTAGAGTAGCTGCGGCTCCTGGCCGAGGCGCCGAGGCGCTGTTGGCGCTGTTGGCGCTGTCGCCGCTTCCCGCCTCCCGACCGAGGCTGAACCAACCGGAGTTGTGACAGAGACGACCGGTTCGGCGCTGACGACGGGTCCCACCACCCGCTCGCGCTTGCAG
>JBNLDK010000107.1:0-75494 GCA_050304295.1 Polyangiaceae bacterium
ACCACACGACGACGACTCCTCCGACGACGACTCCTCCGACGACGACTCCTCCGACGACGACTCCTCCGACGACGACTCCTCCGACGACGACTCCTCCGACGACGACTCCTCCGACGACGACTCCTCCGACGACGACTCCTCCGACGACGACGACTCCGACGACGACGACTCCGACGACGACGAGCATGATCCCACACGGGGCAACGGGGGAGGCCGCTTGCAACCGACGCCGCTGCCCTCTGAGCAGAGTGGGGGAGAGCACCACGGGATCGCGCATGTCGTGCCTTTGCCAATGCTGGCCGCGATCTTCGGGGCGCTGGTGGTGCTGACGGTGCTAACGGTCGCGGTGACTGCCATCGATTTCGGATCCGGGACGAATCTGACGGTGGCCATGGTCATCGCCACCATCAAGGCGGGACTGGTGATCGCGGTGTTCATGCACCTCTGGTACGATCGCAGCCTGAACCTGTTGCTGTTCCTAACCTCGGTGCTGTTCGTCGTCCTGTTCATCTCGCTATCGATGATGGACCGCGCCGAGTACCAGCCCTCGATCGACCAACTCGAGGCCGCCCAGGAAGCCGCCGCCACCGGCGGCTAGAACAACAAACAGGTTGTTTGTTGTTCCAAATCAACGACCCAGAACACCGACAGGGCAGCAGCGCCTGCGGGAAGCACCTGTCCCCGGGTGCCTCGCCCCTGCTGGGCGCCCGGAGACAGGTGTTTTCCGCGTCGGGAAAACTGATCGGTGTTCTAGGGTTCGGCACTCCCGTCTGTGCACCCGGCGTTGACGTCCGCAGGCGAAACGCCGTCCGATCCCAGCCCCGCCCATGGTCGGGAATACGGGTACATCGTCTTACCTGGTGGGACACTGCTACAGCGAGCAACGCTTGCGTTGATCGCCAGTGTGAAATGGCGTGCCCAGGTGAGATCGTCGGCTTTCTTGGGAGTATTTGCCTCTCACTCAGAAGCGCAGACACGGAGAATTCAATCAACACGGCTGGTTGGCGCAGTGAAGCGGTGCGGCAATGTTCCCGAGTCAGGTCGGGACGTCTCCGCCAATTCCGCCCATGCTGCTACCGCACCGGAGCCATTGCAGCTATCCTGCACGAGACTTCGTTGTGACAGGAGTAGGCGCAGGAACGGTCCTCGCGGAGCGCTACCGCCTCGAGCAGAAACTCGGCGAGGGCGCCATGGGTTCCGTGTGGAAGGCGGAGCATTTGATGCTCGGCTCCCCGGTGGCGATCAAGCTACTGGACGAGTCCATCGCGGCCCACAGCATCGCGTTGGCGCGCTTCATGCGCGAGGCTCGCGCGGCGGCGTCGCTGAAGAGCGTCCACGTCGTCCAGATCCACGACTACGGCGTCGACCACCAGATGCCATTCATCGCCATGGAGTTTCTGGAGGGAGAAACTCTCGCCAACCGCCTGAAGCGGGTCCACCGACTACCCGCCCGCGAGGCGGCGCTGATCTTGACCCATGTGGCCCGTGGCATCAGCAAGGCGCACGTAGCTGGAGTGGTCCATCGAGATCTCAAGCCCGACAACATCTTCCTCCTGAAGGAAGACGACGAAGAGTACGCAAAGGTGCTCGACTTCGGCGTCGCCAAGGCCGGAGAAGGCGTCTTCGCAGCCACGCTCACTTCAGCCGGGAAACTGCTGGGCACCCCAGCGTACATGAGCGCCGAGCAGGCTGCTGGACGTTCCGTGGACCACCGCACCGACATCTGGTCGCTGGCCGTCATTGCTTTCGAGTGCCTGACGGGCGATCTCCCCTTCGTCGGGGACGACTTGCCGGACCTCCTGCACGCCATTCACGACGGCCCAATCCCCGTCCCTTCGCGCATGAGTGCCGTCCCCGAGGGCTTCGACGCCTGGTTCGCCAGGGGAGTCGCCAGAAACATCGACGACCGTTTCTACTCCGCGAAAGCGATGGTCACCGAACTGCGAGCAATCTGTGGCCTGGAGACGACAACCCGCGGCCCCGCGCCCGCCCCAGTTGACGAGGAGCAGCAGCGCGAAACCTTGACGCCGAACGAGCAGGATTTGCCGGACGACGAGGATACGACCAGCACACGCATCGCCCGCGCGTTTCGGAATCGTGAGGAGGAAGAGGCGTCCGAGAGTCTCGACGACGATATCATCCGTACCCAGGACGTACTCGCGGATAGCGTGGCGCGTCCGGTGGACGACATCCTCACTGAGTCGGACTTCGACGACGAGACACCAGTCACCGAACCGACCGGAGCAGGCACCGACACTGGCGAGTTCGACGCCAAGAACGCGGCCAACCGGACGGCGGACGAACCAGACGCTGACGCAGTCCATGAGGGCCGTCTCGCGAGCCAGCCGCCAACGAAGCCGCCCACGCACGAGTCCGTCCCCGAGAGCGAGCCGGGGCCGGTCTCCGCCAGCCGCGCCGCCGCTGACGAGGTGACAGGCGAGTTCGACGACCCTCCGCCGCCAACAGCTCCCCCTGTCTCTCACCACGACCCTCCCATTCCAGGCTCGATCACCTCGACGGGCACGGTGGTCAGTGTGGCCCCTCACCGACGCGGGCAGTTCGGCTTGCTCGTGGGGACGGCGATCGTGGTCGTGCTCGGGACCGCCGCGGGAATCGTCGCCTTCGTGCTGCGCGCACCGTCCCGGACCGATCTTTCCCCGGTTGCGACCGCCGAGTCACCCCCACGCCACGGAGTGACTCCCGTCGCCGATGGTGCCCCCACCCCCAGGTTGGTCCCCAGCACGGCACCAGTCACGGTCAGCCCCAGCGTCAGCTCCGATGCCGCCGGTCAGCCACCGACAGAAGAGGGCGTCGCGTCCTCGCTGCCGCCGACTGCCTCGGCTTCGGGTGGGCTCGAGATCACACCGATGATCGCCGCCCCGCCCGGGCATCGGTAGCCGGCTTGTGATATTGGCGTTCGGCACCTCCAGACGCAGGAGGGGCGGTAGTTCGGTGATGCGGGTGGTCTTCGTCTGGTTGAATCACGACGCCCCGGTTGGACTCAGCCACGGGGTCGCGCTGCTGTCGGCGGAGCTTAGAGCAGCCGGGCACTCCGTCGAACTGCTGCACATCAACGAGCAGCTAGGGTTTCCATTCGACGTGAATCGGGTAGTGGAAGAGCTCGCTGCCCGCCAGGCGGACGCGATCGCCCTGAGCTTCGGCACCAACCACTCGACCGCGGCCCAGCAGCTCGCGGCGGGGGTACGGCGCGCACTCCCGGAAGTTTGGATCGTGTGCGGCGGCATCCACGCCACGATGTATCCGGAGCAAGTCAGCGAGTGGGAGTCCGTCGACGTGATCGCGCTCGGCGAGTCCGACGGCGGTCGGCTCGGCCAGCTCCTCACCGAGCTCGATGCTCGGCGGTTCCCGATCCGCTTGCCTGGCTTCTGGTCTCGCCACGGTGCCACCTTGGTGAAGAACCCAATCGCGCCGCCAGTTGATCTCGAACGCCACTCGCGAACCATGGACCTGGAGCTGTTCGACCACCGCCGGATCCTCGAACTGAAGCGCGGGTGGGCGGACGTTCACGCGGGGCGGGGCTGCCCCCACCGGTGCAGCTACTGCTTCAACGAGACGCTCCGGCAGCGGTACCTGGCTGAGCTACCGGGAACGCGCAGCTGCGAGCTGAACTACGTGCGCAAGCGACCCATCGGGGTGGTCATGGCCGAGCTCGAGGAGTACCTGAGACGCTACGGGGAGCAAATTCGCGCATTCTCGTTCACCGACGATCAGTTTCTCGTCGAACGAGACTGGGCGCGAGCGTTCTTCCTCCGCTATCAGAGCATCGACAAGCCGCTCGTGTTCCTCGCCACCGCGGGCGCCATCGATCGCGAGATCGCCGAGGCCTGCGCGCGAGCGGGAACCTACATGGTGCGCATGGGCGTCGAGAGTGGCAACGAGACCTTGCGCCGCCGGGTGCTCAATCGGCGCACCCCCAACCATGTCATCGCCTCGGCTGTTCGCACCCTGCACACCGCAGGGGTCAACACCTTCTCGTTCAACATGCTCGGCATCCCCCAGGAAACCCGCGATGACGCGCTGCACACGGTTCGTTTCGCAGCGCAGACCGGCTGGGACGCAGTCAAGTTCTCGCTCTTCTGGCCCTACCCAGGCACCGCTCTCTACGATGCGTGTCAACGCGATGACCTGCTCCGCACGGACCAGGGCTTCGTGGGCAACAACATCGCAGACACGCCGCTGCGCTGGCCGGCACCACAGCAGCGACTCTACCGTCGTATCGCTCGTTTCTACGACGTCGCGCTGAACCAGTACCTCGACACTCCCGAAGCGCACCACTTCGCTGCCCTGTTCGCGGAGCTCGAGCGCCAGACCGACGACGAGTTCGAGCGAGAGGGAGCGCAACAGTTGCGCATTCGAGCAAACGACCTGGTCGGCAACGCCCTGGCGCGCGGGGGCCGCGCCTATGCCGCCCCCTTCGCCGATCGATACGACATTCTGCTACTGCAGGGACGCCGCCGCGAACGCCCGCTGATCATGTAGGGTGCTTCAGCGCCGCGACGATTCGGTCAACCACGCGATCCATGCGCCTGCGACTCTCCCGGTGATTGGTTGGGCCGTTGAGGATCAGACTGAACGCCACCACCCGGTCCCCGTCCGCGCCCAGCACGTAGCCACCGAGTGCGTCGCACTGCGCCAGCGTCCCGGTCTTCGCGCGCACAGAGCGCTCGTCGCGGTGCTGACGAAATCGCCACTTGAGCGTGCCGTCAACCCCACCGATCGCCAGCTGCCCCACGAAATCAGCACCCAGTCGCGGGTCGCGATACACGGCGCGAAGCGCTCGAGCCAGCGTCTGCGCACTGACCCGGTCGGCGTCAAAGAGACCGGAACCGTTGCGAATCGTCGTCTGACCGTCCGCCGCATCGAGCTGCCGCAACCAGTCGAGCACGACGCGGGCCCCTGCCTCGCTCGTGGCCGGCTTGCCATCCTCGGTGGCGCCCAGCGACTTGAAGATCATCTCGGCGTAGAAGTTGTCACTCTTCTTGCCAAGTTCGTCGAGCAGGGTGGTCAGCGGGGCGGATTCGTGAAACACCAACCGCCGTTTCTCGTCGGACCCGCCTGGGGCGACCTTGCCCTGGACCTCGACCCCCAGTTGCTCGAGCAGGTGGCGGAAGGCGAATCCCGGCAAGAGCGTCGGGTCGTCGACGCGCCGGCTGAAGCGCAGACGTGGCAGGCCCGCTGCCAGGTGCCCACCGATCCGGGCGCGAAGCCGCGAACCCGCCGGCTGCAGCGACCACGTCACGGCCTGACCCGCCCCCGTCGCCCGGGTTTCGATCTGCCCACTGGAGTCAACGACACCAGCTGGGTGATACCAGGTTCGAGCTGGCTCTCCGGGACGCGTGGCGAGGACGTTCAAGGTAACGGCATTCCGCTCGAGCGCGACCGCGCTGATCGGAGCGCGAAAGCTCGCCCACTCGTGAGGTTGCTGACCGAACGCGGGAGGGACGTACTGCGCATCGAACCGACTCTGATCGACGAGGATGTCTCCCGTCACACGCTTCAGCCCCATGTCGACCAGAACGCGAGCAAGCTCCGCCAGATCCGCCACTCCCAGACTGGGATCGCCATGCCCACGCAGCACCAGACTGGTCGCGGACCCCTGTTCGATGCTTCCGTAGACACCGGTCGTGTACCGGTAGTCCGCCCCGAGTTCGTCCAGGGCGACCGCAGCAGTCAGCAGCTTGGCGTTCGAGGCGGGGTTGAGAGCCAGGTGGGGGTGAGCCTCGGCCAGGATCCGACCGGAACGGACCTCCACCACCTGAACCCCGACCTTCCCCCCCTGCTCACTCACCCACGCCTCGAGAGACGCAACCTCACGGGCGATCGCCGATTCGTCAATCCGCACCAATTCGGCAGCCGGTGCGGCGCTGGGTTGGGCGCGCGCGGGCGACACTGGACTCGCCCCGAGAGCGAGGAGGAGGGGCGCGAAGATCAGCGAGCGGGCGATGGCTCTCATGCGGTCCATGCGATACCGAAACGTGAGCGCGATCCCAAGGAAATGGGCTTCTCGGAACGGGTCACGGGCAGCTCAACCGCCGAAGGGGCGTTTCCAGCAACGTCCCGGTCGCCAGAGTTCCCGGGTCGGAGCTCTGGGTCGTCGATTCTGGCACCGCCGGCAGCCTGCTCGTGGTTCGGGGAGAGCGCAGCGACTCGCCGTCCACCGCAGTCGAGGGAACCGGGACAATTGTCGCCAGACGGCTTGCAATCCCGCCAACGGTCAGCAAGAACCGCGCCGTGAGGTTGTCCAGCCCCCTTGCTCTCTGCGCCGCCGCGGTGGCGATGGTCGTCGCCAACCCGAGTCATGCCGACGAGCCGATCCGGCCACCCCAGAGCAACCCGGACGAATTCCCCGAAGCCAGCGCGCGAGGGCGTATCGCCGCCACCGGGCTCGCGATCACCGCGGGTTTCTACGGCGCAGCGCTGGGAGCCTCCTATCTCTGGCCCGATGCCCCCGGGGCGGAAGACCTACGGATCCCCGTGGCCGGACCTTGGCTGGCGCTGTCGGACACGGGTTGTCCGGCGGCGGAGCCGGACTGCAAGACCTTCATGGTGGTGATCCGGGCGGTGCTGACCACCTTGGACGGAATCGCCCAGGCCGGCGGGCTGGGCGTCGCCCTGGAATCCGCCTTCATGCCCACGCAGAAGCGGCACCAGTCAGCAACCACCAAGACGCCGCCCTGGCTGGCACCCACACCCCGACGAATCCGCGCGGTGCCTTTCGCTGGCGGACGCGACACGGTGGGGATCGGTATCATCGGCCACTTCTGACCGTCGCACCAACCGCCCACGGGACATTCGACGTCAGTTCTGGGGGGTCTGGACCGGCTGCGCCCAGCCCCCTCCCAATCGAGAAACGACCTCGTGGTGAGGTGCTCGAGAATCACGATCCGTTTCAGGAGACCTGCTCGACGGATCGCAACAGCACATCGCTCGTGTCAACGTGGTCCGGCGCCGCCAGCACGTGCACGACAGCGTCCGCCACGTCGGCGGCGGTGAGCACCCGCTGCTGCGCGTAGAGCTCTCGCGCCCGCTGCTCGTCGCCGTAGTAGTTGGCGTGGAACTCCGTCTCGACGAACCCCGGACTGACACAGGTGACGCGAATCGGTGAGGCGCGTCGCCGCAACTCCACACGCAGCGTCTCCGCCAGAGCGCGCACGGCGAACTTGGTCGCAGCATAGGGACCGGCAGCGCTGGCGGGCACGCGGTGTCCCGAGAGCGAGCCGATGTGTATGACATGACCCGCGGCGCGGCGTTCGAGGAGACGCCGCACGACCTCCCGAGTCACCAGGCTGAGCGCGACCACGTTGACGTCGAACATCTCACGCCAAGCCTCCACCTCACCGTCGCAAAGCGACGCGGTCTGGCCGAGACCCGCAGCGTTGACCAGCACGCTGACGGGCCCGAGTGCTGCCTGGCAGTCTGCCACCCCGGCAACGACCGCCGTCGTGTCGCGCAGGTCGACAGACTGAGGCAGCGCGCGGGCGCCATGCGACGCCACCACCTGCTGCAATCGCTCGCGACGTCGCCCCCAAACAGCAACCCGCATCCCGGCCGCCAGCAAGCGCTCGGCGACGGCTCTTCCGATCCCGCTCGAAGCGCCCGTCACGAGCGCGACCTCGCCCTTCCATCGCTCCACTTCGCCCTCCCCTGACCGCACGGGGACGCCGATGATAGCAGCTGACGTTGCGGAAGGGTTCCAGCGACACGTGGCCGGTCGGCCATCTCAAGACTCTTTTCCGCTCATCTGGTGAGGACCGATCCAGCCGAATACTCACCCCCACGCCGGCGACCACTCCCTGCACGCACCCAAACCGCCGAACAAATGGGTGCACGACTGAACCAGCCATGTTAACGACACGCCGATGGAGGCACGACGGTGACTCGGCGAACGAAGTTCGTCCTTATCACCGGCGGAGTTGTCTCCTCGATCGGCAAGGGGCTCACGTCGGCGTGCATCGGTGCGCTGATGGAAGCGCGTGGCCTACGCGTCACGCACATGAAGCTCGACCCGTATATCAATGTCGATCCGGGGACGATGTCGCCGTACCAACACGGGGAGGTCTACGTCACCGATGATGGCGCCGAGACCGACCTCGATCTGGGGCACTACGAGCGCTACACGAGCTGTCGCCTGACCCAGAAGTCAAACGTGACCACCGGCCGGGTCTACTGGACCGTCATCACCAAGGAGCGTGAGGGAAAGTACCTCGGTGGAACGGTGCAGGTGATTCCGCACATCACCGACGAGATCAAGTCGCGCGTGTACGCCGGCACGGAGGACGCCGACCTGGCGATCGTCGAGATCGGTGGCACGGTGGGTGACATCGAGTCACTGCCGTTCCTCGAAGCCCTCCGTCAGCTGAAGCACGAGAGCGGACCGGAGAACGCGCTGAGCCTACACGTCACGCTGGTGCCATACATCGCGGGCGCTGGCGAGCTGAAGACGAAGCCGACCCAGCACTCCGTCAAGGAGATGCGCGAGATCGGGATCCAGCCGGACATCCTCGTCTGTCGCTGCGATCGTCCAATTCCACGAGGACTGAAGGAGAAGATCGCCCTCTTCTCGAATGTGCCCGTCGATCGGGTGATCGGTGCCCAGGACGTCTCGTGCATCTACGAGTTGCCGCTCGTGCTCCACGCCGAGGGCGTCGACGAGGTGATCACGGAGAAGCTCAACATCTGGTCGCGTCAGCCGGTCCTGACGCGCTGGAAAGAGGTCGCCGAGAAGTTCAAAAACCCCGCCCGCGGTATCGTCAACATTGGTGTGGTGGGCAAGTACGTCCACCTGCAAGACAGCTACAAATCGCTGCACGAGGCGCTGGTCCATGGCGGACTGGCGAACGACGTCAAGGTCGAGCTCACCTACATCGACTCCGAGGAGATCGAGCGCAACGACTCGGTCGGCGAGATGCTCGATGGGCTGGACGGGGTCCTGGTCCCCGGCGGTTTCGGCGATCGCGGCATCGAGGGCAAGATCGCGGCCATCCGGCATGCACGGGAGAACGGCATCCCCTACTTCGGAATCTGCCTCGGCATGCAGCTTGCCGTCATCGAGTATGCGCGCAACGTCTGTGGACTGAAGGGCGCCACCTCCACCGAGTTCAAGAAGGACGCGACCAATCCAGTCATCGACCTGATGCCAGATCAGCGCGGCGTGAAGGACAAGGGCGGCACCATGCGCCTGGGTGCGTATCCGTGCGTGCTCGCCGAGGGAAGCCTCGTCGAGAGCATCTACGACGCGCGCGAGATCAGCGAGCGTCACCGCCACCGCTTCGAGTTCAACAACGACTACCGGGAGCAGCTCAGCCAAGCGGGACTGCTGCTCAGCGGCACGAGTCCGGATGGGCGGCTCGTGGAGATGGTGGAGCTGCCCGATCACCCGCATTTCGTGGGTTGCCAGTTCCACCCCGAGTTCAAGAGCAAGCCGCTGGCGTCGCACCCGCTGTTCTCGTCGTTCGTGGCAGCGGCAACGCACCTGCGCGATGTCCGCAGCGGGGAAACAGCTGGCGACGCCGAGCCCTCGCAACCCGAAATCGCGCGCCTTCTCTGACGCCGCCCGGCTGCCCGCCAGGCGCCCCCCACCTCAGAAGGCTTCGCCGACGTTCACGTAGAAATCGTGCTCGTCGCCGCCCCAACCAAAGTCACCGCGAAAGTGGATCCGCTCCTTCGACGACACGTTGAGGCGAAGTCCGCCCCCCAGGCTGTACCGCAGAGCCTGCGCGCGCAGTTGCTCCACCCGCTCGGCGACCTCCCCGGCGCCGGCGAAGGCCACCATGCCGAACCGCCAGAAGAGCGGGAAGCGGTACTCCGCCTGCGCCGCCACCAGCTGCTTGTCGCGATACCGCCCGTTGAAGTGGCCGCGCAGCAGTCGTTCCCCGCCGAGGCGACCCAGCGCAAAGAATGGGACATCCCCGGTGGTGAACCGACCCACCCCCTGGAGCGCCAGAACGTGGTCCTTTGGACCAGTGGGAATGTAGTGACGCAGGTCGAGTAGGGTGCGGGACATCCTGAAATCGGCCCCGAACGCCGGCTCGCTCACCAGTGACCAGAACTGCAGCGACGAGCCGCGACGCGGATAGAGCGTGCTGTCCCGAGTGTCGTAGGAAGCAGCGACCCCAAGCGCAAAATCGAAGCCACCACCCGCACCCAGGATGTCACCGGAATCGAGCATCCGCCCGGGTTCGAGGTGGCTGATGCGGACGCTCTCCACGCGAAGCGCCGGCCCTACGAAGACGTTGTCGATGACCTGGTAGAGGGGCCTGAGTCGAACCTCGAGGTTGCGGGGCGTGAACCGTTCCTCGTCCTCGAGCCGCGTAGAGTTCCCGATCCCGAAGAACGAGTCGGGATAGAGCAGGAAGTTGAACGCTGCGCGCAGGAAGAAGCGGTCGTCGAACGTGAACAGATCCGTGTAGGCCGTCCCCACGACCTGACGACGCAAACTGTATGCGAGGGCCACGGTCACCTGCGACGTGCGGCGCTGCTCGACGAGCGGCGGCTTGTAGAACAGCACCGCAGCCGTGCCGAACATGACACTGGTCTCGCTCGAGTAGGTCACTCCCGCCACCGGCGCAAAGCCGAGACCGGTGGCCTCCGGCTCGGTCGCTTCATCCCGCCTCGATGCATCGACCGGCTCGACCACGCCGGGACGAGTCGGCTGCAGGGGCGAGTCCGGATGGTGGGCTCCGGACGCCGGAGTGTCCGCCAGCGGATCCGGCTCCGGTGCGCGATCCTGGGGGTGGGCAGATGCCCACTGGAGTGGCGCCAGGAAGCTGCCCAGCGCGGTGGCGAGCAGCAGGGCGAGCGAAGATCGCGGGTTGCCCATCGATCCTCGGGGCGAAGGCCGAAACGTGCGGGACGCGCCCCCCCGAGGGGCGCGCGCCGCCGTCAGTTGTTGCGACAATCGCGCGCGCCGATTTGGGCGCCCCCAGCAGAGCGCGCTATAGCTGACGTTCATGACCACCTGGGCCGAGGTTCAGGCGCACGTGCGCACTCGGTACGAGCTCGACACCGACACCGACGACGGATTCTCGCTCTCTTTCGGCTACGCCGATGGGCATCGGCAGCTCGTCCAGGTGCGCCGCTTCCAGGCGTTCGAGATCGACTGGCTCGAGTTTCGGAGCGCTGTGGGACCGGCAAGCTGGCTCGATCCGGAGCAAGCATTGCGACAGAACGAAGCGATGGCCTGCGGGTCGCTGGCGATCGATGCCCAGGATACCCTGGTGTTGCTCTACTCCGCGCCGCTGCCAACGATGGACACCGAGGAGCTCGAGCTGCCGCTGTTCGTGATCGCAGGACACGCGCGACGCCTGGCCAGCGAGCTTGCCGATCCCGACCCCTAAACAGAGACGAGCCGCCTCGCGCAACGCGAGGCGGCCCGTCAACTTTGTAGCCATCAGCCACCCGGGGGCCTGACTACCAATCGCAGTTGTAGGCCTTCATGCTCTCCTTGGCGGTCTTGAGAGCTTGCTCGCAGCCGATCTTCAGCCCAGCCTTGCCGCCGGGGCTCTTGGCCGCCTCGCGCCAGGCGTCACGGGTCTGCTTGAACGCATCCATCTGCGCCTTCTTGGCCTCAGTGGGGATCTCGGTACTCGACTCGATGCACTTCTCGAACTTCGAGATGTACTCGTCGCACTCCTTGACCCCGATCTTGTCGCCACCACCGCTCGACTCGGCGCTTTCGTCGCCCTTCTTGTCGTCGTCATCACCCCCACCGCCGCTCTTGCATGCCAACAGAGCGCCGACGAGTAGGGCCAGGAACAGTGTCTTTTCGACTCTGGATCGTTTCATGTGTCACTCCCTTCCAAGACGACCGGAACCTATCAGGGACACGGGACCCTGACCACGGCGATCCTGGGTCCCGCCGATACCTGGACCTCCCGCGCTCGGAATAGGTCGCCGTCCAGGACGTGGGGGCCGGACTCCCCCGGAGGGAACCGCAAGCGGAATTCCGAGACGAGATCGTCCACCCCACCCGGATCATCCAGGCTGCGTCCGAGCAGCACGCGCGGGGCCTGGGGTCCAAGCCGCCGGGCCGGTAGCGCCGACGCAACCAGGTGGGGGCGCTCGGGATCCTCGCTGGCTCGGTGTGTCACATGCAAGCCGAGCCCGACCGAGCGCAGCACGCTGCAGACGACGAGACTGTACGCTCGGGGCTCGAGCAGCCGTCCGTCGACCACGAGGCGGCATGGCAACGGGTCAAGCAGCTGGCGCGCGTAGGCGTCATCGACGAGGGACCCGAGAAATGTCCTCGCAAAGATGAGCCCGGCGGCAGTCAATCCCCCGGCGCCCCCCGCCTCGTAGCGCTCGAAGAATCGGGCGACGAGTCCCGACCCGAAGGTGAACCCATGTCGCACGACGCCATCGGCCACCACGCGCAGCGAGGCGTGCTCGTCGGTCGGGAAATCCGCACCTAGACGGAGGAACCGGTCGACGGTGGCGAGCAGCTCGCCCCCCGCGCCCCACTGGCGCGCGGTGGTGGCCACGGTTCCCGCCGGAATCAACGCCAGCGGGGGCAGTGGGTGGAGCCCTGCTCGCGCCAGGGCAGTGAGCCCCGCCATGAACGTCCCGTCACCCCCGCACAGCGCCACTCGATCGGGATCCTTTGCGATCTCCTGCGCGACCTCCGCGAGCTCGACTTCGTCGCGCGTCACCCACACCCGCCCTCGTCGCCCCGTCATGCGAGACAGCTCGCGCAGCAACCCGGGACAGCGCCGGAAGCGCCGAGCACGGGGATTGAGCAGCAGGTGAGGCACCGACGTGCCCTACACGGAGGAGGCTCCGCCGCCAAGCGGGGAACGGCTCAGACAGCCGGGCGCGCCATCCTGCGATAGGCCGACGGTGTCATCCCCTTGAGGCGCAAGAACGTGCGATTGAAGTTCGCCAGATTGAAGAAGCCGACCTCGTGCGCCACCTCGCCGATGCTCCGCTCGCCCTCACGGAGCAAGCGACAAGCATGCGCCACCCGAACCTCGGCCACATAGACCACGAACGGCTTGCCAAACTGACGGACGAAGAACCGACTGAAGGTACCCGCCGACATGCCCGCCAGACGCGCCACCTCGTCACGCGAGAGTCGTTCCGACGCATGAGCCCGGATGTAGCGTAGAACTTCCGCTGCCCGTGACGACTCGCGGCTTCCGCAGGACTGTCCTTCGGTGAGCGCGAGGGACCGCCCCCCGCCGGAGGCCAGGACCGTCAGCACGGAGACGAGGCCGGTGAGCTTCTCGAGGCGTGTGATGCCGGGACGCGCCAGCTCGTGCAGGAGCCGCGCGGCTTCGTCGCGCCGCGAACCGTCGAAGTGGAGTCCGAAGGCAGCGCGCTGGAGCAGCATCGCCAGCGGTCGGGTCTCGAGCAGCCCGAGGAACGCGCCCCCAAAGACGTCGAACGAGAACTGCACGACGATCGCACTATCGGTCTTGGGGGTCGCACTGGGAGAGAGCCAGCAGTGGGGCGTCCCTCCTCCGACGAGCACCAGGTCGCCAGGCCCGAACTCTTCGATGGAATCCCCAACGTGACGCCAACCAGTGCCGCTCACGATCAGGGTGAGCTCGAGCTCTGGGTGGTGGTGCCAGGGGTAGTCGAAACGCTGGTTGACGAACCGACGCACCGTGATCGCGCACTGGGGGTCGCGAGGGACCAGCTCCCGACGGTCGTTGGCCGGTGGGGAACGGAACTCCAGGGGCCCTCCGGGCGGCGCGGTGGGCCGCACGGAAGGGCGAAACAACGGCTCACCCAGGCCAACTGCCAGGTCGCTCATGCGCGTCTCCGTGGTTGCTGAATGGACGTCACGCGAGGTGCGTGAAGCGGCTCACTCTCTCCCACTTCGGCCCGAGGTCCTGTGCTATCACGGAGACGATGAAGCTTCGCTCCGTGGTGGGGACCGCCCTGCTCCTTTGCGCCGGAGGGTTCGGTTGCGCGTCTTCCGTACAGCAAGCCGCGCTCGAGGGAGATCTCCCGACCCTGCAGGAGCAGATCGCGAACGATCAGGCCAAGCACCGACTGGGCCGTTCGCGCGTGGAGCGACTCGCCTGGTCGGTTGCTGGACGTGAGCTGCTCTCGACCACTGGAGAACTCGCGGTGCGACGGGTAGCGCAGATGCGACCCTGCGCGGGACAGCTGGGGCGCGTGCTCCGCGACCGCGCCGAGCGCCTCGATGACGCCGGCGCGGAGGCGGCCCTCGTTCTGCTCGAAACGGGACAGCTCCGCCCCGAGCGCCTGGTCGCGCGCTACCAGGACGCGACCAGCGGAGCGTGGCGGGCAGTGGCTGCTCGAGCGACCGTCGCTCCCGAACACCATCGACTCCGGCGCGCGCTGATCGAAGACCCCGACGAACGCGTGCGGCGCGGCGCGCTCGGCGCGGCGCTCTACCAGCCGAGCCCCGATGACCTGGACGCACTGCTCGAAGCGGCGCGCGTCGACCCCGATCCGCAGAGTCGTCAGCTGGCGCTCCGCGCCGTGGGCCAGCTGGGAGGCGAGCGGGCCGTGCTCGCCCTGAGCGATCGCTGGACGCGAGCCGACGAACCGGAGCGGCTTGCCATCGTGGACGCTTGGACCAGTTCCGCGGCCTACGACGCGGGCGGACAGGATCGGCTCGTGTGGGTCGTCGAGACGACGCGCGGCATCCCCCAGCTTGCAGCCGCCACCGCGCTCGCCCACCAGGAGGGCAGCCCGCGCGAACTGGGAACAGTAGTGCTGACGCGCGCGCTACGGGAGGGAAGCACCCAGGAACGCCGGACGGCGATCCGCGACGTCCGACTCGACGACCCCGACGCTCGACAGGCCGTCGAGGCTGCCGCCGGCGACGAAGACCGGCAAGTTCGGGTGCTCGCCCTGGCTCGCCTGCTCGAGACCGCTCCGCAGAAGGGTGATTATCGCGACGCGCTCCGTCAGCTCGCGGCTGGCCAGGACCACGTCGCGTTCCAGGCGCGCGCGGCGCTCGCCGCCGCCCAAGACGAAACGATCCAGCAAGCACTGGTGACGGAGCTGACGGCCCCCCGCTCATTCCGACGATTGCTCGCCGCCGAAGGTCTGCTCGCCCTTGGCGATTACGAACGGGTGGCGACCGCGCTGGGGGACGACGACCCACGGGTCCGAGCCCAGGTGGCTTGCACGGTCCTCGCCCGCGCCGAGTCCAACGTCGAGTAGGCGAACATGCGCGGGCTCGGCCACCGGGTAGGACTCTGGATCGCCATCGTGGGCCTGTGCTGGAGCTCGACCGCGTGTATCCAGCGGATGGCGCTGCGGACCCAGGTCCAGGCAGCGCGCGATGCTCGCCGGGCCGTGAGCACGCTCCACGACTACGAAATCGCTCGTGAAATCACGCTCTCCGGGCTCGGCCAGCTCGAGATGCTCCATCACCTCGATCCAGGCAACGACGACACGCTCCTGCTCCTGCTTCAGAGCTGGACCGGAGCTGCCTCGGGGTTCATCGAGGACGACTGGGAGGTCGCGCTGGACGCCGGACAGACCGAGCTCGCGGAATACCACCGACAGCGCGCTCGGGGCGCCTACTCGCGTGCCATCCACTACGGTCTGCTGCTGCTGAACCGCCACGCCGAAGGCTTCGATGCGGCACGGTCCAACGCCGACCGCCTCGAGGCATGGCTCGAGGACCACTGCCAGGACCGAGATTCAGCGGAGCTCCTGCTGTGGCTAGGACAGGCATGGCTCGGTCGCGTCGGAGTCAGCCGCGACGACCCGGCCATCGTGGCCGACCGCCACGTGGGAGTGGCACTGCTCGAGCGCTCGGCCGCCCTCGCTCCCTCGCTCGAGTGGGGACTGGCCAGCATCGTCCTCGCCGGATACCGAGCCGCCACCGGAGCGCCGGACCACCGCGGCAAGGAACTCGAGGCCCTGCAGGCGGGAAGCGACGGCTACCTGCCTCGTCGCCTCGTGGCCGCGCGGATCCATTGCCTGAATCACGACCAGCAACGGTGGCAGGCCAGTCTCGAAAGCATTCTCGACGCCGGCGACCCGCTCCCGGAAGCCCGCCTGCAGAACGCGATCGCGATGCGCCGCGCTCGTCGCTATCTGTCCGGGGACCGCTGGCGAGCTGCCTGCGAGTTCGAGCACGTCCCGTGACCAGATTGGCCGAGTTCCGACCAGTCAGCCGACGAGAATCCGACGCTCCGGGTTGGATTTTCCATGGCCACGATTGACTGGATGGTAGCGCAGGCTCGTCCTATCTAGTCTGAGCACCTTCCAGACGGAGAACGTTTCATGATGCTGCGTCTGATTTCCGGAACCGCCGCCGGCCTCGCCCTCCTCCTCACCAGCGCCCTCGCGAGCGCGACCACCACCGTCACGCTCCACACCCCGGGGCCTGCAGATGGCGCTTGGGGCAAGGTGTTTCGTGCGTGGAGTAACGTGGTCACCAAGCGGACCGACGGCGCGGTGAAGCTACAGCCAGAGTACGACGGCCGACTTGGAACCGAGAAGAAGGTCATCGAGATGGTCAAGACCGGCGCCGCCGGGGGAGGGTTCTTCACGACTCGCGGTCTCGCGGAGCTCGACACGGCAGTGCTGGCCCTGCAGGTGCGCGGAGCGTACGACAGCTGGAGTGAGTTCGACGCCGCCCGCGGACGCATCGAGCCCGACTTGATCGCAGCCTGGCAGCGCCAACAGGTCGCCTTCGTGGGCTGGGCCGACGTCGGGATCGGTCGATTCATGTCCCGAGGATTCCCCGTCACCGGACCGAGCAGCTTGGCGCACAAGCGAGTAGCCGTGTTCGACGGGGACGTGATCACCCCCAAGATGCTCGAAGCCATCGCCCACAGCTCGGCGGTCAACCTGAGTGCGGACGCCATGCTTGCAGGCCTGGAGAAGCAGCAGGTGGACGCGGTGGCAGCCCCGGCCTACGCCGCCGAGCAGCTTGGGTGGACCTCGCGCCTCGATCATCTCGACAGCCGACCGCTGTTCTTCGCGGCCGGCGCCGTGCTGCTGAGCCAGAAGCACCTGGATCAGATGTCCGACGAACAGCGCGCATTGGTCCTGGAGACGGGCAAGCGGGCCACCCAGATGCTGGACCAGAAGCTGGATAGCCTCGGCTACAGCTCGTACGAGCGCCTCCGGGGCAAGCTCAAGACACACTCACCCTCCGCTGCGGAGCGACAGGCTTGGGACCAGGTCTTCGCCGAAACGTGCCGGAAGCTGGACGGCACAATCCCGAAGGCCGCGCTCCAGAAGACACGTGCCTGTCCCTGAGCGGAGACTGGCAACAGCGCGTTCAATGGCAGCGGATCGGAACTGTCCGCCGGCCAAAACGCGACGGCACGAATGCCCGCGGGCGGCGGCCCCGAGCCCGCTATCCCGTTGTACACACTCGCGTTCTGGTTCATCCTCGCCCTTCACCGCAGGGGGCGGCGGAGCTCCCGCGTTGCCATCGACCAGAGCACCATGAAGAAGGCAACCCAGACCAAGAAGCCCTCCCCGTTCACCCACCGCGAACTGGGGCTCTTGCTCCACCCCACCTCGTTCTTCAACCAGGAGGACGTCGGCACACTCGGACGCTACGCATACCAGTTCGTCGACTGGCTGGAGCAGGCGGGGATCACTCTCTGGCAGATTCTCCCGCTCACGCCCAACGGCCAGTACAACTCACCCTACTTCAGCTACTCCGCGTTCGCCGGCAACCGCTGGTTGATCGACCTGGAGACGCTGAAGGAAGAGGGACTGGTCGAGGATGCGGGACTGCATCCCCATGACGCGGACCACAAGATCCCCTTCGCCGAGCTGCCGAGGACGAAGCTACCGCGCCTGCTGGAGGCCGCGGAGAACTTCCTCTCGCAGAAGAAGCATCCATGGCGACGGGCCTTCCTCGCCTTCTGCCGCAAGGAGGCCTGGCTTCAGGATACCGCGCATTTCTTCGCACTGAAGGAGCAGCACGAGGATGCTCCGTGGTGGGAGTGGGAACCCGCGATCCGCACCCGCAAGCCCGCGGCGGTCGAGGCGTCAGCCGAGGAGCTCGCCGAGCGCATCGAGGTGTGGAAGGCACTCTTCTTCTTCTTCGAGCGTCAGTGGCGCGACCTCAAGGCCTACGCCAATGGCAAGGGGATCCGGATCCTCGGCGACCTTCCCATCTACGTGAACCACGACTCGGCGGATGTCTGGTGCCACCAGAACCAGTTCAAGCTCGACCGCCAGGGTCGCCTCACTGTCCAGTCCGGCGTTCCCCCGGACTACTTCAGCGAAACCGGCCAGCTCTGGGGCAACCCCATCTACAACTGGAAGCGGATGGAAAAAGACGGGTACGCCTGGTGGGTGGCGCGCCTGCAGCGCTGCATCGACCTGACGGATCTGGTGCGGATCGACCACTTCCGCGCTCTCTCGGCCTACTGGGAGGTTCCGGGCGACGCCGAGGACGCGCGCAGCGGAAAGTGGGTGAAAGGCCCCGGGCAGAAGTTCTTGGACGCACTCCAAGAGCATTTCCCCAAGATGCCCTTCGTTGCCGAAGACCTGGGGACGCTGGACGACGATGTCTACGCCCTGCGCGATGACAACGGCCTGTACGGGATGCGAATCCTCCAGTTCGGCTTCGACGGCACTCCGGACAACCCGCACCTGCCCCATCTGTTTCCCGCGGAGAGCATCAGCTACACGGGGACCCACGACAATGACACCATCGCGGGCTGGTGGGGCGAGCTCGACGATGCCAAGCGGGTCGAGGTGGCCGAGTACTACCAGTTCCAGGTCGACGACCCGATCGGCAAGATCGTCTGGTCGCTGATCGAAGCGAACATCGCCTGCCGTTCGAACATTGCCGTCGTCCCCTTGCAGGACTGCCTCGTCCTCGACCGACGCGCGCGCATGAATGACCCGGCGAGCTTCGTCGCCAACTGGGAGTGGCGCATGCCACCCGATGGGCTCAGCGACGATCTGGCCGACACCTTGCGCCGACTTCGAGACCGCTATCGGCCAGTCGACGAGTAGGAGTGCAACGCAGGCGCTACTTCTCGCCCATCGCAACCAGAGAACGCGGGCTGAGCACACCCAGCATTTCCCGAGCCTCGGCGCAGTCGGGGTTCTGGGCGAGCACCTTCTTCAGCGTGCGGACCGCATCGCTCCGCTTGCCGAGACGACGCTGCATCTGGGCTAGGTTCAGCTGGGCCGGGACCCCTTCGTCCAGCTCTGCCCAGCGCCACGCCACCTTGTAGGCGTCTCCCCAGCGCTTGGTCTGGGCGGCAGCCTTGGACCAAGCCTCCAGCACGCGAACGTCCTGCGAGTGCTTCCAGCCGAGCCGACGGAGGAGGTTGTAGGCCTTGATGGTGCGGTTCTTCTCGAGCAGCTCTGCCGCTTCGGCCAGCGTCGCGGCCACCTCGTCGTCACCAGCCGGTGCCGCTTCCGTTTCCTCCGCGGTCGTCTCGTTCTCAGTCTCCGTGTCGGCCTCTGCCAGCTCCTCGGCGTCGGCACTGTCCGACTCCTCCGTTGGGTCCTCGGTCAGCGCCTCGTCGCCCTCGTCGTCGCCCCCGTCGTCGCCCTCGAGCTCGGCCGCGAACTCCGCCTCGGCCTCCAGCTCCGGGGAAATGGGCGATTCGATCGCCGCAGGGCTCACGGGGGCGAGCGCCGCCGCGGTGGTCACTGCGACCGGCGCGGCGGCGTTGTCGCCACGCAGCTGGGAAATGCCCGCCAGAGCCGGCTGCAGCATCGCCAGCGCCCGGCTACCGGTCTCGGGGTTCACCGCCCCGTAGGCGACGAAGCCGAGGGACACCAGGAGAGTCGTGGCGGCGGCGGCCGCACCGAACCGGCGACGCCGGCGACGACGCTCCAGGGGCTCGCGAAGTGCCGCCTCGAGGGCATCGCGCAGCTCTCGCGCAGACTGGAAGCGGTTCTCTGGGTCGCGGGCAAGGCAACGCTGAATCGTCTTGTCGAGCATCTTCGGGATTCCTCGGGATGGCGCTCGGCGGCGCGGGGACTCGGGTTCGTGAACTTTCTTGTCGGCCAGCAGCCCAATCGTGCTGTCGTTGGCTACCGGCAGCGATCCGGTCACCAGCTCGTAGAGCACGCAGCCCAGCGCATAGAGATCGCTGCGCTCGTCGGCATCCCCGTCATCCTGTTCGGGCGCCATGTATTCGGGCGTACCAAAGACCTGGATCGCCTCGGGGTCGCCCTCGACGACGGCACCCGGCTTGGTGGGCTTGGCGATCCCAAAGTCGAGCAACTTCAGGACCCCTGCGCTGGTGATGAAGAGATTCCCTGGCTTGATGTCCCGGTGGACCACGCCGGCAGCGTGAGCGGCATCCAGGGCAGCGCACGCCTGGAGCCCAAACCCCGCGGCTTCCCGCCAATCCATTCCCTTCTCCCGCGCGAGGTACTGCTCGAGCGTTTCCCCTTCGAGCAGCTCCATGGCGTAGAAGGGACGACCATCCGTCGCCACCCCGAAGTCATACAGAGTGACGAGGTTGTCGTGCCGCAGCTGAGCCACGGCGCGCGCCTCGGCGCGAAATCGATCGAAGATCCCCGTGGAGCCGGAACGGTCCGGGGTCAGCAGCTTGAGAGCGACGCGCCGTCCCAGGTCGACATGGCGTCCCTCGACCACCATGCCCATCGCCCCACGACCCAGCTCACGCCCGAGCTCGTACCGAGTTCCCGGAAGCAGGGACACATCCCCGGCCACGACAGCTTCGGCGGGATCGGCTGCAGAATCCGCGGGCGGGGCCTTGCGCGCGGCAGCGACGAGCCGGGCAAACTCGACCCGCGAGCGAGCGGGCTCGGCCGGGTAGAGGCGCTGGACCAGATGGGAGATCCGGGCGCGCACGCTCCGCTCTCCGTCGGCCATCGACGGAGCGCCCTTGAGCAACGTGACGAGATCGGTCATCGCATCGCGGGCAGACTGATAGCGATTTGCGATCTTGTAAGCGGTGAGCATGCCGATGATCGAGTCGAGCTCGGCGGGCACCTCGACCAGCTCGCTGATGGGATTGGGACGGCGCTCGCCCGACGCGACCTGGGCCAGGTGGTCGGCGGGTTCACCGACGAGAAAGCGTCGGCCCGCAAGGAGCTCCCAAAGCATGATGCCGATCGCGTACAGATCGGCTGGGGCGCCGCCGGGGTTGTTGTTCGCCACCTCGGGAGCGACGTAGCCCGGCTTGGCGAAAACCACGCCGGCAACGGTATGGCAACGGCGGTTTTCGCCCCGAGCGGTCCCGAAGTCGATGAGCTTCACGTCACCGCCGTAGCTGACCATGACGTTCTGCGGACTCAGGTCGCGGTGAACGATGTCCAGCGGGCGGCCCGCCGCGTCCGTGCGCTCGTGGACGTGAGCCAGCGCATCGGTCAACGCGACCCCCAGCGCCACCACGTCGGGCCAGGCGACGCGGGTGCCGAGCTGGGCTGCGCGGTGGCGCACTTCGCCCAGATTGCGCCCCTCGACGTATTCCATCACCACGTAGGGCTTCGATGTGCCATCGGTGGCAGCCTCGTAGATCTGGGCGACACCGGGATGATGAAGCTGCGCTTGGATCCGCGCCTCGTCGAAGAACCGGGCAAGAAAGGAGCGATCCTCAGCGTGCTCCCGACGAATGATCTTGACCACGCAGGGCCGCTCGGCGCCCTCGATGCCCCCCGATGTGGCGAGGTAGACCTCGCCCATTCCCCCCCGCGCCACGTGCTTGAGCAGCGTAAGGCGTCCGAACCGGCGCGGAAGATCGGTATCGGGGGTGCCGCTGGCAACGGGATTGGAACCGGAATTCCCCTTTGATTTCGGTTCTTTTTGTGCCGATTGGGAAGCCTGCATGAGGCCATGGTGCCAATGTAGGTTAGTGTGGCCAACTAACTGACATTTTGCCTGCCGGGAATGACCGGTGCCTCCTGCCGGTTGTGCAGCCACGTCCCGCGACTAGACTGCGAGCGATTCGATGCGGTGGGAAACCAAGCGGCTCGCACGACCCCAGGCGACGCTCGTCGCGCTCGTCGTGCTCATTCTGGGCATCCTGATGTGCCCAGCATCGGCCCAAGCCGAGGTCGCCGGTTACTGCAGTGAGCTGGCGCTCTCGGACGTCGCCCCAGCGCCCATGGTGCCAGCCCCCCACGACCTCCTCTCTCCGGGCGACTGCGAATCGCCTCTCGTAGTGGCGGGGGGGGCGCAAACGCCTACTGACCAGCTTCCGCTGCCGTCGAATCCCGACCAGCTCGAGAGAGGTTGGCCAGCGCCCTTCTGCTGGTCATTCCGGCGCCAGCCCACACGTCGACCCCTCGACGCGATCACGATGCCCTCCAGCGTAGGACATCGTACCGGGGTCTTCCGGCCACCGCGCTGAGCCTGTCTTCCAACCCAACCCGCCGGATGCACCGGTGAGGTTCAACCACTCTGCCGTCGCCGCTTGCACAGCAAGCGCGGACGCGACCATTTCATCTGCTCAGAATCATTTCATCATCTTTCAGGAGACATCCCATGAACAAGGGAACCGCAATAGTAGGGTTCTTCCTGTGCTTCCTCGCAGGAATGGGCCTCATGTGGGGCCTCGACCATCGCGGTGAGGACGCTGCGATCAAGGGCGAGTCGGGCCCCGTTGACCACACCACTGCCAAGATCCCCGTCGATCCGGCTACCGATCCCATCTGGGGCAACCTCGATGCCCCGGTCACCATCGTCGAGATCAGTGACTTCGAGTGCCCCTTCTGCGACCGCGTCAACCCAACGCTGAAGCAGATCAAGAGCGAGTACGGCCCCGAGAAGGTCCGCATCGTTTGGAAGCACAACCCCCTACCCTTCCACAAGAACGCGACCCCAGCGCACGAGGCAGCCGTGGCCGTGTTCAAGGCGGCCGGTGGTGGTGAGAAGGGCAGCGAAGCCTTCTTCAAGTTCCACGACCAAGCATTCCAGAACCAGAAGCAACTGACAGCTGGAAACTTCGAGAAGTGGGCCGGGCAGGCCGGCGTCGACGTGGGCAAGTTCAAGGAACTGCTCAAGGACAAGGACACCAAGGCGAAGGTGCAGAAAGACCTCGCCATGGCTTCATCGATCGGTGCCCGCGGCACCCCGAACTTCCGCGTCAACGGCGTCGAGGTGAGTGGGGCGCAGCCGTTCAACAAGTTCAAGGAAATCATCGACAAGGAGCTCGCAGAGGCCAAGCGTCTGATGAACTCGGGCGTCCCGGCGGGCCAGATCTACCTGCGTCGCCTGGAGAAGAATGCTGGCGGCGGCGATGCCCCTGCCCAGGCGGACCAGAAGGCCGAACCGCAGCAGCCCCCCGAGGACACGACCATCTGGAAGGTGCCAGTCCACGACGACGACCCGCAGAAGGGCCCCGACGACGCGCTCGTGACCATCGTCGAGTGGTCGGACTTCCAGTGCCCATTCTGCTCACGCGTCGAGCCGACCATGGACAAGATCGTCGAGACTTACGGCAAGGACGTCCGCGTCGTCTGGAAGGACAACGCGCTCCCCTTCCACCCCCGCGCCAAGCCCGCCGCGGCCCTCGCGCGAGCCGCCTACGACAAGGGCGGAGATCAGGGGTTCTGGAAGGCCCACAAGCTGATCTTCGCCAACCAGAAGCAGATCGAGGACGAGCATCTGGAGAAGTACGCGGGTGAGCTCGGTCTGAACTGGACGATGGTCAAGAAGGCAATCGACGACGACAAGTACGGCGACCGCATCCAGCAAAGCATGGATGAGGCGATGGAGCTGAAGGCCCGCGGCACGCCGCACTTCTTCGTCAATGGCTTCCGCGTCAGCGGCGCCCAGCCGTTCGAGAAGTTCAAGGAGGTCGTCGACAAGCAGCTTGCCGAGGCCAAGAAGCTCGTCGCCAGCGGCACCCCGCGCGCCAAGGTCTACGAGAAGATCATGGAGACGGCCAAGGGCCCGCCTCCCCCAGAAACCAAGGAGGTCGCCGACTGCAAGGACTGCCCGTACAAGGGCGCTGCGAACGCCCCGGTGGTCATCCACCAGTTCTCCGACTTCCAGTGCCCCTTCTGCTCGCGCGTCGAGCCGACCATGACCCAGCTCGAGGAGGAGTACGGCAGCAAGGTCAAGATCGTGTGGCGCAACCTGCCCCTCGAGTTCCACAAGCAGGCCCCCCTCGCCGCCGAGGCCTCCCTCGAGGCCTTCGCGCAGAAGGGCAACGCGGGATTCTGGAAGTATCACGCTGGGCTGTTCGAGAAGCAGCGGGAACCGGGAGCACTGGAGCGCGCTGGACTCGAGAAGCTCGCCGCAGAGCAGGGTCTCGACATGACCAAGTTCAAGGCAGCGCTCGACTCGCACAAGCACCAGGCAGCCGTGGAAGCGGACAAGAAGGCCGCGCAGGCCGCCGGCATCACCGGGACACCGGGCTTCGTCGTCGGCAAGTACTGGATCAGCGGCGCGCAGCCCTACGGGCAGTTCCGCAAGCTGGTCGAGCTCTCGCTGAAGGAGAAGTAGTCGGTGTCCAGCACCCCGAGGGCGCGAGGGCTCGCGCATGGTGACCACCGTGCCTCGCCCCTCGGGGCTCCACTCCGCGTGCTGCTGTGGCTGCTCGTCAGCACGTGGATCGTTCACTGTGGGGGGAGAGCAGCCACCCAACCGGGGACGACGCCGGCGGAGGTCGACCTGACCGCGACCACGCCGGCGGACGTCACCGTCGGGTCCACGGACAGAGACGCACCAGGGCTCGTCCAGGCCAGCTCCGAGCTGATCCCGATCGACACCGAGGATGCGGTGTCGGGAGCACCCGACGCGCTGGTCACCATCGTCCAGTTCCAGGACTACCAGTGTCCGTTCTGCAGTCGGGTCCAGCCCACGGTGGAGCGCCTGCGGGAGGAGTACACGGCCGCTCAGCTTCGGATCGTGTTCAAGCACAACCCGCTGCCTTTCCACCCGCGCGCGAAGCCCGCCGCGCTGGCCGCCCAGGCCGTGTACCAGCTCGCGGGACCCGACGCATTCTTCAGCTACTCGACGCAGCTGTTCGCCAACCAGCGAGATCTGACCGAGGACAATCTCGAGCGCTGGGCCATGGAGGTCGGGATCGACCGGTCCGCCTTCAGGAACGCCCGGGAAAGCGACCGGGTCGCCGCGAAGGTGGAGCAAGACCAGGCCCTCGCGCAGCGGATCGGCGCCCGAGGGACGCCAAACTTCCGCGTCAACGGCGTCGAGATCTCCGGTGCGCAGCCCTACGACCACTTCCGCAAGGTGATCGACGCCGAACTGTGGGAGGCCCAGCAACTCGTCGAGCTGCGGGTGCCGCGGAGCGAGATCTACGGTCAGCGAGTGGCCACGAACAGCGACGCACCAGACAGCGACGACGCTGGCCCCGCACCGGCGCCGAGCACTGAAGACACCACCATCTGGAAGGTGCCGATCGGCACCTCACCAACCCGCGGCCCCGCGGACGCGCTCGTCACGATCGTCGAGTTCGGCGACTACCAGTGCCCGTTTTGCAAGCGCGCGCAGCCCACCCTGGAACAGCTCGAGCAGCAGTACCCCGGCCAGATCCGCTTCGTGTTCAAGCACAACGCGCTACCCTTCCACCGGCGCGCGATGCCCGCCGCCATGCTTGCCATCGAGGCGTATCGGCAGCAAGGCGCGGCGGGTTTCTGGCGAGCCCACCAGCTCCTCTGGGATACCGCCCCCGCGCTGGACGACACCAATCTGGAAGCCATCGGCCAGGCCCTGAGTCTCAACGCCCAGCGCGTGAGGACCGCCATCGCCCAGGAGAAGTATCGCTCGGAGGTGGAACGCGACCAGGAGCTGGCCTCGGACGTCCAAGCGCGAGGCACACCGAACTTCTTCATCAATGGCTACCGGGTCAGTGGAGCCCAGCCGCTGGAGAAGTTCCAGGAAGTCGTCGACCAGCAGTTGCTGGTCGCGAAAGAGCTGGTGCGCGCTGGTACGGCGCAGGGGCAGGTCTACGCAGAGATCATGAAGACCGCCAAGGGCCCCGTACCGCCACCCACCAAGCAGGTTCCCACGCCCCCACGCACCAGTCCAAGTCGCGGACCTGCCGGGGCCCCCGTGGTCATCCAGATGTTCTCCGACTACCAGTGCCCGTTCTGCAAGCGGATACTGCCGACCATCGAGCGGCTCCAGAAGAAGTATCCCTGGCAAGTGCGCGTCGTCTGGCGCGATCTGCCCCTCAGCTTTCACCAGCACGCCCAGCTCGCCGCCGAAGCGGCACGCGAGGCATTCGCGCAGCGCGGGCACACCGGCTACTGGGCGATGCACGACCTGCTGTTCGCGCATCAGAGTGATCCGAACGGTCTCGAGCGGCCCACCCTGGAAAGCTGCGCCGCACAGGTAGGCTTGGACCTCACGCGTTTCAACGCGGCCCTCGATCAGCGAACCCACCAGGCCGCCGTCGACGCCGACGCCGCGCTGGCACAGCGTGCGGACATCAGCGGCACGCCCGGCTTCGTGATCAACGGCTACTTCGTCAGCGGTGCTCAGAACTATCGAGCATTCGAGCGAGTGGTGGAGCGCGCCCTGGACGATCATCGCCACGGGCGTAAACCGTAGTCGCGCGTCCCAGCGGCGACCCTACGTCCTTCAGCGCTCGCGATCAGTGGTCGCGCGATACACCACTCCCAGCGTCACTCCGACCTGCCAGCGCGAGAGGCTGACATCGTATGGCTCGTCGAGTCGGAGCCGGTGCGCGCGCCAGACGAGGTCTGCGCTCAACTGCGGAGCGAGTGCCCCACGCGGCTCGGCCAGGCGCAGGGCTCCGCCGACGAGGAGCGCGCTGTCCGTTCGTTGGCCCGGGGTCGAGACTTCGCGCCCGGCGCCAGCCAGTCCCTGGACACCACCGAACAGCTCGACCCCCACCGCACGACCAGCGGCGAACGGTGCGCCCCACCCACACCCGACCCGACTGTCGAAGAGGTGGCTCCCATCACGGGTCCCGAACCGGACCGCTTCGGTCGCGACCACCGCCAGATCCGCAAATCCGGCCCCCAGCGAGAGCCGGGCCCCCAGCGCCGCCGAATCCCGCCGGGGTTCGGCGTCTAGCCCCAGCGCCACTCCGCCAGCGGGTAGCGGACGCAAGCGCCGATCCGGCGGAGGCGGCGACTCGAACCGGGGCTCGGGGTCGTGGGTCAGCGCCAGGGTTTCGCCGGTGGGAGGAGTCACCGATGGAACCTGGGGGGCGTCCCGCCCCTCGTCTCGGTTCAGGTGCTGTTCGAGCAAGTCCAGGACCCCCTCGACCACCCCGCGGGACTCGTCCACGGTCCAACGCTCGACCGCGGCGGCCTCCCAGACCACCCAGGCCTCTTCCGCGCTGCATTCCACCCCCACCCGGTGCGGAGGGTCGGGGACCGCGTGGAGCGTCAGCTGAACCCGAGCCCGAAGCTCGATCTGCTGTTCCTGATCAAGCCGCGCGCAACGGATCTCGACCTCGCTAGCCTGCGCTGCCACTATGGAGAACAGGATCGCGAGCGGGATTCGAGCCGCGAAGGCACGGTGCACGGTGTCGACGTTGGTCGAGCTGCCGGCCTCCGCCAACCCAAAAATCCTAGCCGGACCGATCGCGAGCGACCGGCAGGACGACTAACCTGATTACCGTGCCCCCCGCGCGAGCGGCTCGCAAGATGGTGACCCAGCCCGCCTATGACCCGATCGTCGAGCCACCGCTCGACGCGACGCGCACCCCCGAGCAGGCGGGGAGCCTGCCGGAGGAGGCGCTGCCGCTGCTCTATCGCCAGCTCCACGCGATGGCGGGCCCCCGCTCGGACCTGGACGACCTCGTCCAGGCCGCGGCCGAGCGGGCGGTCCGCGCCTGGCCTCGCTTCCGCGGCGCCTCCTCCCTGGCCACCTGGACCCACCAGATCGCCTACCGCACTTTCGTCGACGAGCTGCGATGGTTTGGCCGCTGGCGCCGGCGCTTCGGTTTCCGGGGTGACGTTCCCCCCGCGCAGCTGGCGCGCGCCGAGGTGGATCCCAACTGTCCCGAGACCCGCGCTCTGGAGCGCGAGCGCGCGCGCCGCCTCCGCGCGGCCCTCGATCAGCTTCCCCCCGCGAAGCGCGCGGTGGTGGTGCTCTACGAGCTGGAACAGCGGTCCGCAGCCGAGGTCGCGACCATCGTCGGAGCCAACGAGCGCACTGTCCGCTCCCGACTCCGCGACGGTCGCGAGCAGCTCTTGCGGCTGCTCCGCGACGATCCGCACTTCGATCCGGAGGTGTCCCCATGAGCCACGACTCGGCCCGCCTGGAACTGGCGCGCGATGCCTGGCGTGCAGCGCGCCCCAGTGACGCCGAGGTGCAGGCCAGCGTGCAGCGCGTTCGCCGCGCGATGCGAGGACCGCGACGCGCGCGTTGGCACTTTCCGCCGGTGGTCCTGGCCTTCGCGCTGGTGTTCGGTGGGGCGCTCGCCTACGCGGCAGTCGCCCAATGGACCGCGAGGCACAGCGACGCGACGAGCGCTCCGGAACACCCCGCTTCGGTGGCACCTGTCACCACCCGGTCGAGCGCTCTCCGTGCTCCCTCGCGCCCCACCGCAGCCCCAGCGCCCAAGCCCCACCCGTCGGCGAAGTCGTCCGCACTCCGCCCCCCCTCCCAGGCCGCCGCCGCACCTCAGCCCCTCGCGCCAACGCAGCCATCGGCCACCCGCACAGACCCGTGGGCGGCGGTCGACGCCGCGCTGGCGCGAGGGGCGGAGCGCGACGCAGAGGACGAGCTCCAGGGACTCGCGCGCTCGAATCGCTCCGAGGACCGCGGCAAGGCCCTCCTGGGCCTGGCGCAGTTGGCCCAGGGTCGCGGCGACTGTGCGCGCGTTCGGGCGCTGGTCGACGAGCTGGCGACCACGCCGGGGACCGCAGATCTCCTACGCCGCGGACAGCGCCTGGTCCAACACTGTCAGGCGCCCAGCCACCAGTAGTGCGCGCTCCGACCCCATCGCCGCCACGGCCTCGTCGGTCCAGGTTTGGCCGCAGACCAGCGGCGAAGACCTAGGGCGTCCCACCGGGACAGCCATCCTGCTGCGGATCCTGGCGACAATCCAGCTCGGGCGCTGCCGTGTCGTCGAAGCCAGTGCCTCGCTTGATGCAGTAGGACCCCACCACCTGGCGGTCGAAGGCGAGCGCCAGGTCGTCCATCAATGGCTCGCACGTGAAGCCCTTCGGACACTTGCAGTACCGAGCATCGGGATCGGGACCGTCACAGCGGCACGAGCAATACACGCTTCGGTCGGCACTCCGATCGGGTCGCCAGGGAGGCACCGGCACTTGCACCGCATCGTTGGCCTGGGTGCCATCGGTCCCCGGGACGCGGCAGCGCTCGGGCGCGCTCGGGTCGAGAAGGAGGTCGGTTTCGGTCTGCCCGTACGGGCAGGACACGCGCCCTTGGAAGTGATTGACAAGACACACGCGCGACTGGCACTGCAGCGAGCGCGTCTCGACGTTCACCTCCCCGGACGCGAACCCGGAGAAGTCCGCCGCGTACTCGTCCTCAGGAACGCACGGGTCCCCGATCCCCCCTGGAGTACACCCCCCCTCCAGCCCGATCACCAGGCTCCCCAAGGCGCAGACCGCTAGAATCGACTGAACTTGGCGCACGTCATCCTCCCGAAGCCCGGCGGATCGGGCTTCTGATCCGTGAGTCGTCGGCGAACACAGAGACGATCGGAGCGGCGTCGACGCCAGCCACAAATCCCCTCTGTGCCCCCTGACTGCGTCGCCGGGCCTGAAGACAGGTGAGCGCTGGCGCCAGACCCGCGGCTGAACTCAAGGCACGCGCGTCGCGTGGACGCGAACCGTCGCATACCACACTGCAAGCTCGTCGGGATCGTCGGCACCGGCCACGAACTCATCGACATCGTGGCTCGTCGCCTGACCCGTCTCGACGTAGGCCCCCCGCAGGGCCTCCGCCGAAGCTCCCATGACGCGCGCCACCGGGCTGCCACCGCGGGCGATGTGCAGCTCCCCCTCCACGCGTTCCACCCGCAACCCGGCGGCCGCACACAATCGTGACGCGATCGATCCGAAGCCGGGTTCCTGACCCCGTGCCCGAAACATCGCGGCGATCGCGGCGTTGACGCGGTTGCCGGCGCTCGCACGCGACGAGGCCAGCCACCGCGCAACGAGAAAGTCGGGCTCCTCGAGCACGAGGCGACCCCCCGGTACCAGCAGGGATGCCGTCCGCTCGAGCAGTGCCGCTGCGTCGCGATTGTGGATGAAGACGTAGCGCGCGTGGATCAGGTCGAAAGGTTCGCTGTCGAGCACCGCCAGCTCACCTTCGACAATCGTGACCCATGAGCTCTCGAGTCCAACCAGATGCCGGGCCGTGCGGTCGAGCGCGACCACCCGGCCGTCCTCACCGACCCTTTCCGCAAGCCAGCGCACCACGCTGCCAGCGCCAGCGCCAATTTCGAGACAGCGAGCGGAAGACCGCGCCGCGGGCGCGAGGTGCCGCTGGGTCGTCGCATCAAACGCCTCCTCGAGCAGTCGCAACCGGGTCAACTCGGCGTCTGCCGCGTGGGGCTCGAACACATACTCCGCCATGTCGTGTCAACATGGGGCCCACTCCTCTCCAGCGCCAGTGAGCTGGCACCGAACGACTTCGAGGGTTCCGCGCGGTCGACTGATGCTGCCGGCTCCGGTTCGTGATAAGGCCGCGCCATGATCGTGTACAACCTGTTTCCGCTGCTGGCCGGCAAGTTCACCCAGTGGAAACCCCACCTGGAGCGCGCCGCCGATCTCGAGTTCGACTGGGTGTTCGTCAACCCCATCCAGAAGCCGGGGCGCTCGGGGAGCCTGTACTCAATTGCCGACTACTTCGACTACCACCCCCGGCTCGTCGATCGCGCGAGCGACGAACCCGGCGATGAGCAGGTCGCGACCGTGCTGGGCATCGCGCGCAAGCTCGGTCTGAAGGTGATGACGGATCTGGTCATCAACCACAGCGCATACGATTCCCAGCTGACCCAACAACACCCTGAATGGTACGTGCAGGAAAGTGGTCAGATTGCCCATCCATTCTGCATGGAAGATGGTCAGAAGGTCGTCTGGCACGACTTGGCCCAGTTCGATCACCAGCACACCCGCGATCCCGAGGGTCTCTACGCCTACGTCCTGCGGGTGGTTCGGCACTTGCTCCAACTGGGTTTCGAAGGCTTCCGCTGCGACGCCGCATACCAGGTGCCGGCTGCTTTCTGGCGCCGACTGATCAGCGAGGTGAGGAGGGAGCACCCAGCAGCGTGCTTCGTCGCCGAGACCCTCGGCTGTACCCCAGACGAGACGCGAGAGACCGCCGCGGCCGGTTTCGACTACGTCTTCAACAGCAGCAAGTACTGGAACTTCCACGACCACTGGTTGATGGAGCAGTACAACCTGGTGCGCGAGCAAGTGACGTCCATCGGCTTTCCGGAGAGCCACGACACTCCACGTCTGGCCGCGGAGACGCACGGCAACATCGCGGCGCTCAAGCAGCGCTACCTCTTCAGCGCCCTGTTCTCGGGCGGCGTGATGACGGTCATGGGGTTCGAGTTCGGCATGCGCAAGAAGCCCCACGTCGTCAACACCACACCGGACGACTGGGAAACCACGGACGTCGATCTCCGCAGCTTCATTCGCAAGGTGAACCGCCTGAAGGCCGCCCACGAGGTGTTCCTCGCGGACGTCCCCACCCATCTCCTACACTGCGACAACCCCAACGTCCTGTTGATGTGGAAGGGCGCCACCAAGACACGCGACGAAGCACTCGTCATCCTGAACAAGGACGTCCACCACCGGCAGGACTTCTGGGCCAACGATCTGCGGGACTATGTGCAGTCCGGCGCCCGCCTGCGCTGCGAATCCCCAGAGAACCCGATGGACCACGTGGCCCAGCCGTTTCACTATCAGCTGCGCCCGGGCGAAGCCATCGTGATGGTCACGGAGCGCTGACAGGAGATCCAAGATGAGCAAGGTACTGATCGTAGGCGCCGGCGGAGTCGGCAACGTCGTGGCGCACAAGTGTGCACAGGTACCCGAGGTATTCGCGGATATCCTGCTCGCTAGTCGTACCGTCTCCCGCTGCGACGCGATCGCGACCTCCGTGCGCGAGCTCACGGGGAAGGCCATCCAGACCGCCGCACTGGATGCCAACGATGTCGCCGCCACCACCGCTCTCCTGGAGCGCGAGCGGCCCGACCTGGTGATCAATGTCGCGCTTCCCTATCAGGACCTCCCCTTGATGGATGCGTGTCTGGCCGCAGGCGTCGACTACCTGGACACTGCCAACTACGAACCTCCAGAAGAAGCGAAGTTCGAGTACAAGTGGCAATGGGCCTACCAGGATCGCTACGAGCAGGCGGGCCTGATGGCGCTCCTCGGCTCGGGCTTCGACCCCGGAGTGACCAACGTCTTCAGCGCCTACGCGCAGACCGAGCTGTTCGATGAGATCGACACGATCGATATCCTGGACTGCAACGGTGGCGACCACGGCCACGCCTTCGCCACGAATTTCAATCCCGAGATCAACATCCGTGAGATCACCCAGCCCGGACGCTACTGGGAGCGGGGGGAATGGAAGACCATCAGACCGATGTCCGAGAGTCGGGTCTTCGACTTCCCGGAGGTGGGCCCCCGCAAGGCGTTCCTCCTGTACCACGAGGAACTCGAGAGCCTGGCTCGGAACATCCGCGGCCTGCAGCGAATCCGCTTCTGGATGACGTTCGGTGAGGAGTACTTGACCCATCTACGCGTCTTGCAGAATGTCGGTCTGACCAGCATCGAGCCGATCGCGTTCCAGGGTCACCAGATCGTGCCGATTCAGTTCCTCAAGGCGCTGCTCCCCGACCCAGCCAGTCTCGCACCTGGGTACACCGGCAAGACGAGCATTGGGTGTCTCGTCGCCGGACGCAAGGAGGGGCGGCGGAGGCAAGTCTTCATCTACAACGTCTGCGACCACGCAGCGTGCTACCGCGAGGTGCGCGCCCAGGCCGTATCCTACACCACCGGTGTGCCCGCCATGGTCGGCGCCAAGATGATGCTGACGAATCAGTGGAGAGCGCGAGGCGTGATCAACATCGAGCAACTGCCCCCGCGACCTTTCCTCGAGGCGCTTGCCCAGCACGGCTTGCCGTGGCACGTCCGGGAGATGCCCGCCGACTTCAGCCTCGACCAGTCGGCTTGACCCCACCGCTCACCCGCAAGCCCATCGCCATCCCCGGGCTCACTGGCGCCCTCATGCTTCACTTCGATCCCAAGCTCGTCGAAACGCCCGCCTACGTCTGCGATCTGGGTGAACTGCGAAAGAACCTAGATCTGCTCGCCGAGGTTCAGCAGCGGTCCGGCGCCAAGATCCTCGCTGCGCTGAAGGGATTCGCGATGTGGAGCGTGTTTCCGCTCGTGCGAGCCACGCTGTCCGGAGCCTCCGCCAGCTCACCCGACGAGGCGCGGCTCGCCCGGGAAGAGATCGGTCGCGAAGTGCACGCCTACGCTCCGGCCTATTCGGAGTCCGACCTTCGAGCCATCCTCGATCACGCCGATCACATCGTCTTCAACTCCCCGGGGCAGTGGACGCGATTCCGTCCTCTCGTCGAAGCCGCGGGGCGCCAGATCAGCTGTGGCCTGCGCATCAATCCGGAGCATCGCGAGGTCGACGTCGCGCTGTACGACCCTTGCGCCCCTCGCTCACGCCTTGGCACCACCCTCGACCAGTTGCAGCCGGAGAGCCTGGGCGGGCTGGACGGGATTCACTTCCACACGCTCTGCGAAAAGGATTCGGACGCGCTGGAGCGCGTCCTCGCGGTGGTCGAACAGAAGTTTGACCGCTACCTGCGCCAGGTTCGGTGGGTGAACTTCGGCGGGGGACACCACATCACGAGGGCTGGCTACGATGTGGAACGATTGGTGCGGCTGGTGAAGAACTTTCGGGACCGCTACGACGTTGCGGTGTACCTCGAGCCCGGCGAGGCCATCGCTCTGAACACTGGGGTTCTCATCGCCTCCGTGCTCGACGTGATGGACAACGGTGGACAGATCGCCATCCTGGACACGAGCGCCACAGCCCACATGCCCGACGTGCTGGAGATGCCCTACCGACCCACCATCGTGGGCGCCGGGCGCCCCGGCGACTACCCCCACACCTATCGTCTCGGCGGACTCACGTGTCTGGCCGGAGACGTGATCGGGGACTACTCCTTTCCGCGCCCACTCGCGGTGGGGGACCGGCTCGTCTTCACCGACATGATTCACTACACGATGGTGAAGAACACGACGTTCAACGGTGTGCGCCTACCATCCATCGTGACTTACGATCCGGAAACCGACGCCATCCAGGTTGTGCGTCGGTTCGCCTACGAAGACTACAAGTCGCGACTCTCCTGAGGCGGCTGACGAGCCCTCAGCCCGTTGATGAGGGCTGAATCAGAGTAGCTGATACACTAGACTCACAGCCGTCGTGACGTCGGTGGACTCCACACCCGGCAACGGGGTGTTCTCGTACTTGACACTCACGGTGGTCGCGATCGAGAAGCGTCCCGCCAGGGACGATGTCACCCCACCGTCCCAATTGAGCCGCCAGAATCTCGTCTCCGGCACTCCCTGCAGGTACTCGATCCCGGTACCGATCGAGACCACCTCGCTGAGCGTCGTCTCGTATCCGAGATAGAGGCGACCACTGTGGCGCACCCGAGTCGACGCGAGATCGACGCCCTCGGCTCGAGCGGTCGCCAGCGCCTCGTCGGAGCGGACATCGTACTGCAGATCGTAGCCCAGCTCGTTCCAGAGCTGGGTCTGTGCGTCATCGATGTAGTAGTAGGCCAGTCCGGGGTCGACGTTCAGTCGGAGATCCAACCCCTGGAAGCGGTCGCGCCGCGCCGAGCCAGCCAGGAACACAGCCACCCCCTTGCCGAGAAATCGGTCATACCGGGCGCGACCCTGGTAGTTCTCGACCGTCGTCTCCATCGGTTCGCCATCGGCGGCTGCGGACCGCGCGAAGTTCGCCGCCGCACCTACGGTCAGCTGATCGCTGCGGTGACGCAAACGCAGCTTTCCCCCGCTGGTGACGGCCAGCGAGCGCGAGTTCCCACTCGAGGCCAGTCCGCCGAGTGAGAGCCCGAGCTCCTGGGTGTTGTTCTCGTCCTCCGGCGCCACCACGGGAGCTTCGAATCCTCCCTTGGCCACGTCGGTACTCCCGGCGGTGGCAGCGTCTCGGCTCGCAATGCCAGCCGCCATCTGGTCTTCCTGGGCGTGGACGGTGAGCGGCAGCAACAGAACGGCAATAGCCAGGCAGATCCAGTCGTTTTTCATCGGTGTGCTCCCGGCCCCCTCGGGGCGGCACGGTAGCACCCGCGCCCCGGTCCAGGCTACTGGATGAAGTACACGTCGTCGATGAAGAGCTCGAACTCGTCCCCTCCACCGTACTGGAACTGGATCGAGTAGATGCCGGTCGTGTCGATCGCGGGGCGCGCAAGCCCGTACCCCTGCTGCCGCAGGTCCGCCCACGTGAGCACATACTGCTGCCAGCGGGTGCCGACCGACACGAAGCGCCCGAAGTGGTCGTAGCACCCCACACGGTCGCCGCCCCCGGGGACACAGATGCCACCGCGCTCGTCGCTGTAGCGATCCGGTACCGAGAATCGAACGCTGGACGCGGCATTCTGGGCGCGACGCGCCCAGAACGAGATCCCCGCGTAGGCGCTCGCGTCATACGCTCCGCCGGAATCGAGATCGACCGTGACCAAGGCTCCCCAAGCCTGAAATCCTCCCCCCGCCGTCCACAACGCGAAGTCGCTCTGCGGTCGGTTCCGGACATCGGAGAGACCAAAGAACTGCGTGCCACCGCTTTCGTCGTTGAACCAGGTCCAGGTCCCGCTGCGACCCTCGATCGCGGGCAACGGCAGCGCCGCGTTCCCATCTTCGAAATCGTCGATCAGCGGGTTGCGGCAGCTGCCGCAACCATAGGTATCGACGGCGTCCATGCAGACCGAATCCCACCCGATCTGGCAGCACCATGGCTCCACCGCGCAGACGCAGGCCTCGATCTCTGGATCGAGGCAACCGGGAGCCGACGTCGCCTCGCAGCAGTTGCCCTGGAGGGGAGGGGCCTGGCACCGGCCACAGCCCCGCCGTTCGACCTCGGTGACACAGGTATCGTCCCACGCGACCTGACAGCAATAGGGATCCCAAGCGCAGACGCAGGCTTCGATGTCGGGGTCCGCACACCCCGGACGGTTGGGCGTCTCCTGGCAGCAGTTGGCACCAGGGCCCCCCCCAGTGCCCCCGATGCCGCCGGTTCCTCCGGTCGTGCCACCGGTGCCCCCGGTACCGCCGGTCGTTCCCCCAGTACTGCCGGCCGTTCCCCCGGTACCGCCGGTCGTTCCCCCAGTACCGCCAGTCGTTCCCCCACCGCCGGTCGTTCCCCCGGCCCCACCGGTTCCACCAGTGCCCTGGCAGCGTCCACAACCATCCTGCTCGACACCCCGAACACAGACGCCATCCCAGTGCCTGTCGCAGCACCACGGATCGACGGAGCAGACACAGGCCTCGACCGTGGGATCGAGGCACCCGGGGGCCGACGTCGCCTCACAGCAGTTGCCCTGCGGTCCGACTCCACCATTGCCAGCGGCACCACCCGTGCCGCCCACGCCACCCGTGCCGCCCACGCCACCCGTGCCACACCGACCGCAGCCCAGCTCTTCGACCTGGGTCACGCAGATCCCGTCCCAGCCGTACTGGCAACAGAACTCGTCTTCGGCGCAGACGCAACGAGCGACTTCCGGTTCGAGACAGCCAGGTACACCAGGCGTCGAAACACAACAGTTGCCCGGTGGTCCCCCGCCCGTCGGACCACCCGCATCGCCCCCCGCTCCCGCGCCGGCACTGCCGCCACCACCACCGGCACCGCCCGTGCCTCCGCAGAAACCGCACCCCGCTTCGTCCACACCGGTGACGCAGGAGCTGTCCCATTCGACGTCGCAGCAGAACGGGTCGGTGTCGCAGACGCAGCGGGCGATCTCCCGGTCGACGCAAGCGGGAACGTTCTGCGTGACCGTACAGCAATCCCCGAGCTGGAGCCCGCCCGTGCCCCCGGCACCCCCGGTGCCTCCCGCTCCCGTACCGCCGGCCCCACCGGTACCGCCGGTACCGCCGGTCCCCCCGGTTCCGCCCGCGCCGCAAACTCCGCAACCGGTGCGCTCGACCTCGCCCACGCAGGTCGTGTCCCACTCGAACTGGCAGCAGAAGGGGTCGCTGGCGCAAACGCACTCCATCAAACCGCCGTCAATGCATCCCGGGATGCCCAGCGTGGGACCGCAGCAGTCACCTTGACCCGAAATACCCCCCGAACCCCCGAAGCCACCGAAGCCACCGGAGCCACCGGAGCCACCCGAGCCACCAGCGCCGCCTCCACAGAACCCACAACCACGGAGCGGTACGGTCGCGACGCACTCCTCGTCCCATTCCGCCAGGCAGCAGTAGTCGTCGTGATCGCAGACACAGTCCTGCACGTTGGCGGCCAGACAGCCCGGAACATCCCGGGTCACGGTGCAACAGTCGCCCTGATCAGCCACGCCACCGGTTCCCGCGCCTCCGGTCCCCCCCGCCGAGGCTCCTCCCGTCCCGCTACTCCCGCCAACGGGCGCCTGCTCATCGCCGCCCAGGAGCGTGCTGCGTCCCCCGCAACCGACCAGGATCAGTGAGCCCAGCGCCGTCGCTACAACGGTCCGTCTCGCCGCTCGCAACGAGCTGGGTGGAGCGGTCAACGAGCGCTTGCCGACGGGGTCCCAGCACCTCCATCGCAGCGGTTCCTTCCCAGCCGTCCGCCCCTCGAGAGCGAGACGGGGCCCGACCGAGAATCGCGCGTGCTCGTGCAGCCTCGAGCCGGAAATCGCTGGGGACATGGCGCCACGAGTGTAGACCAGGGGTCAGGCGAAGGCCAGTAACGCCCCGGTCCAGTTCCCCGCCCCGATCAGTGGTAGCGGAGGGGACCCGCGCTGGCATCGAGGTGACTCGTATCCGCGCGCAGTTCCACCTTCCAGATCTCCCCGACGCGCACCAACTTGAACACACCGGTGAGTGGACAGGGCGTCTCCCGCACCTCCCGCGCCAGCAACAGAACGGCACCGCTCACCGAAGCTCCGTGCCCCACGAGAAGTACTGGGTCAACGTGCCGACGCACGAGCGAGTCGACGGTGCGGGCGGCGCGTCGATGGGCGGCCTCGGTCGTCTCGGGATAGTTCGGGAGGGTCGTGGAGATAGGCCCCGGCTCGAGGCGCGAGACCCACTGGGCCAGCTCCGACATCGGGTGCAACTCTGGAGGCCGCGGAAACCACTCGGGGTTGAGGTGTTCCCCGAAGCCTGGCTCGACGCGAACTGACAGGTCCAGCTCGCGAGCGACCTCGTTGGCCGTCTGGAGGGTGCGCAGAAAAGGCGAGGCGTAGATGGCCGAGATGCGTTCCTCGCGGAGCCGCCGAGCAAGGCGTCGCGCCTGCTCGAACCCATCGGCAGACAGGGGCGGGTCGTCGGGGAACCGAGCGCTCTCGCGCCACGCTGGATCGACGAAGTCTTGCCGATTTCCATGCCTTACGAGCCAGATCACCGACGCCATGAGTTCGTGTCAGCCTACATCACGCGCGCTGGGTCCGCGCGGTTGAAGCGTGGATGATGTACGGGTCCCACCCCACGGGCAATTCGCGGTTGAGAAGCCCGCAGGTCGCCCTACGATGCGAGCGATGATACCAGGGAACCCGCTCAGCGCCGGCACCGTTCGCGCCCTCGCGCCTCTGATCGCCATGGTTGCGGCCAGCTGTGGAGGACCCACCACGAGCTCCTCACCGCCCCGGTCCGGGCCGCCTCAGGAAAACGCCGAGGGCAACGAGCCGACCGCAACCACCAACACCACACCGGCAGCAGAGGCGACTGCGGCCACCTGCGATTCCAGCTGTGAGAAGCTGATCGCGAACGCCCGCCTGACCCTCGACCGCGCGACAGCCCTCCGGGGCGCGGACCAGGCTCGCTCCGCCCTGGGCGAGAAGGCCGGCAAAGCGTTCGAGCGAGCCTGGCGCGTGTGCTTGCTACGGGTACCCGATGGCGGGGACCGTAGCTGCCGTGGCGGCCCGGAAGTGGTGACCCATCTGGTGCGGTCGTGGGAAATGACGACGAACGTCTCAGGTCACGTGCTGGCGCTCCTGGTCGCGCTCGATCCCCGCTGGCGTGACGCGGACGGCACCAGCACGGAGGACGAGCTGAAACGAAGCTTGGGAGAGCTCGCGGCGACGGGCGAGCGACTCGCGAAGGAGGAGCCCAGGAGCGACACCGCACCGACTGCGCTCGCGGCAGCGGTTCACGCCCACCTCGCCTGTGGACAGCAGGCAGCCGCCGAGCGGGCGGCAACCACCTACCAGCGCGCCTTCGGACGTGATCACCGAGAGACCGCGACGCTGCTCGCAGTCGCGCTCGCCGAGCAGCACCTCGATGGCGACCGGCACCGCGCGGCCCTCGACGCCCTGAACCGGGGGCTGGCGCCGGTCGCCACCACGCCTCCGCGAGTGCAGGTACTTTGGGGCAGCGCGCGAGCGCGTGCACAGCTCGGTCTCGGCGACGCCGCCAGCGCAGTCCGCGAGGCGCAACGCGTGGTAGACGCGTGGGCCCAGGTGACGTCACCCACAGAGGCGGTGGGCGGCATCGCGCCGTGGCCCATGCTAGGTCGGGAGCGGGTAGTCGGCGCCGTCGGAGCGGCTCACCACGTCCTCGCGGAGCAGCACGCCCGCGGGGCTGCCGCGCTGACAGCCCCGCGCTACTCGGGCCCCCCCACCCACGAGGGCGTCAGCGCTTTCCTGCAGCAACAGGTTGCGAAGTGGGCGCAGGCCCGCCAGGTGCACATCGCCGCGGCCACCCGCGCGTTCGGCGCAGTCGGGGCGATCCGTCCCGTCCCTCCCGAACGCTGGGTGGTGCTCAGCCACGCGCGGGTGGGAGAGATGAACGCCGAGCTGGCTCACGCGATGACGCAGATCGAGCTCCCGGCCACCTTCGCTGGCGACACCGCCATTCGAGAGGCCTTCGAACGCACCCTGCGCACGTCGGTGGTCCCGATCGTCGCCACCGCTCGCGAATCGTTCGATCACTGCGTCCAGTTGAGCGAACAGTATCGCCTCACGGCGCTCCGGGAGCGATGTCAGCAGCGAACCGGCGAGCTGCCGAGGGAGGCAAACTAGCTATAACGACAACCCGGGAGTTCGTTCCGGGTTGTCGGACCCAATGTGATCGGGAGCCCAGTTCGGACGGGTGCGTCTCCGCGTTTCCGCCGGCCCTCCACCCCAGGGTCGGGACGGCGGAAACACGGAACGTACTTGCGAACTGCTGTACCAGGGCACGCGCGATCAAGGCGCGGCAATCGAATCGGCGGGACGAGACGCGGCCGCCTCGATCGCCGCCAGCAGCTTGCCATCCACCCGCAGGCAGGGCCAGCAGTCCACCCGACGTCGACGCACCTTGCAGCTCTTGGTGTTCTGGTACCGTCGCAGGTACGGTAGCGAGCGCGTGTCCGCAACCCGAGTCGCCTCGTCCAGCAGCTCGTGCACCTCCTCGCACTTGGTCGCTTTGCGCAGCTCGACCGCAATCCTCACGGGGGGACTGGCCGCCTTGCCGAACCGGTCCGACCCCACGTACTCCTCGGCGCGCTGCCGAACTGCAGCGCTGATCTTCGTGGTGACGATGAGATCGTAGGCGATCTCGGCGCCTCGACTTCCCATCGGTCCCTCGAGCAGTGCGAACGTCCCATCGCGACTGCTTTCGTCTTGAGCCGTCACCCAGAGCACGGCAGCAACGGCCGAGTCCTGTCTCAGTTCGGGGGCGAGCCGGAGGGCTCGCTCGATGGTCTGGACCGCCGCCCGGTACTCCTTCGCATCGCGACGCGCTCCGGCCAGCGCAACCAGCACGCGCGCGTCCCGAGGATACTTCTCGACCAGCTTCTCCAGCTGCGCCGGACCGCCCGCCGTTGCAGCCTTCAACTCCTCGGCAGGAGCCCGCTCGATGGTGGGCACGACAGCAGACGCGGTCGGCTGGCTCGAGCCCGAGCTGGCACCCGTCGGCGCAGACGGCGAGCGCGGGCTGAGCAACACGAGGACGAGCGCCGCCACGAAGAACCCTGCACACCCCAGCGCAAGCAACCCACCGAGGTAGGCCAGCGCCGGCACCTGGTTGAGGGGGGCCGGTAGGTTCTGACGCGCGCGCTCCAGCCGCTCGACGCGGTCGGCAATCGGATCCGGCACCCAGTCTGGAAGCCATGCAATGGGTGGCGTCACCGCCAGTCCGACACGCGGTTGACTGCCCATCGCGGCCCGCGCACTGCCCCCCAGCAGGGTGCCTCCCGTCGCGGACGGAGCCGTGGGACCGACCCAGGGCGCCGGTGCCGCCCCGAGCGGAGCAGGAAACGGGACGCTCGAGACTTCGATCGGATCCACGAGCGACGCGGGCGCCGCCGGAGGCGATGCCAGGGCCCCTCCGATCCCCCCGGGCTCGAGGTCGGGCATGGATCCGGTCCCAGAGAGTGATACAGGGGCGGTCCCTCCCAGCTGGGTGAAGAGCTGGCCAGTTCCGGGCCCGACACCGGTCAGAGCGTCGAGCGCCGCCACGGCATCCACCGCCGTCGCCAAGCGGTCGCTGACTTCACGCTCCAGCAACCGCAGCACGACCTGTTCGACAGCTGGCGGGACACCTGCCGCGGGCGCTCGCTCCGCGAACGGCGGCGCTGGGCGTGACAGCTGTTGCCCGAGAATGCCGGTCTGGCTGGAGCTCGAGAACGGGCGCACTCCGGCTAGCATCTCGTAGAGGATCACGCCCAGGGCGTAGAGATCGGCGCGCCCATCCACTGGCTGACCCAAAGCTTGCTCCGGTGCCATGTACTCGGGCGTCCCGAAGACCATCCCCACCTTCGTGATGGGATTGCCACCCGACGCCCCGACGCTGCCGATCGGGACCTTGGCGATCCCGAAGTCGAGCACCTTCACGAAGTCCGGCTCCGGCCCCTTGGCAACCAGCATGACGTTTTCTGGCTTGAGGTCGCGGTGCACGATGTCCAGGGCGTGCGCACTCGCAAGCGCCGAGGCGATCTGGCGACCGATCCCGAGAGCGCGGTCCGAAGGCATCGGGCCCCGAACGATCTCGTCGCGCAGGCTGCGCCCCTCGACGAACTCCATCACCATGAAGACGGAACCATCGGGGAGCTTGCCGAAATCAGTGGCGGCCGCCACGTGCGGGTCCTCGATGTGCGCGGCGGCCATCGCCTCGCGCTCGAACCGCTTCACCACCTCCGGCACGGTCGTCAGCTCGCGGTGCAGAACCTTCACCGCCAACCGCTTTCGCATCATCACGTGCTCGGCGGCGTAGACACGCCCCATTCCCCCTTCGCCAAGGAGCGCGTCGAGGCGATAGCGCTCGGCTAGCACCGAGCCGACCCGATCGTCGGGCGGCATGTCACCGGGAGGAGCGGACGGAGGCGACATCGGTCGATGGTTCCAGGACGCCGCGCGCGCCGATGTCCACGCGACGGGTGGTGTCGGCCTCCACCCGTCGGCAGACGGTCCGGGTCAGTAGGGGTTGTCGTCGGGAGCCGGTGCGGGAGCCGGCGCGGGAGCCGGTGCGGGAACCGGTGCGGGAACCGGTGCGGGAGCCGGTGTTGCTGCCGGTGCAGGTGTGGTCGCTGGCGGCGCGGGCGGCTTCGGTGCCACTGGCGGCGGTGCCACTGGCGGCCTTGGCGCCACGGGCGGCTTCGGTGCCGGCGCTGGCGTGGGCGGCTTCGGTGCCGGTGGCGGAGCGGGCGCCTCGGCCTCCTCCTCTTCGGCCTCCTCGTCTGCCTCGTCGGCCTCTTCCTCCTCCGGCGCGCCGTCCGTCGTGGCGTCCGCGCCCTCGTTGCCGGCGTCGACTTCCTCGGGTTCGGCGGACGGAGCAGCTTCCGACTCGGAAGGAGCGGGTGCAGCAACGGAGGGCGGCGGCAACGCTACTGGCTCCGGCGACTTCTTGTTGTTGTTCATCAGCACCACCACCACGATCACGGCGACGACCGCGACCAACAACAGCAGTGCGATGTTGCCTCCACCGCCTCCCCCCTCGCGGCCGTCCTCGGCGGGCACGCTGGGGCGCCGATCCGAGCGCTCGGTCTCGCGGGGGGCAGGAGTCGCCGGCTTGGCAGCGGCCTTCTTGACCGGTCGTCGCTTGGCGGCGGCCTTCTTGGCCGCCGGGCGTTTCGAGGTCGGGGCCTTTTCCTTCGCCTTGGTCTCCGTCTCGGCCTTCTTGGCTGGCGGCTCCGACGACTTCTTCTCTTCGGCAGGCTTCTCCTTGGCCGCAGTCTCTTCCTTGGCGCGCGATCGCGTCTCGGCTTCCTTCTCGTCGGCTTCCTTCTTCTTGGCCTGGTCTTCCTTCTTGGTATCGCCAACTTCGTCGAGCGAGCCTCCAGCTTCGCGCAAAGCATCCTGGAGCAACTCCGCCGCCTGCTTCATGACGGTTCGGTCCTCGGGCGGCGGCTGGTCGGCTTCGGAATCCGTCTCGGGGAAGAAGGTGCCCCCACCCCCGGACCCTTCGTCCTCGTCCCCATCGCTCCCCGCCGACGTGTCCGCCTCTGGCGGACTACTGACCGACCCCAGACCGATCATCGTAGCCTTGCGGACGGGCCCCTTTCCCGGCGGCGAGGCCTCGGCAGCAGCAGGGATCGATGGCTTCGGCCCGCTTGCCTCCTCCTGTCCGGCCTCGTAGGCGCTCTTTTCGCCGCCGCGGTTGGCGATCAACCGATCGATGAGTGCGCGCGACTCCTCGTCGATCTTGATGAACTTGACCCCCATGCCAGCGGGTCGGTCGTCCCCGGAATCCGGGGGCTCGCGCTTCCAGACCACGCGACCCACACCCTGCATGACCTTCTGGTCTTCCGCGATCTTGACTTCGAACTTCAGGAGCGTGCCGGGCGGGAACGGGGACGGCGTCTTGATGAACATCCCCCCCCGGCTAACGTCGTACGAATGGTGCTCGATGAACTCGTCCAGGGTCGCGCTCTTGTAGCGGACCGTCATCGTCAGCACCTTCGCGCGCGGGTCTTTGCGTGTGTCCTGAGCCATGAACTCGCTTCCTCTGCAGTCGGGATCGCCGGGGCGACACCATCGTAGCGGACCCCCACGGATTCTCCCAAGTAGCTTGGTCACGATCCGAAGGGGACCGAAAAAGCGTTCCAAATCTGGCGGAGCGTCCCCCACCCCCTGCGTGCGGCGCACGGCTCGTGGCCGACGACAGGCGTGGTATGCTGCCAGCGTGCCTGTCATCGGCCACTACCGGGCCCTGGCTCGTCGGCCTGTCAGCCTCCCCGCGAAGCTGATCGGGAGCGATGAGCGCTGGGCCGAGGAGGTCGAGATCGTGGATATCGGTCTCGGCGGGGCGAGTCTGCTGGTCGGGCGTCCAGTCGTGGCCGGAACCCGAATCCAGCTGGAAATGGTCTCGCCCCACCTGTGGGATCCCCTGGTCGTGGCCGGGTCGGTGAGGTGGGCCTGGCAGGCAGATGAACGGGGCGTGACTCGGGTGGGGCTCCGCTTCGAGCCAACCTCGGGGCAGCAGGTCCACGCGATCACCGATCTGATCGCCTCGACCGCCTTCGAGTGACGTTCCTCCGCTCCGAAGGACATCTGAGCCAGTCCAAGAACCTGGAGTCGGCCACCGACTCCAGGCGCCAGCAGGAACACCGATCAGCTTGCCCGACGCGGAAAACACCTGTCTCCGGGCGCCCAGCAGGGGCGAGGCACCCGGAGACAGGTGCTTCCTCCTGGCGCTGCTGCCCGGTCGGTGCTCTAGGTCGTTGATTTGGAACAACAAACAACCCGTTTGTCGTTCTAGCGCCAGTCCTGGCCCCGGAGTGCCCGGTCGTGGAAGAGCAGCATCTCGTACACGCCTGGCCCACGATTGAAGTCATAGCTGTGGTTCCCCACGGCCACGAACAGGTTCGGCTCGACTCCAGCATCCCGGAGCGCCCCCGCCAGCTCCCGCGTGGACGCCAGATAGTAGTCGCGCGAACTGGTCACGAGGCGGAACCGCAACCGCGGATGCTGACGATGGGCTCGACCTGCACGCTCCGCCAAGCGCTCGACCTCGCGGGTGTCGAACGCCGGCTGCAGACCCGCAATGACCCCAAACGCCTCGGGACGGAGCAACCCCACCAGCCATGCGGCGCGACCGCCCAGGCTCACACCGTCGATCCCCGTCTGCCAGCGATCGGGGATCGACGGCGTCTCGCGCCTCACGCGGACCAGCACCTCGTCGACCAGAAACCGGGCAAGCGGCTCGGCGCGGTCGAATGGTACGTCACCCGCGAGACGGTCCGGAGTGTACGGGCAAACGATCACCATGCCTTCGTAGGGTCGACGTCCGAGTTCCTGGTTGAGCAACTCCAGACGGTCCCGCGCCACCATGCCCAGGAAGTCACCTGCGGTCAGCGGCGGGTCCTGCAGCCGGGTCAGCGCCTGCGGCAACCAGTAATCGTCAACCCAACCCCGAGCTCCCAGAGCGGGTCCCTTCAGGGCCTCCCCCCGCCCGTGCATGGCCACGAGGACAGGGAAACGTTGCTCGGGCCGACGGCGCTCTGGAACGACCACCACGACCTGCATCGGACCGACCGGAGTGTCCGGATAGACCCAGGTCAACTCGTGGGCGTCGAGCCGCGCCGGAACACCCGCGGAAGCGGTGCCAGACGGCAAGGCCCTCACCGCAGGTGCGACGCGACGCGACGGAGCGGCCTGTCGTGCGCAACGACACGACGGCAGCCAGGTCACGAGCAGCAGGGCAAGGAGTGGCCACCAGCGCAGCATCAGAAACGATTCCGAGCCGCGCGCAGCGCGGCGAACACCTGCTCGTCAGACGCATCGGGAGGCAGCTCCGGACTCAAGCGAGACCGGAGCTCCGCGCTCGCGGTGCGCAGGAACGGGTTGGTGGCCAACTCGTCGCCGATCGTGGTCGGCAGCGTCGACTCCCGCTGGGCGCGCTGGGCCCGGGCCGTGGCGAGCCGGCGAATCACCGACTCGTTGCGTGGCTCGACTCGTCGCGCAAATTCGAGATTTTTGACGGTGTACTCGTGTCCGCAGAAGATCCGGGTCGCGCCGGGCAGTCGAGCCAGCACCTCGTTCAACGATCGGTGCAGTTCCCGCGCGGTGCCTTCGAGCAGCCGCCCGCACCCGGCAGCGAAGAGCGTGTCACCCGTGAAGGCTGCCCCTTCCACGACGTACGTGACCCCGCCGCGAGTGTGACCTGGCACGTGAAGTACGTGCAGCTCGAGACCGGCAATGGCGATCTGCTGTCCGTGTCGCACCGTGTCCGTCAGACCGGGAACGCGGTCGCGGTCGACCTCGTGAGCCATCACCCGAATCTCCGCGTAGCGCCGCTGCAGCTCCTCGTTGCCCGCCACGTGGTCGTGGTGATGGTGAGTGTTCAGCACAGCGACGGGCTCGAGTCCGGCCTCGACGCAGGCACGGACAACCGGCGTCGCGTCACTGGGATCGACGACAACGGCCTCGCGCCCTTCGGGGGCGCTCAGCACGTAGGCGTAGTTGTCCTGGCGACAGGCGACAGTGGTGACCCGCATGAGACCCGTCAACCATACCACCGCGCCAGGCGCCCCCCACCCCACCCCGGTACCGCGGACACCCGCTTCGGTCACCCAAACTGGACCGACCGCCTGGTGAAGGCAGGACCCAGCTCCCAGAATCCGGTAATCGGAAAGCTCACCGGGTCCGTGCTAGCCGCGGCCGCCGCCACGATGACGGGAGCGAAGTGCTCCGTCCGTGGGTGGGCGAGGCGCGCGGCAGGCGCGCGTCGCTCGAAGTCCAGCAGCTCGTCCAGATCGCGCCTCGCCAACACATCCATGACCCAGGCGTCGAACTCACTGGCCCAGGCGGGAGTCGTGCGCTCACCCAGGGCACGCAGGTTGTGCGTCAAGAACCCGCTCCCCAGGATCAGCACGCCGTCGCGACGGAGCGGTGCCAGCGCGCGGCCACAGGCGGCCAGCGCCTCGGGCTCGAGGCCAGGCAACGAGATCTGCAGGACGGGGACATCCGCCGCCTCGTACATCGCCAGCAGCGGCACGTAGGTACCGTGGTCGAGCCCGCGATCCGGTTGATCCACGCTCGGGATCCCCTGGCTGGCAAGCAATTCTCGAACCCGCCTCGCCAGGTCGGGCGCCCCTGGCGAGGGGTACTGAACTCGATAGTACCGGGAGGGAAACCCATAGAAATCGTAGACGAGCGGCAGAGCCCGCGTGGCCCCGATTGCCACGGGTCGCGCCTCCCAGTGGGCGGAGATCGAGAGGATCGCCCGCGGCCTGGGGAGCCCCTCGGCCCAGCGAGATAGTTCGGCCATCCACCCCTCGTCGTCGAGCAGCGGCGGAGCTCCGTGTGCCACGAACAGTACGGGAAACAATGCCGGCTCTGCAGGGGGTCGAGTCACTCTGAACCGCTCCTCGTCACGCCGGCGGCAGGCATCGATCCCCAGCGCGAATCCAACCAGGGAGGCGAAATGGTGCAGGGCCCGCCGCCGATCCATGGGTCATCCATGAGGCCGGTGCCCAGCTTCCGGTACCCACCCACACCTCACTGGCGCGCAGCGCCGGAGCGGTTCGCCGAGGAACCGCTCCGGAGCACGCTGAGCGGAGCCTCACTCCGGAGTGACGACCAGCTCGACGCGACGGTTGTTGGCCCGCCCCTCGGCGGTGTTGTTGTCCGCGAGCGGGCGCGCCTCTCCCCAGCCCACCGCGGTGATCTTGCTCGAGGTGATCCCCTGACTGATGAGGTAGGTGCGCACCGCGTCGGCGCGCTTCTGGCTGAGGGTCATGTTGTTTTCGTCGGAGCCCCGCGAATCCGTGTGGCCCTCGACGACGATCGACTTGTAGCCCTGGTCCTTCAGCGCCTTGGCGACATCGGCCAGCTGGCTTCGGGCGATCGGGAGCAACTCGTACTTGCCCGTGGCGAAGAGCACGGCGCCCGACAGAGTGATGACGACGCCGCGCGCCTCTTCCTTGACGCTGGCGATCTTGTCGAGGCTGGCCAGCGCCGCGGACAGCTTCTTCTCGATCGCTTCACGCGCCTGCCGCTCCTTCTCGAGCTCCGCCTGGGTCTTCTTCTTCTCTTCTTCCAGACGCTTGCGCTCCGCCTCGGCGGCCGCCGCCTGTTGCTGCGACATTTCTTTCTGCCGCTCGAGCTGCTGCTGAGTCGCGCTCAGCTTGGCCTCGGTCCGCTCCTGAACCTCTTCCTGCAGGTCGTCGATCTGCTTCTCCGCCGACGCGATCTGACGATTCGCGTGCTCGAGCGCCGCCACGCTGTCGGCGATCTGGACCTGACGCCAGGCGACGTAGGCGAGGTTCACCGTGACCGGCTTGTCCTTCTTCTTGTCGAAGCTGACCTCCGCCTGATCGAGCGACTGCCGAGCTTCCTCGAGCTGCGCGGGTGCCAGTTGCGCCGTCTCGCCTTGCGACGCCTTGGTGTAGGCCTGGCGTGCGCTGTTGAGCTCCTTCGGGGGCATCGTCGTGCCGCAGCCCACGAGCCCCGTAAGAAGCAGGGTCCATCCCCATGTCAGCGGTGCCTTACTCACTGGCCTTCTCCTTCAGCTCCTTGAGCTTCTCGAGCGCCTCGGCCGCGCGCGCCTTGGCTTCGTACTCCTGGGCGAGGGCCAGCGCGTAGTGCGCGTCGGCCTCGGCCCGCTCCAGCAGCGCCTGCGCCTCCTCGGTTTCCTTGTCGGCGATCAGTGCCTTGGCCTTGTCGACCTGGTCCTGCGCCAGCTTGAGGTGCAGCTCGGCCGCCGGGGCCCCATCGCTTGGGCCCGCCTGCTTCAGCTCGTCGTACTTGACCTGAGCCGCGCGGATTTCCGCTTCCGTCTTGGCCATCTGGTCATGCGGCACCGCCGCCTTCCCACATCCCATCGCGAGGAGCGTCGTCGCAACGCCCCCGATCATCAGCCAACGAATCGTCATCGAATCCACTCCCTTGGTGCCGGTGGCTCCCAGGTGGGCCAGTATAGGTCCCATACCGGGCGGGAAGGAAACCCCCGAAAAGAGACCGGTCACACGACTTGCGGCGCTTACCGGGAGAAATGCGCAAATCGGCACGTCAGATCGACGTCTTCGGGTCGTACCGCGCCTTACAATGTGCGACCCCGACGGCGCTACCACTCGCGGTCGATATCGTCGATGCAGGGGAGAACCTCCGCATCCGCAAACTCGATCTCGGCTTCCACGTCGGCCTCGGTGTCGCGGCCAATGCTGAAGATGGGGAGAGGCGCGACGGGGGGGATCTCCGGCATCGGAATCGCCTCGCGAACCACCGGCACCACAGGCGTGACGAGCACGGCGGGAACCTCTGGTGCGGTGGACTCACCCCAGGTGGGGCGTTCGCCAGCCGGGGCCGCCGGGAGGTTCGGCCTGACTCGGAATGGAGTCGGTGGGGCCCAGCTCGCCGCTCGCACGGTAGCCGGGGGCGTCTCCTCGGCAGACTCCGGCCCTAGCGCTCGCGTGGGACTCGGTGCGACGCGCTCGCCAGCGGCCGGGGTCGGCTCGACCCGGGCCGCGACCGCCGCCTTCACCTCACTCAGCGCCGCGAGCATTGCCACCCCCAGATCCTCCGCAGTCGTGTCCTGGAGCGCGTCGAAGATGGGCACATCGACCTCGGTGTCGGGTGGCAACTCGACATCCACCTCCACCTCGAGCTCCCCGGGATCCAGTAGCGTCGTTGGCGCGAGCACCGCCTCTGGGTCGCTATCGAGCATGGCGTCGACGATGGGGACGTCGAGCATGTCGGCATCCGCCACGGCGGGCACGGGCGGAGGGGCGGGGATGGTCGGCAGCAGCGGCAACAGGGACGCCTGGTGAGTGCCCGCCGGCGCGATGTGGGAAGGCGGGTGGCGAACCCCAGGAGGGAAGGATGAGCGCATCCGTTCGAGGCCCAACCCCCGCGTCGGCTCCAGGCGATCGAAGGCGCGCTGCGAGGACGGCTGCTGGGGATCGAGCAGCTTGACGCGCTGCCAGAGGGCGAGTGCCTCGCGCACGAACCCGCGCTGCTCGAAGCGACTGGCGGCACGCATCAGCGCCAGCACCTCGCCGTCCTGCTGGGCCAGGCGCCGATAGCACTCCGCGACCCGCAAAGGCCAGGCCGGACTCGTTCCGTCGAGGCGCTCCAACTCACGGTAGATTCGCAGCGCCTGATCCACCTTGCCTGTCTGCAGAGCGAACGCCGCCGCGTCCGTCAGGTGGGCCGTCCCGGCCTGCTCTCGTCCACGCTGCGCCAACACCATGCGGGTGTGAACCATTTCCCGGCGGAGGCAAAGCAGTTTCGTACCTGTACCTACATTTCAGCACCAGCGGCTGGAACCGCGGTGCCTGACCCGCAATTCTGCACAAAACATGGGCGATGGTGCGATCACCCCGCGGGGTGAGAGGCTCGCCGTGGGAATCGACCCGCGTCGCTCGCGCACCGATGCCCGGTCGGACCCAACCGGATCTCGGAGGGGCCACCCTGCTCCCGGTCCTGTCATGGCTGGGAGTCGGCGGAGTCCCTCGCGGAGCGCTACTCGAGGCCGAGTCGGCCCATGTCTTCTTCTTCCAGCCCGTAGTAGTGGCCCATCTCGTGGAGCAACGTGATGGCGACCTGCTCCTGCAGCTCGTCCTCGTCGTCACAGGCGCTCACCAGGTTGGCGGCGAAAATTACGATGCGGGTGGGCTGATCGGCGATGTCGTGGTTCTGGGTCTGCTCGTCGGTGCGCCCCTCGAATAGCCCCAGAGCACGAGGGTCGAAGCCTTCGCGAACGAGCTCCTCGGTGGGGCGGTCCTCGATCAGCACCGGAACGTCCTGCAGGCGCTCCTTGAAGGGCGAGGGCAGAGAGGCGATGACGTCCTCCGCCGCCTCCGCGACGAGTCCCTCGTACTCGTGCCAGTCGAGCCCGTCCTCCGCATCCTGGGCGATGTCGAGACGCCGCACCTCGAGCATCTCGCGAACGGCGGCCGCGGAATCGTCGAACTCATCGTGCACCATGCCGAGCAGGTAGCGAGCCTCGGCGTTCCCGGGCGCCTGCTCGACGCGCGTGACGAGCAGGTCACGCGCCTCCTCCAGCTTCTCGTTCTCGCTCAACGTTTCGACGAGCGCTGCCAGCGCCTCGGGCTCGTCGGGAAACTGAGCGGACAGCTCGCGCGCCAGAGCGAGCGCTTGCGCGGGATCGTCGTCGATGACCAGCGCAATCGCATCGAGGCGCGATTCTAGCTCGTCGAGGTGGTCGGTTTCAGAAGTCATCCTGGCCTAGCATGTACCAGAACGAAGAGCCGGAGAGTAGGGTGGTCCGGACCCAGCGCAGCCGATTGGGTCGGGGAAAAAGCCTGATGTCCCCCTCCCGACGGTCCTGGTATAGAGGCGGTTCGAGTTCGCTTGGACAGTCCTCCAGCAATGGACGACAGGTCCCGGGTACGGGGCGGGGCCGCCGGGTCGGCGTCCCGGGCGGCCGGGAATCGCCTGGGGCACGACCCCCCGGCGGGCTCGTGAGGGAAACCCAGAAACCCTAGGAGTGGGGCATGGCAAGAAGGAAGATCGGGCTGATCGGCGCAGGGAACATCGGTGGCGAGCTCGCCAACCTGGCAGTGGCCAAGCAGCTGGGCGACGTCGTGCTGTTCGATATCCCCGCCAAGGAGGAGTTCGCCAAGGGCAAGGCGCTCGACCTGGAGCAAGCGACGGCCGTCAGCGGCGCGGACGCCAACGTCAGCGGCTCTTCGGACTGGAGTGACCTCGCCGGCGCCGACGTGCTGATCATCACCGCGGGCATCCCGCGCAAGCCGGGTCAGTCGCGAGACGACCTGGTGGGCATCAACCTCCCAATCATTCGCGACGTCGCGACCAAGGCCAAGCAGCACTGCCCAGACGCCTTCGCGATCGTGATCAGCAACCCGCTCGACGCCATGGTCTACGAGTACAAGCGCGTGCTCGGGGCGCCGCGCAGCCAGGTCGTCGGTATGGCGGGCGTCCTCGACAGCTCACGCTTCTCGCTGTTCTTGTCCCGGGAGCTGGGCGTCAGCATCAAGGACATCCGGACGATGGTGCTGGGTGGACACGGCGACGACATGGTCCCCCTGCTCAGCTACTGCACGGTGGATGGGGTCCCCATCCCCGAGCTGTGCGACAAGGAGAAGCTGAACTCGATCGTCGCGCGCACCCGCAAGGGTGGCGGCGAGATCGTGAAGCTGATGGGCACCAGCGCCTACTACGCGCCCGCCGCCGCTGCGATCGCGATGGCACAGGCCTACCTGAACGACGAGAAGCGCCTGCTCCCCGGCGCCGCATTCCTGGAGGGGGAGTACGGCTATCGGGATCTCTACATGGGTGTGCCGATCGTGATCGGCGCCGGCGGCGTCGAGAAGGTCGTCGAGATCGAGCTGACGCCCGAGGAGAAGGAGATGCTCGCCAGGAGCGCCGCGAGTGTGCAGAAGGTCGTCGACATCGTGAGGGCGTCGTAGGCTGCCATGAAGATCCACGAGTACCAGGGCAAGGAAGTCTTCAGTCGCTACGGCATCCCGGTTCCTCGGGGTCTGGCGTGCTTCAGCGCCGACGAGGCGGCGCGCGCCGCCGAGACCATCAGCCGGGAAACGAGCCAGCCGCTGGTCGTCGTCAAGGCCCAGATCCACGCCGGTGGCCGTGGCAAGGCGGGTGGTGTAAAGGTCGTCAAGGGGGGACCCGACGCCGTCAAGGAGGTCGCGACGAAGCTCCTTGGATCGAAGCTGGTGACTCACCAGACGGGACCCGAGGGACAAACCGTCCGCCGCCTCTACGTCGAGCAGGGGCTCGACATCGCCCGCGAGCTGTACATCGGCATGGTCGTCGACCGGGAGAAGCGACGCGCCGCCGTGATGGCATCCACCGAAGGGGGCGTGGAGATCGAGAAGGTGGCGGCGGAGACACCCGAGAAGATCCTGACGGAGCACATCGATCCGCTGCTTGGCCTGGCGGGCTTCCAGGCACGCAGGCTCGCCTACGGACTCAAGATCGGCGCGGGCAGTCCCGATCCGAAGCGCACGACGAAGCAGTTCATCGGCATTCTGACCCAGCTGGCGCGGCTGTTCGAGCAGGAGGATTGTTCCCTGTGCGAGATCAACCCGCTCATCGTCACGCGGACGGGAGACGTTCTGGCGCTGGACTCGAAGATCAACTTCGATGACAACGCCGCCCCTCGCCATCCCGGCTGGCGTGACCTGCTCGATGCTTCCGAAGAAGACCCCGTCGAGCTGGAGGCCAGGGAGGCGGGACTGAGCTACGTGTCCCTCGACGGAGACATCGGGTGCCTGGTCAATGGCGCCGGACTGGCAATGGCCACGATGGACATCATCAAGCACCACGGTGGTGAGCCCGCCAACTTCCTCGACGTTGGCGGCAGTGCCAACAAGGAGCAGGTCACCAAGGCGTTCAAGATGATCCTCTCCAGCGACAGGGTGAAGGGCATCTTCGTCAACATCTTCGGCGGCATCATGAAGTGCGACGTGATCGCCGAAGGGGTCATCGCGGCCACCCGCGAGCTCGAACTGAGGGTTCCTCTCGTCGTGCGCTTGGAGGGCACCCACGTCGAGGAGGGCAAGCGACTCCTAGCCGAGAGTGGGTTGGCCATTCAGGCGGCAGATGGCATGGGCGACGGCGCGCAGAGGATCGTGGCCGCGGTGAAGGGGGCCTAGGGAGCGATGTCGATTCTGATCCATTCTCGAACCCGCGTCGTCGTTCAGGGCATCACTGGCTCCGCCGGCGCCTTTCACACACGGCAGTGCATCGCCTACGGCACCCAGGTGGTGGCCGGCTGCACGCCAGGTCGCGGCGGTGAGACCTTCGCGGCCACCGACGCTAGCGGCAAGACGATCGACGTCCCGATCTTCGACACGGTCAGCGAGGCGGTCGCACAGACGGGTGCGGACACTTCATGCATCTTCGTTCCCGCCCTGGGAGCCGCGGATGCCGTACTCGAGGCGGCCGACGCGGGATGCCAGCTGATCGTGGCCATCACCGAGGGCATTCCCGTCGCGGACATGATCCGGGTGCGCCGGGCGCTGCAGGGAGTCCCGACCCGACTCATCGGACCGAACTGCCCCGGGATCATCACCCCCGGGGAATGCAAGATCGGCATCATGCCGGGGCACATTCACACGCCGGGACGGATGGGCGTGGTGTCCCGTTCCGGTACGCTCACCTACGAGGCGGTGGGGCAGCTCACGCAGCTCGGGCTGGGTCAGTCCACCGCGATCGGAATCGGTGGGGACCCGGTGGCCGGCATGGACTTCATCGACGTCCTCGAGCAGTTCAACGCCGATCCCGCCACGGATGGCGTGCTGATGATCGGAGAAATCGGTGGCAACGCCGAGGAGCGCGCCGCAGCCTGGATTCAGGAGCACATGAAGAAGCCGGTGGCTGCGTTCATCGCGGGCACGACCGCCCCGTCAGGAAAGCGCATGGGCCACGCCGGAGCCATCATCGCGGGCGGCAAGGGAACGGCGCAGGACAAGATCGCAGCCCTCCGTGCGGCAGGGGTGGCGGTCGCCCCATCGCCGGCTGAGATGGGGCAAACACTCAAAACCATATTGTAAATCCGGACTACCTGCCGTAACAGAAGCGCGGGTCATTCGGGGGACTTGAAGGAGGAGCGATGGCCACGCAGCTGACACTTGGCATCATCAAGCCGGACGCCATGGAAAAGCGCAAGCAGGGTGAGATCCTGCAGCGCGTGCTAGACGAAGGGTTCACGGTCGCCGCTCTGCGTCAGGTACACCTGACGCGCGAACAGGCCGAGGGTTTCTACGCGATTCATCGCGAGAAGCCATTCTTCGGCGAGCTCTGCACCTTCATGACCCGTGGGCCGGTCATCGTCATGGCGCTGCGTCGCGAGAACGCCGTGGCCCACTGGCGCTCCGTCATCGGCGCCACCAATCCCGCGAATGCGGCCGAGGGCACGATTCGGAAACAGTATGCGAGTTCGGTGACCGAAAACTCGGCGCACGGTTCGGACTCGGAAGAAAACGGTCGGCTCGAATGCGGGTACTTCTTCCCCGGGCACGACCTGCTGTAGCATCGGCGATTGCATGATGGTGAGCGGCCAACCGCCGTCCACGTCTTTCAGGGGAACGGACTCCGAGCGATTGGAGGCCGTGCGGGGTTCCGTGCGCGATTCGCTCGGCGCTCTCCGCAACGTCGAGCAGCTCCTGAAGTCGATAAAGGTCGGTCCGAAAGCGCTGGTGGGAGTGATTCCCGACGTGCACGAGTCCTGTGCACCGCTGCGCGATTCGTTTCGTGAACTACTTGGGGCACTGGGCAGCCTGGGAGCGGCTCCCCAGCGCATCGAGGCCTTCGTCGTTCCACGCATCGAGGAGCTGGAGGAAGCACTGGCCAGCGCGCAGACGGGTCCGATGAACGCCAAGCAGCGCCTCGCGCTCGAGGCTGTCGTGTCCCGGGTCGCAGGTGAGCTCGACGCTGCGCGCGGACTCGTCGAGCTACTGGAGAGCACACGCGGAGCAGCCGCGGTTCCGGTGCAGCTGGTGGACGTGGTCCGCGAAGCCGCCACCCTTCCGGAGGCGGGCGAGATCGCAACGGGCAAGCCCACGACCATCACCCTCGAGGTGGCTGACGATCACGAGACTCCGCTCAATCCGCGCCTCGCCAGCCGCCTGTTCCGATTCGCGGTGGGTCTCGTGGCGAGAACATCCGCAGCGCCTCACGTCGTCATCAGCTGCCCCGAGGGTGCACCCAGTCGCCTGAGCATCGAGGTGGGGCCCGGTCGCGGCGAAACGCTGACCTTGCAGACTCCGCCCCTCATCGACTGCACGCACGTCTGTGCAGTGGCGGCAGCCGAGGCCTCGGGCTGCCGATTCGAGATGGCCGACGACGGGGAAAGCGTCCTTTTGACCTGGCCCCCAACCACCTAGCACCCGCAGCTGGTCCCCGAACGGGAAAGGGGGATTCGAGTCCGGCCGGCATCGGAGCAGTTGCGGCTGAACATCGGTCCGGGCTAGCCTTCGTGCGACGAAGACCCCGTGATGTCGCCAAGTCGTTCCTGGCACCACCCAGTCCTCACCGCGCTCACCCTGACAGCGCTCTTGCCGGCCTGCGAGCAGCGTAGCGCGCGGGCGCTCCCGAGCGCGCCGTCGACGACGGTGCCCATCGAGCAGAAGGTCGAGCCGGCGCAGCCCACCCTGTTCACGCGACGCGCTCTGCTCGACGGCGTCACGGAGCTCCAGGAAGCTGTCGGCAAGCCCCCGCAGGCGCTCGAGCTCACCATCCGCCGGGAACACCTCGTTCTGCAGGCACAGAACCCCGACACCCCCGCCGAGGTCCTGCAGTACGTCTACCAGGACGGCAAGGTGTCCGACCCCGTCGCGGTCGAGCTGCGAGGCGACGGCGATCTGGAGGACAACCTGTTCCCACTCGACGACGTGAAGCTCGATCGGGTGCCCGACCTGTGCGAACAGGCGCGCCAGAAGGTCGACCCCGACGCGGGTCGCGTCAGCCACGTGCTGGTGCGCCGCAACCTGCCGGAGAGCATGGACGTGCAGCTGCGCGTCTACGTGACGAGCCCCGCCAAGGACGGCTATCTCGACGCCGATCGAGAAGGCGACGCGATTGGCCCGGGGCGCCGAAACTGAACCTCGCGGCTGGGGCCCGGACCGTGCCGGACCCCGTAGAGCCAGCGCCTCAGATGGCGTCGATGATGGCGTTCAGGGTCGCGCTGGGGCGCATCGCGGCCTCGGTCAGCTGAGGATCCGGCAGGTAGTACCCGCCGAGGTCCACCGCCGCGCCCTGGGCAGCGAGCAGCTCTGCAGTGATCCGCTCGGCGCCCTCATTCAGCTGCTGAGCAATCTTCGCGAACCGGTCACGCGCCGCCGGATCTTCGTCCTGGGCAGCCAGCGCCTCGGCCCAGTAGAGCGCCAGGTAGAACGTGCTGCCGCGGTTGTCGATCTCGTTGACCTTGCGCGACGGAGAGCGGGCGTTCTCGAGATACTTCGCCACCGCCTCATCGAGCGTGCGGGCGAGCAGCGCCGCCTTCGGGTTCGCGTTCTGTGTCGCGATCAGCTCGAGCGATGGCACCAGCGCGCAGTACTCGCCGAGTGAGTCCCAGCGCAGGTGCCCTTCCTGGACGAACTGCTGGACGTGCTTCGGCGCCGAGCCTCCAGCGCCCGTCTCGAACAGCCCGCCCCCGTTCATCAGCGGCACGATCGACAGCATCCGGGCGCTGGTACCCAGCTCGAGGATCGGGAACAGATCCGTCAGATAGTCGCGCAAGACGTTGCCGGTCACCGCGATCGTGTCCTCGCCCCGGCGGACCCGGACCAGGGAGTACTGCATCGCCTCGGCGGGCTTCCGGATGAGGATCTCGAGCCCCGAGGTATCGTGGTCGGGCAGGTACGCCTGCACCTTCGCGATGACCTCGCGGTCGTGCGCACGGCCCTCGTCGAGCCAGAACACGGCCGGCACCCCCGAGGCGCGCGCACGGGTCACCGCCAGCTTGACCCAGTCCCGAATCGGCGCGTCCTTCACCTGGCACATGCGGAAGACGTCGCCCGCTTGCACGGGCTGCTCGAGCAGCACAGCGCCCGCGGCGTCCACGACGCGAATGGTCCCCGCCCCCGGTGCCTCGAAGGTCTTGTCGTGGGAGCCGTACTCCTCGGCCTTCTGTGCCATCAGGCCGACGTTCGAGACGCTACCCATGGTGGACGGATCGAACTGCCCCAGGCGCTGACAGTCCGCGATGATCTCCTGGTACATGGTCGCGTAGCTGCGATCCGGGATGATGGCGACAGTGTCCTGAAGCTGGTCATCGCGGTTCCACATGCGGCCACCGTCGCGCACGACGTTGGGCATCGATGCGTCGACGATGATGTCGTTCGGCACGTGCAGGTTGGTCTTGCCGATTCGCGAGTCCACCATCGCCAGCGGAGGTTGCGCGGCATACACGGCCGTGATGTCCGCCTCGATCTCTGCCTTCTTCTCGGCCGGTAGCCGCTCGAGCTTCGCCAGCACGTCGGCGAGACCGTTGTTCACGTTGGCACCGATCTGCTTCAGCGCGTCCGCGTGCTTGTCGAGCGCCGCAGCGAAGTACACTGACACGCAGTGCCCGAAGAGGATCGGGTCGGAGACCTTCATCATCGTGGCCTTCAGGTGCAGCGAAACGAGCGTGCCCTCCTCCCGGGCCGCCGCGAGCTGCTCCGCGTAGAATTGGCGAAGCGCCGCCACGTTCATCACCGCGGCGTCGATGACCTCGCCCGCCTGCAGCGCCAGCCCTTCCTTGAGGGACTGCACGGCACCATCCGCCCCCACGAACTCGATCTTCGCCTCGGTCGCTTGCGCGAGGGTCCGGCTCTTCTCGCTACCGTAGAAGTCGCCGTCGGACATGTGCGCGACCCGCGCCTTCGAGCCGGACTCGGGCCAGGGCTTCATCATCCGGTGCGGGTTCTTCTTCGCAAACTTCTTCACCGAGGCGGCGGCGCGCCGGTCGGAGTTGCCCTCGCGCAGCACGGGGTTGACCGCCGATCCGAGCACCTTCGCGAACCGCGCGCGCAGCGCCACCTCCTCGGGCGTCCGGGCTTCCTCGGGATACTCCGGCAGGTCGTAGCCCTGGCTCTTCAGCTCCTGGATCGCGGCCATCAGCTGCGGAATCGAGGCGCTGATGTTGGGCAGCTTGATGATGTTGGCCTCGGGAGTCTGGGCCAGTGCGCCCAGCTCTGCCAGAGCATCGGGCAGCCGCTGCTCCGCGCTGAGGCGGTCCGGAAAATTCGCGATGATGCGACCCGCCAGCGAGATATCCTTCGTCTCGATCTCCACGCCGAAATCCCGGACGAACGCCTGCACGACGGGCAACAACGCGTAGGTGGCCAGTGCGGGGGCCTCATCGATCTTCGTCCAGGTGATCTTCGCCATGTTGTGCTCCGTGTTCGGGGTCGCGGGGAGCGCTCAGCTGGCCCCTCCGCTCGCTGATATGCCAACTTGCCGTTAACATCGCCGCCAGGGGCCGGCAAGCCGGACCTTGCGTCAGGCGTGGTCCCAGTCACTCACGCCACGCCTCGCCGCGGAGAGGGTGGCACCTCTCGCACCAACCGCTGGTTGGCGGTCGGCCGCACCACCCGGCCTTGAACGACCCATTTCGGCCCGCTCCCATTTCGGGCCCCTCCCATTTTGGGCCCCCTGCCATTTCGATCATTTCTGAACCCTCCCCATTTCGGGCCCTGCTCGTCACCGGCGTGCGAACCCGAGACGAGCGCAGGCGCAGAGCGCCGAGCACCCGTCGACGCGGCAGCGAAGCACGGCGGCGCGGCTACACCGATGGCGGGTGAGCCGCCATGCGCTCCGCGGCCACCAGCTCGTCAACTGCGGCCGCGTAGGCCCGCATGTCGAACTTGCGCTCCAGACCACGCGCGTTCATGTACCGCACCTTGCCGAAGATGGGACGTTCAGTCCAGGGGCGGTCGTGGAGCCCGAAGCACCACGCGACTCCCGCATACGAATTCGGGTCGCGACCGTCGAGCAGGTAGGCGTTGTTCAGCTGGAGCGTCGTGGCGAATGCGGCAGCGGGCGACGGCGACCACTCGAGGATCTTCTTGGCCCAGTACATGCGCAGGTAGTTGTGCAGGTACCCCGTGTGCACCAGCTCGCGCATCGCCGCGTTGAAGTGCGGGTCGTGGGTCGCGGCGGCGATCAGCTGCTGGCGCCCGTAGCGGTGGGGGCGCGGATCGCGGGCGTGGGCCGCCAGCGACTCGCGCGCCCAGCGCGGCACCCCGGCGTACTCGTCATAGCGGGGTTCGTGGTGCACGTAGTTGATCGACAGCTCGCGCCGCACGACGAGCTCCTCGACAAAGGCGTCGCGGTCCTCCGCCGCCGCGCCCCGCGCGCGCCTCACCGCGAGAGCGACTTCGACGGGCGAGAGCTGCCCGAAGTGCAGGTAGGGGCTGAGCAGCGACACGCGATACCGCGCCGGCTCACTGCGCTCGGTGCCGTACCCCGCGAGCCGCTGGGCGACGAATTCGCCCAGGTGTCGCCGCCCCTCGGCCTCCCCTCCGATCAGGCGCACCACCGGCTCGATGGCGTGGTCCACCGCCAGCGCGCTCAGGGTGCGGCGGGGGTGACGCGGATCGAAGTCGGAGGCGATCCGCATCCGCAACGAGTCGCGGTGAAGGAGCGCCGGCGGCAAGGGGTGCAGGAAGCGTGCGAGCTCGCGCTGCAGCTTGGGGCGGAGGGTGCGCGCGGCGAATTCGCGCTTCTGACTCGCCACCCCGACCGGGACCACGACGTCCCCCTCCACCTGCTCCACGCGCACTCGCGCCGCTGCGGCCAGCCGCTGGCGCCAGCGCTTCTGGTGGCGCAAATACCCGCGGTCGCAGACGACCAGCGCTGCCTTCTCGCTCAGCGAAAGCGCGACCGCGTCGGGCTCCCCGTAGCGCACCACCAGCCGGATCCCACGGTCCGTCAGCGCGGCGTTCGCCGCCGCCAGTCCGTCGAGCAGGAACGCATAGTGACGCGCGTTCGCCTCGGGGTAGTCGGCGGTCAGCCCGAAGCCAACGACGACCGGCAGCCGCAGCTCGTTGGCGTGGTGAATCGCGTGCTCCAGCGCGGGGTTGAACGTCGCCCGCTGCGCCGCCTGCATCCAGTACAGAACGTAGCGTCCCCGCGCCGCCACCGGCTGGTCGTTGAGCGGCTGGATCCGCTCGGGCTCGACGCGGGGCGCCATCAGGGAACGGCTACAGCGATCCGACGTCGCGCCCCACGACGTGTTCGAGTCGCACCTGGGCCGTGATCAGGTTGACGCGCGCGTCGACGACGGCCAGCCGCGCGGACAGGAGCTGGTTCTCGGCCTGCTTGACCTCCACGCTGGTGGCGCGACCATACTCGTAGAGCTTGCGCTGAACGCGGTAGCCCTCCTCCGTCGCAGTGAGTCCTCGCTGCGTGGTTTCCAGGTTGAGAGTCGCCTCGAGCAACATCTGCCGCGCCTGCATCACCTCGGTGCGCAGGCCATCCCGGAAGTTCTGGATGTCGCTGTCGCGCTGCTGCGCCTGCACGTCGTACTTGCGGCTCTCTGCCCGCGCCGTGGCGATCTTGGTCGGTGTCCAGGTCAGCTCCAGACCCACGTCCCAGTGGGCCCGAAACCGGTCCTCCTGCGGGAACACGCGCTGGCTCGGGTTCATGTAGTAGGCGTTCCCGAAGGCGGACAGGCGTGGGTAGTTGTCCGCTCGCATGGTGTCGGCCGCCTCCTCCAGGCTCTTCTTGTTGAGCTCCAGGGCGCGGACCTCGAGGCGCCGATCGATGGCCTCGGCGTAGAGCTTGTCGAAGGGCTCGACAGAAGGCGGAGGCGTCACGTTCATCACGTTCTCGCCAACGGAGTACGGACCGGGCGTGGCGTCGTGCATGATGGTGCTCAATCGATCCTCGGCCAGCGTGGCCTGATTGCGAGCCTGGGAGAGCATCAGCTCCGCCCTCGCCAGATCTGCCTCCGCGGAGAGCACGTCGGCCCTCGACAGACGTCCCCCCGCCAGGCCGGCCTTCGCCACGCGCAACCGCTCCTCGGCCAGGACGCGGGACTCCTCGACGATGACGAGATTGAGCTCGGCGCGCACCCAGTCGTAGTAGACGAGCTTGGCGCTGGCCGCGGTGTGCAACGCCTCGGCGTCGCGGTTCAGCTTCGCGAAGCGCCGGTTGTGCCGCGCAGCGCTGAGACCGTGCCCGGCGCGCAGCACGTAGTCGGAGATCGGCACGCGGAGGCTGGCCTGGAGGTGGTAGTTGTTGAGGAAGACGGGGAACTCCATCCCGTCGAAGAGACCGGAGAGCGGGAAGCTGCTGAACCCATCGTAGTCGGCCGCGTAGGTGCCGTTTACTGGATCATTGGCCGTCACGATATTGACGTCCGGGCCTCCCCCGAATCCGCCGTTCTCCACCGGCGAGAGCCGCGTGTAGCGCGCGATCAGCGTCACCTCGGGCAGGTACGCGGCGACGGCCTGATCGACGTTCAGCTCGGCAATCTCCTGATCCTTCTCGAGCGACTTGATCGACCAGTTCGTCGCCACCGCGCGCTCGGCGACTCGCTCCGAGGTGAGCCCTCCCGGCTGGGCGAGCACCGTGTCGAAGCGCTGGGTGATGTCTTGCGCCGGTGGCGGGGCAGGGTTGGGCGTCGCGGGGCGCTCGGCAGTATCGGCCTCGGACGCGTCGGCATCAGGCGCCGCCGGCTCGTCGGGAGGCTCGGGCGCGGGTGCGTCGGGCCCCGGCTGCTGGGCCAGAGCGGTGCCCGCACCTAGCCACGTGGTCAGTCCAAGGGCGGCGATGCGGCCCAGATCCAGCGTCCTTCTTGGCATTTTCCTCTCCGGCTGAGCCGCAGTCGTCGATTCTCGTCCGTCAACTTGGCCACACCATGCCGGACTGCAAGTCACTGGCCCAAGCTATTTGCCGCCCCTCGCTGTAAGGCCAGCTCCGCCCGCCTCGTTGGATCCGCATCGGCCCGAAAGGCGGGAGGCAACAGATGAAGCTCACGAAGATCCTGGTGGTAGTTCTCGCAGCGCTGCTGGCGCTATTCGGATGCGGCAGTGGGGCTAGTCACACGGCGGGCGCCCGAAGCGCGGCGCAACCCAGCGGCAACTGGGACGGGCCGACAGCGGCCGACGCCCACGACGGTGGCGGGGAAACAGCCAGCGATGGCGCGAGCTGGAACGCGGCGCCAGGCGCCGCCCCCGCGCCCGCCGCCGCCGAGGAGATGGCGGACTTCGACGGCGAGGCCCCGGCCGCCCGAGTCGAGGGCCCATCGCCCCCCCGGCAGTCGCGCCCCGGGCTCGGAACCGTGTGGGGCGAGAACCGCTCGAGCTACGTCTCGTCGGCGGCGTTCTTCCGCGCCGATCCCCAGCGCCCCTTCGCCACCGTCGGCATCCACTACAACGACGCCCAGGGCGTGCGCGCGATGGCCGAGCACAGCAGCCGCTCCAACTGGGGCGACAACGTCTTCCCCGCCGCTGCCAATCAGCTGAGCGTGCGCGTGCTCGACGGCAACTACGCGCCGCTACCCGGCACCCGCGCCGGGGGCCGCACCTACGTCGTGGGCGAGGCCGGCGAGCGCTACATCGTGCGGGTGCAGAACCACACCGGCAATCGCGTCGAGGTGGTCGCCACGGTGGACGGACTGGACGTCATCGACGGCCAGCCCGGCAACTTCCGCAAGCGCGGCTACATCCTCGGCCCCTGGGCAACACTGGACATCGAGGGCTTCCGCCGGTCAGACAGCACCGTGGCCGCGTTCCGCTTCGGTTCGGTGCGGGATTCGTACGCCGCGCGCAAGGGCCAGGGTCGCAACGTCGGCGTGATCGGGGTCGCTTTCTTCGACGAGTCGGGCTCCCGCTGGCCCTGGACGGACGAGGAGATCCGTCGCCGCCACGACGCCGATCCATTCCCCGGCCGCTACGCCGATCCGCCGCCCGCCTGGTGAGCCCTCCACACATCGGAACCGCCGCGCCGCGCGTCGCCTCGAGCAGGAGTGACGCGCGGCTTCGTTTTCGGAACTACCACCCCGCGCGTCACCTCCGGCGTCACCGCCGTCGGGAGTGACGCGCGGATTTGCCGATGGGCGCGTCACGCGCGGACCACGTGCATCTCTCGCCACCTCGACCCCCGGGGGGCCACCCATGCCCCCCGCCATGCGCGCTTCACGCGCATTTCTCGGCACATGGCCCCCACCGCAAGAACCCATGCCCCCCGCCATGCGCGTTTCACGCGCATTTCTCGGTACATGGCCCCCACCCCGCACCACGCGGATTTGCCGATGGGCGCGTCACGCGATCCCCGCACTCGTCACGGTCTCCCACGCCGCCCTGAGCGCAACTCCAACCGGCGCCGTCGCGCCAGACCCAATGCGCGCCGTGCGCATCGGGATGCTCTTCACGATCTTCAACGCAAGCGTTGAGCGCTGTAGGGCCCTCCCCGGCGTCACTCGTTCGCGCGTTCGGCTCAGGATTGCGGAGAAGATGGTCGCACGCAAGTCTTGAAGTCGCGCCGCTCATCAGCCAGATCGACGGCGTGCTCGCCACCACCAGAGCCGCTGCGTCCTGGATTCCGATCTGCGTGACCCTCGCCAGCTGCGGGGGATCGGTCGACAAGGATCGCGGCAACCGCCCACCCGACCCACCCGGTCGGATCATCGCTGTCGACGACTCGGACGTGAGCGATGAGTACCCCGAGGGCAACAATCCCCACGTGTTCGGCGTCTGCTCCACGGAGTACGAGGGCACCCACGGCGCACCGACCTCGCGTTCCGAAACCAGCGACTGGTGCACCTACGACGAGGGACGCGCGGGCCTCCTCGAAGAGGCGCGCCTCGATGACGGAGAGTGCGTGCGCCCTGCTGGCATCCCCTGTCCAGACGGGTTCGTGTGTCGGGCGGGGGCTTGCATCAGCGGGACCCCCGATGACCCCATCTGTGTGGAGAGCGACGGGGGGGATCCCTTCACGTATGGCGAACTCTTCTCGGCGTCGGGATCGGGCGACGACTCCTGCTACCTCAGCCATGATCCAGAAGTGCCCGACGGGACCTTGATCGACGCCTGTTCCCCAGACGGCACCGACCTGCCCGACACCGAGTGGCGGTACTGTGGCGTCCACGAGACCCGCTGCGCCAGCGCGGACGAGCATGAAGTGGTCTTCGTGCTCTGCGAGCACGGCTGCCAAGACGGCGCTTGCCTGACAACCGACGAGTGATGCGCGTCAGGCACCGGGTACTCGACTGTTACGCAGCCGGCCGAAAGCGTCGTGACGACTGAGTCCCCGAGCGAGCTGCGCAGCGCAGCTCGCCCTCAGATGCGGCGGCGGCCGCTCATCGCGCCGGAGCGCCCTGCGCGCTCGCCTCGAGCTCCGCTGCCACGTCCTGTTCGACCTTGCCGGCGCGACGCCGGGCGGCTCGCAGATCGGCCGCGCCTTCGAGCTCGGCGAGCGCGCCGAAGATCGTGGTCCGGTCCGCGTCCGTCAGCTCGGCGATGTCCGCCACGTCCCGCACCGCGTTGACGACGCGGATCCACCGGTAGCGGGCCTGCGACACGGTGGACGCGGTGGGCGCCTGCGCCTCGCTGGCGATCCGCTGTCGCTCCTGGTCGAGCTCCCCGATGCGCTCGCCAGCGTCCATCCATTGTGTGACCAGCTCGAGCAGGTTGCGATTGCCGACCGCGAGCGACGAGAGCTGAGTGCGCTGCGCTTCGGTGAGGTGGGCGCGCAGGCGCTTGGCGTAGCCGGCCTGTCCTTCGTAGGTGAGCCGCGCGGCACCGGCGATGCCCTCGGGCAGCAGCTGGTCGCGGAGCTTCAGGTAGGTGGCACCATCGTCCAGGAGGTCAGCGGTGGCGGTGAGCAGACCGTGGATCGACCCGACCAGCGCGTCGTGAACCGCATCCGCCGCGGCGGCCTGGGCGCTGAGCTCCTGGAGCCGAGGGTCCTCGGGTCTGGGCATGACTCCGAGCACGGCGTGGTGGGCGGTCTCGAGCGCCGGGACCAGCGCGGTCAGCATGGGGTTTGCCTCCAGGCGTGCGCGCGGGCTGCCCTCCGGGTGCAGCATCGTCGCGGTGATCTGAACCATCTCGTTCAGGGTGAGGTTCTTGACTGCCATCTGTCGTCTCCCGCGGTTGGAAGGGAACTGCCATGTCGACGGCGTCAGACGCCATCGACGAACGTGACGCTTCGCTAGCGAGCCCCCGCTCGCTGTCGTGGCAACCTACCGACTCACCCCACACCGTCAACACCCCTGGGGGTGATGTCGCGACGACGCGATGCCATTCGCGAGCAGAGACGTGGCGTGACGCGGCGACGACAACACATCGAATTGGCGCAGACCGCAACGGGGCGCCGACAGCGACGACGTGAGGACCCGCTGGCGAGAAAAATTCGTCGCGAGTGAATGCAGCGTGCGTCCTCGGCGAACCAGGGAGCGATTCCAACCGCGCGCCGGGGTCAGCCACAGCGCCGTCGGCACATCCAACCGCGCCGGGGGGTTCCGCGAGCCGCCCAGAGCGGTTCCAACCACGCCCGAGGGCTACGTCTAGCCCCGGCGCGCGGTCCCCACCGCGCCGATCCGCTACGGCCAGCACCCGGAGCGATTCGACAGCTCGAAAGCGATGCGCAGCGTCGAAACGAGCGGTCCCGACCGCCCCAGGCGACGCGCCGCGTCGCCGCACACGGTCCGAACCGCGCCCGGGGGCTGCTTCTGGCCCCGGCGCGCGGTTCGACGGGTCCAGCGCAACCCGAGGGACCGCCCCAGGTGGTTGGGGGGCAGGTCGACGCACCGCGACGATGTTGGAGGCGGTGGGGAGGGCGACGGGCAAAGCCGCGCGATGATGGGAGGGGTTGGGTGGTGGGGCCGCTACCGCGGATCCCAGGCGCAGCGAAATCCTATCGAGGGGGAGCGGGCGCCGGGATCGAACGCGGAGCGGGAGGCCGCGCGCAGGCGATCTGCCGGCTGGTTCCAGGCGCCACCCCGGACGACGCGGAGCACGTCCGGGTACACGTTGGCGCAGGTGACGCAGTCGTCCCGCACCCCCGCGTAGAAGCTCTCGGAGTACCAGTCGAAGACCCACTCCTCGAGGCTCCCGGCGAGATCGGCGTGCCCCCAGCGACCGTCGCCGCCCGGCTCTCTACCCACGTCCCAGTGCGGGTTCCCCTGGTTGCCCTGGTAGTTGGCGGGCAAAGGATCGGGCCAGTCGTCGCCCCAGGGGAAGAGCCGGTTCTGCTCGCCGCCGGTCGCGGCGTACTCCCACTCGACCTCGAAGGGAAGGCGCCCCCCCTCCCAGATGCAGAACGCAAACGCCTCGTACCAGGTGGCGCCGCTGAGCGGCCAGGCGTCGCGCTCCTCACCAGTGGGCCAGTACGTCGACAGGCTGCTCTGCAGGAGAGCCTCCTCGAACGCGGCGGCATCCCCGATCAGAAAGATGTCCCACGCGGACTGCCATCCCGTGGTCCCTTCCGGGACCGGCATGTTCGCTTCCCCTTCGGGACAGGCGCCAGCGCCCGCGGCCGGGCGCCACCCGGCGCCGACCGCGGCCACGAAGGGACGGAACCGACCCACGGTGACCTCGTATCGGTCGAGCTGAAAGTACCCGACGCCGGCGGAGTGCTCGGGCACCTCGTCCGGCTCACACTCCGTGTCAGGCGGACAGCCGTCGCGACACCCCTCGCAGCGCTCGGTGCCGCGCCCCATCGCGAGCGTCCCCGCCTCGACCTCGAGCGGAGTGCAGCAGCTCTCGCCGGCGCACTCGGGCTGGTCCTGACAGGACGGTCCGCCCACGCACAGCCCCTCGACACACTGCTCGCCGGGACTGCACGCGGCGAAACAATCGCCGCAGTGGCGCGGGTCAGTGGACAGGTCTGGACAGTCGTCACCGCATTGCGTCTCCCCGCCTGGGCACGCGCACCCGCCCCGCACGCACTCGGTGGCGCCCCCGCAGTGGACGCCGCACGAGCCACAGTTCTCGGGTGCCGTGCGCAGGTCCACGCACGCCGATCCGCAGAGGGTGTCTTCGCAAGAGCACACGCCGCCGCGGCAGGAGAACCCTGCGGGGCAGACGACGTTGCAGCCGCCGCAGTGGGCGGGATGGCCGAGCACGTTGACGCACGCACCGTCGCAGAGCGTCGCTCCCGGAGGACACACGCCCACGCACACGCCCGCCAGGCAGGAGGACCCGGCGGGACAGGCAACGCCACAGGCTCCGCAGTCGAGCGGACTGGAACCCAGATCCACGCAGCCCCCGGGGCAGAGGGTCCACCCCGCCGGGCAAGGCTCCCCGCCGCCACCGGAGCCGCCACCGCTGGGGCGGCCACCACTCGGTCGCACCTCGCCGCCGCCACTGCCGCCCCCGCTGGAGCGCCCACCACTCGGTCGCACGTCGCCACCGCCACTGCCGCCCCCACCCGCCGGAGAGCCCCCATCGTGGGGTGTCCCTCCCGTGTTCGTCCCCCCGCCAGCACTCCAGTCGTCCTCGAGCCCCACGCGACCGCCACAGGCGCAGCACAGCAACGCCACGACGCCCCCGATGACCCATCCCTGACCACGCATGCCTCAGCATACTCCTGCAGGGATCGATCGTGCCAGGCGCTCCCGCTCCGAACGGCTCGGCTTCCCTGCCCGGCGCAGCCCCCACAGCTCATCGGATCTACCGGGTGCCGCCACCCGTCCGCGGCCCATTCTGCCTGGCCAGCGCCGCGACCATGCCGGCGCCGCGACCGATGCCGGCCCCGACGCCCCACCCGCGCCGTGATCGTCGTGCTCGCAACGCTCGCCCTCGGCTGGTCGTCGCAGCCCTGCCTCCCACGACCCATGCGTCTGGTGGAGTCCGCCTCCAGGGAGGCGGCGTCTCTGAAGCTCAATAGGCGTTGTAGGAAACGGGCGCGGCGTCGGGACCGAGACGGTCAGCGCCGAAGGACCAGAGCTCGAAGTCGCCTTCGGGGGTCCAGAGCAGGAACATCGAGCCGCCGTCGAAGTAGAGCGACAGCTCCGCTTGCTTCAGATCGAGTCCGGTCACCAGCAGCTTGCCGCTCACCGGAACCGTCGCCACGGGCGCGATCGTTCCGTCGTCGAGCCGGGTGGTGACGGTCGCCGTCCCCTCGAGCGGCATCTCGGTGATGTCGAGGCAGGCCGCCGCGGACTTCACGAACGTGCGCGACCCGCAGGCATGGGCGCTGCGCACCAGCCCCTCGGCGCGAGCCGTCGCTTCCCCGGTCTGCTGCTCGAGCTCCAGACTCAGCGCGTAGCCCTCGAACTCCCACGACGCGGTCGCGTTCACGTCGTCCAGCAACCCCACCAGCTCGGCCTCTCCGTAGGTGAACTCGTCAGACCCCTCGTGCCCGCTGCAAGCCGTCACGTACGCCGGGTTCGCCACCAGCGCGAGGCCAAACACCCATGCCCGCAGTGCGGTCTTCCTCAACATCATCGAGCTCTCCTGGCCGGGACTTCAGGATAGCGTGGCCACGCAGCACGGTCCATTCCAGGCAGGGTCAAACCTTCGCCAGATTCGGCGGGGAACCGGGACCGGCGCGGGCGGGGAGTCCAGGCGCGGTGGTGATCCAAGAACCGGACGGCGGCGGTGTCGGAACCACACATCCGGGCATTTCCGGGTAGGCTAGCGCCATGCGGGCATGGATCGGATGGGGGATGGCGGCCGTGTTTCCGATCGCCTGCGGCCAGACCACCGTCGATCCGCTCGCGGGTGGCGAGGGAGCGGCGGGCGGGGTCGTCTCGGTCCCCACCACCGGCGGTCGCCCTGTCGAGCGGCCCACGGGAGGCCAAGCCGGGCGCTCCCCCACGGGCGGCGCACCGGTGGCGACTGGCGGCGCGACGGGAGCGCGGGAGCCGGGCGGCACGGGCGGTGTCCTGACAACGACCGGCGGCGCGGGCGGGGTCCTGACAACGACCGGCGGCGCGGGCGGCGTCCTGACGACCGGCGGCGCGGGGGGCGTCCTGACAACGACCGGCGGCGCGGGTGGCGTCCTGACGACCGGCGGCGCGGGCGGGGTCCTGGCCGAGGGGGGACGGGCCGGAGCGCAAGCCACGGGAGGGTCCGCGGGCACCGACGGCGCGTGCGTCTACGGGACCCGCCAGAGCTGCTACACGGGCCCCGCCTCCACAGTGAACGTGGGGGCCTGCATGGCGGGGCGGCGACGCTGCGTCCAGACACCAGAAGGCACCCAGTGGACGCTCTGCCTGGGCGAGGTCGTCCCGCGCGTGGACCTGCCGGGCGACGAGGTCGACAGCGACTGCGACGGCACCGTGGACGAGCCCTGCCAGCCGGGCGAGGTGGCGCCGTGTCCCGCCGTCAACCCGGGCCTGCGTGCGTGCACCGTCGGCACCGCCACCTGTCTCGACGCCGAGGGCAGGTGGAGCGCGTGCGAGGGTGACGACGTGCGCTGGAACTACGAGCAGAGCATCGAGGACGGCGTGGACGACGACTGCGACGGCTTCGTGGACGAGCGCTCGAGCTACGCTGCGACCGTCGTCTTCGACGGCGAGGCCTATCGCGTGTTCCACCAGGACGACGGCGGCACGGCGTACCTGTCCACCTTCTCCACCCGGGGTCAGATGCTGGTTTTCCCACAAGCGCTGCCGGAAACCCACAGCTACGCGGCGGGAACGTCCGTCGCCACCTGGAACCCCGAAGCGCGGGAGCTCGCCGTCGCCTACGGGCAGGGGGCCGCGTTCCTGCGCCTCGACCACGGTGGGGAGAGGGTCCAGAGCGAATACTTGACCGGCAACGGGTGCGGACCCTCGCGGCTCGAGTGGACCGGCGAGCAGTACGTGACGGTGTTCGCGACCTCCGTCTCCTCTGTCGCGCAGCTCTTCGTCTCGGACGCGAACGGCGCCGCCGAGTACCGGGATCTGGAGTGGCTCGAGGCCGGACACTGCCGCGAGACGCTACAAACAACGGCAGAGTCGTCGGACGTGCTGGGCGTCGTCGAACAGATCCCGTCGTCCCCCAACGCGGTGTCCCGGCCGCAGCTGCGTTTGTGGCGCATGAACCTCGCGGGCGAGCCGCTGAGTGGTCCCCAGGAGCTCTACCGGAGCGACGAGAGCTTGCTCCGCGGTCTCAATCCCGCCATCGTCTGGACGGGGACCCACTACGTCGTGATGTGGTCGGAGCTGGACGTCGCGACGCTGGCCGTGGTGACGCCAGCGGGGGTCGTGCAGCAGAGCAGCACCCTCCCGTTCGAGTTCAACAACCCGCCCCGGCTCCACCTCCGCGATGGCGTCGTTCGTGGGACGACGTGGACCGCGGACGGGCTCGTGTTCTTCTGGTGGGACGGCGAGAGCCCCGCTCGGCACGAGATCGTGGACGACTGCGTCGGCAGCTGCAACGTCTGGACGACCCAGATGGCCTTGGGTCCCCCGGGCGAGCACGCGCTCGTGTACCACGCCAGCGACGACCAGGGGGAGAGCGAGGTCTTCCTCGTCATCGTCGACGACCGCGGGGGGATCCTCGTGCCCCCGCGACAGGTGTCGTTGCCGTAGCTCTCGCCCACTCTGTCGCGTCGCGTAGTGGCCTGGTACGCTGTGCTCCATGACTGGACGCAGGCTCCTGGGCACGTTGGCACTCTTCGGGACCGCGAGCGTTCTCGCGCCCTCCATGGCCGCCGCTCAATCGCTGCGATTCAGCGACACGCTCCACGGCGGCATCGTGGTCACGGGCAATGCCCTCGGGCTGAGCAAGGCCATCGACGCGAACGGCCCGGGAATCGCCGATTCGATCGGCACGTTCATGTCGCTCTCCCCGACGGACGTGGACGACACCCCGGCGAACGCCTCCAATCCCTGGTTCGCCGGCACGACCGGGAACTGGACGGCCAACGGATCCGAGGCAATGCTGAGCCTGCCTGGGGCGGCTGTGGTCGAGCGCGCCGAGCTCGTCTGGGGCGGCAGCTACAGCTACGTCGAGGACGTTTCCGACCACCTCGACGACGCGGTGACCTTGCGGTTCGAAGGGCAAGAGCTGTCCGTGTCACCGGACGGAACCACGGCCGTCACCCTCTCCCAAGTCGGTGCGAACGGGCTTGCCGTACGCTTCTACCTCCGCTCCGCAGACGTGACGGAATTCGTGTCGTCCCACGGCGCAGGACGCTACGGGCTGAGCGGTGTGCCAGCAACCCAGTCAGAGGCGGTGAACGGTCTCAACGCCGCCGGGTGGTCGCTGTTCGTGGTGTATTCCAGCCCCGACGCGCCGCTGCGCAACGTCAGTATCCTGGTGGGGGGCAACCACGTCGACGAGGAGAATGCCGTCGATTACGGGGTGCCAGAAGTCTGCGCCCCGACGACCGGCGAGGTGGTCGGCATTGCCGCCGTGAGCGCCCTGGAAGGAGATGCAAACCTCACCGGCGACGTGTTCCAGATCGGTGATGGCTCCGCAGCTTTCGTCTCGCTGAGCACGCCCAACAACCCAGCAAGCAACTTCTTCGCCTCGCAGATCAACGGCGCGTCCGGCACCATCGATCCAGTCGGCACGTTCGGCGACCGGAATCATGATGCCGTGACCGGCTCCAATACGGTCGGCGCTCGCCAGGGCTGGGACGTCACCACGGTACAGCTCAGCTCCTCCGCGGGACAGCTCACCCCGGGCCAGACGAGCGTGGTGCTGCGCGCGGCCACCGCCGGCGACAGCTACGTTCCCGCGGGCGTCGGCTTCCAGCTGGACACTCCGGCACCCGACTTCCAATTCTCCACGGCACAGACCTCGGTCGCCAGCGCGTCCCTCGGCGAGCTGATTCGCCTTGCGGTGACCCTCGACAACTTCGGCGGCGACGTGGACGCGGACAACGTGACCTTCTCCTTGCCTCTCGAAACAGGGTTGCGAGTCGAGGACTTCCAGCTCGATGGCGTGCCGGGAGACGTCGGCGGCGCACCGGTCACGGCGCTGGTTCTGGCAAGCGGAGTCGCGGTCGGCGACATCCAGTCCGGCGACTCGATCCAGGTCGACATCGACCTGCGCGTGGAGGGATCGGCATCCGATGGGCAGGCGTTCCAGCTCGCCCCCTCCTGGAGCTACGACTTCACCACGTGTGGGTCACGCTCCGACTCCGCGTCGCTCGCGACCACGACCGTCGACTGGCTGCCCGCCGCCGGAACCGGGGGCGCAGCGGGCGCGGGCGGGGTCAGCGGAGCGGCCGGCGCCGCTGCCGGCGCGGGCGGGATCGGGGGTGAAGCCGCCCACCTCACGGGAGGCACGGGCAACCACGGCAGCGGAACGGGAGGCACGGCCGCAGGCGCGGGCGGGATCGGGGTAGATAGCGGTGGGATCGCCGGAGCGGACCCCGGGGGCGCGCCGCCGGGCGACCCCGCCGGAGGCGATCCGGGACTGGCAGGCCACCCTGGCACCAGCGGCGCCACTCACGCCTCCGCGGGCAGCAGCGCCACGACCGGCGGCGCCCACTCCGCCGGCAACGGCAGCGCCACCGGCGGCACCACGACCGGCGGCACCACTCAGTCCTCCGCCGGCAACGGCGGCGCGACCACCAGCGCCGGCAGCCGCAAGTCCGACGACGATGGCGGCTGCGGATGTCGGACAACCGGGTCCAGACCGCGCACCTCGCTCGCGTGGGTCATGGCGCTGCTCCTGGCGGCCTGGCGACGCAGGAACAGCAAGGCATGTCCGTCTGGCGGGGACCAGCGACGAGCCAGTTCGTAAGCACGGCGCGCGACTGCGCGAGCAACCGAGGTCCAGGCCTCGGCGGATGACTCCGCGGAGGCCCATGAACGACAGCGGCCGAGCACACGACACGTCGGATCCGCGGGAAGGCAAGCTTCTCTACGGCGCGACGCCGACGCTGTTGACGCAGAACTCGAACGGCGTGGGTCCGGCCGTGTCGCCCGGCACGTAGACGATCAGACGGGTCAGCTCTACGCCCGTGTAGGGGTCTCCGTCGCCATCCCAGCACGTGGTGTTGAAGGCGCCCCACGGGATGGTCACGTCGTCGTCGAACGTCGTGACCTCGGCGCACCAGCGTTCGGCAGCGTCGTAGGCGCCATGGGGCGTTTCGATCTGGACGCGGAGCGGAGACCCTCCCGGGTTGGAAATGTTGACCGAGATCCCCGTCCCGGTGCGAGTCCACGCACCGGGGTCGACGACTCCCAGGGGCTGGTTGAGGGTGAAGCCGAGCATGGCGAAGGTGTCGAAGCTGGGTCCGACGGTGCCCTGGGCACAGAACGGCTCGGTTCCGGGTGGGGCGTAAAATCCGGCGGGAGAGATGCTCGAAAGCGAGTTCACGAAAGTCCATGCGTACCCCGTCCAGGGGGGGCTCTCGAATCGGCCCGATAGCGCACAGTCGGGGATGCCATCCGCGGGCGCCGCGTCCGTGCACTCGGTATTGCAAGCCCCGGCACTGTCGTCACAATCGTCGCCGAGGCACGCAGGCCCCACTCCGTACCGGTCCCCGTCGAAGTCGATGCAGTCCCGCTGCTCGTGAACCTCGACGTCGTCGACGTACCAGCCGTCGTCCGTGCCGGAGGAGCTCGACGTGAAGCGGAAGCGAAGGCTGACGTTCAGGCCACGGAAGTGGGCGAGATCGACCAGCTGGTGGGTCCAGGTACCGTGGTTGGTCGACGAGGACCAGACCTCGTACCAGTCGAGGCCCGCGTTCGAAGACACCTCGACGTGCGCCACGTCACTGGAGCTCCGAACGAAGAGCTGGTCCCAGAAGCTCAACATGGGGTGGGAGGCGTCCGTCAGGCTCAGGCTCGTCCGGAAGCGAATCGAGGCGTCGGCGTCGTCGACGTAGTCCCCGCCCGGGCTGTCTGCGATGCAAGCGTTCCCGCTCCGCGCAATCGTCGTCTCGAAGCCCCACGTATCTCCCGGCACCCACTGGGACAGGTCGTCCTCGAAGTCGTCGCACCAGTAGCTCGGAGTCAGCGTCGTCCCGCATCCCGTGGCGCGGAAGGGGCTACCGGCGGCAACTGGCGGCGCGTCCGGTCCGCTCTCCTCGAGCTCCTGGACGGCAATGTCGTCCACGTACCAGCCATCGTCGGCACCGGAGGAGCTCGAAACGAGCACGAACCGGACGCGCACGACCTGACCAGCGTAGTCTTCGAGAGAAACCAGTTTCTCCGACCAGCTGCTATGACTCGCGCCGCCAGACCAGATCTGGGTCCACGTCGCGCCCTCGTTCGTGGAGAGGTCGACGCGCACGGTATCGGTTGAGCCGAACACATGGAGCTGGTCCCAGAACGTCAGCACGGGCACGCGAGCCGAGGTGAGGTCGATGTCCTGGACGAGGACCGACGCCGACGGGTACCTGATTGTTGTGGGCGGACTGGACTAGTACATTCGAAAGCGGTCGTTACGTCACCGGAGCCGGCGCGGACTCGAATTCGCCAGCCGCGCTTCGGGCGTCAGAACGCCAGCACACGGCTCAGCATCGCCGCCGGCGCCGCAGCGCCGCGATGGCGAGCAGCGCCCACGCGACGAGGGAGCGAGCGGGCGTCGAGCTCCGCCGCGGGGTGGCACAGTTGCAGCCACCCTCGTCGACGATGCTCGGCAGCTCGACGGTCCGCGGCACGGTACCGCCCGTAGCGGGCACCCCGGTCCCACCGGTCGCCACCGCCCCTCCGGTGGTGGACGACCCGCCGGTAGCGACGCCCCCGGTCGTCGTCTGGCCACCCGAGCCCGACGTCTGGATCCCACCCGTCGAGATACCGCCAGAGCTGCTGGCTCCGTCGCCACCGTTTCCACCCGAGAGCGCACCTCCCGCACTGATCCCTCCCGCGCCGCCGGGACCGCTGCCCGCAGTGCCGCCGGCTGGTGGCGCCCCGCCGGTCATCGCCCCGCCGGTGCCCCCCACCGGAGGCAGCCCACCGGCAGCCGGCGTTCCGGCCGTGCCAGCAGCTCCTGCCGAACCAGCAGCGCCGGCGGTACCACCGACGAGCGGCGGCACGCCGCCCGCACCTGCCAGTCCTGCGCTGCCGGCCGCTCCGGCCATCCCCGCCACGCCCGCGGCACCACCCGTGGGAACGCCGCCCGTCGGAACGCCGCCCGTCGGAACGCCGCCCGTCGGAACTCCACCCGTCGGAACTCCGCCCGTCGGAACTCCACCCGTCGGAACGCCACCCGTCGGAACTCCGCCCGTCGGAACTCCACCCGTCGGAACGCCACCCGTCGGAACTCC
>JBNLDK010000108.1:0-72089 GCA_050304295.1 Polyangiaceae bacterium
CCGCGACGACGCAAGGCAGGGGGAAGTGGCCATCCGAGACGGGGGCCCCGCCATCCTGGGAGGGGGATCCTACCTGCGTGACCTGATCGACGTGGCAGAAGGTCGAGGGCGCTCCGTGCTGGACGAGAAGCTGCATGGGCCCCTGCGAGCCGCGGCCGATCCGGGGGGGGACGCGGTCATCCTTGCGACGTGGTTGCCCCGCGAGGGGTCCCTGACGCTGCTGAGTCAGGAGGGAGGGAACGTCTGGCGCGCGCTGCGTGGGCTGGCGTTGACGTTGCGCGTCTCCCCCCGGTTCGATCTGAGGCTACTACTGGCCTGTACCCCCGAGGCGGGTTGCCAGCAACTCGCCACAGCGGTTCGAACCTTGCAGGGAAGACTGGCCGAGCCGCTCCGCGAGCAACTCGGGATCGAGCTCGAACAAGCCAGCATCGACGTCCATGAGCAGCAGGTCACCGTCGCCCTGCGTCTCGAGCCAGACGCTGCCGAGAAACTTCTCACCCGCCTCTTGCGAATGCAAGCACCACTCGGCACAGCACCCTGAGGCTCGCGATTCATCCCTCCCGCGCGGCGTTGACCACGCGCCGCAGCAGCTTCGACAGCGTGCGCATGTCGAACGGTTTGTCCAGACGGGGGTTCTTGACCTTCTCGAGGAAGCGGATGGCATCCGGAGTGAACGCGCCACCAGTCATGAACACGAGGCTCCGCTCGCGTCCCGGCCGATTGAGCCGCAGGGCCTCGAAGAGGTCCATGCCCGAGACCCCGGGCATCATCAGATCGCAGAACACGATGTCATAGGGCTCGTCGCGCAACAGGTGCCGCAACGCATCCCGTCCACTGGCGATGCAGGTGACGTCGTGTTCGTCTTCCAACATCACGCGGAGCGCCTCGACAACCCCGGCATCGTCATCCACGACCATCACCCGAGCACGAAAGCCCATCGCCACGGGCGGCTCGGAGTCCCGCCGAGGCGGTTGCTCGGGAAGTACCACCTCTCGGGTATCAACCGGGAGCACGACGCGGAACATCGTCCCACCTCCGGGCCCGTCTTCGATCTGCATCGTGCCCCCGAAGGAGCGCACGATACCGTTGCAAAGCGAAAGCCCGGACGCGAGGTGCTGGGGAGCCTCGTCCGGTGACGGGAACGGTTCCAGCGCTTGCCGGCGAATCTGGGCATCGATCGGGATCCCGTCACAGTGCAGCTCGACCACGGCCTGAGTGCGCTCCGGACAGAACAACCGCAAGTGCACCTGCCCGCCATCCCTCTCACCCAGGGCGCGCGCCACGAACACGAGCAAGTTGAGGAACACCTGCTCCAAGCGCGGGGCGTTGGCGTAGACCGGCGGCACGTCGGCCAGCTCGACGTTCAAGATACCGCGATGGCGGATCTCGTGCCCCACCATGCCGGCGGCAGTCTTGACGATCTCGCGCAGGTTGACCGGTCCGTGTTCCTGCTCCTCGGTTCGCGACAGCGCGCGCATCTGCCGCACGACGGTCGCAACCCGCTCCGCTCCGTCGCGAGCCTCGGTGAGGCGGACGAGAACCTCGGACAGCAGGGTGGCGTCTTCGGGCAGCCGAGGCAATCTCTGCGCGACGTGGTCGAGATTGAGCAAGACGTACGTCAGCGGGTTGTTGATGGCGTGGGCCATGCCCCCGGCCAAGAGTCCCAGCGCGCCCAGGCGGTCCGCCTGAAGCCGCCGCAGCTCCGCCTGACGGCGGGCGGTCACGTCCCGACCAAAGAGGAATAGAGCGGGACGTCCCTCGAACTCACCGGCCACCGCGCTGACCTCGACACTCATCGGCTGCCCGTCGCGACGACGCACTCGATACTCACAGGGAGGAACGGACTGGCGCAGCGCCAGCATCGAGAAGGCTCGTTTCTCGAAGAGACCAACATCGTCGGGGTGGAGCATCTGGTGGGGGTGCACGCCTGCAAAGTCAGCGTCTGCAGGAAGGCCAAAAAGCGATAGACAGGCTTCGTTGGCGTACAGCACCCGATCGCGGTCGATGGCCCAGATTGCCTCGGGGATCCGGTCGAGCAAGCCGCGCGACCGCGCCTCCGATCGACGCAACTGCTCCTCCACCGCTTGGCGCCGTGAGAGGTCGACGGCCAACACGACCCAGTGGGGCCGGCCATCCACCTCGATCGCGCTGGCGGCCACTTGGAGGCGTACGGTCGCGCCGCTCCGGTGCCGCACCCCAACCCGCATCGGCTGCTGTCGCGCGACGGGCAGCGTTCTGGCGCCGCGCGGGGCGGCGGCCCCGTCAGCCAGCTTGGCGAGGCGAGGTCGCTCCGCCAACGTCAGCAAATCCAGTGGTTCGAACTCCAGCAGTTCCTCGGGACTGTAGCCCGTGATGGCCTCCGCGGCGGAGTTGGCAAAGACGAAGCGCAGCTGCGGCGTGGCCTCGAGAATGGCAATCCCCACCCCCAGCGCGTCGCTTCCCTCGGCGACCCCTGCGGCGATCGCTTCCAGGGAAGGCGGCTCAGGGCGGGCAGTCACCTGGCTATCCTAACCCCGGAGCTCTCCGCTGTAGAGCCCGGCGCCCGGGCTCGAGCTACGCTCTCTCGTTGGCTCTCCTCGGAGTGAGGAGCAAGGACCCGCCACCCCGGCGCTCTCCACAAGGTGCGCCCACTGGTCGGCAGTCATCGCATGCGGCGCTCGCCCTCAGCGCCTAGACGTAGCGTGAGTCGCGTAGTGGTGGACTCGGCAGCAGGCGGAAACTGGAATCGCCGCAGCTGGTCACCCACGCACTGCACGAGGTCATCCCCAAGCTCCGTACCGAGGAAACGAACCCGTTGCACAATTCCGCTCGGTCCCACCGTCAGCTCGATGCGAATCGGAGCTGGCGACGGACGCTCCAGGTTCGACCTCAATTCGCCGCACGACTCGAGGTCGGAGTAGCGCGCGAGCACGACGCCCGAAACCGCGTGGAACGAGAGCCCTCCCGTGGGAAGGCCCGGTCCCTCGCGCTGGAGCGCAGCCGCAACGGGTGTGATCACGGCTCGCTCACTCAGCTCGGGGGCCTGACCACTCGGCTCCGCGGCAGGCGGAAGCTGACCACCTTCCAGCTGACTCGCGTCCAGGTAATAGGCCCGGGCGAGTTCGTCTGGGCGCTGCAAGGCTGGAGGCGTGGCTTGAGGTGCGCGACCCGTGACGAAGAAGACGAGCCCGAGCCCACCCAGCCCCACGACCGCGGCATACGCAGACGCCGCGACCAGCAACGGATCTACCAGCGACGCCCCTGGGAGCGGACGGGCGCGCCTGGCCACCTGCGCGGCGACGGCGAGGGGACCGTAGCGAAGCACCACCGAGTCTCCGACCGCAGCCAGGCGCAAGGGCTGGTCGCCGCTCACCGGCGACTCGACCCCCCCAACGCGAGCGATCCCATCGTCAGCCCCGGTAGCATCCAGCAACCAGTCCGCGCCGGACGAACGGATGGGTTCGCTCGGAATCCGTGCTTCCGGCGGCACCGCCCACGCGCCCCGGTCTCCAAAGCGAGCCGACTTGCCGGGCCGCAGCTCCTGGCGAGCCACAACGAAATCGCCCCAGAGGAGCGTGAGTCGCAGCGTCTTGCCCCGTGACGTGGAGCGCCGATTCCAGGCCATGATGGGTGCGTTCGGACGGCTGGCGGGCCATCCGCTTGCTACTAGTCAGAGCTTGCATCCTACACGAAACCTGGGTCACTGGTGCCGGGAGCGGTGGGGGACGACCAGCACATAACTGAGCAGAATTACAGGGATCGGAAACTGCTTGCGCTGACCCGACTCTCCGACTAGCTTTCGCCACCCTTTCCCATGGCAACTGCAGTCATCCGAACCGGTGGTAAGCAATACCGAGTCGCCGAGGGCGATACCGTGCGCGTCGAGAAGCTCACGGGTAACCCTGGCGACAAGGTCGCATTCGAAGAGGTCCTCCTCGTCGACGGCGACGAGCCGAAGTTCGGCCGTCCGCTTGTCGAGGGGGCCCAGGTGCAAGGCGAGATCGTCGCGCAGGACCGCGGCAAGAAGCTCGTCGTGTTCAAGTTCAAGCGCCGGAAGAAGCACCGCGTCAAGGCGGGCCATCGGCAGGACTACACGGCCGTCAAGATCACCAGCATCACGGGCTGAGTCTGCTACACGGAGAACGGAGTAAGAAATGGCTCACAAAAAGGGCGGTGGCTCCACCCGGAACGGTCGCGGCTCGAACGCGCAGCACCGTGGCGTGAAGGTGTATGGCGGGCAGACGGTCAGCGCCGGCAGCATTCTCGTGCGTCAAGTTGGGCAGACGATCAATCCCGGCAACAACGTCGGTCTGGGCAAGGACTTCACCCTGTTCGCGCTGGTTGACGGCGTCGTTGCCTACGAGCACGTGACGCGCTCGAAGAAGAAGGTCTCGGTCTATCCGACTGGAGCGCAGAGCCGCTGAGTTACCGGCTCCTCATCACGGACCTGGACGGCACTCTTCTCGACTCGAAGAGTGCCATCTGTCCGGCTGATCAGGAGGCCATCGCCGCCCTCCGTGCGCAGGGCATCGTGGTGAGTATCGCAACGGGCCGGATGTACTCCGGAACCCGGTTGGTGGCGCGCTCGATGGGGATTGCTGGACCGGTCGCGTGCATCGACGGTAGCCACATCGTTCGTGCGGACGATGATTCGACGCTGGTGTGCCACAGCATCGATGGTGCCACTCGGGGCCGGCTCACGCAGCTGCTGGCGGAGATGAGCGCGGCAACGGTGGTGTTCTCGAGCGACGTCATCTTCTACGACCAGGCCTCGCACCCGTACCTCCCCTTCCTGACGGTGTGGTCGGATCGCGTCGAAGAGCTGGACGGAGTGCTGGCCGACTCCCGATGGGAAGACAACGACGTGACCGCCGTCGTCGCCATCGCAGCCAAGGCGGGTATCTTGGATGCGCGGGACACGATTCGGAAGGAACTCGTCGGCCAGCTGCAAGCTATCACCTTCCCCGTCCACGGTGATGAAGTGTGGGGAATGGTGACCCGTGCCTACGGCGCATCCAAGGGCACCGCGCTCAACTGGATTGCCCAGCACCACGGCGTCAAGATCGAGCAGACCGTAGCCGTGGGCGACTGGCTGAACGACATTCCGATGCTCCGCGCCGCGGGGCGGTCCTTCTGCATGGCGCAGGCCCCCGCCGAGGTCGTCGAGGCGGCAGACGAACAGCTCGAAGCGGATGGCTGGAACGGCGGAGGGATCGCAGAAGCAGCCCGCCGCTGCGGCATGCTTTAGCGACTAGCGCTACGGCACCGCAGCCCGTCCGTGGTAAGGACGGGTGTGGCGAAGATCGCGGTGCTCCCGCCCGCACTCGCCAGCCAGATCGCGGCTGGCGAGGTCGTCGAGCGTCCGGCCAGCGCGGTCAAGGAGCTGGTCGAGAACGCGCTGGATGCCGACGCGCGTCGCTGCGACGTCGAGATCGAGGGCGGGGGTGTCACCCTGATCCGAGTGAGAGACGACGGCCTCGGAATGACCGACGAGGACGCGCGGCTGGCGGTCGAGCGGCACGCCACCAGCAAGCTCACGGCGATCGAGGACCTGCGCCAGGTGGCCAGCTTCGGATTCCGAGGAGAGGCGCTGCCGAGCATCGCGTCAGTGAGTCGATTCACACTGCGAACCAGACCGGCAACGGCCGACGCCGGCCTCGAGGTTCACGTCGAAGGAACCGCCGAGCCGCAAGCGCGACCCGTGGGCATGGCAGTCGGGACCGAGATCGAGGTGCGGGATCTGTTCTACAACGTCCCGGCGCGACGCAAGTTCCTGCGCTCGACAGGCACCGAGTCGGGCCACGTGACAGACACGATGGAGGGACTGGCGCTCGCGCGACCCGAGATCACGTTCACCCTGCAGCGAGATGGTCGGCGAGTGAGGGAGTGGCTGCGTGCAACCAGTCGCGAGGAGCGGGTACGCGCCACGACCGAGGACCCTCTGCTGGCTTGCGTGGGCGAGCGAGGACCGCTCGCGGTCGAGGCCTACCTCTCGCGGCCGGACCGCGCGCGAACCGGCGCCGGGGGACTCAAGCTGCTCGTCAACGGACGCACGGTGCGCGATCGCGCCGTGCTCGCCACCGTGGCGCAGTCGTACGGCAGCGTGCTGGAGCGTGGCCGCTATCCGAAGGGAGTCGTGTATCTCGATCTTCCGCCGGAGCTGGTCGATGTGAACGTCCACCCCCAGAAGGCAGAGGTGCGCTTTGCCGATCCCCGGGCGGTGACCGACGCGCTCTACGGCATCCTCTCGCGGCAGCTGGCGGCGGCGCTCTCCGTCCCGGTGCCCGGGCGAGGAGCGTGGAACCCGGCGCGACGCCATCCGGAACCGTCTGCCTCGAGCCCGGTCGCCTCCCCCCGCGACACGCCAAGCAGCCCGCCCCTGGCGCCGCTGGCGAGCCCACGCCCCGCACCAGCCGCGGCCATCAACCTGCCGCAGGCCTCCTCGCCTGCCCCGCCACCGCTGCCGCATCCAGCTCCTTCCCCCGAATCGCCGGTCCTCGCCGTGCGCGACTCCGCCGTCGCCCCGGTCCGCCCCGGTCCGGAGGTCACGTGGCAGCATCTGCGCTTCGTGGCCCAGGTGCGGCAGACCTACCTGATCTGCGAGGGGGCGGAGGGGCTCTACGTGATCGACCAGCACGCCGCGTCGGAGCGGGTGCAGTTCTCGAAGCTGCGCCGCGGGTACCGAGAAGGCGACGTCGCGGCACAGTCGCTGCTCTTTCCCCTGCCTGTCGAGGTCACCGCAACCGAGGTGGGTCTGGTCGAGGAACACAGTGAATCGATCGCCGGCGTCGGACTCGATGTCCGCGTTCGCGGCCCCACCTCGGTCAGCATCCACGCGGTGCCACAGCTTCTCCGCAACGCGAGCCCCGAGCGACTGGTGCGCGACCTCCTCACCGAGGTGACCAAATCGGGTGGGCGCGGCTTCTCCGATGCCATCGATCTGGCGCTGGCAAAAATGGCCTGCCATGGCGCGGTCCGCGCGGGGGATTCCCTGAATCGCGAGAGCGCCACAGCGCTGATCGCCGCGCTCGACGAAGCGGACTTCGCCGGCTACTGCCCCCACGGTCGGCCCGTCGTGGCGTTCACGGCTTGGACCGAGCTCGAACGAAAGGTGGGACGCCGATAGTACTGCAGGGCGCCACGTCAGTGCTGCTGGGCAGCGGTCACGCTCAAACGCTCAACCCCTCATCAGCGCGGCCTCCCGTGCCCCCTGGGTGGCGGCCAGCATTTCACTCAGCAGCTCGATGGTGCGGGCAACGTCATCGCGAGCATCTCGCTCCGCGTCGCGCGAGCGGGCCGCGTGCCGATTGGCGACCTCCTGGGCCAGCTGCTGCACCTCCGCCTGAGCGCGGTGCTCGCCGGCGCGCTGCTGATAGAACCCGCCCAACAGCTCACTGTGGGCCTCGACGAGAGTCCCCGATCCGGTGACCGCCGCCCGAGTGTCCACCTGGGCCCCCCGCTCTCCCGGACTCGCCCCGGGACTCGGCGACCCTTGAGCCTCGGGCGACCCAGTGGGGCAGCAAGCCCCGGCCACCTGCAGCGCCCCCGCACCGATCCCACCGGCGGCGCGCAGCGCATCGCTCCGCCACTGGTCCCGAGCCTGCTGGCGTAGATTCTCGACCCGCTCCCGCGCCGCCCGCAACATGTTCTGCTCCTCCACGCGCGAATGCTCGGCACGCGCCGCCCGGTCGCCTTGCAGACTGCGCACCCAGAGGATCGCCAGCTCGACGCCCGGCGTCGCTGCAAGCGATGCGGGGAGCGGAAGAAGATCGGGCACCGGCTCGCGGATCTCGACGATCTCCGGCGCAACCTCGGCGACGGTGTCTGCCGCTCCAACGGTATTCACGCCTTCCACTGTGCACCCGCCGCTTGTTGAAAGGACGTGTCGTCGCGAGTCTCGATGGCAGACGTGAGCGAGCGACTGGTTCGCGATTCGGACTCCTCCATGGCCTCGAGGAGTTGGATGATCTGCTGGAGGATCCAGCGCTGGTGCTCGGCGTCCGCTGCCGCCGTGTCCGCTTCGGCCTGATGCTCGGCGATCTCGCGCGCTGTCTTGGCTTCCCCGACCGCTGCCACCGACGCGCCCACGCCCGCTGCCCCGCTAGTCCCTTGCGCCACCCGACCCAGTAGCTGGATCCCGCGCCCGAGCCCGCCCGATGCCTGCCCGGCAGCGCTAGCGCCGCCAACGATGCCGGCGCTGCAGCCCAGCGCCGCTCCCGCGAGGGAAAGACCCAAGGCCCACTTGTCAGCGTTTGGAAAACGATCGAACGCGGGCAGCTCCCCGACCGCGTATCCCGCGGCAGAGAGCACGATGGCCGCGATGACGACTGCAGCCATCGGCCCCGCCGTCCCCGCCGAGGCGATGGTGGCCGCGATCGATCCGATCACTGCGGCAGCGCGCGCTACCTTGCCAAGCACCTTCCCCACCTTCCCCCACTTGCCGTGCTTCTTCTGTGCCCGGGCCGCCTCCCTCAGCTCCCGACGCAGCTCTGCCTGAAACCGCTCCCGCTCGGCCCGAGCCAGCTCAGCGCCATCTAGCTGCGTCTCGCGGCCCACGCGACGAGACGCCGACTGCAGCGCGTGCAGGAGCGCCATCTGGTCCAGCGCGACCTCCACGGTGGGGGCCGGGAGCAGCGCGGCCGCTTCCGCACGTGGGGACGGGCGCGACGACGACGAGTCCTCCACCGCCGGTGTTCGGGCGCCACCCTGGACGACCCCGGTGCTCACGGGTTGTCCCTCTCGTGGGCGGCCAGTGCGCAGAGGTCCTCCTGGTCGCGCGATGCACAGTCCATGGCCGCGTCGTAGGCGAGCCGTGCCGCGGCCTCGTCCTCGAGGCCGCGCAGCAGTCGTGCACGGGCGATGTGGAGCAGTGGGCTCGGCTCGGCTACCACCGACCCCGCCGAGTACAGCTCGAGGGCGATGCGCAGCTGGTCGGAGCGCTCGTGGCATAGCCCCAGGGCGAGCCAGCCGCGCTCGTCGGTAGGAGCCGCCCGCAGCAGAACCCGGAACACGTCCGCGGCGTCGCTCATTCGATCATTTTCGAGCAGGCGATGTCCGACCGCGTACAGGCTCTCGGTGCCTGGATGCTGAACCGGCGCAGGGGACGAGCCTGACAGCTGGAGCGGGAGCGCGTCAGCGAGATCCATGAACTCACCTCACCGGATGTTGCCGACGATGGTGTCGTCGGTCCCCTGCAGCTTGTTCATCATGTTCGTCGTCAGCGAGATGGCGGTCTGCCGCGTGCTCATCAGCGACTGCAGCTGGATCATGTGGATCTCGCTGTCGTCGTTGACTCCCTCGATCCGGGTGTCCACCCGTTCCAGAATTCCGTCCCAGTCATCTCCTGCCACGTCGTATCGCATCCCGTCGTAGGCCCGTTCCGGATCCTCCTCCGCGACACTAGCCCCGGCCATTTCCTCTTCAGAGCTCTGTGCAGGGACCGAGGGATCCGCATTCGGTTCGAAGAAGAGCTCCCGCTTCTCGGCTTCGAGGGCGGCCGCGAGCGGATGCCCTTCCGGAAGCTTCGCGATGGCCCGGTCGTAGGCGTCGATACCCGCCTTGATCCCAGTGACGAATCCTCCGAGAGACTCTCCGCGCTCTCCAGCCTGCCTCGCCTCGTTCAGCTCGGTGCGGAGCTCGCTCAGCACCTGCTTCGCCTGGATGGCGTCCCGCTGGCGATCCATCAAGGTACGGATGTCGTGGTCCAGATCTCCCAGCCTGGTCTGGCAGTAGACCAGAAGTGCCTCGGCGGTCATGTTGACGTCGTCGCCCGTGTCAGCGTGCACGACCTGCGCGGCGTGCACGGAGGCGCCGCCTTGAATGGTGGAATCGTTACTCATGATCAGTCTCCTGGGATTGGGGGCTAGCAGCGGGGAGCCAGGATTGGGGCCGCTGCAGGGCGAAGGGTGGCGGCGGCGTCCCACGCCGTCTCGAACTCCGACCAGAGGTCGGTACCGATGGCGAGCTGCGTGGATCCGTCGGCGTGCCGGTGCAGGGAGGCGAGGGCCGCAGCAACCTCGCGGTCCTGGCGAGCGAGCTCGGTCTCGAGCTCGCTCAGGCTGGGAATCGAGCAGGACATGCGTTCTCCTTTCTGGCTCGGGTCCGTACCTGCAGGACGCGACCCGGTTGCCTGTCTGTCGGGCGCCAACCGAACCCGTTGCGGGAAATGCGCCAGGGAGCGCGATTTTCTCCAGCGCGGCAGTGGCGAGCGCTAGGCTGCCCGCGTGCCAGCCCTTCCTGAGGAGCTACTGGTCGTGGTGGGTCCCACCGCCTCGGGGAAGACCGAGCTCGCCATTCAGTTGGCCGAGGCGCTCGGCGGTGAGGTGATCAGCGCCGACAGCGTGCAAGTCTACCGCCAGTTCGACATCGGGTCGGGCAAGCCGACATGCGCCGAGCTCGCTCGGGCTCCGCACCACCTGATCGACGTCGTCGAGCCCGGAGAGCCGATGGACGCCGCTCAGTGGGCGACCCTCGCCGATGGCTTGATCGAGGCCATTCGCCAGAGGAACCGCCGTCCGATCGTCTGCGGGGGTACCTTCCTCTGGGTGAAGGCGCTGCTGTTCGGTTTGGCGGACGCCCCCCCAGCCGATCCCGCTGTGCGGCAGCGCCACCTCGCCCGCGCAGAGGCTCACGGCCGCGCCACGCTGCACAACGAGCTCGGTCGGATCGATCCGCTCAGCGCGGAGCGCCTGGCCCCCAATGACTTCGTGCGCGTCAGCCGCGCTCTCGAGGTCTTCGAGCTGACCGGCGTACCAATGAGCGAGTGGCAAGCGCGGCACGGTTTTCGCGAGGCGCGCTACCCGGCGCGCCTCGTCGGTCTCGCGCACCCCCGCGAGCAGCTCGACCAGCGCATTGGAGCACGGGTGGACGCCATGCTCGCCGCAGGCTGGCTCGACGAGGTGCGGGCTCTGGTGGCCAGCGGGCACGCCGAGTCGCGCCCGATGCGCTCGGTGGGGTACCGGCAGATCCGCGAGGCCCTAGAGGCCGAAGGCCCGCTCGATCCCGAGCTCCGCGACAAGGTCTACCGAGCTACCCGGATCTTCGCCCGGCGCCAGCGCACCTGGCTGCGCGATCAACCCGTCCGTTGGATCGATCCGCAGGCGCTCGCGACAGGGCGCGCGGTGGACTCGGTGCTCAAAGACTGAGTGACTCGTCCAGCAGCTCGCTGAATGTCATTGGACGAGAGCTCTCCGCCGCCGCGGCAAAGGTCGGGGAGACGTCGGCCAGAGCAGGGCGCTCGACCACCTGTGCGCGCACGTCGCCCGCCGCTGCGGTCGCCGCCGCTGCAGCCGCTTCCCGGGCCCGGTGCTGAGCCAGGTCTGCCGCCGCTTCTGGCGGTAGCTCCAGATCGTCGTCGAACGTCCCCACCGCAGCCGACCCGATGGGCTGCTCCAACGGACTCGGCTCCTCGACGCGTGGGGGCTGCGCCTTGGCGGTGTCGAGCTCGAGGGCAGGGCCCAGCGGCTCGTCGAGCTCGATCGTTTCGCCCAGCTGCTCGGGGGTGGGACCGTCACCAAAATCCCGCTGCGGGAGCTCGTCTCCCACCTCCAGCAGGTCGTCGGAGGGGAGGGGCTGTCGGGGCAGCGGTCGAGCCAGCGGAACCGCCACCTGGTCGCCCGACTCCGGCGGTGGGGTCTTCAGAGGCACCTCGCGACCGGCGTGCTCGGTCGCGGAAGCCAGCGCCTCGTCCATGCTCTCGGCTACCATCTTGGGACGCGGAGATGACGTCGGCGCCTCTGCGGGCTCCGCTTCGGCGCCCATCTCCGCGGCAGCGTCCGCGTCGAGGTCGGTGATATCGATGATCTCGTCTTCGACCAGCTCGAGATCCTCGGCATCCTCGAGGTCGTCGAACTCATCGACACTGGTGGAGGCCGCTGCAGGAGCGGGCGCCACTGCGACCACTGGGGCCAGCGGCGCGGCAGGGGCCACCACGGCAGGCTCAGCCGGCGCAGGAGCCGGCGCCTCGGGGGACTCGGGCTCCGGAGCGACCACGACCGCAGCGGCGGCAGGTCGGGGACGGGCGGCGTTGCGCTGGATGCGCGCCAGCAGGCCCTCCAGCTTCACCACCTGGCGTTCCGCGTTCATGCGTCCCCCTTTGCGTCAGCGTGCAGTCGCGACAGCACGTCGCCCCAGCTCACCCCTTCATCCAGCCAGCCGCGAGCACGGGAGGCAGTGCTGGGCTTGAGCACGAGGAGCCGAACGAGACTCGCGTCCCGGTTGAGCACGACAACACCCGTGTCCTTCGCCATCATGCGCTGGATCGCGCCCTGGACCACTGCGGCCAGCAGCTCGTCGCCCGCGGGTCCGAGGGGACTGCCCTCGATGGCGATGACCAGCGCTCGACCCCAGCGCTCCAGTCGGAGTGAGCCAAGTCCAGTCAGCGCGAGATCTCCGCCGAGATGCTCGACCACCGCTTCGAGGGACGCCTGCCCCAGCCGATTCCCGCCCAGCCGATCCGCTGCTCGGCGCCCGAGCTCGGTGCCGAGGCGGTGACCGAAATCACGCTTCTGCACCGATCCCGCTTGGGCCCAGAGCTCGGTGAGGAGGTCGGCCGGCACCAGCAGTCGGTCGGCACCGTCGATCGAAACAGCGCCGGCAGAAAGGTCGAACCGTACCGACTGGGTGGGGTTGAAACGGGGATAGTCCATCAGGCCTCGCGGGGCGGGCGCGGGGGACGCGCCCCGCAAGTATACGGCGGTGTCCCGACGGCATGTCAAATGTCGTGGGATCTCGGCGTTTCTGGCGCGGCGGGACGAGCGCCACGGATCCGCACCCAGCCCCCTGCGAGGATCGGTATTGTGAACGGGCGCCCGGGTGAGATCGGCAACTTTCTTCGGAGTATTTGCCCCTCACCCAAGAGGGCAAATGCCGAGAATTCAATCACCGCAACTGGTTAGCGCTGTAGGATGGCTCCCGAGATGTTGGTAGGTGGGTGGCTTCTGGCACTGTGTCCCGTGGTGGGTCAACTGCTGCTCGGGGGGCCACCTCCAATCCCCAAGCCAGTGGTTCAGCGCGATCCGTCGCTGCCTACCGGGGCGCCCATCGCACCGCCGCAGAGGCCCACCACGACCGAGGGCGCCGCTTGCTCGTGGCGGAGCCCAGTCTGTGTTCGGCGGGTCGGCGACATCGACGCGGCATCCGCACTCGCCACCCTGGACTACCTCGAGGAAGCCTACGATCGGCTCGTGCTCGTCCTCGACCTGCCCGCCCCGAGGAGCGATCCAGATCATCCAGGGATCGAGCTCTATCTCGACCCGGCCGCCGGACCAGCACTGGAGACCGGTCTGGAGCCGGCGGCTCCCTTGGGGTTTGACTCGGGCGGCGTGTTTTGCCGACTTGCGCCTGGGCCCGCGCTGGCGATGCAGCGCGCAGCGCACCTGTGCGTCGCCGAAGCGATCGCCGCCCGTCTCGACGCCAGCGCCACCCCAGAGGTACGGAGGGCCTACGCGACCCACCTGTGGTGGGCCACGGGCTCCCCGACCAGTCTCGATCTGGACCTGGTCGATCTCGCCCAGGCCCATCCCGAGCGCGCCGCGGTCGGCAGGGATCGGATCGAAGGCGTGGGGTCGGCCGCGCTCCTCTTCAGCTACCTCGATGCTCGGCTCGGACGGGGACGACCGGGCTGGGTACCGACCGCCATGCTAGCGGCCGCAGCAGGGCGCACGCGCGGGCCGAGCTGGACATGGAACAACGAACCCGACGTGTTCGACGTCCTGCGCCACACGCTGGACGAGAAGACGGGCGAGCTGGCCCGCCTGATGGGCGACTTCGCCGCGTCCCGGGCGTTCCTCGGCGACCGCGACGATGGGACCCACTGGCCTCGGATGGGCTGGGCCGGGGCAGCAGGAAGCGTGAGGTTCGACTGGCACCTCAAGTCTTCGTCGCTGCCCCGCCGGGTTGCGGCCGCGCACCCCGTCGAGCCCAATGGTGCCAGCTACGTGTGGGTCGAGCTCGACGATCTCGAGCTCGGCACGACCCTCGGCTTCCAGGCCCAGTGGGAGCCACCGGTGGCCTTCCAGTGGACACTGGTTCGCGTGGCGCAAGATGGACGTGAGCTGAGTCGCGTCGTGGTCCCCTTCCAGGAACGCGCCACCGAGGTGACCCAAACGGTCACCAACCTCGAGGCTGCCGCGGGACTCTTGATCGTCGGCACCCAGCTCGGCGGCGTCGATCTACTCCATCCCTTCGACCCCGACGTCGCCCCCTTCGAGCCTCACGCCTTCACGGTGTACGTGACCAAGCTCTGATCCAGAAGCGCACCCGAGCACGCCTGGCGACGGGAGACCGGCGGTCCGTGGATCGGCCCCCCTCTACTCGACGACGACGGGGCAGATCCCCATCACCCCCTCGGGCAACAGACTGCCATCAACGACGATAGTGCCCGAACAGTTCGGGGTGTCGAGATACGGGGCACAGCCCAAGGGCGATGGTTCCCCAGCCGAGACGGACTCGATGCAGTCGGTCAGCGCCCCCACCGAGGCGGGACATTTCGACAGTGCGAGGTTCCCCTCGCACTGCGAGGCCACCATCCAGGGCACGCAGACGTTGGCAAAGGGCTCGGTACTCCGACTATACCCGACATTGAAGGCGCATCCGCTGGCCGACACGGGGGACAAGACAGGCGTCGCGGCCGCCATCGTGACGTACCAGTTGCACCACTCGTCGCGCTGCTTCGCGGTGAGCTGATTGACGGGAGTCTGCGCGTCGATCGCCTCCATCCCGGCGCGACGCTCGGCGTCGGTGCCGCAATCCCACTCCGCCGTGTCGTCCCCGGAGATCTCGCACCAGCACCCGACCTCGTCGGCGGTGCACTGAGCCCCATCCCAGCCCACGCAGGACTCCCCGGTCGTGGGGAGCTCGGCGGGACACGCCGGTCGGAACTCGTCCTCGCAGTCCCACACGCCCTGGCCCCCGCTCGCCAGGTAGCACGTGCATGTGCGAAACGTCGGGGATTCGTAGGGATTGGTACCCAGGTACTCGCACGCCAGCTGCAGGGTCGAGCACGCGTCCCCGTCCCCCAGCTCCGCCGGGCAGTCGCTGTCCTGATCTTCGGTCAGGGTCCAGTGGAGCTCGTAGTCCTGAGCCCCGGCAGTCCTCACCGCCTCCTCATAGGAAGTGGGGCATGGTCCCGTCGTCGCATCACCGCCCGTGGCCCCCCCGTCCGACGTGGCCCCGCCCGCCAACGTGACCCCACCGGTTGCCGCGGAGGTTCCGCCGGTCGAACTGGCGGTTCCTCCGCTCGACGGCGCGGCCCCGCCGCCACCATCCTCCGCCACCACTTGCAGGTCGGACTCGCACCCGCATAGCGCGACGACCAGAACTCCACCGATGATGCTTCGTCTCATGTCTCGCTCCTTCAGTCAGGTCTAACGTTCTCGCTGTCCACGATGATGGCGCGCACTCTATCGACGAGCGGATTGGTGGGGTGCTCGACGACGAAGCGTCGCGCCAGCGCTGTCGCCTCCGCGCTTCTGCCCGCCGCAGCCAGCGCCTCGATGCGGAGCACGGTCGCTTCCACGCGCAGCCGACGCCCGCGGCGCTCGTAGCGATCGAGCTGCTCGAGCGCCGCGTCGCTGTTGCCTGCCTGCAGCGCCGCGCGGGCGTCGCGAAGGGCAGCGAGCTCCTCCTCCAAGGTCGGCGCGGGGGGCGGCGGGGGCGGGCGCACGGCGGGCAGCGGGGCCGGCCGCGTCGATGGCCGGGGCTCCGCGACTGCGGATCGGTCCTCGGTCGCCACCGGAGGAGTCGACGGGGGAGCCAGCGCGCGGTCGGGCTCCAGCGCCACGTCCACGTCGCGCGACCAGAGCGTGGAGACCGCCACCGCCCCCAGCACGGCAGCTGCCGCGGCGAGCCCCAGCTGCCAGCGCCAGGACGTCCGTGGAGTGCGCGCGACCTGCTCCCGCACTCGCACCCGGGCCCCTCGACGTGCCTCGGTGGCCGGGCGCTCTTCTCGACCTGCCGCAAACAGGCGAGCCATGGCCCCGTCGAGCTCGTCGCGACTCATGACGCCCCCCCAAACGGGTTGCGCTCGCGAGCCGCCACGACGAGCTCGCGGAACCGATGCCGGGCACGCCGCAAACGCGAAGCGACGGTCCCCACGGGGATCCCCTCCAGCTCCGCGATCCGCGGCGCCGCCAGCTCCTCGATCTCGGCGAGGACGAGAACGCGACGCAGCTCATCGGGGAGCGCCTGGAGCAGCTCGTCGAGGAGCCCGCGAGCACGCTCTGCCTCCAACTCGACATCCGGAGCGGGTGGCAGAAAAGCTGGTGGCTCCGCGGCAGCCTCCACCGCAACTCGACGGCGTCGCTGACTGCGTCGCACGTTGCGAAAGACACGGACGGCGGTGCCGTAGAGAAAGCTCCGCTCCTGGCCCGGTTCGATGGTCCCGATGCGGCGCGCAGCAATCACGAAGACCTCCTGAGCAGCATCGTCGGCGTCCGCCGCCGAGAGCCCCTGACGGCGAAGCTGCCGCCACACGAAGTCGAAGTGCGCATCGATCAGTCCATCCACGCGCCGGACCACATCGTCCGACGCGCCCTCGGTGCTGGCGACGAGTCGCGGCCCTCGCCAGCCCATGTCAGCCATGCCTCGCCATGTCCGCCCGGGCTCGGACCGATCACGGGAGCGGGAGAAAAACCCCAGCCCAGAACCGCTCACCGGCCTGGGCCGTCGCGTAGAGCGTTCGATCCCCCGCAGTCAGCGAATAGCGCGACAGCGGCGCGACGAGCCCGCCCCCGGCAGCGAGACCAAGACCCGACGCCAGTCGCCAGTGCAGAGCCACTTCAGCCCCGACCGCCGCCCAGACCCCGCCTGCACTCATCCCGTTGGCTCGCGCTCCCCAGGCCCGCAGGGCGCCGACCTCGCCCCCCACGCAGGGCCAGAGCTCCACGGTGTCACTCGCCTGCAGCACGGCACATCCCTCGGCGCGCGCGGCCAGGACCCCGTGGTCAACGGGTCCCTCGGCGGTCGCGCGCGCTGCGAAGGAACCCAGCACGCCCAGGCGTGCCGCCGGGAGGAACAGAGCGCCTCGACTCCGACGCAGATCGAGAAATGCGCCCGCGAGCGCGGCGGGGCGGTCCACTTGCTCGGTACCCATTCCCCCAAGCACCCGCAACGCTCGGAGGACCCGCCGGGGTTCCGCGCCGTGCGGCGGGCTCGCGCTGGCGACCGGGCGACTGGCAGAGCGGTCCGCCGGCTTCCCCGGCTGCTCCTCCAGCGTCATCGGTCGGTGCGTCCCGGTCGAGGCGGCGGCGTCCCCGTCGTCGCCATCCACCTCCGTCTCGGGCGCTCCGCGGCCAGCAGCACCCTCCCCCGATGGTGCAGCCGACGAGGACTGGCCGCGCAGCGCCAGCTGCAGCCCCAGCGCGAGGACCCCGGCCACGGAGTCGCAGGCGGCATCGTCGATCTCGCGAATCGCCACCGTGCCCACGCTGGTTTGCCTCTCGAGTCGCCCCGAAAAGCTCCCCTCGCCAGCGATGAAGGTCACCGCGAAGTCAACGTGGTCCCCTGCGCGCGCCAGCCGAACCTGCGGGGCGTCGTCGCCCAGCAGTCGCAAGAAGTCCTCCCCTTCGGGACACCCCTCGGCACCTCGGTACCAGAGGACCGTTGACGCCTGCGCTTGCGCGACCGCCGGACACAGGAGCACGAGCGCAGAGAACATGCTGGCGATCCTGCGCGTGGCGTCCATGCGGCGGCATCCTACACCAGAGCTTTGCTCTGGCGGATAGCGAGCGCACCGTGTCGCCTCTACTCGGCGAGCGCCGCTTCCACGTCACGGTCCAGCGCGTAGCGCAGATTGCGGATCCGACCGTCGCGACCGATCAGCATCTCCCGGCTCGCTTCGTGGGTGAAGTAGCGATGGATCACCTCGCCCGCCGGGTCGCCCAAGACCGGAGTCGTCAGATCGTAGGTGGTCTGCCAGAGTTGCAGATCGGCCTCGGTGACCGGATCGCCCGCGACGTTCTCCGCCAGGATCGACAAGATCGTGAAGCCCTGTTCGCTCCAGCGCGCGTGCTGCTCGTTCAGACGCGCCGCCTCGGTCTGACACCCCGAACACCACATCGACCCGGTCTGGATGTCGATCACGTCACCGCAGAAGTCGCTCAGGCGAACCACCTGACCGTCCTGATCACGCAGCGCAAAGTCCTCCGCCAGATCGCCGACCGCCCGCCCCGCGGGGGCATCGCCGCAGGCCGCGTGAACCAGCGGCTCCTCCTGGCCCTCGCCGCTCGTCCGGGACGACTCCGAAGCCCCGCAAGCCACGCCCAGCAGACAGACCGGCAGGCAGGCGACGAACGGTGGGGGGGCGAGCAGGCGAGCGAACCGGCGCATGCAGGAATGGACTACGCGCACCGAGCCCTCAGGTTTCACGGCGGCGCCTCGTGAGCCAACCCAGCAGGCACGCGAGTAGCCCGAGAGCCCATCCCCGTGGTCTTCCGTCGGCCGGGGTGGAGCATCCCCCGCGAACGAGCATTTCTCCCCCCGCCACGGATCGGTCCACCGCGATGGGCACTCGACGCCGCAGGAAGGGCTCGCTGTCGAGCTCGAGTGCGATCTCGAGCTCGCGGCCACCGGAGTCCGCCGACGCGGCCACCGCGAAAGACCAGGCGCCGGGGGCCTCACGCCGCAGCGGGCGCGTGATGCGCCCCGGCGCGACCGATAGGTCGAGCTCCGTCGCCTCCAGACCGTCCGCCGGCCGTCCCCGGTCGTCTCGCAGCTGGACGAGCCCCGACAGCTCCCAGTCCGCGTCGGGGCGCGCCAGCTGGTCGGCAACCACGAGCCAGCTGTGCGTCGGGCTCGGCCGCCCCGCCACCGCTCGGCCGCCATCGAGGACGGCAAACGACCCGCCCAGATCGAGCATCCCCGCCCCCGCCGCCTGCGGCTCCGACGCGACCACGGGGCGCGCCCCCGCCTGGAGCGCCGCCCGCACTTCGCCCGCGGTGAGACTGGGGTCACGCGCCAGGAGCAAGGCGATCGCCCCCGTGACGATCGGAGCTGCCATCGAGGTCCCACTCGAGACGGCATGCCGATCGTCGACCACCGCACACTCGGCAAAGTCGCAAAATGTCGCTGCAGCGAACATCCCGCCGCCGGACTCGCGCGGGTCCGCCGCCGCCGCCAGCGCTCCCACGACGTAGTCGCCCGGCGCCACCAGGTCGGGTTTGATCCGGCCCGCCGCGGTCGGGCCGGCGGCGCTGTAGTCCGCGACCGCGCCGAGCCGCAACCCCGCGAGCTCGACCCCGCGCCCATCGCGCGTCGGCCAGGCGTCGCGATTGACCACGGCTCCCACCGCGAGCAAGTCGGGGTGAGTTCCGGGCACGTTGACGGTACCGGCCACCGACGCGGCGCTGAAGACCGCTCCCGACACGCTCCGGGAAGGACCAAGATCGCCTTCGCTCTGCACCCACAGCTGCGCGGTTCCGGAGCCGCGGAGGCGGATCGCGAACACCTCGCTCGGCGACCAGGTCCCGTCGATGATGACCACGGCCGCGTCCTCGGTCACCTGCAGCCCCGCGTCGGCGCCCCGCTCGTTGACGACGGTGATACTGACGTCGTCGTCCTCGAAGACGACCGTGCGGCCGCGCCCAACGGGTGCCACTGAAGGCCCTGCCCGGCGATCGACTCCCACCGCCAGATCGTCGCCGGGGCGAAACGCGATCCAGACGAAGGCGGTGGCGTGCAGCACCTCGCGACGGGAGGGCGACAGCAGCGGGACCCGCGCCTCCGTGCCCCCGGGGACATGCACCTCGGAGTGGATCCCGAGCGGTTGCGGGTAGGGACTCGACTCGATGACGTGGACCCGCCCGCCATTGCCGGCAGCGACCACCAGCGCGCGACCGGACTCCGCGTTCACCAGCTCCGCCAGCGCCTGCTCGAGCGGCGCCGACCCGTCGTGGTTGCCAAAATCCGTTCCCAGGCTGACGTTGACCACCGCGGGCATCCCCAGCGCCTCGGCTTGCTCGAAGACGAACCGCGTCGCGCGGACGACGTCGCTCTCCCGGATACTGCCGCCCGGGCGGACGACGCGCGCCACGATCAGCGTCGCTTCGGGCGCGACCCCCACGTACTCGCCCGCGGTGCCCCGGCCGTTGCCCGCGGCCAGCGAAGCGACGTGGGTCCCGTGTCCGATGGTGTCCGACGGATGGTCGTTGCCGATCCCGTTGGCGAGGAGCTCGTCGAGTCGGGCCGCCGAGAAGATCGCGCAATCGGCACCGGTCGCGGTGCAGTACTCTGCTTCGAGCTCGGGCTCGCTCCCCCCGCTCCGGGCAAAGTCGAGGTAGTAGGCGAGGCGGCTGCGGCCCTGCCCATCCTGCAGATCCGGATGGGCGGGATCGAACCCCGTGTCGATGATGCCGACCACGGCACCAGCGCCAGTGCCCCCCGTTCGCTCCCGCACCGCGTCGGTCTGGATCCAGCCCCCGGCAACGTCGAGCCGCGGCTGCAGTGGAGCGCCCCAGCTCACCGCATCCGTGGTCGCCGCCAGCTCGAGGATCCGATCGGCGCTCGCGTCGACGGGCTGCCAGTGATCACCCCGCCTCACGAGCACGGCGATCCTTCCCCCATCGTGAAGGTAGGCGGGCAGTCCCCCGCTGGTGCGTCCGGCTCTCGTGGTCACGTCGCGCGGAGCGCGCAGCGCGCGGATCAGCGTGGGCGCGTCGACCTGGGCGCGCGCCGGCACCGCGAGCAGGAGCGCCGCCAGCCACGCGCACGGGAACGAGAGCCGCATCGGGGACAGCTTACCCCATCGCTCGGCCCGCGCGCCGCGGGCGCGAACCCATCCGGACCCGCGCGGAGTACCGAGACGACGGCTCCCTTCGGGAGCCGCCTCCCCCACGCGACGAGCGCTATCTTGCCAGCAGCTCGTCAACGAGCTGCTCCGCGGTGGCCAGATCCTCGGTCGAGTATCCGATGACCACGTCGCGCACCACTCCCTGCTGGTCGACGATGAACAGCGTCGGCAACGAGTAGGCACGATACGCCTGGGTGGTGTCGCCGGATTCGTCGACGAGGATCGGGTAGGTCATGCCGAAGCCACGGGCAGCACGCGCCGCTTCCGGGATCGAGTCGGTGGTGATGCCCAGCACCAGGCCCCCCTGTGGCGCGATCCGGGAGTGCCACTCGGTCAAGCGGGGCGCCGCGAGGCGACAGACCTGACACCAGCCGGCCCAGAACTCGACCACCACCACTTTGCCCCGCAGGGCGCCAACGGTGATGGGCGCGTTGCCCTGCGCTGCCTTGAGGCCCACGAAGGCCGGCGCCGGCTGGTCGATGTATGTCTTGCGGATCAGCTCGTCCTGGTCGGGTTTGGCGCTGAGCACCGCCGCGAGCAAGCGGTCTCGCCCCCCGCGCCGCAGCGCCAGGTTGACTCGCGCACCCGCCCCACGTCCTCGAATCAACCGCCCCACGTCCGCGGGTTCGTCCACCGCAGCGCCATCGATGCGGTGGATCACGTCCCCTGCGCGCAGGCCCGCCGACTCCGCCGGCGACGACGGGAATACCGAGCGGACGAGCGCACCAGGCGCCGGGGGATCGACCGCGGCGAGCTCGACCCCGAGCCATCCGGGGCCTTCAGCCTCCTGGGCAGCGGCAGGTGGGGGCAGTTCGGAACCCGTCGCCTCGGTCGACGACAGAGCCACCCCTTCGGCGGTCCAGGGCGACTCGGGGGAGGGGGTGCTGGGGGGCGGCGCCTGAGGCGCCGTCGTCCCTGGGCCGCACCCGCTCGCGGCCACCAGGAGGGCGGCGAGCAGCCCGGTCTTGAAGAGCGCCATCACCGGCGTGGTAACATGCCGGCCTGGCCCGTGCAGCTCACCTCGCTCTTTCCCTGACACTGACGGCGGCGCTGGCTGGCGGGGCCTGTGGAGGACCGCAGGCCCCGCCCCAGACGACGACGCCAGTGGTTGCCCAGGCCGCGTCACCACCCCCCCCTCGGGTCTGGCGGCGTGTGGAGGAGGTGCGGAGCTGGCCCCCGATCTCGAGCCAGGCGTTCCCGTCACAGGGGCATGGTGACGGGGAGTGGCAGGCGGAGGTTCGCGTCTCATCGGATCTGGAAGAGCAGTACCGGCGGCTTCCCGGTCAGGTTTCAGCACCCGTTGGCGCAGTCGCCGCAGCGTTCCACCAGCTTCCAGACGGGACAGCGGGTCCCATCTTCGTGATGGAGCGACTCGAGAGCGGTTCGTGGGACTTTCTGCCCCTCGATGACACGGGCACCGTGCTCGAAGACGCTGATCCGACACTATGTCAGCGCTGTCACACCGAGGCCCCCAGCGGCGCGCTGTTCGGACTACCACCGAGATTTCTCAGTGAATCCGGAATGATCGGCGCCGGAGGGGAAGGCGGGGCCGCCACTCTGCCCTCGAAGCCCGCGGACGATCCGGCAGACTGAAAAACGACGAAACCCGCCAAGGGGGGGACCGTGACGGGCTCGAAAAGCAGGACAGCTAGTTCAAGAAGTAAAGTAAGATCAGGTAAGGAAGTACTCGTAAAGAAAGAAGAAAGGAAAACTAAGCCAAGTCCCTGAAGCGCGCCCCCAGCCCGGGGCGCGAAGCGCTTGCGAGCTTGCCAGCACCCAGGCTCACTCGCTGCGCCGCTAATAAGCAGGTGCCGTGCCATCCTGACAACGAAATGCGAGATTTGGTCACTTCTCAGCCTTTTTGTCGATCTCGAGCCTGGTCGTCCTCGCACTGCTCCGCTGGGGGCGGGGCGCTCGTGTCATGGTCGCCTGGGGGGTGTGAAATGGTTGCGTACCCCAGGAAGCCGGTCCAGAATCACCACAAGACTGGGAATTTGTCAGGGACCTAGCACCCGGAAGTGCCGATACTCCAACGCCCAGTGTCGCACCGCGCCGCGGGGACTTGGCTTCGCGCCCAGTTGTGCTATCAACGGCGCCCCCAGATTTGCGCCCGTAGCTCAGCTGGATAGAGCGTCGGTCTACGGAACCGAAAGTCGCACGTTCGAATCGTGCCGGGCGCGCTGTTGAAATCACACTGTAATTCGGCCTTCGCGGGGGAAGGCCGTGGCAACAGCGTGGCAAAATCGAGGGGAACAACCGGGAGGGGGTGGCCGTCTTCCTGTCGAGGTCCGATGGCGTGCAGCGTCAGCGGCTTCGAGGTCCATGGGCCGATTTTTGTCCGTGATCTTGAGGGTTTTCCATGGCCGTGAGATGAGCCACACTCACTGATGTAGGAGCCTTTGGCTGACCTAGTCTGCCGATAGCGCCTGAAGGGATGATTGCCATGACGCTTCCCGACTTCGCCAAGCCGCCAGTCGTTGAGGTCGTTTGTGGTGTGTTGTTCGACGCACCAGAGTTCTCCCTTCCGCACATCGGACGTTTCTGGGAACGGCTGGAAGGATTCAACCGCGTATCGGAGGTGCCCCCGCTGGCACCAGTGGTTGAGACGTTCGGCACCCGGCAAGCGGGAACGCTCATCATCGAACACAACCTCCTTCCCAGAGTCTGGTTCGAGAACGAGGCTGGGGACCAATTGATCCAGCTTCAGCGCGATCGTTTGCTTGTGAACTGGAAGCGCACTGCCCCGAGCCACCAATACCCTCGCTACCCGGCGGTGAAAGCAGCATTCGACAAGCAGCTCGCCGCGTTCGAGAGCTTCATTCGCGAGCAGTTGGGCAGGCCCATCGTTCACCGGCAGTACGAACTCACGTACATCAACCACGTTCCCGCCGGTGACGGTCTCGATATCCTCGCAGACGTGGGCGAGGTCCTCCCAGACCTCTCGTGGCGCACGCAGGAGGGACGGTTCCTACCCCGCCCCGAACGAATTGAGGCAAAGCTCGCGTTCCAGCTCCCAGATCAGGCGGGAAGACTGCACGTCCGCATCCAGAACGGCACGCGCAACCACGATCAGGTGCCGGTGCTCCTGCTGGACTTGACGGCACGAGGCTACCTGGACGACCGAGGAGCATGGTTTGATCTTGCCCACGAGTGGATCGTGAATGGATTTGCCGACCTGACTGGGGACAAGATGCAGAAGCAAACCTGGGAGAGGCGAGATGGAAGCGCTTGAACCACAAAGTCAGGAAGTCTCAACGGTCGGCTTTAGGTCCGTTCCTGACGAAGGCGATAGTGTCGGCACCATCTCTCTGGGTGAGCGGCGCGGGCGAGCCCAGGGGATCGTGGTGAAGGCCGTCGGTGTTGGTGTTTCCGCCGCGACACTCACTTTCGCTCCAGGCCAGGTCGAGGCCGCACCGTCTATCGCGAGCCTGGACGAGACCAGCAGGTCTGTGGAGTCCAAGTGGTCGCTGGAGTCGCTACCACAAAGCCTGTCCCAGGCACTGACGAAACCAGGACGTGACGCCAACCCCGTGGCAACCGACGCGGCGGCGCGGGTGCTGAACAGCCTCGCGGGGAATTCGATGCGTCCCGAGCGAGTTGTAGTGGCCCGCTCGGGCAACGTGGCCATCACGTTCGTCAACAACCGGCGCTATGCGACCCTTGAATGCGATTCCGACGGAGATGTAGTGCTCGCACTGACTGACCGGAGTGGCCCTGGCGAAGCCACCGCCGTTGTAGTCACCGATTCCGCTGCGAGCGACTTGTCCCGCCAGATCAGGAGCTTCCTGGAGCATTGAGTGTCGAGGGGTCGAGACTCCGAGATCCCAACCGAGGAACCCCTCTACCGCAGCATCAGCGCCGACGACGTAATCGGTGATGATGTTCAACCCAGCGCGGTGGAGATGCCGAGGTGCTCGTTCAACCGAGGAGCATACTCGAAGCCCGAGGACGTATTCGTGCTCACCCGACCGAACGACAATGGCATCGTCGAGATCACCCCTGCCGAGTTGCCTGACCCGGTTCCTCGCAAGAACCCTGCAAGCGGAAAGCCCTACGAATTCTTTGCCGAGGACGATCCAAATCCGCCCGAAGACCCTGAGAACGACGCCCACTGCGAAGTCCGAGCCAAGCCCGAGGGATCGACCTTCAGCAGGAACCACAAGATGAAGAAGGAGAACAGGGCCATCGCGCAAGATGCGCTGGCCCGGCGACTCCGGATCATCAAGCTCCCAGAGTAGTTCTCCGTTAGTCCCGTAGGCCCTCGTTCACCTCGCCAAGCACTCGCATGACGTTGGTCGTGAACCTGGAAGGCAAGATGAGGGGACTGAACTCCAATGGCACGAGTTGGAGAAAGCCTACCAGGGATGGTAGGGGGCCTCGATCTGTCGCCATTCCCACGCCTGCTTCGACAACGACCAAGGCGCCCGGGAGCGCCTTCGTTGACCTAACTGTCTTCCAGACTTCCTCTGGAGTGATCTCGGCAACCATGGCGTCAAACCGTTCCCGTACCCAGGTCGACAATCGTGCCACGAGGGGGTCCATATCGCGGTGAGCGCCAAGTACGGGGCTCGCATCTTGAACCAGCACCGGGAACAACGCCTCGGTGGGAAGTCGGTTCTTGAAGTTGAACACGACGATTCCTTGCTCCGCCTCCGACTTCTCGACCTGGCCCACGCCTTCCTCGAACCTGTCGTAGATGGACTTTGGGGCAGTGCCGTGGATGACCTTGCACGCGAACCCCCAACGCCGGCCATCACTCATCGTGGCCAGAACGTCAGGGTTTGTTCCGTCGGAGGAATCTGGATCGTCCAATGCGACCTTGCTCCCCGTCCCCATCGCGGCAAGAGCCACGAGTAGCTCGAACACCTTGTTGCTCGCCTGGTCTTCGGGCACGGATCGAATGCTCTGCGCGGGCGACCCCTCGTTGAGCTGAGCGAGGTGCTTGTACACCTGTGCGAAGTCCGGGTGCCCGGCATGCCGGACCACCAGGTCAATGAGTTGCATCACGCCCAGGCCCTCCCGGAGGTCATCCCGAAGGTTCGCCCAGGGCTCGTCTTGCTCAGGATGAAGGTAGCGGCGATGCATTTCCTGTAGGACGGTACAGCCATGCTCCAGCCGGGAGCCCGTCTCCACCTTCATGCCCTGTTCAGCAAGCAGCGCTTCAAATCGGTAGATCCTATCCTCAGCATCGGCGAACGACTTCAGTCCCTCTGGCTGGACTCGAATCATGGACCGCAGTGTACCGTCAGTACGTTCTCGTAGGGCCGCCAGAACGGCCCCAAGCAGCTCGCGAGACGCCGGGATGACCACCGCCGAGCCTCTCCGCTGGACGGCGTCGTGTAGGGAAGGACTCCGAGACCACGACCAACAGGCTACCGAGCCAGAGCAACTCGTCGCAACTCCACGAACTCCGCGTCCGTGACCTCCCGCTCGTCGTAGTCGTCGCGATCCCGAACCCGCAACTGCGGCAGCAGGTCCGCAACCTGGTGGCACGGCCCAACCTGCAAACAGTTGGGGAGGTACACCTTCTGGATGAAAGGGTCCGATTCACTCGCCAAGCGGATATAGCTCTCGCCGGGTGTATCCGGGATGAACCATGGTTGCGTACCGATTACCGGGAACTGGGCACCGACGATGCGATCGAGCACACCAATTGCTTCGAGGGCCAGCGCCCGGTCGTTGCCGTCCGTGTCCGCGTCCGCGTTGAAGTGGACGGCTCTGTTCCGGATCCGCGAAAATGGGAGGGGTGGCATGACCGCGTTGCCGGGCTCACCAACTGGTGGATTCCACAGCGGGGCACGGAATGACGACGGCGCGTTGGGTCGCCGTTGGATCAGCGACCTGCCGACCGCAACACCAACAGGTCTCCTTTGGCGACAACTTGACCGGGCTCAACCTGGATGGCGTCACCCGCCAGAGCGAAGAAGTCGATGCTGTCTTCCAAGCCGTTGAGTGTGGAGCAGACCTGGACCTTGCGTGCGCCGGTTGTGCCGATGTGGGCGACTCGGACCGTTCCTGGGGCTGGAGCGATGACCCTTGCTTGATGCCTGTCGATCTCGAAGGCGGCAGCAGAAGAACCACGTCGTTGCCCCGGCAGTCGAAATACCAGGAAGTGACTGTGCCGCTTTCGGGCGTGCAGTTGAGGTCGGCCGGGCCACCTATTCTGAGGCCGAGACCTAGCGAAGAGCACGAAGGCGTCGTCTATGCTGAGTCCGGTGCGGCAACACTCGTCTACTACCTCGACGAGCAATCCCCGCGGGACCCTACGATCGAACTCGTCCTGGATCTTGACGAGCACTGACGAGCTTCCATGGGGTTTCAAGACACGAACGGCCTCGCGGGCAATCGCGGAGTACAAGTCCACCACCTGTGCCGGTCCGCGAGGACCATTCCCGAGGTTCCGGAATCTGCATGCAGCTGCACCGGATGGTGCGCTGCCAGCGGCGCTCGGCACGGACATGTACGGCGGGTCGATAACAACGCAGTCGATTGTCCCGTCGGCGTAGGGGAGATCGCGTGCGTCGACCCCACAACTCAGATCCGTAGCCAGCAGCTGGTATCGGGCCAGTTCGACCTGTCGCCAGAATACGCCCCCGCCAAACGTGACATCCGCAACTGTTGAGCCCTCTGGGACGTGGACCCGGAGAACATCGGCAAACAGGTCTGAATTGTCCCCGTGGAGGATGCTGTACACGAACGGCTCGCGACCCGGCAGCCCTCGGAGTCGTTCGAGTTCACTGCGGAGGGTGTTGGCCATACGACACCGGGATGCCGCGTCCTTGGGGATGGCACTTGCCGCTCGCGTTGCAGTTGTTGAGATGAATTCGCTTACGTCGGGTCGTGCCAAAGCCTTCTTCGCGGCCAGGAACTGAGCATTCCTCGATGATATGATCCCAGCAAGCAGCAGGATGCCAACTGGCTCTGGTGCGCGGCGAGCGATGTCAAGAATCCGCTGCCCGCCACGGGTCTGGTAGAGCGTGTTGGTCACGTGCCAGTGTTTGCCGCCCCCTGCTCCAACAGCTGGTCCGTGCGGGTTTCGAGCCGGCCCACGTCGGACTCGGAGATTCGGGTGCGACGGATCATCTCGCGACAGTCCTTGACGATACGCGCCGCCTTGCTGGCCTGGCGTTTGCCAGATGGAGACCACGCTGACAGTTGACTGACCCGAGCGTCGAGACGAGCCCTCAGAGCCGCTTGTTCCCGCAAGGCCGCAGCCGCGTCGTGTGTCGAGCCTTCGTAGCAGACGGCCGCGAGCGTGTTCGGGGGCACAAGCGGTTCCGTCTCCGCGAACTCACGAAGCGCAGCAACCACCTTGAAATACCTGTCGGTGTCGGGGGCACTGTCGTTTGCGGGTCGTGTTGCGGGGTTCTCGTCCTCGCTGTTGGTTCCGGCTGCTGCAGTAGCCTGTGACGCTCGCGGTTTCGAATTTCGCGTGCCGGGCCCTGCCTTGGCCGCTGTTGCGGCCTGCTCCGTCGCGGCGACCTCGTCCGCTGCGGCGTCTGCCGGGGCTTCGCTCTGCTCGGCTTCTTCGGGCGGGGTGTCGGAAGTCCCGTTCTGGTGTGCTCCGGACTCGGAGCTTTTGTTGGAGGTGTTGGTGGTGCTTGTGGAGCCGGTTTTGCTCTTGGCGCTCGGCCTCCTCGGACACACCGCATTCAGAGACTCTCCACCGAGAACGCGACGTACCATCTCGTGAGCGACGCCGATGTGGTCCACCACATCAGGGTGCGTGGGGTCGCCATCGTGCTCACGGAGAATCTGGGGGAGATCGATGGCCACCTCACCGACGACGACGAACGAGAGATCCGCAGCTCCATCTACGGCAGTTCCGGGACTCGGGTCGAGGTGGCGTGGGCCCGCCACATGCTTCAGCAGGGCTGGCTCGCCAGCGGCTTTGAGGACGGACTGCTAACGATCACGGCAAACCCTGGCACCGTGCACGAATACCGCCGCAGGTTGGACATCCAACCATGGCTCGCCACCCTGAAGAGTCCCGGCACGCCCCAACTGGAGTGGGCCCCCGACGGGCCCCGGCTCGTCGTCGAGTGCGGAGGTGAGCGGATCGGCATCGATGTCGTGCAGGTGCTGTGGGGTATGCCGGCCTGGATGAGCACGCTCGACCACTGACGTCTTGGAGGCGCAAGAAGCCCCCGGACGGGCACCCGGGGGCTTCTTTCACGAGTCCGTTGAAGCGAGGTCATCGAGGTCACGCGCCTGCTCGCACAAGGCGATGACCGCGTCGCGATAGTCGTCCAGCTTGAGGCTGGGGTGGATGCCAGCCTGGCCCGCGTCAAGCAAGAGCGTGACGCGGCGCCGCCCACACCCGCGGACGATGACGATCTCCTCGGGGTCCGAGGTGCGGCTTCGCGTCCACCCGTTTGGTAAGTGCTCCGAGAGGGTCGCATCGAGCGCGGCCTCGACCTCCGCCGTCACGCGGTGCGGGAGCGGGGCGGTAGCGATGAGGCGATCGATCTCATCACGGGTGAGTGCCTCGGGCGTGCGGCCCCTCATGACTCACCTCCAGCGTTCCGTGCCGCCGATGCGACCCCGATCGAACGGATCTGTTCCTGTACTAGCATGTCCATACGCCTGACACTCCGTGGCCAATCGGGCCCTGTTAGCTCCCCCGGGAGATCCGGGAGGAGTCAGGCGCTACGAGTTGGGGTCCGTCGGCTCGTGCCTCGCCTGGGGGCGCAGACCGGGGGATCCCAACTCGTATCGTCAGCGGTCAGTGTATGTCCCCGAGCCGCTCGTGCCAATCCCCAGCCACCACCCACGTCAGGTTCACTCGTCGGACGACACAACCGTCTGGGCGCTCCCGGCGCCATGAAAAACGAAAACCCCGGGCGCCATCGAGGCACGCGGGGGCTCGTCGTCGTGAGAGCGGTCGAAACTAGGTGTCGAGGTCCGCCATGGCCTGTCGTAGTTCCTTGCGCACCTTGCTGGTCAGAGCTGAGACGACCATCGACGAGATGCTCTCGCCACTGATCGCTGACAACACCCGAATCCGCTTGAGAAGGTCCTCGGGGATCGAAAGCGACACAGCACGCTCCTCCCCGTCGACAGCCTTCGTCTTCTTCCGTCCTGCCTTTCCCTTCTTCCTAGCGGCGCCGGGTTGAGCAGCCTCTGCAGCCCCCGCAGCGGGCGAGGCGTCGGTGTGGGTGGTGGTGGTCTTCGGGATCGATGGGTTCGGAGTCGTCATGGCCACCGAGTAGGGATGACGTGACCGATGTTTCACTTCGATCGATACCGGCCGTGTCGATTTTGAGGTGCCCGTGCAGGACGGGGTGGTCGGGGGAGCCGAAGTGCTCGGGACTGCAGGATTCGCGTTGGAACCAAGAAAACCGACCAACCCAAGTGAAAGCCTAAACAGGGCCTCCCTACTCGGAGGGCATGGCAGACACGAATGACCTCAGCGCCCCCCCAAATCCACCTGATTCGCAAGACCCCAGCGTCCCCAAGCTGGATGCCCCAACCAATCCGGAGGGGCGCATCGAGAACCTGGATCGCTGGTTTGAGGGTGCCGCCTGCGTAGTTCGCAGCGAGCTGGCCGCCGCAGAGTCACTGCTCCGCCAGATCGATGCACACGTAAGACGAGCAGAGGAGTGGCAGGAGAAGATGCGGGCCATCGCCACGATCATCGGCAGCCTCCAGCCACGTACCGCCGAAGTCGAGAAGCAAGTCGAGGTCACAAAAGCCGACGTGGCGAGAGCCCAGCGGGTTATTCGCCGAAGCGGGCTTCGGAGGATGTCGTGAGCGACAAGGACATGCGTTGCATCGAAAAGCTGCCATCTGGCCGCTACCGAGTCCGCAAGTGCTTCAAAGGTAGGAAGCTCAAGGAGGTGCTTCCCACCTACGATGCCGCACTGCGATTCCGCGAGGCCATCGAGGCGGAGCTGGCAACCGGGACTGTCCTGCCCGGCGACGAGGTCACCATCAAGACGTGGGGGCCACGATGGCTCCGGCTGTATCGATCTGCGGATCGGGACTTCAAGAGTGTGCGTTCCAGGTTCGACCTGCACATCGTCACCGCCTCCTTCGCGGACCTTCCGATCGGCTCGGTCGAGCCATCTGACATCGTCGAGTGGCTGCGAGAGCTGGAGACCAAGCTGACGGGGCACAAGTACGGAAAGCGGGAGGTGAGACCACTGGCCTACCGGACCCGGAAGCACTGCAAGGTTCTCCTGAACTGCCTGTACCAGGACGCGATCACGGAGGGACTGTGCAGCAGCAACCCCGTGAGGGACGTGAAACTGCGAAAGACCGAGGAGGATGACCCCGCCGGTCCCGTGCCAGACGAGTGGCCACTGCGCCCAGACGAGCAGACAGGAATGCTCCAGGCTCTAGGGGACAACCCCGAGGTCTGGGTGATCCAGTTTGCCCTTGGGACGGGGCTTCGGCAGGGAGAAATGTGGAACCTGGAACTTCGGGATGTCCACGTGCACGTGCCGCAACCCTACGTGTACGTCCGTTTCGGCAGCCCTGGACGACCACCCAAAGGTGGCAAGACCCGCAAGGTCCCTCTGTTCGGTCTCGGGCTGGAGGCCGCAAAGAAGTGGCTCGCCGTTCTCCCCAGCTACGCGCCACACAACCCTCAGAAGCTCATGTTTCCCACTCCGAAGACTGAACCTTCGGGCAAGAACGGCTCGCGCGGCCACAAGGGCGGGGCTAAACGCGGAAAGTCAAAGACGCCCAGGGCGTGGACGGACGCGCGGGAGGCTGTGGGTCGACACGTCTGGTGGCACCTCCTTCGGCACACGCCCGCCACATCCTTGCTCTGTGGCTGGTGGGGCAGAAAGTGGACGCTGCAAGAGGTGGCCAAGCTCCTGGGGCACTCATCCGTCCGCACGACGGAGATGTACGCCCACTTCATCGATAGCGAGCTGGTCCACCTGGCCGCCCTCACGGACAACGACTGGCAGGAGTCCGGCCGACAGCGGCTGGGGCTCATGTCAGAGGAAGAGCGGTCTCAGCTGAACTGAGTTGCCAGGTGGCAGTTGTTGCCACGAATCGTTGCCACGACACCCCACAAACCCCGCAAAAACCCGGTCTGGAGTCGGTCTACGGAACCGAAAGTCGCACGTTCGAATCGTGCCGGGCGCGCAAAGGCCGAGTGATGACCCGCAGGGTCGGCACTCGGCCTTCTTCTTGTCAGGCGCGATAGCTCGCCCCCACGTTCGCGCCGAAGTGGACAAGGTCCACGCCAGTGGAGCTTTCCACGTAGGCCTACGGCCCGAGCCCCGCGAGGGAGCGCCGCAGGCGCAGTGAATCGTGCCGGGCGCGCAAAGGCCAGGGCCCAACGGTCCTGGCCATTTTCGTGAGCCAGCGGTGGTTCGAAACTCGCAGGGTTGGGGGTTGGGGGACTAGAGGCTCTTGCTGAGGATCACGTTGAACGGTTCGTATCCAAGCTCCCCAGGGAGAGACAGCGCGGTTCGGTTACGGTGAGTCGGCACTCCGACGCTCCCCGAGCAGTGACCCAGGCATCGGCAGCGGCCATCAGCGCACGACCTACGCCTCGCCGACGGACCAACTGGTCCACCGCCAGATCCGAAACGTAGCCGACGAAGCGCGGGACGAAGATCGGAATCGAGGGTGGCGAACGGAGTTCCACGCCAACGAGACCAACAGCCCGTCGTCGACAACAGCCGCCAAGAGAGTTTTGTCCTCAGCCGTCAGGAGTTCCTGGCAGAAAGGTCGAGGTCGGGCCGGGCTCGACGCCACCTGGAATACCGTGGGCATCCCGAGCGCATGGTGCCGGTCGGCCTGCGCCATCACCGAGCTGAACGCGTCGTAGTCCTGGAGAGTGGCCTCCCTGACGTGAACGTTCATCGCGGAATCGTGCTTGCTCCAGGAGACCCACCAGCACAATCCGGGCACGCCAGGTCTCGGGAGCCTGCCTGGCAGTCGAGAGTGGTGGGAGTGGCACGGTCTGAGCCAGAGCGCGGTTTCGTTCTGACCGTCAGGCCGTTTTGGAAAAGCGCCTAACTTCGGAGGCCAGAGGGTGTGCCACTGGGGCTTGGTGCGGCACTTGCTTGGTGGGCCGTGATGACGATTGAACCGAGGGCTCGCTGGTTGCCTTTCATCGCGGCAGTGCTGCTGGGCGCGTGTGGCGAGCACGGAGACGAGAAACGCGGCCATGAAGCAACGGGCGGCGCCGGGCATGCGAGCACCGGAGGATCAGCCGGCACAGGCTTGGTGGGGGGAAATCACACGAGCAGCGCGGGCGCCGCAACGGGCGGAACCCGTGCCGACAGCGGCGCGGCCGGCAGCCCCCAGGGTGCGGGGGGCGTGCCGCTCGCGGGTGGCACTGGAGGAGTGGACTGCACCTGCGTGCTTGGCGCGTACATCCCCGCGTGTGGCGTCGACGGCGTGACGTGGGACGCAACGTGCGGTCTCGAGTGCGTGCCCGTGGAGATCGACTGCATGGGGACCTGCCCGTGCTCGGTCGCCGGCACCGGCGGCACCGGCGGTAACAACGGAGACGGACCGCTCGCCGGACGCACATCCAATGGTGGATCCGAAGACAACTCCTCGGGAGGGACTGGTGACTCAACCGGAGGCGCCGGCGGAACCGCGACAGGAGTGCGGTGCGGGGACACGCTGTGCGCCCCGTCCGAATACTGCCAGGCCGACTGCAATGGGACGGGCGAACCCCTCGGCCCGCCACGCTGCCAGCCCACGCCCGAATGGTGCATCGGCGACGAGACGTGCGAGTGCATCTGTGGGGGATTCACCCAGTTCTGCACGCCGGGCGCGCCCGCGATTCAATGCGGTTGTCCGTAGACCGCGACCACTTCGCTCACTGCGTTTCGAAACTCGTAGGCTCGGGCGCTTTTGTCGTTGGGCACGTAGCTCGCCCCCACGTTCGCGCCGAAGTGGACAAGGTCCACGCCAGTGGAGCTTTCCACGCAGGCCTACGGCCCGAGCCCTGCGAGGGAGCGCCGCAGGCGCAGTGCATCTGCCGGGCGCGCCAAGGCCGAGTGATGACCCGCAGGGTCGGCACTCGGCCTTCTTCGTGTCAGGAGCTCGCGGACGACACAGTCGCCGCAACCCGGGCGGCTTTCGGGGCCCTGATGGTGGCGCTCTCGACGGTCCAGGTCTGCCTCGTGCGGATTGGCGCGCAAAAAGGGGGCACCGCGCTAGACTCAAGCTCGTCGGGTGGGCGCCCTGATGGTCCGTGTCGCGTGCAAGATGGTCGGCTACGATCCCGTAGCCTGTCTCGTTGGTAGCTTCCTCGTGATTGGATGCGCCCCATGCGTTCCCCCGACCGAGGCCCCCCTGGAACACTACGACGAATGGTGCGAATTGGAGTTGCCCGGCATGGGGACGTGCCCGGCTCGACAGCCACGCTGCTCGGCAAGTGACGACTGCGGGCCTGCACCGATGAACCAGTTTGTCGGATGCTATCGACCCGAAAAGGTACGCAGGCCGGTCATACCGCAACCGAATCCGAGGGGTCATCGACTGCCAAAGGAAGCCAACGAGTGCAGCCACGATGGCGAATGTGTCGTCACCGCATGCGGACAGGGATGCCGCAACTACAGGTTCGGCGATCCCCCGAACTCGCTCTGCGAGGAAGTGTTGCGAGAAAGCAAGCTACTGTGCGGCTGCGTGGATTCGGTTTGCTCCGTTTTCGAACAGTAGGGGCGATGGGAGTGCTGGTCGTTGGGGCGTGGTGCGGGAGCAGCTCTGTTCGACGATGATGCGAAGAATCTGCGGAGCGCTGGTCGCCCCGGTCCGGAGCCACCTGGAAGAACGCTTCGTCCACCGGGCGTCGCCGACCCCAGAGCCGCTCACGCCGCCATCTCCACCACCGCAGGGAGCAACTACTGTATGGCGCGCTACGTCGACGAGGATGAGTCCGGGCGGGTCGTCGTGCTCGACGAGGAATGTGACGGGGTAGCCGACTCGTGCGAAACGAGCACCTACGACTCGGAAGGCAGAACCATCGCCAGCGAGCGCGACGACGACTGTGACGGCACCCTCGAGTACTGCACCACTTACGTCGTCGACGGCTCGAGCAAGCTCGTCCAAGGCGACGAGGGCTGCACCGGCACACCGACGGAATGCGAAGTCTTCCACTTCGAAGACGGGTGGCAAACCCTTCGAGGCAAGGACATCGATTGCGACGGTATCTCCGACGAGGAGTGCCTGAACGATCGCTACGTGGGCGGGAAGCTCTTGGGGAGCCACATCGACACCGATTGTGATGGCGTCCGGGATCAGAGCTGCATGACGAAGGAGGCCACCGACTGGGGCTACGTCACCAACATCGACGGAGACTTGGATGGGGTAACGGATTCCTGCTGGGTGAATGACGATGGCCGTGTCACAGCTTCGACCCTGGACGATCTCTGCGATGGAGCGTCTGATGCTGTCTGCCGAACCACGAGCTATGACGCGAGCGGCAACAAGCTGGCCTTCCAGCGGGACATCGGCTGCGACGGAGCCCCTGACGGCGTCTGCTGGGAGTGGACCTACGATTCTGAGGGCCGCGAGATCTCGTTCTTGCAGGACGAGGACTGCGATGGAACTCCGGAGGACTGCACTTTCACTGCCCACCATTGACGCGCATCGCAGGGGACGTTCGTCGTCGTGCCCGGTTCGACGACGCAGAGCGCTTCGCGGCGAATCTCGTAGTGCGACTACTTTGCGCGCGGCTTGAGCGTTCTCGACTGTACGACTCTGGGCATGGGTTGCGCTGCCAACGAGACCCAGTACTGCGAAAACGAGCTCAACGGCCGCGTGGGCGACCCCTGCTCCGACACTGCCCCGATCTGTGATGGGCCGCCGCTGGCACCAGTCACGCGTCACGCTAGACCGCGAGCAGTCGAACCGCCGGGAAGACGACTCGAAGACGTTCGAGATCGCCCACGTCCGACGTGAGCACGCGGTCGCCGCGCGACGCGGCAGACGCCATGACTACCGCATCGATGGCGCTTGGCCCAGCACCCACACGAGCCAACGCCTCACCAGCGATCCGCGCCAACGCGGCATCGAGCGGCTCCACGATGAAGGCGTCCAACAAGTGAGCCACTGGACCTCGCTGGCCGCGCCACCACTCGACGACCACCGGGGTGGGAACCGTGACGCGCATCCCGTGGTCCCGAAGGACGGCAGCCAGAGCCAGCGCCCGCTTGCTGCGGCGCTCGAGGGCAATCAACGCCCCCGTGTCGAGGGTGAGTCCACTCACTCGTCGAGCACCCGCCGCGCCCATTCGAGGGACTCGTCATCGAGCCCGTTGCCGTCGGTCGCCCAACTCAGAAACTGCGACCAGGCTTCGTCCCGTCTTGCACGCTCGTCCTCGACCCTGCGCGCGAGACGCGCCGCGGCGGTCAGGACCGCCGAGAGGCTGTCACCGTCTCGCTCGGCCCGTTCGCGGGCCCACGCCAGCTCCTCGACCCCCAGGGCAACACTCACCTTTTCGACCCTGGCTGCCATGGTAGGAATAAGGTACGAACAATCGGCCCATGCGTCAACTGCCGCTCACGCCGCCATCTCCGCGACCGCAGTTCGAAACTCGTAGGCCCGGCCTTTTCTCGTCAGGCACGCTAGCTCGCCCCCACGTTCGCGCCGAAGTGGACAAGGTCCACGCCAGCAGAGCTTTCCACGGGCTCAGTCGCTGCCCAGTGCGAGCGCCAGCCTCAAGCCCCGGTCGACCTCCGCCATCGTTCTTCTGGGCAAGGTGCCCACGCGATCGGCGAGAAGAGACTTGTCGACAGTCATGACCTGACAGACCAGCGCCACCGACGGCTGCGGCAACTTGCTCTGCTTCGCGGTGATCTCGACGTTCCCGATCGCCAGGCCGCGTCGCAAGTTGGATGTGAGTGGAACGACCATCACTGTCCCCAGTAGGCTATCGGTCAGCAGGTCGTCCTGGACGATGACCACTGGACGCCGAAACGCGGGCTCGGACCCAACCGGCTCGGCGAGGTCGACCCACCACACTTCACCCCGCTTCACTGCTCTTCCCACTCCACGTCGAGAAGCGCCCGACGAGCTGCTTCGCGCCGGAGCGCTTCGACGTCGGAGGGCGACTCGTCTCCGAACGCCTCGTTGTACGAGTTCGTGATGTTCTGGGCCGCTCGGGTTTCCAGAAACGCTCTCACTGCCCGCGTTACGAACTCGCTGCGCGATAGTCCGAGGCGTTTCGCGGCCTGCTCGGCCTGCTCGAAGACGTCGTCGGGGATGGAAATGGCGGTCTTCATGCCTCGAGTATAACCCCGGTTATACCGAGAGCAAGGCGCTACCCGATCAGGCCGCGGCCTCCACCTCGTGACGATTTCGGAAGCCGCGACGGCTCCGAGTCGGGCGCTTCTCCCGACGCTTCACTGGAAGAACGCCGAGCATTGGCCGCAATCGCGGCTACCGCGACCAGACCGCCGCGAGCTCGAGCTCGATGGCGTCGAATGGCGCAACTCGCACAGTTGCGTCGCCGGAATGGACCTCGCGGATGCGATAGGTTTCACCGTCGAGCTCCAGAGCTTCGAGCGTCTGCGCAATGGGGTCAACGAACCACACGTGGGTGACCCCCTGCGCTGCATACACCGCGCGCTTGTCACCTCGATCCAGAACTACTGTGCCGGGCGAGAGCACTTCGCAGACCCAGTCGGGCGCGAGCCGGAAGAACGCCTCGTCCACCGGCAGCTCGGGCATACGTTCGCGTCGCCAACCCGCAAGGTCTGGGACGAGCACGTGGTCGCCCAGGTGCAGCTCAGGTTCGAACAAGATGAGCCACCCGCCGGGGCCGCCTCGCCCACGGTCGAACGGCGAACCCAAATCGCTACCCAACACGCTCGAGGCGCGCGCGTGCCGCGGCGCTGGGCGAGGGTGCGCGTGCAACACGCCGAACACGAGCTGCCCCACCTGGTTTGAAGGGAGCTTGCAGAGATCCTCGTAGGTCGCGGCTCGCTTCGCCGGATCGGCCATGCTGAGCTGAGCATAGCACCATCATGCCTTTGGCCGAACCGGGAGCCGCTTCACGCCGCCCTCTCCACCACCGCGTTTCGAACTCGTAGGCTCGGGCGCGCCTCTTCTCGCCGGTCACGCTAGCTCGCCCTCACGTTTCCATCACGGCTCACGCGCTACGGGGAGCTCGACAGAGGTCCGATCAGGGGTTCTCGTCAGGCGTTTGCCACAACGTATCCGGGCAGTCCGGAAGGCTATCGTCAACGAACTGGCTGCCTCGGCACACGCGACACGCGCGGACGATGCCTCCGGTGCACGACGTTTCCACCCCACACTGGACCGAGCCGCCGTAGGCATTGTCGAGCGCGAACGCAACCAGCGTACCCTGATCATAGTAGTAAGAGCGCCAGCCGCGATCGTAGTCGAACGTCAGCTCGACGTAGTCGCAGCCTTCGCGCTCGGTGTAGGTCACCAGCTCGTCCGAAGCGGGGTATGCGCACAGTTCATGGGCGACGTCGGACGCGGGACGACAGTCGCGGATGCTGCAGTCGCACGCTTCGGGGAGGGCGCCACCGCCCCCCGGGGCGCTGCCGCCGCTGGCACTGCCGCCACTGGCGCTGCCGCCGCTGGCGCTGCCGCCACCAGCACGGCCCCCGCTGGCACTGCCGCCACCAGCACGGCCCCCGGCGTCACCGGCCCCCGTGCCGCCCACCATGCTACTGCCTTCGGCTCCGGTCCCCGCGGTGCCGCTTTCCTCCGGATCACTGGACAGGGCGCCACAGGCAACCACCAGTGGGAAAATGCCGCCCCACAGGACGTGCCCACCGAGAAGACCACGCGAACGTGAGCGTCCCACGGGTCCACGGTACCAGTGTCACGCGGTGGTCACCAGCGGCTCGCCGGTGACTTCCCCCCCTGCCTCCACTTTGGCCCCAAGGCTCGCTGGTCGCATCGCGTCCGCCGAAGAGTCATCCTCGCGGGCAATCGGGGCGCTCGGGTTGACGCATCCCCGCGCGGCTCCATAGCCGTCGCGAGGGAGACCCACGACATGATGCAGCCGCAGCCACTCATCGTGCTCGCTGACGTGCAGGCGGGATCGCGATGGTTTCAGGACGTCCTGGGACTGCGTTCGGGACACGGCGGACCCGACTACGAGATGCTGATGGACGGGGACCGCATGGTGGCCCAACTCCATCACTGGGACACCCACGAGCATCCACACCTCGGGGATGCGTCCAACCCTTCACGTGGCAATGGCGTGTTGCTGTGGTTCGCGACGGACGATTTCGACGCTCTCTTGGCACGAGTCGAGACGGCCAAGGCCCAGATCCTCGACGGTCCACTCTACAATCCCAATGGGCGGCAGCGGGAAGTCTGGCTCCAGGGGCCAGAGGGCTACCGCGTCGTGGTGGCAGGTCCGCGAAATTTCGGCGGAGGCTGAGCTACCTCCGCGTCGCCCTGACGCCTGCGACCGCCGCGCACTGGCCGAACAGTCGCCCAGCTTGTCCCTGATGGCCATTCCCTTGTCCCTGATGAGCATTTCCTTGTCCCTGATGACAATTTCTACCTGGCACGGCCAGTCGGTCGAATACTCCCGCGCCGGCCTCGGCCCACCTGCGTGATCGGTTCCGCGTTTGGCGGGACTCTGCCCGGTAGGGTGGTGCCAGGTGAGGAGTCGCGAAGCTCGAGCAGTCCTGTGGGCGGCACTGGCCTGCTGCTGCGGCGGCAAGCTGGGGTCGAGCGGCGCGACTGATCTGGTCCGGGACTCCACTGGCGGATCGGGGTCCAGCATTGGCGGGGCCTCCGCGAGCGATGGCGGACGATTGCCGGACCCAAGCGGTGAGGGAGGCGCGACGACCTCCGTACTGTGCGAGATCGTCGACGGCGAGCTGGCCTACGGTCCGATCGGTGAGCCACAGCCGGCGTCGAGGACCATGCTTCCTCCCGACGAGTGCGAGGGGCAGCCCGACGCCGCTCCGCCCGTCACGGCGCTCGGAGACTGTGTCTTCTGGACCGGGTCCCGGTACCTCACCGCTTTCGCCGATCCGCGCGGTGTGGTGGTGGCCTCGCTCGACGAAGTGGGTGCGGTGATCCGGGAGGAAACCATTTCCCCACAGACCGTGGAGACCGTCAGCGCTCGCTTCGCCAGAAACGGAGGCCGCGTCCTCGTCGTGCTCAGGCCGGGTGCCTCTGCTCCCTCGTCGTTCGCGGTGCTCGATCTGGAAGGGACCCCCATGGCGGAGGTCCAGCCGCTCGTCGGTGAGGACTACCCCCAGATCTTCGACCTCGCCATCGTGCCCAACCACGGCGGTTGGCTGGTGGCGCTCAGCTACAACAACCCCTCCACGGGCTGGCGCGGGCTCCTGCTGACCAGGGTCTCGAGGGAGGGGCTCGTTCGCCAGGAACGAGCCGTCCCACTGCCAGGATATGTCAGCCTGTCCGCATTCACCGAGAGCGCTTACGGCGGGACGTTGCTCGTCGGCGACTGGGACGAAGGAGGACAGTTCGGCGCCTGGTACAGCATGGTCGCCTGGATCGACGACTCGCTGGAGGTCGTCTATCTGGAAGGCACGCAGGAACACCGCGCAGCCACCTGGCCGCTGAGCATCATCGAGGACCCCGAGAGAGATCTCGTTATCGCGCGCGGGGTGGGCGAGAACTCGGACTCGCTCGTCGTCCAGGAGTACGGCTGCCTCTGAAGAGGGCAGTCGTCCGAAACTGACCTTCGGGTTTTCGTTGGAACTCATTGCGAGCATCCTTGTCTTCGATGCCCATGGCCAATCTCGTCGAGCCGCAGCGCGAGCGTCCGCGACCCGTTCTGCCGTTCCTTGGGCTGACGTTCGCGATCACATGGTCACTGCAGCTGCCAGGAGTGCTGGCCCGGCAGGGACTTCTGGCCGGCCCAGCCGAGGGTTATCTGGCCCTGGCCGTGCTCGGCGTGCTCGGGCCCATGGTGGCGGCAACCATCCTGGCCAGCCGCGAAGGCGCGCTCCGCCCGCTCTACTCGGGGTTGGCCAGATGGCGGGTGCCGGTCGGTTGGTACGCGGCCGGACTGCTGTTGCCGGGAGTGATGCTCACCGTGGTGCTCTGGTTGCTGCGCATCGCGGGACACCCCGGTGACATCGCCTTCCTGCCGGGCGCTGGGGCGCTGGTCGCGGCCCTGGTCATCGCCGTCGGCGAGGAGGTGGGATGGCGGGGCTACGCGTTGCCTCGCCTCCAAGACCGCGTCGGACCCTTCATCGCCAGCGTCATCATCGGCGCGGTGTGGACGGTCTGGCATGTCCCGATGTTCCTCGGATTGGGGATCCCGCTGAACCTGCTGCCCGTCATGCTCCTCTACTTCGTCGGCGGCAGCTTGATGTTCACCTGGCTCTACAACGGTTCGGGGGGCAGTCTACTGATCGTCGTCGCCGCCCACGTCGGCGCTCACCTGAACAATTCGCACGCGGCCCTGCCCGAAGACGTCCTGCCGCTCGTCGTGCACGCGATCGTCTACGCTGCCATCGGCTACTGGGCGCTTCGACGCCACGCCTGGCCCCAGCGTCGAACTCCGCGGGACTCGTACACCGCCATCTCCACTGGTGCGATCGATCGGTGACCCATTTCGAGACGCGCGTGCATCCCTGAGGCGCCCGCATCGAGACCCCCCAGAGCAGCTCCTCCGGCTCTCGACCGCCGAAATTGGCTGCCCTCTCGATCCGGGAAACATCCGAAACAACCCTCGTCGCGAGATCCCCGAAGTCGCTCTGGAACACCCGCGTCACTTGATAGAATCTCCCCGTGGCGCCGACGGAAGAAAAAGCTGGCACGACAGCTTCTGAAGCCGTCGGTCGGCTGTTGGCCGAGCAGACGCTGGTTGGCCTGGCGGTGATCCAGGACGGCGTCATCAAGTACGTCAACGAGGTCGTCAGCGCGATCAACGGGTACTCCGTCGAGGAGATGCTGGGGTGGAAGCCGCGCGACTTCGGCAAGGTGGTGCACCCCGACGATCGCGCGTTCGCGGTGGGCCAGGCGGAGAAGAAGCAACGCGGAGACCGGAATGTCGAGATCCGCTACCAGTACCGCATCATCCGAAAATCCGGCGAGGTGCGATGGCTCGACCAGTACTCGCGCAGCATCGAGCTCGACGGACGTCCTGCGAATTTGATCTGCATCACGGACATCACTGACCTCAAGGCGGCCGAGGCCGAGCGGATGGAGCTACAGCAGAAGCTCCTGCAAAGCCAGAAGATGGAAGCGCTGGGCACCCTTGCCGGCGGCGTCGCTCACGACATCAACAACGTTCTCAGCGGCATCGTGATGTACGCCAGCCTGCTTCCCTCCTTGTCGGACGGCTCGGAACCGAGCGAGGCTACCGCGATCCTCGACCTCTGCAAGAGAGGCAAGAAGCTCGCGGACGACATCCTCAGCTACGCCCGCCGCGACCAGCTGGAGAGGGCACCGGTCCATGTGCCCGATCTGCTGCGGCGGGTCGTCGAGGTGATCACCAAGCAGGCACCCGACCGGGTTCGGATCCACCTCGAGACGCTGGGCGACATCGACCCCGTGGAAGGAGACCGCGACCGACTGGCGGTGGCGCTGACCAATCTGTGTCGGAACGGCATCGACGCCATCGACGGGGCAGGCAGCCTGCGGATCGCGTGCTGGATGGCGGCCAGCTCCGAAGCGCAGGAGCAGGCAGCGACGGGTCGCCACGTCTGCATCGTCATCGAGGACTCGGGCTCGGGCATGGACCAGGAGACGCTCGCCAGGGCACACGAACCGTTCTTCACGACCAAGGCCACCGGCCTAGGAACGGGACTCGGTCTGTCGATGGCGAGCGGTGTGGTGAGCAGCCATGGCGGCGTTCTCAGGCTGGACAGCTCGGTCGGCAGGGGCACGACCGTCACGATCCTGCTGCCCGTGGCGGATCGCAGGAGCGCGACGACCCCCACGGACTCAGCGTGGCCAGATCCCGCTCCCTGACCGCGCACCGTCGAGGCGTGTTGGGTCAGACTCGGTAGAACCGCCGAGCCGAAGCGCTCGCCGATCGGCACGCTGGACGGCATCCGTGCGCAGCGATACCGAGGCGAGCGCAGGGACCCCGAGCACTGCTGGAGGGCCTCGCTCCGCGAGACCTCGTCTCTGATCCGCGGCCGTCGGCATGCGGCAACGAATTGCGACCTGCTCGTTGTCTTCTTTCGACTCGCGTTGACGGAATCTTCGCCGTACTGTTCGCCCCTTCTTTGGCTGCTCGCCATTTGGACTCATGCCTGCCGACCATCGCCGCATTTTCACCATCTGCATCGCGTTCTGCCTGCTGTCCGTCCCACTCGTCTGGTGGCTCGGAGCGGTCGGATTGGCCATCGCGCTGACGGGCGCACTCGGGATCGTGCTCGGGGTGGTCCGGGACGAGATGCACCGGCTGACGCGACGCATGAACGAGGCATTCCGCCAGACCGAGGCGACCATCTCGCTGCATGCCGCCGTGGCGCCACGACTGCCGCTCCCACCCATGCGCGGATGGGCCATGTCGCCCGACATGGCGGGGCTCGTCTTCGCGACGGTGCTCGAGAAGAAGCCCCGGGTCGTCGTCGAGCTGGGCAGCGGGGTCTCGACCCTGATCACCGCTTACGCGCTCGAGCGCCTGGGGGAGGGACGCCTCATTTCGCTGGATCACGATGCGCAGTACGCGCGTGCGTCGAGCGCGAACGTGCGCCGCCACCAGCTCGAGGACCGCGTGCGCATCGTCCACGCGCCCCTCACCACCCACCAGATCGACGGCGCGACGTACCGCTGGTACGAGACCAGCGCCCTGGACGAGATCGACGCGATCGACGTCCTCGTCGTCGACGGACCGGTCCAGGCACACAATCCTCAGCCCATGGTCCGCTTCCCCGCGCTGCCGCTGCTCCTCGACAAGCTCGCGCCGGACGCGGTCGTCCTGGTGGACGACGCACGACGCCAGCAAGACGCGGCAGTCGTCGCCCGGTGGCAGGAGCTCTACCCGGAATTCGAGGTGCGCTCGCTTCCCACGGAGACCGGCAGCGCCATCCTCGAGCGCCGCCCCGTGGCCGCTGTCTAACGCCGAATTCCGATCCCGGTCCGATCTCCGGAAGGCCCGCGGACCAGTCCGCCAGGAGCTTCATTCGCTGCACATGGGGCGTCGCTGGCGCTCTTCCACGTTCATGAGGCTGGGCTGCTCCCCATGTCGCAGGAGCGGCTCGCGAACCTGGTAGACGCTACCCCGCGTGAAGAGCCGCAGCGTGTATTGCTCGCCGACCCCGCTACTGAGCAGCAAGCGACGACGCCACCGGGTCGCTGGCACTGGAAAGACGCGGTAGCGGAGCGTGCGGAAAAACTCGGCACCCACGAGGAACGCCGCCAGGTCGAACCACTGTGTCCGATCGATCCCGGGAAAGACGCTCGCGACTCGAGAGAATCGTACCCAGCGACCTTCCGACTCGTCGCCGGGCAGACGCAGCAGATACAGCACGCGCTTGCGGTCATCGTCGATGTGTCGCCAGAGCTCCAGGGCGCGTTCGATCATCGTCGGCTCGAAGGTGAGGTCATCCTGGAGAAACAGAGCGTGCTCCGTCGGGACCTCGCGGGCGATGCGGTGCAACAGAGCGTGAGTGCGCCAGAAACCGCGCTTGCCGTGGTTCTCGCGTGCAGTGAGCTGCGTCGCGCTGTCACCGAGCTCGGTCGCCAGGCGCTCGCGGACCGCATCCTGAGCCGCCGCGGTGGACGCGTCGTCGACGACGACCACGTGCCACGAGCGCACCGTGCCAGAGGCGCGGGCGGCGTCGAGCGCGGCGCGGAGCGCGGCAATCAGCCGGAACATCGCCTGGGGCCGCTCGTAGGTCGTGATGAACACGAGCAGCTCGGGCTGCTGCCCGGCGATCGACTGTACCGCGGCACGTGAATCGGGACCGAACGCTGCCCACAGCTCCGCGTCGCTGGGGGAGCGAACGAGCGACAGGTTGTGGCGCCAGGCGAGGCGAGTCAGCGAGAACATGGGACCGGTCTTGCGTCTAGCGAGCGGGCGCGGTCGAGGTCAATCGCCACCCGCGGGCCGGAGCCCTTTCGCGCACCGCTCCGGCGACCGGGGAAGGCGATCGGGCACCAGAGAGCGGGCTCGCGCGGGGCGCTCTCCCCGGTCCATTCTCCCGGCGAGACCACGCGGTGGACTCGACGAGCGCCATCCGCGGCTGCACACCTCCATCGTGTGCCGGAGCGTGGAACATGGGTGAGGAGAATCGGAAGGTGGCCGAGTTCGTGCGCCGGGCCCCTTCGTGGCGCAACGAGATCCAGAAACTGAGGTCGATCCTCCTCGAGTGCCGACTCGACGAGGATCTGAAGTGGGGCAAGCCCTGCTTCTCTCTCCAGGGGAACAACGTGGCCATCATCCAGCCCTTCAAGACGCAGTGCTCGTTGATGTTCTTCCGCGGCGCCTTGCTCGAGGATCCGTCGGGCCTGCTCCGGCGCCCGGGGGAGAACTCCCGGGCGGCACGACGCCTGGAGTTCACCAGCGAGGCAGCGATCCGAAAGAACGTGGTGAAGTCCTACGTGAAGCAGGCCATGGCAATCGAACGGGCCGGGCTTCGGATCGACTGGAAGGCGCAAGACCAGCCTGAGCCTTCACCGGAGCTGACGCACGTCTTGCAGCAGGACCGCCAGCTGGAGCGAGCCTTCCGCGCGCTGACGCCCGGGCGACAGCGCGGCTACCTCCTCCACTTCGCAGGGGCCAAGCAACCGCAGACTCGCGCCGCGCGGATCCGGCGATGCATCCCGAAGATCCTGGCGGGGCGGGGCGTGAACGAGCGATGAACGGGGGCGCACACGAGGTCCCGCGAGGTGCAGAACACGTGGGCCGAATCCGCCGCGGTCTGCGACTACGTCCCGGTGGGACCGGTCGAGGAAGCGGGATGCGCCGGAGGCCGCGCGTCCAGTCGTGGCACGACCAGCACCTTCCCCCGCGAGTGCCCCTCGCCCACGTAGCGGACCGCGTCGGCGGCCTGTGCCAGGGGGAAGCGGCGATCGAACGTCACCTGCACCGCTCCGCTCTTCAGCCACTCGAGGAGGGTGCCCAGATCCTCGTGGCGTGATTCGGCCGCGAGCAGGCAGATCCGAGTGCCGGAAAGGCGGCCCACGACCGGCCCCAGCAGGAGCGTCTGGAAGAGCGCGCTCATCGTCCCGCCCACCATCGCGTAGGTGCCACCGGGACGCAGCGCGCGACGGTGAGCAAACACGGACCGGGTGCCGACCAGATCGAGCACGAGGTCGTACCGCTCCCCGGTCTGGGTGAAGTCGACCCGCCGATAGTCGACGACGTGGTCCGCTCCCAGGGCCTGCATGTGCTCGAGCTTCTCCGCACTGTCGACGGCGGTCACCTCGGCGCCCAGCCGCTTGGCGATCTGGATCGCGAACATCCCGGATCCGCCACCGGCACCGTTGATCAGCACTCGCTGCCCCGGGCGGAGCTCGCCCGCGACGCGCAGCCCTTGCAGCGCGATGATCCCCGCTTGCGGCACCGCGGCGACAGTGTCGAAAGACAGCTCCGCGGGCTTCTTCATCAGGACGCGCGCGGGGACGCAGGCGTACTCGGCGAATCCCCCGAAGGTACCGAGCGCGTCGCCGAACACCTCGTCACCTGGCGCCAGCTCGGTCACTCCGGGTCCCACCGCCTCCACGCACCCCGCGATGTCCGACCCCAGAATGCGATGTCGAGGTCTCCAGATACCGAAGACCCGCACGTAGAGCGGCGAACCGGTGAGGGACTCCCAGTCCGAGAGATTGAGCGACACGGACTCGACCCGGACGAGCACCTCTCCTCGAGCCGGAACGGGCCGCTCCAGCTCGGCGAGCTCGAGCACCTCGGGAGGACCGTAGCGGTCGTAGACGACGGCTCTCATCTGACCTCGCGAGCACGATATACCAGCCGCCTCTGTCTGGCGATCGCTTGCGGACGGTAGGTCGCCCCGTCCCTCGGGGCACGCTGCACGGTCATCACCAGGATCGGCGGGTGCGCGGTGGGGACAGGAGTGTCAGGATTGCGAGGGAGGTACTGGGTGCGACGGAATGCTGAGTGGCTAGTACGACAGGTGCTCCCCGCGTCGGGCAAACTGATCGGTGTTCTGGTGGGTCTGCTGACGCTGGGGACCATCGCGGGTTGCGGCGGCTCGACCGGCGACGACGAGTCGGGCAGCGCACCCACCACCGGCGGGGCCACGGCCTCCGGGGGAGCAGCCACCTCGGGCGGAGCCACGGCCACGGGTGGGGTCGCGGTCACGGGCGGGTCCGCCACCGGGGGCAGCGCCAGCGGGGGCGCTCCGCCCGCCGGCGGCGCCGGGACCGGCGGCGCAACGATCGACTGCTCGATGGTCGGCTGCGCAGCACCACCACGCTGCGACGACGGCTGCCGGGAGCCCTGCGGCTGTTGCTTCTGCCGCGAGGGTGAGCACACCGAGCTCGACGGGATCCTCCACGTCTGCACGAACGGCTGCTGGGCCGTTGACGACGCCGACTGCGACCCCGCCACCGAGTTCTGGCGCGACTACGTGGGCACGGTCGAGACCTGTCCGCTCATCCACTTCGCCTGCCCCGCGGGGGCGACGCCGTTCGGCAACCCGTGCGGCTGCGGCTGCGAGCAGAGTCGAGACTGTCCAGAATGGCTCGACTGCATGCCAGGCGGGGCGCCACCCGTGTGCGGTGACCTCGCCGCCTACGCTGCGCTCTGTCCATACACCGACATCGCCTTCTGACTCGCGAAGGAATGGTGGGGAGATCCGGCCCTGCCAGATCCACCAGCGATCAGAAGTAGCCGATCAGCCCCGCGCTGACACCCAGCCGCGTGTAGCGCTCACGGTGATCCCACTCGTCGACATCGTTGGTGCCTTGAACCACACGGGTTTCCTTGTGCTTGCCCGCGAACGACAGATCGCCCTGAGGGCCCAGGAAGAAGCCGAAGTGGGGAACTGGCGCAACGACGAAGAAGATGTCGAGCGAAGCGAGCCAGACCGTGTCGATGTTCTTGTCCTCGTCGTTCCACTCGGCGGCGCGGCGTACCTGGTGCTGCACACCCGGTCCCCCACGGAACCAGAACCCGACCACGTCGGTGAACATCAGCGCGTACCCGGCGCGAGCACCAAACCCGAAGGTGCGCTCCTTGGCCAGATCCGTGGTGTAGGTGCCGTCGCCATCCTCGATGGTATTGCTACCCGTTCGCAGATCGTAACCGAGGATCCCGCCCACGGAGAACTGCGGCAAGAGGAAGTAGTGCGCCCCCACCTTGGCGCCCCCGGTCGTCAGCAGCAGAGCGAGGCCACCGCGCTGGGTCTCGTACTCGAAGTCCTGCTCGTTGTCGTACTTGCGCTTCTCGGAGTGGTAGCCCGTCAGCTCCTCGGCGCTGATCGCCACCGATCCCTTGGCGCCAAAGCGAGTCTGGCCCACCGCCGTGCTCGTCAGCGCCAGCAGCGCCGCGGCCGCTGCACATCCACTGAACCGTACCCAAAATGCCATCGTTGGCCTCCCGGGATGGAGCCTACCACCGGCCGTCCACCATGACCCAATTGCCGGCAGGCGGGGTGCACGAGGGTCGGCGACGTGCCGCCCCCCCCGGTGGCCGGTGCGGGCACTGCCGACTCAGGCGACCGCCTGCGACGAGTCGTCGGTGGGCGCAGGGGTTTCGGGTCGCGAGAAGTCCATGGGGGGGAGGAACGTGTCGTAGAAGAAGGCGCAATCGCGGCGGATCTTCTCCTCCGAGAGACCAAACTTCTCGAGGTTGTACTTGTGGTCGGACTGGTAGGCCCGCTGCTTGTCGGCCTTGGCCTGGATGGTGGCACGCAGCTCGGGGGTCATCTCGTGACCGAGGAACTCGCAGACCTCCTTCATCATCCCATCGAAGTCCGCCATCATTCGATCGTAGCGAACCACGTACACGCGCTGCTGGTCGATGGCGCCGCTGGTCCAGTCGTCGTGGAAGCGGCGGAAGAGCATGATCCATCCCTGGTACATCCGGTCGAGCCAGCGCTGCCGCACCGCCTCTGGCTTCTTCCAGAAGCCAAACGCCCGGTCCAAAACCCCCGCCACCAGGCTCATCGAGCTGGGGATCACCGACAGCGGATCCCGAGCCATGTAGAGCACCTGGGCTTCTGGAAAGCGCTCCAGGAAGAGCGGCAGCCGCGGCGCCAGGGAGAAGAGCTTGGCGACGTTGCGCTCGCTGCCGTGCAAGATGAGGCTACGTCGCCAGAGCGCGTCCAGCCACCCGAAGTCACGCGCCGAGGTGTCCCGCACCTTCGGGTCGACCGCGGGCAGCAGATCCTCGTCGTCGAAGCTGAGGAAGAAGCCGTACAGGAAGAAGCCATCCAGGTAACGGAACAGCACCGCCACGTCATCGGTCTCGACCGAGCTCAGGCTCGTGTGGTGAGCCTCCGTCGAGTGGAACTTGGCCGGACTCAGCTTCTCCAGGATCGGCAGGAACGGTCGCAGCAGCTTCTGCAGCAGCAGCGACGGGTAGAGCATCAAGAACAGCTCCATTCCCGAGCCGAACCCCTCGTCGGCCAGGAAGCGCTGCAAGAATGTCGTCCCCGTGCGCGGATTGCCCACCAGCACGATGGGACGCTTCGCTTGCGTCTGCTTCAGTCGTGGGAAAAAGAGGTGATCGAGCACCATCCCGAACCAGACGAGGGAGCGCAGCCAGAAGAAGGCGAGCGCGATGAACAGAGGGATGATGACCAGGCCGTGGGTCTTCCGCATCACGCGGTAGACGCGACCCATGCGCGCGAGGATGCTATTCATGATGGTGACCGGGGCTGGAGAGGCTGCAGCGGCCTGGCTGCAAACGCCTCGTGGGGACCGGCGCATGCCCGTCCCCACGGAGGTACTTCAGGTCGTGCCGCCTACTCGCGTTCGAGATATCGGGTGGTGAAGAACTCGTCCTTGGTGTCAGGCTTGAACGCCACCTGTCGGGTCACGAACACCGACCGCCTGCCATTTTGCTTGTTGATCATTTCCATGCGCGTCGTCCGCCAACGCTGGTGGTCCGCGTCGAGGAGCCTGACGTCCTGCGTGAGCAACTCCTTCAGCAGACCACCGCTCCCGTCGTAGTAGAGACCACGACGGACCGCGTAGCTCTTCTTGCTGATCCAGTAGACCTTGCGCTGGTACCCGTCCTTGGTCCCCGGCTTGGGCGTGACCTCGATCTTGTAGCAGCGCTCACCGCCCTGGTCCTCTTCGCCGAGGTACTTGTAGGAGTACTCCGTCAGCACGGGGATGTTCAGGTCACCGTAGGTGAACTCACTGCCCATGAAGCTCTGCGTGCGTTCGCTGCTGACGACCCGACGAGTCTTGCGCAGCGCGGGCAGGTAGATCCAGATATCGTCCGCCTTCGCCTCGTGGTCGAAGACCAGCACGCCTGTTCCCTCCACGTCCTCCGGCTCCATGAACCGATAGATACGCTTCTCGGTCTTGCCGTCCTCCGACAGCTTGGTGGCCATCTTCAGCTTGCGGACGCGCTCCTCGCCCTTCTCGTTGACGATCCGCATCTCGACGATTGCCTCGGAACCCGCGAGTCGGCGGTTCTCGGCAACCTTGGTCATGATGTCGGTGCCCTTGTCGGCCGTCTCCTGCGCTCCGGCGACTCCACCGAGCATCCAGCCCACGGCCAGGGAGAGAGCGACGGCCCGGAATACGTTTCGACCCTTAGTCATGTGCATCCTCCAAAAGCGATCGATCACTTGAACAGGGACTGGAGCAGCGGAACCCGGAAGTCGCTGCCCGGCGCGAAGTAGCTCGCCATCACCACGCCGCGACCTTCCTTGTCGGCGTCGCCCCGGAAGACGAGCAGGTGGCCCTCGCTCGAGACCACGGCGGTCGTGAGCTTGTCGGGGTGGACGCGGTACAGCACCTTGTCGCCAGCCTTGAAGCCCCGGTCCTTGAGCGCCGCGAACCACTCGGGCAGCCCATTGCTCACCTTCTGCTCCAGGCCAGCGCTGATCAGGCCCGCCGCGCGCGCCTGCTGCAGGTTCTCGCGCACCGCTCCGATCCAGGTATTGAGCGGGACCGAGCGCTTGAACGTCAGCTGAACCACCGCTTCGTCTGCCTTGATCGCAACCCCGGCGATCTGGTCGCCCAGAGCCTCGGAGTACTGCTTGCCGTCAGCGAGCTTGGTCACCTCACCGTGCGGATTCTTTCCAAGGCGCACATCGACGGTCAGCACGTCGACCCGCATCACGGTCTTCTCGAGCAGCATGTGCATCGTCGCGTACTTGCCCTGCGCGAGCTCGCCGTCGTTGAGGGACGGGATCTTCGGGCCGGCGAAAAGGACTCCGACACACAGACTCACGAGGAGCCAGACACGGAAAGCGATGCGCGTGGACTTCATTGTTCCTCCTGATCTGAAAGCTTCCTGTTGCGAAAGAAGATTTTCTGACTCTCGCCACCGCTGGAGCCCGGGGGCTCCGTCCCTAGGACAAGACGTACCGCACCCCGCGCGAATTCAATGCCCGTTGCACTAATACTGAAGCACGCGGGCCGGTGCTAGCGAGGACGTCTGCGCCTGTACGGGTGTGTACGTTCATCGAGTTGCCGAGCTTCCCGTTCCCCGCGCTGCGTCGACGCGGCCAACGGGAACACTGCTTGTCTACGTCTAGTACCCGGACGGTGTGGATGCCTGGCAGTTGCACGGGATGCGACTAGCTTTCTCCTGAGATCCTGCGGCAGCGGTCTACCGCACGACTGCGATCGCGTGACGATGAAATGTCACCCTGCGGGCGACGGTTTCGGCGGCCCTTTGGGCTCGAAGACCCGTGGACGGACCGCGACGATGACGGCGGGAAGAACGATGAGCGCGCCAGCCAGCGACGCCAGAACCGATATGGCAACGAGCAGTCCGAAGAAGCGAACCGGGAAGAAGGCCGAGATCACCAGGACTGCAAAACCCACGACCACACTGAACGCGTTGAAGACGATCCCGCGTCCCGTCGTGGTCAATGCCCGCTCGACGGCCTCCTCGGGGGTGGCGCCGTCCCGGCGCTCGTCTCGGTACCGCCACATGAAGTGAATGCTGTAGTCGATCCCCACGCCGATCATGATCGACGACAGCAATGCTGTCACCATGTTCAGCTCGATCCCGGCAAACCCCATCACGCCGAAGATCATCGTCAGCGCGAGCGCCAGGGGAAAGACCCCCAGCAACCCAGCCATCAGCGAGCGGAAAAAGATGGCAACCAGGACGGCGACGAACGCGCCCGCCAGCGCCATGCTGGCCACCTGGCCCCAGACGATGTGGTGCACCATGTCCGCCATCAGATCGAGCAGCCCTCCGACGAGCCGAGGCGCTTCCTGGGGCCGCTCGTCCAGGTAGGCGCGCGTGTAGTCGATGACGTCGGTCGCGGCTCGGGTGCCGCTGTCGGTCACCTTCGCCATCACCTGCGCGTGCTGGTACGGGAAGTCGACGAGCTTCTCGAAATCCTTGGCGTCGCCGCTCATCGAGTACAAAAGCAGGTACTGCGCGACCATCTTCCGAGTCTCGGGGATCCGGTCGTACTTGAGATCGCCGTCGTGCATCACGACGTTCATCTTGCGCAGCACCCCAGCGATCGACGTCGTGGTGCCGACCAGTGGGTGCTTCTTCAGGTGCTGCTCGAGCGCGTCGATCTCGCGAAGGACCTTGGGGTCCTTGATGTCGCCCTCGGCCACCACGGACACGCCCGCCCACCCGCCCAGGTGCTCGTTCAGCAGGTTGGTCGAGCGCCAGATTGGCTCGGTCCGCCGATAGAAGCTCATCGGGTTGGTGTCGACGACCACCCGGGTCGCGCCCAGCCCCACCGCGCCGGAGACGAGGACGGCACCCAGCAGGATCGCCCGCGGTCGTCGGGCGACGACCCGTGCGCAGAAGGCGAGCAGGCGATCGAGGAAGAACTGGGAGGGGCGGTCGCCCCCTTCGCGCGCGCCGTGGCTGGGGAGGACCGGCTTTGCGCGTGGCAACACCGCCAGCATGGCAGGGATGAAGAGCAGGCTGCCCACCATCGCGAACCCGATGCCGACGGCGGCGAGGACGCCCAGCTGTTTGGCCGGGATGATGATGTGGGTCACCAGCGCCAGCATGCCGACCATCGTCGTGATACCGCAGGCGAGGGTCGGGTACGCGAGCGCGATGACGCCCTGCGAGGCAAGCTCGCGCGGGGCAATCTCGCGTCCGGGTAGGTTGTCCTCCTGGTAGCGCGCCAGCAGGTGAATGCCATAATCGTTGGCCACCGCGAGCAGAATGACGGGAAGCAGGATGGTGACGGTGTGGATCTTCCACCCGAGCAGCGGGATCAGCCCCATCGAGACGACGATCGCCATCACCGTCATGATGAAGGGCAGCAGCACGCCGGACGCCTGGCGAAAGCAGACCGCCAGAAACACGAGCATGATCAGCAGACCAACCGGCAAGAACCGCCGCATGTCGCGCCGCATGTCCTGCGTCAGCGCGACCCGCGTCGCCGGCATCCCGCCCACGTAAGTCGTCTCGGGTCCTCCCACCTCGGTGGTCAGGGCGCTCAGCTTCTGCATCAGCACCTCGTCCGAGGCAGCCGGGTCGAGGAATCCGATCAGGACCGCGTGCTGGAAGTCCTTGGAGACGAGGTTGCCGTGAACGAGCGGGTTCGCCGCCAGGCGCTTGCGAAGAGCCTCGCGCTCCTGGTCGCTGCTCGGCAGCTTCGGAATGGCGGCCTCGACGACCATCACTCCGGCGCTGCTCTGTAGATCCTTCGCCGTGTACACGCTGACCACTCGCTCGATCTCGTCGAGCTCATCCATGCGTGTGGTCAGCGTCTGCAGCCGCTGCAGGGTTTCCTTCTTCAGGATGTCGTCGCAGGACACGACGATCATGACCATGTCGGTCCCGCCGAACAGTTCCTCGACCCGGTCCAGGTTGATCCGGGTGGGCAGGTCCAGGGGCAGCTGGTTCTTCATCTCCGTATCCAGCTCCGCTCGCGGTAGCTGCCAGGCGAAGAACCCAGTGACGGCGACGAAGAGGACGATGAGGACCCAGCGCAGCTTGACGACGAGCGATGCCAGGATGGAGATCATGTCAGAAGCTGTACCTCAGCTCGACGTAGCCCGCGCTGAGCGTCTCGCCGATGAAGCCGAACAGTGTCCCGCTCGGCCCCCCGTAGAGCTCGCCGCCCAGGCTCGTGCTCATGCGGTCGCTGATCGAGTAGCTGAGCTTGGGATAGAGGAGCCATTCCTCGGTGGTGAGGTTGCCCAGCCCGAGCAACGACAGCGACAGCGTGTCGTGCAGCGCGCGCCATTCGAGACGTAGCGACGCCAGGTGCTGCACCTCGGCAAGCTGCGAGAACAGCATCTGGTTGCGCGCGGCCAGCTCCTGCTCGAACTGCGGCATCACCTGGTCGTAGAGCGCTGGATCGAAGGAGGTAAACTCCTCTACCAGCTCGATGTCCTCCGCGTCCGCGCCCGATCGTTCCTCCTCCCAGTCGAGGGTGTAGCGACCGATGTACTGGGCGATGACGCTCACGGGGCCGAAGGAGCGATCGACTCCGAGCACGTACTGCACGTCGGGCCGCGGCGCGTAGGCGCGCTCCTCGTACGCGAACGGGCGCCGGTATGCCGCCTCGCCACGCAGCGCCAGGAGCTCCCCGATCGCGGTCGAGAAGTCGAACCCGAACACCTGCTGGCGATAGGCGCGACGCGCGACGAAGAACTCGGGCGGATTGGCATCGTCTCCGGTGATCGCGGCAGGGTGGAGGCCCGGCAGTGGCGAGTAGCCGTTGAGGTACGAGACCGACATCTCGAGCTCGGCCAGCAAGAGATGCAGGCGTCCGGCGATCAGCCCGTTCTGGACTTCCGGATCCGGGTACTGGGGGTCGGCGAAACGGACGAACCCCGGGATCTCTGCGGGGGGCAGCTCGGGCGGCTCCGTCGCCCGGTAGAGGGGCATCCACACCCCCTCGAGCCGCAGCGGGGCAAAGTTCAGGAAGGCACGCACGCCGGTGTTGGCGAGCCGCCTGTCGTCCTCCAGCGGCGAACGGATCCGAAGATCGAACGGCGTGATGTTGTTGGTCGGATTGAAGCCGTCGGCACGCCCCCAGACGATGATCTGGTGGCCCACGCGGAGGTCCAGCGGGCCCAGGTAGGCGTTGACGTAGGCTTCCCGGAGATCCGTGAACAGCTGCTGCTCGGCCCCTTGCAGACCGTGCCGGAAGCGCAGCTCGGCGAAGCCATCACCGAGCTTTCCACCGCGTGCCCGCAGGTCGAGGCCGAGCTCGCCGTAGGCTGCCTTGATGTCGCCCTGACCGCGACCCGGCACCTGACCCACGAACACGTCGCCGCGCACGTAGCCGCCAAGATCGAACTTCGGCGCCGACTGAGTGGCACCGCCGGATGCGCCCGGGTGAGCCGAAGCGGGCGCGCCAGGGTCGGCGGGGGCGTCGATCGGCGCGTCCGAGCTGGGCTCGTCCTCGAACAGGCTCACCGATGAGTCCACCACCACCGAGTCGTCCGACTCGGCCGCGGCTTCCGCAGCGGGCTCCTCCGTGCCCTCGGTGGGACCAGTCGCGCCCTCCTCGACAGGCGGAGCGGACTCCCCGTCGTCCGCGGGGGCGGTCTCGGCGTCGGAGGGCGCCTCGTCGTCGGTCGCCCCCGGCTCCGTGCCTTCGGTTCTGGAGGGCACCTCGCCGGGTGTGGGCTGGGCGGCAGCCGAGCTGGCCAGGGCGAGCAGCGCCGCAACCCAGGCGACGCTCACCCAGCCCCGGCGCGCGCTATACAGAGACGCTGCCTCCCACCGGGAGGCACCTCGAAGCGGTTCTTCAGCCATACCTGTGACAGCAGCTAGGGGCAGGGTGTCAGCAGGGTGATCGACCAGGGCGCCGGGTTGTTGCAGTTTGCCGTGCAGAACGCGGCCACCAGCCAGACTCCCGCACTGTCAACTCCGGGGAACGAGGTTCCGTTCTCGTCCGTCAGCGTGCTGAGATCGATGCTCATGCCGGCCAGCACCTCACCCGAGTACCAGCCATCGGCGCGCTCCTCGAGGAACAGGAACTGCGCCTCGAGGTCGGCCACCGTCATCGAGGCGTAGTGGGCCACGACGACCTCGGTGATCTGCGCCCCATCGTAGGGATTGCCGAGAGCGTTGACCGTCATGCCGCTCCAGTCGAACATCAACGCGGGGTTGCCGGCGGGCACGGGGTACGCCGGTGCGCTGGTGAGATCGACCTCCCACCTCATCTGCGTCGAGTCGTTGGTGAGCGTGATGGTGTCGTTCGTGGACGTCGGATCGAGCTTGAAGAACCCGAGCATCCGGGAGTTGTCCCCGGGGATCTGACCCGTGGCGGCCATCACCATGAAGGTGTGGCTTTCCGGCGGGTACTGGTAGTTCGGCTGCGAGGTGTCGAATCGGGACCAGAGATCAGCCTCCGGTACCTCGGTGCCAAAGCTGTCAAAGCTGAGCAAGTTGGCGGAGGTCTGCGTCCCATCCGGGTAGAAGGTGATGGCGCCCTTGTTGTCCCTGAGCGGCAGGTTGTCCTTGTTCAGGTTCGCGGCCAGCTCGGTTTCCGTCATCCCCCACAGCGAGACGAGCACCAGGTCGATGTCGGCGGCCGGGTCAACGGGGGTGTCGAAGAAGTCAACCGTCACCTGGCTCCAGTCGAACACGAGATCGGTGGCGTCCCGAACCACGGTCGACTGGATCGTCAGGGTGCTGGAGAAGGAGTAGTTCATCTCGTCGGTGATGACGATCTGGTCGTCACAGGCCGCGGGGCCGTTTCCCCCGACGTTCGGCGTCGTCCCTCCAGTGCCCCCCGCCGCCGGAGTGTCGTCCTCCTTGCCGTCGTCGCCGCAACCGAGGCTCAGCGATAGCACCGCCAGGGCCCCGATCATCGCTGCGTACCGACTTGTCCTTGTCACTGGATGGCCCGTTCTTTGCGCTTTACGATCCACGACTACACCCTTGCTCTCTTCAGAAGGCATTGCTCAGTCCGCGTAGGGCGGTGGCGCTCCGTAGAGCGTCTGGCGGCGCACAGTGTACCCGATCTGATCGGTGGTGATCTCCTGAATCAACTGACCGCCGGAGTCGACTTCGTGAATCACGCCCTGGTTCGAGTAGGTCACGATGGTGTGCCCGTTGGACAGACGCTTGGCGTCACCCATCGTATTGGTGCTCTGGCCGCTGGAGTACTCCCAGACCAGCTGCGCGTTGGTCCCGTTGAGCTGGAACTCGAGCACACTCGACCCGTTGGTGCCCTGGTTGTTGAACAGCATCAGGCTGTTGTCCAAGAGGTGGTGGTTGTGCTGCGCGCGCCACGAGGCACCCGAGTAGGTGCTCGCGTCCCCGCCCAACACCCACTGGAGACTGCCTTCGCGAGTGAAGGCGATGATCGAGTTCCAGTTGAGCACCGAGAGGGTGAAAAGATTCTGGTCCGGCCACCAGTTGATCGCGTTGGAATGGCAATTCTGCGATCCGTTGTTGGCCTGGGAGACCTGGTAGACGGTGCCGGTCTCCTCCGTCTCAGGATTCAGCGTCTTGACGACGTCGCACCCCTGGGCGTTGCCGTTCTCGTACTCGATGTAGACGACAGTCTCGTCCGGCAACACCGCCACGTCGTGGTGGCGGTTCGGAACCGGATAGTTCCGTTCATCCTCGCCATCCATGCTGACGCGCACCAGCGTACCGCTGCTGGGACCGGGGACATTGCCGTTGGCGATCCACATGTGCTGCCCATCGTAGGACATGCGGGCCCGCACGCAGTCCGCACCGCCACTGCTCTGGTGCCACCAGACGTGGTCCCCGTCCTGGTCGATGATGAACGTCCAGCTGTCACCGAAGAAGCCAAAAATGCAGGCAATGGTGAACCCCTCGCTGGCGCCCGGCGGACTCATGCTGACCTGCGGCAACCCGGACCGCACGGGCTGCGTCGTCAGCTCCTGCACCGCGCTCGTGTAGGTCTGGCCCCCGCCCTGCGCGACGACCTGGAACGAGTATGTCGTGCTGGGCTTCATGCCCAGCAGCAGGGTGCGATTGCCGCTGGAAGCCGCAGTCGGCACTGGGGCCTGGTACTCCCAGGCGGATGCGTCGCGACCAAAGTCGATGTGGGCACTCTCGATCGGGACCGAGGTGGACCACTGGACAATGCCCACGGTCCCGATCGCACCGCTGAGCGAGGCGTCGATCGTGAAGACGTCCCCCCCTGGATTCTGGCCCCCGGTTCCGACACCCCCGGTTCCACCACCCCCGGTCCCGACGCCTCCGGTCCCGACGCCTCCGGTTCCACCACCCCCGCTGCCGATCCCTCCGGTTCCGCTACCCCCGGTGCCCAGTCCACCCACGCACGTGCCCGCCTGGCAGGCCTGACCCGGCCCGCAGGTCACGCCACACGCTCCACAGTTCGACCCGTCACTGCCAACCGTGGTGCAGGCAGCCCCGCAGAGCATCTGTCCAGCAGGGCAGCCGCAAACCCCGGCGGTGCACGACTGCCCGCCACCACACGCGACATTGCATCCGCCGCAGTGGTCGGGGCTCGCGTGCACGTCGACACAGCTCGACCCACAAGGAACGGTACCGGCAGTGCAGGAGGTCGTGCAGGATCCCGCCGAGCAGACGGTGCCTTCGGGGCAGATCACCCCGCAACCTCCGCAGTTCGTTCCGTTCCCCAGAGTGTCGATGCAGGCACCCGAGCAATTGGTCCGGCCCACGTCACAGGAGCACTGCCCCCCCTGACAGGTTGCCGCCGTCGGACAGGCCAACCCACACTGCCCGCAGTGCAGCGCGTTCGACAGCACGTCAACGCAGGCGCCGTCGACCCCGCAGGCGGTCTGCCCCACTGGACAGCTCGCGGTCTGATCGTTGGAGTCGTTCGCCGCCTCGCAGCCCACAGCGATGATGGAAATTCCCATACTGCCGACGATGAGACTCAATAATCGACCGCGACTCATGGCACACCCTTCTTCCGGTTGAAATCGATTCTAGGGGACACAGGTAGCCGGCACGCTCCCCGCATCGATGGGCTCGATGGGGCTCCCCAGCGTCGCCCCCAAGCGCCGCCCCCGCAGCGTCAAGCAGTAGACTTCCCCGTCGGGACAGGCTTCGCACGATGCCTCGAGGCTGGCGAGTGCAGTGCAGACACTCTCCGGCGTACGGCTGTCACCCAGCAACGTGAACATCGAGTAGACGTCACGCGTATCCAGCATGGCGGTGATCTCTCCGGCGACAGCGGCAGTATCGCCATCCGGGAGGACGTTGGTGAGCGTCAGACCGTAAACGGTGGCGTTTACCGCAATGTCTTCTCGAACGTGCTGGAGATAGATTGGGAAATCGACGGGGCCAATCTGGATATCTGGATAGGCCGCAGTGGCTGTGGTGGTTGTGGTGGGGTTGCACATTTCCTGTGCACCCGCAGCGTCTGCCGTTCCCAGCAGCACCTCTAGATTCCCGCTCGACTCCTCTTCGATCTGAATAACGAACCGAGGCACGAAATCGCCCACCTCGCTGCCCACTCCTTCGGGCTCGTACCAACTGCTGTTCGGGATCGCGAGGATGTAGGTCTGACCCTCCCAGGACGGGGTTTCGGTCGTGTCATCGTCGTCGTCGCCGCCACAGGAGATGGCAAGCACACTAGATGCAAGGATGGAAACGGCGAGGGCTGATGTGAGGGTTCTCATGGCGCAGTGATATCTCCTGATTCAGGGATTCGTCGCCGATTGGCCACGCTGAGCACCAATCGGTTCGAACCTCGGATGCTGCATCGGCATCGCAATTTTCTGGTTGGCCAGTGCGGTTTTCTACATCGTTTGCAGGGGAGGCTCGCACTGTGCGCGCTTCCGCATGCAATATGAGGTGAGCGTGGAGATACCAGTTACGGCAGTAACCGTACAAGCTCGGCAGCAGGCAGCTCGATTCCCCTTTCCGGAAATCCAATCACGCGATGGCGCGGGTGCAACAGCCACGAGAAATGAACTGCAGCCCGCCCCTCACCCGCAATCCGGACTCCGGCTTTACAAAGGCATGAGTCGTGCTCTACTCCCCCACCATGATGCCCCCGGTAAATCGGTTTCAGCTATTCCTTCGATCCTCATTGTGCGCAGTTTCACTGGCTGGCATCGCCACGCTGGTGGGCGCCTGCGACTCGGGGGACGACGAGGACGAAGGCGCCACGGGCAACGTCGTCCTCACCGACGCGAACAACTACGAATCAGTGTCCGTGCTCTCCATCCCCTCGGTGGAGGTACAGCCCACGGACATCGAAGTGTGCTGGGACGAGGTCACGACAGACATCCAGTGCCACGACCTCGACCCGGTCGAGACCATCGACACGGTCGCGCTGCTGCGTTTCGAGGACTACAGCGAGGCGGAGATCGAGGAGCTCTTCGGCTCGGGCGTGCTCACGATGAAGGATGTCGATGCCTACTTCAACTACGAGACCGACCACTCCTCCACCTGCGTGAACATCTCCGAGATGGACATCTTCGGTTCGGAGATCAACGTCGGTGAGGACTTCGTCGAGAGCAGCGACTTCACCTACGTGCTGCTCGCGAGCGTGGGCACCACGCCGGGGGTCGGCACTCGCTCGATGACGTTCGTCCGACCCACGGCGGCGGCCACCACGACGAGCGTGCAGATCCCGCAGGGATGCACAGACGACGCCCAGATCCTCGATTTCACGGCGGATCTCTCGCAGATAGAGCCCGTCAAGCTCCCCGCGGACGGACCCTGGGTGCTCGACTGGAGCGAGGTGTCGCGAGATAGCCAGGGTGATGGCATCGCCTACGAGCGCATCGACAAGCTCTTGCTCGGCTTCTACGAGGGTCTGACGGTCGAGGACATCCAGGCGCAGGTCATGGACCTCGAGCTCATCGCCACCCACCTCTGGGAGATGGAGCTGGACGATCAGACCGCGGCGGATCTGGCAGAGGCGCGCCAGCGCAAGGCCGACGGCACCGCGGGCAGCGCCTTCGACGGCTTCGACGCCAGCGCAGAAGGGGTGTGGCTCGTGGGGCTGCTCTGCGGCGGCTGCCAGAATCCGGCGCCCGTCATCCTCTCGATCCTCGAGCCGACCGGTAGCTGACCGTGAGCCGGAGCGGGTATCTGGCGGCCGGGGCGGCGAGCGCGGTCGGGCTACTGCTGATCGGGCTGGGCGCGGGCTGCTCCGAGGCCAGCCCCGCTCCGCCCCCCAGCGAGATCGAGATCGAGGTCGATCCCAACGTCGCCACGGTGGTGCACATCACCTGGACCACAGCGGACCCAAGCGTCGGCTACGTGGAGTACGGCACCACGAAAGAGATGTCAGACAACACGCCGTTCGAGCGAGAGCCCCGCACGCATCACACCGCTACGCTGCTCGGGCTCGCCGCCGGAACTCCCTACTTCTACCGTGTGGTGACGTGGTCCGATCACGACGCGACCGCGAGTCCGCTGGGCCAGTTCACCACCGATCCCCTACCCACCGCGATCCCCCGCCTGACCACCGAGGGTGAGGGGCAGGAGCACTTCACCGTCACGGCACTGCAGGGAGCCAACCGCACCATCGTGGCCGTGATCTCTCCGGCCGGGGACATCGTCTGGTATCACCGCGCAGCCAGCGGAGTGAGCGTCCGCCGCGCTCAGCTCTCCGCCAACGGACGCTCGGTGCTCTACGGCGCTCGCCACCCGTCGGACCCCTCCGCCTCGGAGCTGGTCCGCGTCGCGCTCGACTCCGGGGAACGCGACGCCATCCCCGTGCCGGACCTCGGCGGCGACTTCGTCGAGCTCCCCGATGGAACGCTGGCCGCCATCATCGACGAGTCTCGCACCGATGGTGGCGCCGAGGTGGTCGGGAACGGGCTAGTCGAGATCGATTCCGCAGGCACGTCGACCCCCCTCTGGAGTGCGTGGGACTGCTTCGACCCGAGTGTCACGCCAGGGGACGATCCGGACAACGGCTGGAGCCAGGCCAACGCGCTAGCCTACGACTTGGGTCAGAACGCCTACTACGTCGGGTTGCGGGGGCTGGGGGCGATCGTCAAGATCCCTCGCGACGAGAGCGGCTGCGAGTGGATGATCGGCACAGACGCGGCCACCCGTCCCTTCGCCGACGGCACTCCGCCTTTCGTGTTCCCCAGCCACTTCCAGGTCCGGGGTAGTCAGCTCCTCGTCGTGGACGGCACTCCCAGCGGCAACGCACCTCGCCTGCTCGAGTACCGACTCGACGCGGAGACGGACCTGGTGGAGCTCGTGGCATCCACGGACAGCGGCGACACCACCACGACCCAGCCGCTCGGCTCGGTCACACGACTGGACGACGCCGGCACGACGCTGATCAACTGGGCCGCCGCCGGTCACATGGAACTGCGCACCGGCAGCGGCGACACCACCTGGACCATTGCTGCCGAAGAGGGCGTCTCCTTCGGCTTCCACTCGCTGGCAGGCTCCCTCTATCCGGACCGGTAGGCTCCCGTGCGACGATCTCTGTTCTGGCCAACACTCTTGTGCGCCACCTCCGCCGCCAGCTGGTGCCTGGCCGACGGCGGCTACTACTCCGGCAACCGTGGAGCGCACGCCGCGGGACGCGCCGGCGCCTTCACCGCCAAGGCCGACGACCTGTCGGCGGCGATGTACAATCCCGCAGGGCTAGCGCGACTCGACAGCCATTTGATCCAGATTGGCAACCGGTTCTCGTACAACGCGCACGAGTTCACTCGCGCCCCCACGCTCGACTGGGAGTCAGTCAACAACGGTGCGCCGCCCTACGTCGAGTTCTCTCGCGTCGAAAACGGAAAACCGTGGCAGTGGCTCGAGCCCTTCGTGGGCTTCGGATCGAACTTTGGGCTCGACGACTGGGGATTCGCCCTGGTGGTCTACGCGCCGCCGGGGGTGGGCCGCCAGGAGTTTCCCGTCGACGGGGGGCAGCGCTACGTGATGGTCAGCCGCGAAGCGCAGATCCTCAACTACACGCTGAGCGCAGCCTGGCAGGCAAGCCAGAAATTCGGCGTGGGCGCCAGCCTGCAATGGATCGACGTTGCGCTGCTCGACTACCGGCTGGTGATCGACGCCAGCATGTTCGAGGGCGACGCCAATCCGGTCTCGAGCCCCATCGACATGCTGGCCCAGGTGCGCGGTGCGGATCACTTCACGCCCAACGCGATCCTGGGACTGTGGTATCGGCCGACCCCGTTTCTCGAGCTCGGTCTGTCCGGACAGGTCATCCCCGCGCAGATCGAGACGCACAGCACCCTCACCATCGTGCCCCTCGGCGAGGACGTGGGCGACGACGTCGAGCTCCGGCGGGATGGGAAGCGAGCCGACGACGTGCGCTTGACCCTGCCGCTGCCCCTGTCGGCGCGCGCCGGGATCCGATACTTCCAGGAGACGGACGGGCAGCTCGACTTCGACGTCGAGCTCGACGTCACCTACGAAACCTGGTCTCGCACGGACGCCTTCACGCTGGACACGAATCACCTGACCGCGGAACTGTTGGAGCAGACGCTCGACATCGATCGCATCCAGATCGAAAAGGAGTGGCGCGACACGATCGGCCTGCATCTCGGGGGAGACTACACCGCCATTCCCGGCTTGCTGACTCTCCGCGGTGGACTGTTCTACGAGTCAGCGGTCGCCGCCCCGGAATACGCTGCAGTCGATTTCGTCAGCGGGCAGCAGCTCGGTGGCAACCTGGGAGCGAGCGTCTTCATCGGCAAGCTCGAGGCTGCGTTCGGCTACGGCTACCGACGACAGCCCGCGATCACGGTCCGGGAGAGCGACGCTCGCGTCTACCAGGAGACACCGGGCAGTGAGTGCGGGGCCCCGTACGACGACCCCGACCTCTGCCACCCCGAGTACCTCGGGCAGCCCGCCCCGGCCGTCAACGCGGGGAGGTACCGCGCGTACCACCACACCGCCACGCTCGACCTGCTGTACCGGTTCTGATTCCGTCGTCGCCCGTCAGAGCTCGGGCTCGGGCTCGGGATCGAGGCCGCGCCAGCGCTCCACCGACGCCCGCTCGCGGTCGAGAGGATTGACGGGTGGGCGGGCCATGAACAGCGGGCTGAGGTCGAGCAGTCGCTGCCATGCTGGGCCACCGGCAGCGCTGACCATCACCCGGTCCTCGCTGGGACTCCGCGCGCAAGAGTTGACGGCCCCCGGGACCTTCATCAGCGCCAGCAGCTGGCCGGTCTCGACGTCGAGCAGGTCGACGCGACCCGACTGGCGCCCAATCAGCAAACCGCGCCCTTCGTGCGCCCAGGACAGGCAACGGATTGGCTCGTCCGAGCGGTGAATGACGACGCTCTCGGTCGCCTGTGGAGCCACGGCGTGGACCGCACCGTCCACCGCCGCCGCCGCCAACTGACCGTCCTCGGCCGCTGCGAGCGCAACCAGCGATGCCTCGCCGAGGGCCAGCTCGCGCCGCCGCGCCCCTGACGTGGCGTCGAGCACCAGGAGCTTGCCCTGGGGCAGTCCAACCAGCACGCGGTTCGCGTCGGCGGAGAAGGCGAGCACCGTCGGCACCGCCGGCAGTCGAATCGCCGGTCGCGGTCTTCCGCGGTCGAGGATCCGCAGCGAAGGACCGGGCACGCCTCCCACCGCGAGCAGTGGCTGGACACTGGAGAACGCGAGCACGGTATCCGCGGTCGCCAGATCATGAACGCTGACGCGGTCGCCATCGATGTAGACGAGCGGTCCCCGGGGCGTCGTGTAGGCGAGGTGTTCCGCTCGAGGTCCCACGGCAAGCACGACGCGGGAGCTCGGGTCGGGGGCGAGGCTCTCGGGCAGCGGGACCCGGCGCGGCTTCACCCGCTGGTCCGCGGGGCTGGGAGTGATGATGAGGTGTTGCTTTGCGCGGTCCAGGCAAACCACCGCGGTCGCATCGGGCGCAGCCTGGCACACGCCGTCCGGTGTGGGCAGAGGGCGCGCGCTGGCCTCGTCGAGCGAGTAGGCCCGGATCGTTCCGTCGCTGGCGGCGGCCACGAGCCAGTGCGCGTCGGAGTCGACCGCCACGTCGGTGATGCGCGCAGAGAACCCCACCAGCTGTCCAAGCCGTGCACCGGTGCGGGCGTCGAGCACGAGCAGATCCAGCTGGGTCCCCACCATCACGACCGCGCCACGCTGGGGGATCCAGCGCACGAGCGTGGACCCCGACAGGAGGGTCCCGAGGAGCGTCCCGTCGGCGGTCCAGAGCGCAGCGTGATGTCGATCATCGAACGAGAGGACACGGGTGCCGTCGGGTGCCACGCTGAGGTGACGTACGACGCCACCGCCGGTGAGCGTCTGCCAGGGGAGCGACGGCGGGACCCGCTCGCCTTCGAGCGGGAGGCGCGCGACACCCGCCGCACCGAGCCACAGGGATCGCCCGTCGGCGGACAGCGCCAGCGCAGAGGGCACCCGATCGATCTCGAGCTCGCGCACCTCCTGGGGTGCGTCCAGCGACATCAGCCGCAGAGTGGTGCCGACGTTGCCCACCCCAACGCCTGCCTGGGCGCTGAAGGCGACTCGCCCCCCGCGACTGAGCGCCTGATCCGGTCTGCCCCGCGAAAACCGGTGCAGGCTCTGCGCCGGTGACTCGTCACAGAGGGCCAGGACCGCCTCGCCCTGCCACGCCAGCTCCGAGACGGCCCCCGGGCACTTGCCAAGCCGCTGCTGCGCCGTGCCGTCGAGCGCCGCGGAGGTGACGGTCCCGCGCGCCGTGCCCCACGCCAGCCACCCTCCCTCCGGAGCGTAGCGGACGCTGGTGATCGCGTCGTTGGGAGCCACCTCCAGCTCTTGCGCGTCTGGTCCCGCAGACGCCAGCAAGCGCAGGCGGCCCCTGGCGTCTGCCGTCGCGATCTGCCCGCCCCGAGGTGAGATCGCGACCCGAGTCACCACCGCGTCGTGGCGCGGCAGCGCGCGTGGGACACCCGCCATGTGGATGCGCCACCCCAGCGGGTCCAGGCGGGAGGCCTTGCCCAGCTCTCGGGCGCGAATGGCCGCCTGCAGCGCCCCGGCAGGGTCGTGCTCGACCCGCAGCGTGGCCAGATCCTCGAGCAGTCCCTGCTGCTCGACGGCGCTCGCGCTGGCGGCGGTCGCCGCGGCCAGTTCGCCGGCAGCAACCTGGGCCTGGAGTCGCTGCACACTGGTGATGACGGTGCCGCCCGCGACTACCAGCGCGGTGAGGACGACACCCGCCGCGACCCGCAGCGCAAAGCGACGGCGCTGGGCCCGGCGCCGCACCGCCGCGACGAAACCGAGCTCGATCTGTCCGAGGGGAATGTCCGTGGACTCGAACCAGCGGAGCAGGCGGGTCGCCTGGTCGCCGTCCCAGAGGGCGCCGTCCGCGTGATGCTGCGCCTCCCACTGCTGGGCCGCCAGGATCACGCGCTCCCGGTAAGCACGGTCTTCCCCAGCGGCAGCCAGGAGCTCCCGGAGGCGGGGCCACCTTTCGATCAGGGCCTCGTGAACGAGCTCCACTTCGCCCCCCTGCTCGATCAGGAGCTTGGCCTGCAGCAGTCGCTCGAGCGCGCGCTTCCCCGCCATCCCGCTGAGCGCAAGGTCAGTGAGCTGCTCCCGCGACACGACGGCACGGGTGCCGTCGGCAGTAACGAGCTTGAGCAGGATCTGCTCCGCGGCCTGCCGCTCATCCCGCCCCAGAGCGTCGAGCACCGAGTCGCCGTGGCGGACCAGGGCCCCGGCGACGCCGCCCATCTCGCGCCAGGCGCGCACGGGGAGCAGGTGGCGTTCCTCGTCCCGCGCCGCCCACCACGCGCTCATCGCAAAGGACATCAGGGGCAAGCCCGCCGGTGTGCGTTCCACCTCCGCGATGATGCTGTCCGCCACCGCCGGCTCCTCGAGATCGTAGCCCGCCGTGCGCGCCGGCTCGAGAAGAGCACGCCGCAGGGCCTCACCCCGCAGCGGCCGCACCGGGTAGAAGCCCCGCGTCAGCAAGGGGCGCAGTGGCTCGAGGGTGAACAGTCGGTCCATGAGGTCGGCACGCAGCGTGGCGATGACGCGCACGCTCGACGAGAGCGTGGCGGTGACCGATCCAAGCGCCGCGGCAAAGTCAGCGACGGCTTCCCCGTCGTGCGCCACGGTCGTCAGCTCCTCGAGCTGGTCGACGACGATGACCAGTCCACGCCCCTCCCCGAGAGCGTCGTGAATCCATTGCCCCATCCGGTGGGGCTCACGGCGCAGACGCGCCGTGAGCTCGGCAGGATCTCCGCCCAGGACGGGCGTGAGGGCCGCGGCGAGAGCCGCGACCGGCGCCCCGCGCGGCTCGAGGGCAGCAGATCGAAAGAGGATCCCGCCACCGAGCGCGCCATCGGCAATGGCCGGCACGACTCCGGCACGCGCGAGAGAGCTCTTTCCCGAACCACTGGGACCGACCAGGACGATGCCGCTGTGGGCGCGAAGGCGCTCCGTGATCTCTGCAACCTCCGGGTCGCGGCCAAAGAAGACGTCGCGCTCGTTCGCCGTGAAGGGGGCCAGGCCGCGATAGGGACCCGATCCGGGAACCTGGCGTGGGCGGGCGCGCGCCGCCACTTGAACCAGACTTGCCACGAGTGCGTCGGCGTCCGGGAAGCGGCGCTCGGGTCGCTTCTGGATCAGTCGATCGATGACCGCCGCCAGCGCGCCCACGACATCCGGTCGGTAGTCGCGCACCGATGGAAACGGCTCCTCCGCGAGGACGGCGGCACGCACGTCATCGATCGTCTCGGCCTCGATGGGCAAGCGCCGGGTCAGCGCGAAGAAGAAGGTGAGACCGAGAGCGTAGAGATCGGACCGCTGCGTCGCCTCCCGCCCTTGCCAGAGCTCCGGCGCCATGTAGAGCGGCGTACCCCCGGACGTCCCGGAGAGCAGGGTTGGATCTTCGACGATCGCGTCGCGGCGCGCACGGTCCAGAGTCGCCAGGCCGAAGTCGATCAGCTTCAACCCGCCGACCCGTCCCTTGCCCGCCTGGGTGACAAACAGGTTCTCGGGTTTCAGGTCCCGGTGCAAAAGCCCTACCTCGTGCGCCGCTGCCAGTCCCCGAGCCGCCTCGAGAAACAGGGTGAGCGCGCGATCGACCGGGAGGCCATCAGCGCTGCTGACCACGTCCTCGTCGAGGGACACTCCCTGGAGGAACTCCATCGCCAGGCAAGTGCGCCCCGCAACCTCGTGGGTGGCAAATACCTGGACGACGTTGGGGTGAGCAAGCTGGGCAAGCACCCGCCCTTCCCGCTTGAACTGTCGTACGAGCTCGACCTGGCTGCGCAGCTCGTCGCGCAGGAACTTCAGTAGCTCCCAGCGCCCGAAATCCTCGTTGTAGCCGCGAGCGACCAGGCCGATGCTCCCCTGGCGAGCCAGCGTCTCGATCTTGCTGTAGGGGCCGAACGGCTCGACAGCGCTCGCCGTCGGGCTGGGCCGATGGGACGGCTGAGTGGCGGCAGGAATTCGCGATCCCAGCGTGGTGGAAGGCAGCGCGGGAGCCGGATCGATTCCACCACCGGCGTCAGCAGGCTCCATGGCGACGGTGTGGTCCAGTCCCACGCCTCCCACCCGCGTCTCGTCGAGCGCACCCTGACTGACGGTACGAGCCGTCCCGGACCGGACGGAGCCGGTGCCAGGGTCGGGGCGCGATCCCCGGACCTCGTCGGTCGTCCCCTGGACGGCGGTGGCATCGAGCGCTCCCCGGTCGGCAGTTCGCTCGGCCCCCGCCCGCACCACGCCGGAACCCCCCACGCTCTCCGCAGGAGACAGCTCGTCGTGCCGCGGCCTGCCGCGGTGGCTCGCGGTATCGCTGCGATGGGACTCCCCGCCGCCGGCGATGGTCGCACCGGAGCCGTCGAGGTGCGCTTCCCCGCCGCCGTCGCGCGTTTTCGGCTTCCCCATCGTGTCCACCAGGGCTACGAGCCGACTGTACCAGTGATTCGAGTCGAACCAGACACGGTAGCGAGAACGCGAGGTGCCGAGCACTCCCCCCCAAACCGCCGCAGAGGCAAACGATCTCGCGTGGATGCGCGTTGCGCTGGAGGAGGCGCGAGCAGCCGCCGCCGCGGGTGACGTGCCGGTCGGCTGCACCGTCGTGAGCGCGAACGGTCAGCTGCTGGCCCGCGGTCGAAATCGGCGAGAGGTGGAGCAGGACCCGACCGCGCATGCCGAGATCGTCGCCCTGCGCGCAGCCGCGCAAGTTCACGGACATTGGCGACTGGAAGGATGCACGGTCTACGTCACCCTCGAGCCGTGCCCCATGTGCGCGGGTGCCCTCGTCAACGCGCGCGTCGCGCGGGTGGTGTATGGCACGACAGATCCGAAGGCAGGGGCGGTCGACAGTCTGTTCACGATCGGTCGCGACGAGCGCCTCAACCACCGTTTCTCGGTGTCCGCCGACGTCCTGGCGAAGGAAGCGGCCACCGAGCTGCGCGAGTTCTTCGCCAAGCTGCGTGCGGCCGGCGAGAAGTAGTGGGGTCCGGGCTGCGCGGGCGGCGGACAGACCTACCGTGGTCCAGCTCCGCACCGGTGTGACGCCGCAATGTGCGGTCGCAGCGGGTGACGCCACCCGGACGCTCTCTGCCGCCCGTCGCGGAAAGCTACGGCGCTCTCTGCCGCCCGTCGCGGAAAGCTACGGCGAGGTCGGCGCCGGCTCCGGCGGGCCCAGCAGAGCAGCATCCGGAACGTCGAGCCCGTCGGGGATCGGCGCCGGCGGCTGGTACGGCTGCTGGAAGGCGATGATCTCCTGCAAACCCTCGTCGAGCTCGGGATCGCTGATGCGGTGGATCTTGTGCGCGATACGCATCAACTTGTGCAGGTAGGCGACCCACTTGTCGGTGACGGCACCGCTGGCGCTGAAGTGGTGGGATCTCGGATTGGGCAGGATGGACGCGAGGTAGAGCGACTGCCCCAGCGACAGCTGCCCAGCGGTCGAGTTGAAGTAGTAAGCCGCAGCCGGTCCGATACCGTAGATGCCCGGCCCGAACTCGATCACGTTCAGGTAGAGCTCCATCAGCTGGTCCTTCGTCAGACTCTGCTCCAGCAGGATCGTCAGCACCGCCTCCTGCAGCTTGCGGGAAGCCGTCTTGTCCCGCGGCAGGTAGAGGTTCTTGGCCAGCTGCATCGAAACGGTGCTGGCTCCGCGCACGAATTTCCTCGCCCGCAGGTTGTCGGCGATGGCGCTGGCAATGGCCGCCTGATCGAACCCGCGATGCCGGTAGAAGCGCGCATCCTCGCAGATCACGATCGCAGTGGGCATGTGGGGCGAGATGGACTCGATGGGAACCCAGCTCGGTGTTCCGGGACCCGTCTCGACGGTGACCGGGCGCCCGTCGGCGCCAACCACCTCACGCACCCAGCTGCTCGTGAAGCGCCGCGGGTCGAGTTCGTCTGGCACTCCACTGATCCTGCAGTCGTTCTCCATCTGCCAGGTAACCCGGGGCGGAGGAGACACCGCGAAGTCGAAGGTCGCGCTAGCCTGGAGAGAGAAAGTCCCCTCCATCGTCAGCGCCTGGAGCTGGGGCAACAGGCTGGGCGGCGCAGACTGGATCATGGACTGGCAGGAAGCCAGTGGCACCCCGCCGCGGAGATCGCCACGGGTCAGCTCGCCGTCCTCCCACTGAACCGAACCGGAAAGTTCGACCCGCGTCTTGCCGATTCGCAGCTCCGTGTCGCTCAGCTCGACGCGCTGAAGATCTCCAGAGAGCTCCACCTGACCACGCCAGCCCAGGTCAATGCCGCGCATGGGGCTGGCCGCGATGCGCGGACTCTCCAAGTTCAAGCGCTCCACCTTGCCACGACCCTCGAAGCTCAACCGGTCCCCCGCATCGCGCAGCCGGAGGCGGGCGGTCGCCGACAACTCGGTCTCGTCCACGTCGAGCAACCCGAAGCTGCCCTCCGCAACCCCCAGCTGGGCGAAGCTGATGGGTCCCCCGTCCACTTCGATCGTCACGTCCCCGCGCTGCAGAGGAAGGTCGAGACGCATCTGCAGGGGGGTGAGCTGTTGCGCGGAACCAGGGACCAGATCCAGCTTCAGACGGTCGGCATTCCTCGCGAGGTCGAGCTGGGCCGGACCGATGTTGAGCACCTGATCTCCACTGTGCAGCTCGAGACGAAGTGACGAGAGCGCGAGCTCGGCCTGTGGCGGCAGCCACTCGCCAATCGCTGCCCCGACCCCGGCAAGACGCGACCGGAGCAGGCGACCCGGAGGTTTGGCCGTCGTCGGGGATGGCGAGGCCCGCGCCTCGGTCCCTTTCTTCGCCAGGCGTGGGAGCGAACCCAGGTTCAGCGAGCCCGTCGCCGTCTCTGCTCCGATCCGGCGCACCACGCGCACGCCCTCCCTTCGGCCGAGCTCGACGAAGGGATCGGCCAACTCGAGGGAGATTCCTTGGAGACCCAGGCGAACCAGATCGGCCGCAACTCGGTCGCCACCGTCCTCGAGCCGGTCGTAGCGGACACCCCAGGCGTGTTGCTCGGCAGCGCCAGTCGCGGCACCGCTCCACACCACCTCCACCCCCCGGGCCCGGTACTGACGAGACGACCCCGCACCCTCGCCGCTCTGCGCCTTCCCGCGCCACGCGACGATCTGGTCCCGCACCTCCCCCACCGATCCGCCAACGCGCACGGCACCGCCGTGGACGGTGATCTCGCGGACCTCGAGCCCGAGTCCGACGGTCACCTCGACATGGTCGAACACCGCCGTGACTGCTGGCACCTCGGGGATCGTGACCGCTACGTTGCGCAGCCACAGGCGTCCCACCGCGGGTCGAACCTCTCCGACCTGGACGCGCATTCCGCGAGCCTCCGCCGCAGCCGCGATCCGATGGCGCACGATCGACGGAAAGGAGAGCGCGGCGACCGTGCCCACGACCACCACCGCTGCGACGGCGCCCAGCGCCACCTTCACACCGCGTCGCATTGGAGCGAAGAGCCTACCGCTATCCTGCGTTGGGGCACCATGCACCAACCAACGCCAGTGCACCCCAGCTGACTCCCCAGCCCGTCGCCAGCCTTGCCCGGCCCCTCGGCCGCATCGCCTTGGTGTTCAATCGGACAAAATAGGAACGGGGTTCGAACCTTTCGGTCCGAACCCCGTTATTAGCCCGGCGGCGTCCTACTCTCCCACAGAGTCACCCCTGCAGTACCATCGGCTCTGAAGAGCTTAACTTCCGAGTTCGAGATGGGATCGGGTGTGGCCTCTTCGACGTTACCACCGGAATAGTTCGTTTTTGCACCAAGCCCACGCTCATCCATACAAGCCAGGCGGTACCCGGACCACCGAAGCTGTCTTCCAGCTCGGCGTTCGTCGTCCGGACTCCGACCATCAACTGCAATACCTGCCTTAGAGGTAGGTCAAGCCGCACGGCCTATTAGTATCGGTTAGCTCCACGTATTGCTACGCTTCCACACCCGACCTATCAACCTCGTAGTCTCCGAGGGGCCTTTAGTGCACAAGGCAGGGATGCCTAATCTCGAGGCCAGCTTCCCGCTTATATGCTTTCAGCGGTTATCTGTTCCGCACGTAGCTACCCG
>JBNLDK010000109.1:0-43782 GCA_050304295.1 Polyangiaceae bacterium
GGCTAGCGCTTCGATGCGTTGCTTGTTTTCCAATCCCTCGAGATGTCCGCCTAGGAACTCGTCGAGGCTGTCCCGTAGTGCTGCGAAGGTCGCCACACCAAGCGTAGATCATACTCGGCGATCCCAATCAAGTAGTGCTAGGGAGTGGTTTCCAAAGCCCGAGCCCGCGCCTGAGCTTACGTTGCTGGGAGGCCAACCTTGGTTGCCGCTCCTACTCGTCCATCGACTTGCGCTCGATGCGCCAGTGCTCCGTGTCCTGGCACAGGGTGCAGTTCGGTCCGTAGAACATGCCGCGATTCTCCGCGTCCCCCATCAGGTGCACTCTCATCCACCCCGTCACCGCGATCATGTAGGGGTTCTTGATGGAGCCAATCCAGCTTCCGTGGTTGTCCCCGAAGTTCTCTCCGAGCATCACGGGGACGTCGTTGATGTTGTCGAACGCTGGCGAGACCAGGCTGCACGGAATGATATCGTCGAGCCCCCCGCACAGGAGCGCAGCTGGACCGGAAATCGTGGTCGACGCTGGCACGGGAGCCCCGAGCGGGTACGCGCCGGCGATCGGCGCGATCGCCGTGATCCGAGGATCGGCAACTGCCGCCGCAACCGTTGCCGCCCCGCCCTGCGAGTGACCGGTCGCACCAATCTGGCTCGTGTCCAGTCGATGATAGAGCACGCTGTCCGGGTTCTCGTTCTCCTCGAGCATCCAGTCCACGCCGGCCACCTGCGGCAGCGGGTTACCACTCAGCGTCTGGGAGCTGAGAGAGGCCACGACGACGAAGCCGTGAGAGACGAGCTGCCGCAGTAGCACCTCGTAGGTCGGCGGCTGATCGCCGGTGCCATTGGCCCAGGTGACAATCGGATGACAGTAACCCTGCGAGAGATCACTCGGTCGGTAGAGGTTGAAGTGGGGAACTTCGTTGTTCCACCGCGCGTCCGGAGTGCCAGCGGCAGGACCGATGTTGGTCTCCGCGACCACCTCGAAGGGCCCTGGCTCTGAGGGATCCGCGGTGCCCCAGGCCTGCGTGGGCACACAGGGGCCAGCCGATCCACCGATGCCTTGCCCCCCCGTTCCCGCGGCTCCCCCCGTCTCCGTTCCGCCCTCGCCTCCGGCCGCGGATTGCCCACCCGACCCGCTCGTTCCGCCCGTCGGCTCGCCCCCCGACCCGGCACTCCCTCCCGTATCGTTCAGGGCACCGCCAGTGATGCCACCGCCGCTGGCCATCGTGCCCCCGGAGCCTCCCCCCGAGCCTCCCGTAGCGGGCAGGTTCCCTCCCCCCGAGCCTCCCGTGCTCGTGCCCCCCGAACCCGCGGTCCCACCGGTTCCTCCCGACGCGGCCCCGCCACTGCTCGGTACGCCCCCAGAGCTTGTACCACCGTCGCCGCCCGTGCCGGGACCGCTTCCTCCCGTCTGTTCCGGCGCACCACCACTGGCCGAAGTGCCACCCGAGGGTTCGTCTCCGCACCCCGTCACAGTGGACAACACGATAACCGCGACCGAGATCAGCTTCCGATTCACGACGTCACCTCCGTTCGACCCAGCGACGACAGACTACACGGGAGCTCGATTCCGTTGTACCGAACCAGCGCAAACTGTGTCCTGGGGGAAAGGATGGCCCCGGTGGATGGCCTGCCGAGAGGTGAGAGCCAACGGTCCACACGAGCATCCGCGCGAATCGCGATTGCCGAAAGGTCCGTCCTCCGCCACTCTCTGCCCGCAGTCGCGGAGCGGTCCCGCGCGCGAACCCCCCGAGGAAGGAGCACTGGCAATGCTGCGATCGACCCGGAGTCTGTCCCTGATCTGGCTCCTGATGACGGCCTGCGGCTCGACCGACGAGCCCGGCACCTCAGACGGCGGGGAGACTGGGGGAGCAGAGAGCGCGGGCGGCGCAGTCGCAACGGGAGGGAGACCGGCGACTGGAGGAGCCACGCCCATCGCCCTCGGTGGGACTTCCTCGGGTGGGAGTTCGGGGGCGGCAACGGGCGGCGACTGCGGGGACGAAGGGTGCGACGTCGGTTGTGGCAACGGGCGGATCGACCCCGGCCTGGGTGAAGCCTGCGACGATGGAAACTCCGTATCGGGTGACGGGTGCGCTGCGGACTGCGCGACCGTCGAGCAAGATTACGGTTGCCTCGAGCCTGGCTCGGCCTGCGTGAGCCTCGTCGAATGCGGCGACGCTCGATTGATGGGGAGCGAGACGTGCGACGATGGCAACGCCACCGCCGGCGACGGTTGCTCCGAGACGTGCCAGCTCGAACCGGGATACGACTGTATCGAGGCCGGTGTCGCCTGCGAGCCGCACTGCGGTGACGGGAGGTTGCTGGCGGGCGAGGAATGCGATCCCCCCAACCCCGGAGCGGGATGCGCGCTGGACTGCCAGCTGGAGCCAGGCTACGCCTGTGACCCACCGACCGAGGACGTCAGCACCCCCGCCACTTGCCACCTCACGGTCTGTGGTGATGGCGTCCGGGAAGGAGCGGAGGCCTGCGATGACGGCGACACCTCCGACGGCGACGGCTGCTCCGGCAGCTGCTCCCTGGAGCCAGACTGCACCACAGGCAGCTGCACGTCTCCCTGCGGCGATGGGCTGAGACTCGACCCAGAGTCGTGCGATGACGGCAATGCAGTAGCCGAAGACGGCTGCTCCGCGAGCTGTGAGATCGAGGCGGGATTCGACTGCCAGGACGAAGCGGGGAACGAGCGCGCCGAGCTCGAACTGACCGTCCGCTATCGCGACTTCAACAGCTTTCCGCTCGACACCGCCACACGCCACCCGGACTTCGAGGCGGAGTGGGCCGGTTCGGACGTGACGGAGGGCCTGGTGAATGCCGTACTCGACGCAGACGGCAAGCCCGAGCTCGCCGGCCCTTGCACCGCGGAGGACGCTACTTCGATCGACGACCCGACCCAGTGTCCATACGGCCAGATGTTCTCGACTGCGGAGAACTTCGCGCAGTTCTTTCGCGACACCGACGGCATCAATCTCGGGATCCCGGCGACGCTCCGGCTGACGCGCGATGCGAACGGAGCCTACGTGTACGACTCGGCCGACGTGGGTTTCTACCCAATCGATGAGGTCGGATTCACCGCCCTGGACCCAGCGACGGAAGAAACCGCGCTGGCCGACGCGACCGTCAACGACGGGTTGCCGCACGACTTCGGGTTCACGACGGAGATCCGCTACTTCTTTCAGTATCGCGGCGGAGAATCGCTGAGCTTCAGCGGCGACGACGACCTGTGGGTGTTCATCAATCGGCGGCTGGCTCTGGACGTGGGCGGACTGCATCCGCGCGTCCTGCGCACGCTGGACGTCGACGCGCAGAGCACCGAACTGGGACTCACGCAGGGAGGGATCTACGAGATCGCGCTCTTTCACGCGGAGCGGCACAGCTCCGGTTCCAACTTCCGCCTTAGCCTGACCGGGTTCGTGCCCGTCAAGAGCCAGTGCGATGCCACCTGCGGCGATGGCATCGTGGCGGCAAGCGAGCAGTGCGACCTGGGCGCGGCGGAGAACATCGGCGCCTACAACGGCTGCACGGAAGACTGCCGGCGGGGCCCGTTCTGTGGAGACGGCTTCGTGGACGCTCCCGACGAAGCTTGCGACGACGGGGCGAACGTGACGCCCTATGCCGCTGGGGCGGACGAGGGTTGCGCCCCCGGGTGCGTACCGAGCGCGTATTGCGGCGACGGCAACGTGGACAGCCTGTTCGGCGAGGAATGCGACGATGGTGATGCGCCAGCCGAGTCGAGCAGCTGTGACCCCGACTGCCGGCTGGGCTCACGCTGCGGCGACGGCAGAATCGACGAATCGCGTGGCGAGGAGTGCGACGACGGAAACACGGTCAGCGGAGACGGTTGCTCGCGCGATTGCCATGCCGAGATCTGGTAGGCGGCTCGCAACCCCTCCAGACCCGGCCGCCTGACCGCCTCGGTCGTGAGCTCGACGTGAGCTACCCCGCGCCATTCCGAACGCTCGCTTCCCGGAGCGATCGGAATGGCCTGTAATCAGCCGTAATCGGTCGCGTTCCAGGGGGCTGGTAGTCCGGTCGCAGTCCAACCCCTGCCCCCCGGCGCGGTCCAGGAGCGCCGACCCTGCACCATGTCCAAGATTCACCCGATCGATCGCGGAGACAATGCCACCCTGCGCCGGCGACTCGTTGCCCGCCTCAACTCCACCCACCGCCTCGTCGTGGATGCCAAGGAGCTATCCGCGACCGAGCGCTCCCAGCTCTCCCGTCGCCATTTCGACGTAGTCATTGCGGGGGGCGGTCCAGCGGGGATCCAGACCGCCGTCGAGCTGTCACGCCGGGGCGTGCACACGCTGCTGATGGAGCGCGGGCTCTTCCTCGAGTCCGAGAAGACGCTGGCCATGCCCGCCGCACACGTGCGGGAGCACGGACTGGATGCAGCCGTGCTGGCCCGCCACCGGGACGCTGGTCTCTCGGACTACCTCGGCTGGAACTTCACCCTGCCCTTCGAGTACTGCGTCCTCGACCCGCGGCGCGCGCTCCACGAGCTCGCCTCCCGCATCGATCCGCGCTACTGCCTCGTCCTGCAGAACTGCGGACTCTCCCACCACGTCCTGCGCAACGATGGTCGCGTCACGGTCCACAGCTCTGTCCGGGACTACCGTCTCAGAAGGTACTCGAAGGCTGTCGCCGAGGCGCCGCTCGCGACCCGCGCCAGCTGTGTCGATCCACTGATCGCCCAGCGCCACGACCCGGACGTATACGTCGACTACGCGCGCGATGACGAACTCGCGTCGACCGCCCCGCGCTCGGTCGAGGTCACGGCCCGGATGCTGGTGGACGCTTGCGGCCACGCCTCGCCCATCAGCCACGCCCTGCGCCGCCAGCAGACCTGCAACGTCTGGAAGTGCCTGGTGTACGACCTGGAGGGCGTCTCCACTCGTCAGCGCCAGCTCCTTTGGAGCAAGCCTTTCCCAACCGCCTCGGCGTCGAACTTCTGGGTCGACGTGCTGGGGGACGCCGAGTGTGCCGTCGGCGTCATGGTGCTCGCCAAGACCTCGCCCGAGGCGCCCGACGCGACGCCCTCCCGGCCCGCGCTGGCCGCCCAACTCCAGGAGATGGCTCGGCGCTCCGGCATCGATGGTCGGATCGTGCGGGAACGCTACGGACTCGTCCCGATGACGGACCTCCGCGAGCCCTCGGCCCACGATCGGGTCCTGTTTCTCGGTGCCAGCGCCACCCGACAGCTCCCCAACACGGGATTCGGGTTCGGCTGCTGCCTCGAAGACGCGACACTCGCGGCCCCGACCATCGCCACAGCCGTGCACAACGGCGACTGCTCGCGGGCGGCGTTGCAGCCGTTCGACGTGGAGTGGCTTCGCCGCAACGAGAAGGAAGCGCGTTTCGAGAACTTCTGGCAGAGCCTCCACCTGGGGATTGGCTCCGATGCGCACTTCCACGAGCTCTCACGTCACTGCGCCGAGGGGCCACGCGACTGGGTGCAACGGCGCTTCATGGGTCAGCTCGAGGCGTCCGACCTGTGGGGGACGACGCGCGCTTTTCTCCGCCACCCGGAGCTCCTCGAGGCGGGGCGCATCCGCCCCGAGCACACGCCCGAACTCCGCCGCCACGTGGCGGGCCTACTGTACTGCGTGGTGGCCGACGCGCTGGGCGTGTACGAACCCGAGGCGTCCCAGCTGGAACGCAGTGGCGGACTGGCTCGTCGCGCACGCCACTTGGCCGCGCGCCGCGTCCCGGAGGAACTGGCGGGAGTGGCCGCCAGGTGGGTCGTGGACGGCACACTGTCACGCCTCACACAGCGCGCGCGTCCGCTCCTCGAGCGAATCACCGAGCCGCGCGCCTCGGCCTCGCGGAACGCGCGCAGCAGCGTGGCCTTCCTCCGCCAGCTGAGCGAGCGCGGGCGCACCGCCGCCGCCCTCCTGGGCAGCGCACGCGCCACCCTCGCCGGTTGATGGCGCGTCCGCCGTGGCGGGGGCAACGGCCCCCGCCAGCATGGTCAGTTCGGCAGCACTGGCGAGCGGCTTCCGGCGACTCAGTACAGTGGGTGGGGGTCGGGGTTGAGGGAGCTGAGGGCAGCATCCTGCAGGGGGAGGCGAAGGCGAGCGCACCGCGTCGCTTCGTCTCGGGTCAGCGTGAGCGGAGCCAGGGACGGCATGACGACCTTGACCACCTCGAACCCCAGTCCACTCGCGACGACGTCGGTGAGTCGCACGACCATCCAGGGAACGTCCCGGGAGCGGAACCACTCGCGCAGCCGTGCGAGACGGAGGGCCGTGGATTCGTCGGGCGCTGCGGGCAGGTGACTCCAATCGACGGAGCCGGCGCCAAGAAACGCATGCGCCGGAGCGCTTCGGGGGTCGAGGTACCGCGCCATCAGTGGCCAGAACGGCACCCGTCGTGCGATTCGCGCCACCATCTCGGGGTCGCCGGGCCGCAGCTCGTCGGCTCGGGGGTGACAGAGGGAAAAGACCCGCATGCACGCGAGCTTCAGGGTGTGGTGCACGGCTTCCCGAGGATTGAAGCCCGCGGCGGGAACGAGCAGCGCCCCGCCAGCAGGGAAGTTCTTCAGCTCCCTCGTCGCCGTGAGGCGGAGCAGCACCTGCGGCATCGGAAGATCCATGGTCAGATCGAAGAATTCGACCCGGAAGCCCAGGCTTCCGAGGTACGCAAGCTGACTGGCGGTCTCGTCGTCCCCGGGCTCCAGCGGAGTCAACCGACGCAGCCGACGCCGCCGGTACCAGCTGACCATGAAGGCATCGCGCTTGACGATTTCCTGTGTCGCGTGCACGACGGCTTCCGCCATCGACACGTGCGAGGCGGTACCGGTGAAGGTCCGTTCGCGACTCCCTGTCGCTCCCAGGTGTTCCCGCGCCAACCCCACCGCAACCCGATCGAAGGGAACCGGACAGCTCCGCTCCCGGACCAGATCGTAGCCGTCACAGAAAGGCCCCCCGGATCCCGCAAGCTCTCCGTCAGGCACCGCCGACTGCGCGCCGAGTCGCTCGACGGCCTCGGACATCGAGATCGTGCGACACTCCTCCGCAGAACGACCGGCACCATGAATGATGCCGTCGATGGACACTGAAACGCACGCTCCACGCTCCCGCACCAGGCGAGTGTCGCCCCAGATGAACGGGACCTGAAGCGGGGCCCCCGCTTCGTCCTCCTCCACCTGGTGCAGCCGCGCCGGCGCAAACGGCGACTCGACCAGCGCCTCGACCGCCCAGCGGCGAACGGACGGGGCCGCGGGGGTCGCTGCTATCTTCGACAGCCCCTCGCGCACCGTCTCTTCCGAGCGGTCCGGGCGACCGTGGGGCACAACGCAGTCCGGATGGGGGAGTAGCCACCCCCTCGCCACCTGACCAGCAGAGACCCAGAGTCCTTCCCCCTCGCGCAGGGGAGACCGCTCCAGGTTCATCAGCAGCTCGGCGACGAGCGCGGAAGGGACGGCACCTCCAGCGGCCAGCAGGGAGTCCGCGCTCGCGCCGGGCTCCAGGAGCCGGCCCAGCGTGCGCAGCACCAGGCAACCAGCGCAGCCCCGCGCCACCACCAGCGTGGCACCGAGGGCCGTGGCCACGCTCCCGCCCGCTTGCGGTCGCGACGCCGCCTCGCGCCATCTTCCCGCCGAGAACACGTACAGCGTGGGGTCCAGACGCCAGCCGTGTTCCGCCGCGCTCATCTGCATCGCTGCGGCCAGTGCGTTCTCCCCCGCGGTGGGCTCGACGGGGGTCCGCGCAGCGCGGCGCACCACGTCGTGCTCCTCCAGCAAGGCCAGGGCACTCTCCGGCTCCTCATCCAGGTAGCTCAGAAGCTCCAGAGCTCGGGCGGGGGAGCAACCCCGCCCGAGCTCTGCAAACACCGCGCGAGCGGTCGTCGGATCCAGGTCCTCGAGGGTCATCACGTCGTCCGTCGCCGGGCGCGACAGAACGGCCCGATCGGCGTCGACGCGAACCTCCCAGACGCCCGTCGTTCGAATCGTCGTCGGAGCAGGTGTCATGCCGCAAGCCTCGCGAGGATCCTGCGCAACGCCGCACCGAAGCGGGCGACCTCGGCGACCGAGTTGTAGGTGGTCAGTGACACGCGAGCCGCGCTGCGCATGCCCTCGCGCTCGAACAGGGGATGAGCGCAAAGTCGCCCCACGCGCACCATGATGTTCTCGGCGTCACTGAGCAGACCCGCGAGCTGTTCCACGCTGAGGCCGCGCGCGTCAACCGAGAACGACCCCAGCGCGATGCGGTGGGGTGCGCGAGCCATCAGGGGACGAACCCCCGGAGTGGACGCCAGCTCCCGATCCAGCGCGTCTGCCAGTTCCCGGTCGTGGTCCAGGATGTCCCGCCACCCGAGTCGTTCGACATAGTCGAGCGCCGCGGCGAGACCGATAGCCCCGGTGACATTGGGAGTCCCCGCTTCCAGACGCTGCGGCAGACCGGCCAACTCGTGGCCTCTCTGGGACACCGTCGTCACGGCTCCGCCCCCGAGAGTGAGCGGGTCGAGTAGCTCGAGCAGCTCCCGGCGACCCCAGAGTATCCCGGTCCCGAAGGGGCCAAACACCTTGTGCCCGCTGAAGGCGAGAAAGTCAGCACCGAGCTGCTCGACGTCGATCGGCCGGTGCGCGACAGCCTGACTGGCGTCCACCACGGTCAGGGCACCATGGGCTCTGGCCCGCGCACACAGTTCGCGGATCGGATGGACAACGCCCGTCACGTTGGACACGTAGCCGAGCGCCACCAGAGTGGGCCGCCGGGCCACGAGCTCGACCTCGAGCCGCTCGGGACTGAGGGGCTCCCGTGGGTCACAGTCGAACAGCTCGGCATGACCGGACGCCACCCAGGGCAACAGGTTGGAGTGGTGCTCGGTGTTCGGTACCAGGACGCGATCGAGCAACGCTTCCGGCAGCCCCCGAGCGACGATGTTGAGCGACGCAGTCGCGCCTGCCGTGAACACCACACACTGGGGGTCCGCGTTGAGGAAGCGGGCGATCCGGCCGCGGGCACGGCGGAAAGCGAAGCTCGCCTCATCACCCAGCGCGTGGTGGCTTCGGTGAACCGACGCGCCCACGTCAGCGGCAAAACGGAACTGCGCGTCGAGCACCGATTGCGGCAGCAGGCTGGCGGCGGCAGCGTCCATGTAGACGACTGGTCGGCCGTTGATGGTGCGGCTGCGAAGCAGCGGAAAGTCCATCCGCGTGGGGGTCATGGCATCCCTACCTGATCGCGCGACACGAGAGGAAACTTCGCCGAAGGAGCCGGGTCGAGGCGGCGCGCGATCCGGGCGCTGACGCGGGCTCCGCACCATACCCGACCCAGGCGTCGTGCGATCTCGTCCGCATCAGGCCGGCCCCCAGGCGTCGGAACCAGGTCCAGCGTGATCCGGTCCGGGCCCACCTGGTGGCAGGAATAGAAGTCGATGCCCGCCAGCGATCCGACTACCTCGTCAACCGCCCGCGTCGAGATCTGGCAGCCCCGGACCAGGAGGCACTCCTGTTCTCGCCCCTGCAAGACCAGCACCGGCCACGCCTGCATCGGACAGCTACACTCCTCGTCGGACCAGATCGCGAGATCCCCGGGAGCATAGCGAATCAGCGGCATGGCCTGCGATACCAGCGTGGTGACGGTCACCCGTCCGTCGACCAGCTCGACAACGCAGTGGTCCTCCCGTGCGTGCAGATTCCCGTGCCCACACTCGAGACCAATCTGGCTGCCTCCGAGCTCGGTGGCGCTGTACATACTGCGCACGGGAGCGCGGAAGAGTCGCTCGATCGCTCGCACCTGCAGGCGCGACGCATACTGGTACGCCGACAGAACCAGCTCGACGCGCGGCAACTCGAGGGCGAGCTCGCTGGCCCGACGCGCGATCCAGTGAGCATAGACGGGATTCACGAGCAGAAAATCGGGGGCGAAGTCCCAGAGCTCGGCGACGATTCGACTCACCGCATCGTCGTCGATCGAGAACAGGTCTTCGGAGGTGGGGACGAAGAGAGTGAACCCCTGTTTCATGCGCTCGGCCCGATCGAGGGACGACCAGCCACACCCCGCCGTTCCCATACACCCCGGGGAGGTCAAGACCGCCGTGCGGCGAGTGCGGTCGAGAAGTGGTAAGCCCCAGATCTCCTCGAGCTCGGGGGGAAACCTCGGCAAGGTCATGTCCGCCAGCGCGGACAGTCGCTCCCCCGTGGAGCCGCTCGTCGACACCAGCTCCCAGTCGCCGCGGAGCACGCGCTCCGCGATGCACGTACCATCCGCCACGAACTGGTCGAAGCCGGCGCGCAGGGTCGACTTTTCGAGGAGCGGCAGTTGACTCAGGTCGGCCACGCCCGCCACCGGTCGACCATAGGCCGACGCGTGGCTGCGGTAGTAGGGAACCTGGCCCACCGCGAACTCGAGGGCCGCGGCGAGTCGCTGATCGAGATCAGCCCGGTGAACTCGACAACGCCACTCGCGCTGACGCGCCACGATGTCCTGCAGAGGGCTACCATCGTCGAGCAGACCGAGCTCGCCGAGTACCGAGTCGAGCTCGCACCCACACCCGAGCTCGCTTCTGTCCCCGACGGTGATCTCGTCGATGGCCAGGTGCAGTCCCGTCCTCGTGTCGAAGAGCTCGAGCTCGCCAGCAGTGATGTGGCGAACGCGAACCGCAGCGTGCAGCCCGGCGAGGTCCGGCGTCAGCCGGCGCAGAACTGAGTGATTGAGATCGATCATCGTGTCTCTTTCCCGGGGCGATTCGAAAGCGGAACCCTGCGCCACGTTGCGGTCATTCGCGAGACTGCCCCCTCAGCCAGCACCCCGATCGGGCTGAGCAGTAGCCGCCGCAAGTCGCGCGCACGCCGTCAGCACAACTCCGACGGGGCCACGAAGCCCCCCACTTCATCCTCGAGATAGGCGGCTGTCTCGAGCACGAGGCGATCCGAAAACGACCCGCCCGCCACTTGAACCCCGAGCGGCAGTCCTTCGTCAGAAGTGCCGGCGCGGATCACTGCAGCGGGCCAACCCGTGACATTGTAGACGGCAGCGTAGCTGCACCAGTCGTAGTTCTCCGGCGCACTGAGATCACCATGTGGCAGAGCGGGACCGGGAGCCACGGGACTGAGCACGATGTCGTGGTCCCGCATGAAAAGGCTCGCGTCACGTCGGTACGCCTCCCAGTCGTCGTGCAGCAGGGTGCCCGTGTTCGCGTCGAACTCGGCAGCCGCCTCGGCGAGGTAGTCGACCCCCGCCTGGACCCAGGGGTGGAGTGTCTGCGTGCCAGCGGCCTGCTTCCAGTCATCGATCAGACACCGGTCGACAATGAGCAGACCGAGGTGAATCTCGAAGGCTTCGTCCAGTCGCGGCAGTCGGCACTCGACCACTCGTGCGCCGGCGCCCTCGAGAGCCGCAGCGCACCGCCGCACGGCTGCCGCAACCTCCGGGGCAGGAGACCGCACTCCGTTGTCGGTGAAGTACGCGACACGCAGCTTGTCGATTGGGGGCGCGCCAGGAGCATCGACCCCTGCCGGAATGGCATCGGGGTCCCGCGGGTCACTCCCCAGAACGACCCCGAACGCGAGCGCTACATCGCGAATGCTCCGCGCAATCGGGCCGTATCCCGCCAGACGGCTGGCGATGCCCGTGTGCACCGGGAAATGGCCTGCCTTGGAGATGCGATGGCTGGTGGCCTTGAGTCCTGCCACCCCGCAGAAGTGGCACGGCAGTCGGATGCTTCCTCCCCCATCCGAACCAAACTCGAGCGCGGCGCTCCCCGACGCGATGCTGGCCGCAGCCCCACCGCTGCTACCACCGGTCGTTCGCGTCAGGTCGTAGGGGTTGTTGGTGGTCCCGAACACGTCGTTCGTCGTCTCCAGGCACATGCCGAACTCGGGAGTATTGGACTTGCCCAGCACGACGGCTCCGGCCTGCCGTAGCCTGGCGACGACGGTGGCGTCGCTGGCAGGCACGTGGTTCGCGCGGCCGCTCGTGCCCGACGTCGCCGGCAAGCCTTCCGCCTCGTAGAGATCCTTCACCGTGGTCGGCACCCCGGCGAGCGGACCCAGAGGCGCTCCGGCGGCCACTGCGGCATCGACGACACGCGCCGCGGACAGCGCGCGATGTTCGTCAACGGTCACCAGCGCGTGCAGCCTGGGGTTCATGAACGAGATCCGATCCAGGCAGGATCGAACGACTTCTTCGCAGCTCACCTCTCGGCTCACGATGAGCTCGCGAATGCGACGGGCAGACAGATAGGGCGGCAGTTGCATGTTCCAACCTCGTTCGAGCCACAAGGCCGGGGAACCGCACCGATTGGCTCCCCAGCCTTGCACTCCACTCTTCACTCCCCGTGAGTCAGTTCGTCCCCACGATGGCGATCTTGTCCTTGGTGTTCTTCGGCTTCTTGATGATGCGAACGCGCATGGCTGCTCCTTCTCGTGACCGTTCCACGAAGCAGACGTCGCACTCCACCACGGCGTGCGACATGGTCAGCAGTATCAGGACCGGAAGCGCGCGCCGATTACAGGCGATAACAAGTAGTCACCGGAACCGCAGTCACCGCGTTCGATTCCGCGGCCCCGCCCTGTCAGGGCCGTGGTATCGTTCTGCTGCTCATTTCCGTCGCCGCGTGCCACCGAGACAGCATCCATGACCGAGCCGAGTGATGGGTCCCGCCCGACGCAAGTAGCTGACGGACTGCGCGTCGGGGACGTCCTGCAGGCCAAGTACCGCATCGAGCGTGTGCTGGGTGAAGGGGGGATGGGGATCGTGACGCAGGCGTACCACCTGCAGCTCGACGAACGGGTTGCGATCAAGTTCCTCCTCCCCGAGGCGCTGGAGCATCCCGAGACGGTGACGCGCTTCGCCCGGGAAGCGCGCGCCGCCGTCAAGATCAAGAGCGAGCACGTGGCTCGCGTCATCGACGTGGGGCAGCTCGAGAGCGGCTCTCCTTTCATGGTCATGGAGTTCCTCGAGGGCACCGATCTGGCACAGCGCATCGCCCTGCGCGGCCCGCTCCCGATCCACGAAGCCGTGGAGTTCGTACTGCAGTCCTGCGAAGCGATCGCGGAGGCCCACAGTCTCGGGATCGTCCACCGGGACCTGAAGCCATCCAACATCTTCGTGGTTCGTCGTCCCGACGGTACGGAGGCGGCGAAGGTGCTGGACTTCGGCATCTCCAAGACCACCAGCCTGAGCGGCGCGCGGAGTGACGTGGCGGTGACCTCCACCCGAGCCATGATGGGGTCGCCACTCTACATGTCGCCCGAGCAGCTGGCTTCCGCGCGCGACGTGGACGCCAGAACGGACATCTGGGCGCTCGGGGTGGTGCTCTACGAGTTGCTACTCGGGCGCGTTCCTTTCCTTGCCGAAACGTTCCCCAAGCTCTGCATGCGCATCACCAGCGACCCTCCCCCTTCGATGCGCAAGTTACGTTCAGGACTGCCGGAGGATCTGGAGGCGGCGGTGCTGCGCTGCCTGGAGAAGGATCCACGTCAACGGTACGCGTCAGTGGCGAAGCTGGCGGCAGCCATCGCGCCCTTCGCACCCCCGCACGCGCGCTCCTCGGCCGGTCGCTGCGCGCGCGTTCTCGGCGAAGTGGTGTCGTCGTCCGGCGGCTCGGGAGCGCAGGCAGCAGAGCAGTCCCCGGACGCCACGCAGGACACCATAGCGGCCCCCGCAGGCACGAGCACCCTCGCCAGCTGGGGCGGCAGCGCGCGGGAGGTCGTGGGCCCGCCCCGCGCCCGCAAGCACTCGGCAGCCGTTGTGGTCGCTGCGGCGCTGGTGGTAGTGGGAGGGGTGGCGCTCGGCGGGGCATGGTGGTGGCACAGCGCGTCCAGCGGAGAAGCCACCCCGAGTGCGACGGTCGGAACCCCTGCGGTGGCGTCGACTCCTGCGGATCCGATCGATCGTTCCCCCGTCGCCCCGGTACCCGAGGAGCACGGCTCCGTCGTGGTCGCCCCCTCCCCCACCCCGTCGGGGCCACCACCAGTCGGCACCGACCGGGCGGCGCCACCGCAACTGCTCCAGCCGCCCGCGCCGCGCAAGCCGAACCGACCACCCTCACCGGCGCCGGCTCCGCCTGCCTCCAACCTGTACGGTCAACGGAAGTGAGCGCTGGCACGTCGCTGCGCGCGCCAACGTCCGAGTAAACCCACCACCAGCAACAGCGCGGACCAGGCCCCGGAGGGCCGCCTTCGCACCGCGCGACACCCACATCCATCGTCACCGCGCGAGCGAGTGCCTTCGCGGACGCCGGGAGCCCCGGCGTCCGCGGTGACGAAGCCGGCGCTGCCTGCCGTCGAACCTCCGCCGCCGTCTGGTGTGGCGGGTGCGCCTCCCCGATCGCCCCCAACGCCCCCTGAAGCCGAACCAGATCTCCCCGCCGCCCCCGGCGCCACGTCCGGCACCGTCGGCTCGCACCGCGCCTCCACGCACTGGTAGCCGCCGTCGCAATCGTGGTGGCGGTCGCAGGTGTCCCGGCAGACGCCCACGGCACAGTGGTACGGTGAACAGTCGAACTCACTGCCCGCCGGAGTGACCACCGTGAAGGAGTCGAGACAGGAGTTGTCGGTCGCAACGCACACCTCCTCGCTCAGGTTGCACTCGTGTCCCGGCGCGCAGTCGCGTGTCGACGCGCAGCGAGTTCCGCACTCGCCGGAGTCAACGTTGCAGGCATAGGGCACGCAACTCTCCGCCGGCTCCTCGACGCAACGTCCAACACCATCGCAAGCGGCAGGAATCGAGCCCCCCTCGCTACAGGTCGCGCCGCAGGGATTGCCCGTGGGATAGGTGCAGGACTCTCGGTTCGCCCCGTCGCAGGTGCCGCGACACGCCGATTCCGGCTCTCCGTTGCACGGCTGTTCCGCCGGCGGATCGCCCTCGATGGCCGTGCACTCTCCCTCCGTCCCTGGCAAGTCGCAGGCCTCGCATTGGCCGGGACAGCTCGCGTCGCAGCACAAACCGTCCACACAGTGATCGCTGGAGCACTGATGCGCGCTGGCGCAGGCGGCCCCGTTGGCGGACTTGGCAATGCAGAGGCCTCCATTGCAGTAGTTGCCTTCCTGGCAGTCGCTGTCGAGCACACAGGGGGTCTGGCAGGCGTTGTTGCGACAGCGCGCCCCAGCACAATCGACAGCGTCGCTGGCCACGAAGCAGGCGCCCAGCCCATCGCAGACCTGACCCCGTGTCGTGTCGTCGATGCACATCGTCGCCCCGCAGGGAGAACCCGGCGGGGTCCACGCGCAAGCGCCCGCACCATCGCAGACACCGAGCAACCCGCAGGTCGCCGCCTCCACCGGGCAGTCGCCGTGAGCGTCGGTGCCGGCCCGCGCGTCGCCGCATTCGCCATCCTCCTCCCCTGAAGTTTTGCCATCAGCGCGACACGAACGACACGGATCCGTGCACTCGCTCGTGCAGCACACCCCATCCACGCAGTAGGGGGCCGAGCCGGCGCACTCGTGGTGACTCGTGCACGTGCCCCCCTTGGGCTGGTCCGGGACGCACTCGCCATTCGCCTGGCAGTGGTGATCCGCGGTGCAGTCGGCATCCGACAGGCAGCCGCCCGGACACCCGGAATGCGCGCCATCGCAGACGTCCGGCGCACAGCTGACCCTGCCCGGGAACCCGGCCGGAGCGGCCCCACAGGTCCCATTGGCGGTGGCGCCGCGCGCGGTCGTGCACACCTCGCAGGCTCGATCGCAGGGGGAGTCGCAGCACACACCATCGACACAGTGTCCGCTCGAGCAGGCGCGGCAACCGGGCGTCCGACAGTCGGCACCCGGCGCCGCATCGCAGCGGTGACCCAGGGGCTTCTGAGGGCTGCAGATGCCAGCGGCGTTGCAGTATTGGCCCGCAGCGCAATGCCGGTCGGACTCGCACCGCTCGGGGCAGACGGACTGCGCCCCGTTGCAGGCAAAAGGTGCACAACTCGGGCGCCCGGCGCGTCCTGCGTGGCGGAGGCCGCACACTCCATCTTCGGGAGCGCCCTCGGCAGCGATGCACGTGTCGCACGCGCCGTCGCAGGGCGTATCGCAACAGACGCCATCCACGCAGGTGGCGCTCCCGCAGATCCGGCAATCCGGCTCCGCGCAGTCGCCCCCCGCCACGACGCTGCACGCGGCGCCCAACTCGCGGATCGGCCGACAGCTGCCGTCCGCGCCACAGTATGTGTTGTCCGCGCAGTCCTGGTCGGAGCTGCAGCCCGTGGGACAGTCGCCCCGACGGCCGTTGCAGAAGAGCGGTGCGCAGGACGGCTCCCCCGCCGCCCCCGCTTCACGCACCGTGCAGAACCCATCGGCAGCGGCATCCGGACCGGCGCATGCTTCGCAGGCACCGTCGCAAGGCGCGTTGCAGCACACCCCGTCGGCGCAGAATCCGCTGACACAGTCCTGCGGATCGTCGCAGGGAGTCCCCAGCAGATCACCACCCGCGACTAGGCGCGCCTGCACGTCGGGACGCCACCCGACGTCGACCTCGTTGAGAAGGAGAAGCTGACCAAACGGGGAGGCAGAAAGCTGCGGGTGTCGTTCGCCCCACTCGGCATCGTTGACCAGGGCCAGCGGTTCGATGACCGCTCCACTCGGATCGAGCCAGACTCCGGCCAGATCGGCGGCGCGTCCGGCACCGACTTGCCAAACGACGAGACTCTGGAAGCCGTCGAACACCACCGCGGGGAACCCCTCATCGGCGGAAGTGGCGACCACGGCGAAGCCGTCCGAATCGCGAACCTCGCCGGCCGTCGTTACCCGCGCCGCGTAGACGTCGGCATTGCCGGCGCGCCCGTCCTGCCAGGTGACAAGGTAGGTGCGGCCCTGGAAGGTCACGGCGGGCGCGGTCTGATCACCAGCCGCCGTGCAGATTGGGATACCGTCGGGATCGAGCACCGTACCATCCGCCTCGACGCGGGTTCCGTAGACATCCCAGGAGGAGGTGGAGCGTTTATCCTGCCACACGACGAAGTAGCCCATCCCGTCAGTGGCCACCGCGGCAGCCTGCTGCTGCCCCGAAGCAACGCTGAGGGCAAGCCCCTGCGGATCGCGCACCCTGCCGTCCGTCCCCACCCGCGCCGCGCGAAGCTTCGCGGTGGTGCTCAACGCAAGATCCTCGTACACGACGAGCGAACCCCCTCCCGTGCACGCGGCCGCGGGCTCTCGCTGGCCGCCCGCGACCTGACCGATGGGGAGCCAGTCCGGATTCAGGATCGAGTTTCCGACAGGTTCCACCTGGAGCCCCAGCACGTCGTAGGTAGCCTCCGACGGGTACGACCCGCCCTCACTGTGGGTGAAGGCGACAAGCTGGATCCCCCCGGAGAAGCAGGTGGTCGGAGCGATCGCCAGCGCGGAGGGCGGAGTTGTCACCAGGGCCTGCAGATCGCGCCAGGTGCCCGTCGACTCCAGGCGAGCCGCGTACACCTCGGGTTGGCCCACCGCGTTCGGCCACAGACGCCAGTTGTTCCAAAGGACCGAGAAGCCGTCACCCACCCAGACGCCCACCGCCCCGTCCCGGGGCTGGTGCACGCCAGTGAAGGAGCTCGGCGCCTCGACCCCAACCTGTCCCCCCTCTGCGAGAACGTAGTCACCTTCCTCACTGGCCGTGAGCAGCGTGTTGGTGCCACTGCTGACCATCAAGGTTCCATACAGGTCAACGGCAGCTCCGGAGCTGACAGCACCCGTCGTATCGATGGTGTAGAGCTCCGTCGAGGCACCGTTCGAGATCGCCGCCAGGAAATGGGGCGGCTCGAACGCCAGCGCCCAGACGTCCCTTCCGGAGGGGGTACCCAGCACGACGTCGCTGGCCTCCACCGTCCCGTCGAGCACGACCCGCGCGTACCGGGTGGAGACGCCGCTGCCGTAGCCAAGCACCACGAAGGCTCCCGCGCCAAAGGCGGAGCGAAGGCCCGTCCGGCTCCGGCTCAGCGACTGCGCCAGTGGAGTCACGGTGCCCGTCGTGTCGACCATCGCCCCGACCACGCCGTCCGCCGGCGTCGTCCAGGAAACGAGCGTCGTTCCATCTCCGTCCGTGCTCAGGGCAAAGACCGTCCCCGTCCCGACGACGATGGGACTCGCGTCCACGACCGTGCCTGCTGGGTCTAGGCGCCGTAGCCGGAGCTCGCCGGAAGCAATATCCGTGTAGACAACGACGAAGTGGGTGCCATCGAACACGACCTGAGGGGCTTGCTGAGCTTCGAGCTGCTCGTCGATGACGATCGGCTCGGGATCGAGGGGCACACCGCTGCCGGTGAAGCGCAGCGCATGGATGTCGTAGTTCGTCGGAGCACGGGTCTCGCTGCCGGTGTAGACGAGCAGGTAGTGTGCCCCTCCCCACGCGAGGCTCGAGTCCGAGAGCCCGGGATCGATCGTGGCGATGGTGAACGGCTCCGGATCGATCAACGTCCCGTCCACCCCGATGCGACTCGCGTGGAGCTCCCGGGGCCCTCCGAAGCTGCGAGCAGAGGTCGGAGACACCACCAGGTATTGACTGCCGTCGAATCCAAGCGTCCGCCACGCTGCGTAACCGGGCAGCTCACCGGCAACAAGGCCGGGTGGGGTCAGAGGCGCACCCACAGTCACGGTCAGCGCGGCGACAGCCTGGCCCGCCGGGGCATCCTCTTGCTCGGCAGGAGGGCTGGCGGCGCAGCCCAGCCCGCCCGCGAGCGTCACCGCCACCCCAGCGACGAGTCGCCGGGCAGTTCGCGTGCGTCGTCGGCGACGACGACGAACCGCGGCGCAGCCGAACAGGGCGAGCAATCCGACGGCCCCGGCCGAAACATCCCGCGGCGTCCCCGCGGCCCGACAACCGCAGCCGGAGTCGCCCGACCGTGAGCTGGAAGGCTCCGGGACGTGGCGCGCACCTCCGCGACCTCCCCCGGGGAGGGGATCGGTGGCGACCCCGCCCCGGCCTCCAGCAGACCGACCGTCAGCGCCACCTCGGCCCAACGGTGCCGGGAAGCAGCGCCCCTCCACACAGGTGTAACCGGCGGTGCACGGCTCGACGTCGGTACAGCTGTCGCGACAGACACCTGCGTCACAGCGATAGGGCCGGCAGTCGGTCTCGAATCCATCCGGATCGCGCGCGACGAACTCCGTGATGCAGGAGCGCCCCGTCGGAGCGCATTCTCGAGAGCTGAGCTCGCATACCGCATCGGCGGCACAGTCCAGGTTGGAGTCGCACCGCGTTTCACAGGCCCCTGCCGCGTCATCGCACGCGTAAGGAGCACAGCTCTCGGCCGGTTCCTCAGCACAGCTCCCCGCACCGTCGCAACGGCCCACGGCAACCCCGCCGTCAACGCAGGCGGTGCTACAAACCGTGGTCGCGGGGTACACGCACGCCCGGCGATGCTCCCCATCGCACGTTCCCGCACAGAGGGACCCCTCCCCAGAGCAGGGCTCTCGACGCGGCTCTCCCGAGACCGCCACGCATTCACCCTGCGCGCCCGGTTCGGCGCAGGCCTCGCACTGTCCCGTACAGGGAGCGTCGCAGCACACCTCGTCCGCACAGAACCCCGAGGTGCACTCCCGGCCCTGCTGGCAGGCGTCCCCATTGGCGGCGGTGGGGAGACAGAGTCCACCCCAACAGAAATGACCGTCAGCACAGTCGACATCACTCTGACACGGCGTGCGACAGGCGCCGTCACGACAGAGGTGATTGCCGCAGGGGATCGGATCCGTCACGTCCTGGCACAGCCCGAGACCGTCGCAGACTTGGCCCGTGGACGCCTGGCCAACGCACTCGGTTAGCCCGCAGGGCGTGCCCGCCGGGAAGAGCTGACAGGCGCCGGTACCGTCACACACCCCCATCGCTCCGCAGCTCTCCGCAGGCTGTCCCCCGCAGTCCCCATGAGCGTCGGTGCCGGCCAGCGCGGGACCGCACTCCCCACTCTCGGTGCGTGAGGTCTTCCGTTCGGCGCGACAGGAGTGGCAACTCTCGGTGCACTCGCTGGTGCAGCACACCCCATCCACACAGTAGGGTGCCGAGCTGTCGCAGGCCGCGTCGCTGACGCAGGTCTCGCCCTTGGTACGCTCGGGTAAGCACTGTCCACTGGCCGCGCAATACGTCCCGGTCTCGCAGTCCGCCGCACTCGAGCAGCCCCCGGGACAGCTCGCGGCAGCGCCGTCGCAGCGCAGCGGAGCGCAGGAAGGTGACCCGGGATACCCCGGTGGCGCGAACGTGCACAGCCCATCCGCCAGGGCTCCGCGCTCGGCCGCACACACGTCACAGGCACCCGCGCAGGCCGTGTTGCAGCAGAAGCCATCGCTGCAGCTCCCACTCTCGCAGACGCGGCACCCGGCCACCTGGCAGTCCGCCCCGCGCGTCTGGTCGCACCGACTGCCCAAGGGCTTGCGAGGGGCACACAAGTTGTCGTTGCCACAGTAGTGATCTGGAGCGCAGTGAGCGTCCGCCTCGCAGGCGGTCGGGCAGTGGCCCAGCTCGCCGTTGCAGGCCGAGCTCCCGCAAGAGGGACGTCCCGGCGAACCCTCGGGAGCCAGGGTGCAGACACCGTCATCCAGAGCCCCCAGGTTGGACGCACACACGAGGCAAGCGCCATCGCACGGCGTATCGCAGCACACCCCGTCGACACATCCGCCAGCAGTGCCGCACACGCGGCAGCCAAACTCGTGACAGTCAGCCCCAGCCACCTGGTTGCAGCGCGCTCCCACCTCCCGGCGTGGCGCGCAGACTCCGTCGGCGTCGCAGTAGTGGTCGGGCGCACAGACCGCGTCGCTGGTGCACGCGGTGGGGCAGTCGGCGCCCACCCCATCACAAACCAGCGGGGCACAGCTGGGAACGCCCTGCTGCCCAGCGCTCGAGAGCGTGCACTGGCCGTCTCGTAGCGCACCCGCCTCCTCGGTGCAGGCGTCGCAGGGGCCGGAGCACGCCGAACTGCAGCAGATCCCATCCGAACAGGCCTCGCTGACGCAGAGGGTTGGATCCGCGGGGCAGGGCTCTGCCAGGGGGACACCGAGACTGAGGAGCCGACCCTGGATCAAGGGAGTGGCGGCGTGGCTCGGCCCAAAGTCGAGAGCACCCGCGCCCGTATAGGTGAGCAGCGTGGCGCCGCTGGGGAGCGTCGCGAGGGCGGGGGTGGCTCGGGGGCGCAGCATCACCGCGGGTGCCAGGTCGTAGGAGGCGTTCACCGCCCCCTCACTGGCGCTCAACCACCGGCCACGAATGCTCGACGGGCTGCCGGCGGGCTCCTCTTTCCAGACCACGAGGGGCCGGAACCCGTCGTGGGTAACCCGTGGAGCAATCTCGTGCGCGGCGGTGGCCGCGATCACCTGCTCGGTCCCCAGCTGTCCGTCCGCCCCCACGCGCACACCGCGAATGTCCCGCTGCGCCGACCCACCATCGACCCCGTCCGACCAGACCACGAGGAACTCGCCCCCGACGAAGGCCACGTCCGGCGAGAGCTGGTCCCGCGCGGCGTTGCTGACGACGAAAGAGGACGCCTCCAACGAGGGGGCTGCGAGATCCAGGAAGGCACCGCGCACGTTCACGTCCGGCGCCACGCCGTCCTCCCAGACCATCAGGACCCGCTCTCCGTCCGACGCCAGCCGGGGGCGGCGCTCGGGCCCCGGTCTTCCCGTCAGGGCCGCTCCCTGTCCGTCCAGCAGCGTCCCCGTCGCCTCGTCGAGGCGGCCGCCGCGGAGGGTCGTCCCCAGCAGCGTGGTCTGCGCCCAGACGACAACGAACCGCTCTCCCGCGGCGGCCGCGGCGGGCCGCTCGAAGGTCGTGCTGACGCCCGCCGCGCGAGACACCCAGAAGTCGCCAGTCGGCGCGACGCGCGCCCCGGGCGCGACCCAGCTCGCGCCGATCCCCGACGCCGCCCAGACCACGAGGTACCGATCGGTGCCAAACGCCACCTCCGGCATGGCGCCAGCGCCCGCGCTGATCGGCTGCTGCTCCCGATCGAGAGGGTTGCCGTCCGCCCCGACGAATGTGCCGAAGATCCGTTCGGAGGAGCTGTCGCCACTGGCCCACACGGCGAGGAACTCGTCGCCACCCGCGGCGACAGCGGATCGGTGCTGCGCATCCGCCGCGCGGGCCAGTTCGAACCCACTATCGGACACGGAGCCGTCTTCCGAGTCGACGAGCGCCCCATAGTACCCGACCGAGTTCGTCCAGGCAGCGAGCGTGGCAGTGGGTCCCGCAGCAAACTGCGCGGAGGTCGCCCCGGACAGGATGCCGGCCGGGCTCCGCGTACCAGCGGTCGTCAGGTGCTCGAGAGCCACCAGGTTCTCGCTGGCGTCTCGGTAGGCGATGAACCAGCCATCCGAAGCGTCGACGAGCGCCGTGTAGTCGATGGTCGCGGACGGTCTGAAGATCTCACCCCCCGGTGGCTCGAGGAGACCGGCGGCGTCAACTCGAGCCCAGCGGGATTCGCCATCGGCAACGAACAGGACGAGCCCGACATCGGCGCGCTTGCCAAGCTCGAGCGTCCAGTCGTAGCCAGCATCCGCCACGGTGACGATGCCCGGGTCCTGCAGGACGAGCGCCGGGTCGAGCCGCCCGGTTTCGACCGCGCCCACGTTGTAGTCGCCACCGGCGACCCACGCGGCGAGGTACTCTCCCGCATCGAACGCGAGTCGCGGGGCGCGGTCGCCAGCGCCGGACGGGTTGGTGCTCACGGGTACGCCGCAGGGATCGAGCACTTCGCCTGCGTACGACAGGCGCCCCACGTGGATCCGCGGAGTCGCCCCCGCCGTCCACGCCAGCGCCAGCTCCGCTCCGGTGTCGACGAGACGGCTGAGCTCCGCCACCGGGGCGCAGTCGGCGAAAGCGACCGGCGACACGACCACCCCCATCGTGCTGACCGGCGTCACTTGCAGGTGTCGATCCCCGTCGAGCCAGACGACGAGAAACCGGTCGCCGGTAAACGACACGGCCTCGACCGATGCCGCGCCCGCCACCTCAGCCAGCGGGATGGGGACATCATCAACGAATACACCCGAGCTCGCCAGGCGCCTGGCCTGCAGACGCGAGTCACCACCGTGCACCTCGACCCAGGCGACCAGGTAGTGGTCGACTCCGAAGGCAGCGCGAGCCGCCCTTGTGTCCTCCTCGCTGACGATCAGTCCCGACAGCTCGAAGGGCCGTCCCGTCGCGTCGAGGCGCCCCGCGTGGAGAGTGTCGTTGCGGGTCAACTCGTTCTGCTGGCTCCACAGCGCGAGCCACCCATCCGCGCCCGGAGTCACGGACACCGGCGTGGTGCGCGTTGAGGGCACCCCCAACGCAACTGCCTCTCCGACCAGGGGCTCACTGGCGCGCTGAGCGAGGCTGCCGTGGCCGGACGTGCGACGGTGCTCAGGGTTGCACCCAGCGAGCACGAGCCCCGCGAACAGAAACCACACCGCAAGACTCCCGCGGAGCGGTCGCTTCGCAGGGAGCCGATGCCGACGTCGGACCAGACTCAGCGCCACCAGCAGGCCCAGCGCCAGCGCACCCGGTCCCGGCCCGCGGCCACCCATGGCCCGACACCCGCAGCCACCGTCATCATCGCGACGCCCTGGGCGGTCAGTCGCCACTCCACCTTCGCCCGAGCCTCCCGAGCGGGGGTTCCTGGCGTCGCCGCCCCCGGCGTTCACGGGCTCCGGCGAGCGGCAGCGCCCGCCGGCACAGACGAAGTCTCCGTTGCAGTCCCCATCGTCCACGCAGCTGTCCCGGCACTGGCCTCCGGTACAGGCGTAGGGCGAGCAGTCCACGAGCGCTCCCCCAGGCAGACGCACGGTGCGAGCGTCACTGCAGGTCGCCCCCGAGGTGGTGCACTCCTCCGCCGCGAGGTCGCACACCGCGCCCCGAGAGCACTGCGCGTTCGAGCGGCAGCCGGTTCTGCACTCCGCCAGCTCGTCGTCGCAGCGATAGGGGTGGCAGCTCGTCTCCGGCTCCGCCGCGCACTCCCCGTTCCCATCGCAGACGCTCAGCTGCAACGTGGCTCCCTCGCAGCGCTGCGCGCAAACGATGCCGGTGGGGTAGCTGCAGCTCTCGCGGACCACCCCGTCGCAAACGCCGCCGCAAGTCGCACCCGGCACTCCCCGGCAGGGTTCGCGGGGCGGCAGGCCAGTCACGGCGACGCAGCTCCCGAGATGCCCCGGCTCGATGCAGGACTCGCACTGTCCGTCGCAGCGCTGATCGCAGCAGACCCCCTCCTCGCTGCAGAACCCGGATCCACACTCCGCGTCGTCCCCGCAGCCGACACCCACCTCGCGCAACTGGCGGCAGATCCCCCCAATGCAGTGATGGCCCGACGTGCAGTCCTCCGGCCCCTGACACGGGCTCAAGCAACCACCAAAGCCACAAACGTAGGGCTCGCAGTCGACCCCGGTGGGCTCGTTGAGGCATTGCCCCAGACCGTTGCAGATCTCGCCACGGGTCACGTTCCCTTCGCACTCGGTGGCCCCGCAGGGCGTACCGTGTGCGAAGAGCTGGCAAGCGCCCGCACCATCGCACACTCCGGTCGTCCCGCAGCTCGCGGCGGGGTGCGCCGGGCAATCACCGTGCGGGTCCATCCCCGCTCGGGCCACACCACATTCCCCCCCCTCGACCCCCGACTCCTTCCACTCTGCACGGCAGGCCGTACAGGGGTCGGTGCATTCGCTGGTGCAGCACACCCCATCCACGCAGTAGGGAGCCGCCCCTCGGCACTCGCGGGACGATTCACAGGAGCTGCCCCGCGACTTGCGCGGCAAGCAGTCGCCACCGCCGCTGCAGTAGTGGCCGGCCTCGCAGTCGTCGTCGCTGATGCATCCGAGGGGACAGCTCGAGCTCACGCCGTCACAGCGCGCGGCAGCGCAGACAGGGCTTCCGACGAAGCCGGGGCGAGCTGGAGTGCAGACACCGTCGAGGCTGGCTCCCAGCAACTCGGAACAGACCTCGCACGCACCTCCGCAGGACTCGTCGCAACAGAACCCGTCCACGCAATGGCCAGTGTCGCAGACTCGACATCCGTCCAGTCGGCAGTCCGCACCCGCCGCATCCTCGCAGAAGCTCCCCTGGGGCCGTCGTCGGACACAGGCGCCGCCAGCGGAGCAGAAATGGGTGGGCGCGCAACCCAGATCGCTGTCGCACAGCACCGGGCAATCCCGCGACTCGCCGTCACAAGCGTATGCCCCGCAGGCGGCAACGAGCGTCCCCGACGGCGCCACCGAGCAGGTTCCATCCGCGATCGCGCCCAGGGACGCCGAGCACACTTCGCAGGGACGATCGCACGGAGCGTCACAACAGATCTCGTCCACGCATCCCCCCGCCGAAGCGCAGAGCGCGCAACCCGCAACGAGGCACGCGGCGGGCGCGCACGCCTCTTGCAGCGGCACCTGAGCCTCGCAGGTACCACTGGCGGCGCAGAAGTGCCCCTCGGTGCAGGCGACGTCGCCGTCGCAGGAGCCGGGACAGTTCGACTCGCCGCGGCAGAGGTAGGGACCGCAGTCGGCAGACGGGGCGAGCTCCAGCACCAGGCATTGCCCATCCCGCGCCGCTCCGCGCGCCGCGGTGCAAGCCTCGCACCCCCCAGCGCAGGCTTGGTCGCAACAAACGCCATCGGCGCAGACGCCGCTGATGCACGCTGCTGGGTCGGCGGGACAGGGCTCCCCATGCGGCACACCCCGGTGAAGGGAACGAAGGAAGGCACGGGAGGACTCCCGCTCGGTTCCCAGACCGTAGGCAGGGCGAGAGTAGACGAGCAATCCGTGTCCCGCAGCGTCGAAGGCCACCACCGGGTGCTCCGGAGCCGAGGCCGCGGAGAACGGAGTGCCGGCCGGGTGCACCACCGTGCCATCACGGCTCACCCAGGTCCCGGCGAGGTGTCCGTCGGACCCGTCTTCCCAGGTGACCACCCAGCCCTGCTGGTCGTAGGCCACGGCAGGGCGTTGCTGGTCATTGACCTCGGTCGCGATGGCGAGACCACCGGAATCGAGCGGTTGACCGAAGGCATCGAGTCGGGTGCCACGGATGTCGAGCCCGCTGGTCGCCAGCTGCCCACTGTCCGTCCAGACCACGAGGAAGCGGTCCCCGTCGAACGCGATCGCTGGGTCAGTCTGATCGCCCGGCGCCATCGAGATCGGAAACGCCGTTTCGGCCTGGTTCGCATCGGGCGTCAGCGCCACGCCACGGATATCCCACCCCTGACCCGCGAACCGGTCTTCCCACACGACGATGCAGCGAGCGTCCGCACAGGCGAGATCGATGTTGTCCACCTCCTCGCCAGTCCCGGCCACGAAGAACTCCCCCTGGCCCTGTCCCGTGGTGGGGGAGACCCGGATCCCTCGCAGTACCGTCTCACCATTGAGGTGCCAGACGACCACGTAGTGGCGGCCATCGAAGGCGACGGCCAGCGACGGCAGGCCAGAGTAGTACCCGCCGGCAGCGAGCAGCGCCGGCACTCCCATCGATCCATCGGCACCAACCAGGGTGCCGTGGAGGTCACCGTTCATGCTCCGAGGTGGGTAGTATCCCCGACCCGAAAGGACAGACACCACCAGGTACCCCGACCCGTCCGAGGCGACGGCGGGTCGCGTCTGGGAGTAGGGCTGCTCGTAGCCCAGGGGGGAGAACGCCACGGAATCGAGCAGCGTGCCGTCCCCGGCCACGCGCACCGCGTAGACGTCGTCGGCAACGTCGGACTCGACGCGGGACCGTTCGTCCGCCCAGGCCAAAAGGAAGTCGGTTCCGTTGCTCGCCACCGCCACCTCGTACTGGGCGTTGGCCACGTTCTCGAGCACCAGCGGGCGATCATCGAGAGGTTGAAGGGCGGTCGAGAACCGGCGCCCATGGAAGATTGGCGTGAGCCCGAACGGTGCCCCTCGGTGAGCGAGCAGATACCGGCTGGCCCCGAACCCGACGCCGGGGTGGTCCGCGTCCGGGAGCGCGGGGATCGAAGCCGAAACCGCGAGAGTGGTGGTGTCCAGGACGGATCCGTGCAGCTGATTGTCGCCCGAGTTCCACCACAGCATGGCTGCACCGTCGCCGTCTGCCGCCGCGGAGAAGTTGGTGCCCCTGAGATTTGGCGCCGGATAGGTCACCGCAGGTTGGTCCAGCACATCGCCCGTCGCGGGTGCCACGCGGGCAGCGCGGAGTGTGGACAATCCTCCGAGCTCGTCGTTCCAGAGCAAGACGAAGCGCGAACCATCGAAGACCACCGAGGGTCTCACCCAGTCGGCGTCGGAGGTGGCCACCGCGATCGGCTCCGGATCGAGTCGCTCTCCGTCGGGAGCGAGGCGAACTGCCACGAGCTCGGGTGAACCACTCGTCAGGTCGACGAAGAAGACCAGGTAGGTGCCCGCACCGTGGGCGATGGCGAGGTCCATCCGGGCTGAGTCAGTCAACAGCAGGGGGTCGGCCGCGGGCTGACCGTCGGCGCCCATCAGGCGGAAGAAGAGCTGCGTCGACGTCGCACCCTGCTCCGTGTAGACGACAGCGAAACCGGTGCCGTCCGTCGCCGCGTCGGGCTGCTGTCCGGTGGCGCTCAGGAGTACGGGCTCACCCATGGGTCGGGCCTCGTCGTCCAGGAGGACAGAGAACAGCTCCCGGTCGTAGCTCTGCCAGGTGAGCAGAGTCTGGTTCGCGTTCGCGGCAAGGCCGAAGGTCAGCCAGCCCCACACGTCGGGATCGATGAGGTGCCCCCCGAACCCGACCACGTCGCCGTCTGGCTCCACCGCCACGGTCTTCAGCCGGTACCGGGTCCTGAACTCCGCCTCGTCAAAGACGCCGCTCTGCCAGGCGACGATGAATCGCTGTCCATCGAAGGCGACCTCGGGAAAGACGGGTTCGATCGCGACGTTGCCGCCGGGGTTGAACGGGTTGATGGGGATCCCCAGCGGCTCGTCCACCGCGACCTCGTCGCCCACCGTGGGCTCGGTGACGATCGAGTCACGCTGGGCGCTCCGGCCCGCGAACGACGCCGTGGAGGAGTGGTCGGGCGCGCAGGCAAGGCTACTCAAGAGCGCGATGCCGACCGCCAACGACCAGCGCGCAGCAGCGAACGCGCGAGGGGCGAGGGGGTGGACTCGATACACGTTGGGCTGAGGCATGGTGGGGTCCCTCCCAGAAGGACAGGCTCGTCGACCGCCATCGGGTTCGTCCAACCCTGCCTGGCGCCGGGTCGCTGGCTCTCGTCTGGTGATGGCGCCAAGTCGGAATCCGCAGATTTTCCCTGGCGCTGTTCGGTCTCTGTTCACTCTGCCCCCCCGCTTCCCCGCTACTCCTTCGTCAACTTCAGGCAGCAGCGGAACCCGATCGAATCCCAGCGTCCGGAGGCGGGAAGGGAGCGTGCCGCGTCACAGCTGACCTCGACCCCCTCGTTCTCGAACGAGCCCCCGCGCACGCTGCACTCCCGACTGGCAGGACGTTCGTCGCGGCATTCTGCCGTCCACTCGGCCACATTGCCCACCAGATCCCAGATCCCGGCCGGCGTCTCGCATTCGCCGAACCGAACGCCCTCGAGAGAGTCCGCCCCAGCGTTGCAGACACCTGCGGTGGAGAAGGGGTCCTCGGCCCGAACGGAAGCGAAGTCCCAGCAGGCCTGCTGAAAGAGCGGCGCGCCCTGATAGGTCCCACACAGCTCCCGCTCGGTCCAGCGACAGAACGCCGCGGCGTCGCACCAGTCCACCCCGACCACGGGGTACCCACTGGGAGTCTGCGGGACCGAGGGGCCCGCATCCGCGCCGCCCGCCCCGCCGTCGAAGCTCGGGTTGATCCCCCCCCGACAGCCCTCCACATTGAACTCGTCGACGCTGCCGACGGCCGCCAGGAACTCCGCGTACTGGGCCCGCGTCACCTCCGTCTCATCCACGTACAGGCAGCGCTCCTCGTCCTCGTGGGCCAGGATCGGAGTCGGGCCGTGCTCGGTGGCCTGCGCCGGCAGGATACCGGTGCAACGGGCGGGGGTGCCGCCAGTGCTGGCGCCCCCCGTGGGTTGACCACCGCCAACCGCGCCTGCAGCGCCTCCGACCTCCTGCGGCCGACGGCCCGCCGCGCCCACCGCGTCACCACCCTCGAAGGGCTCGTACCGGAGCAGGATCTGGCATCCCGCTAGGAGCATCGCCAAAGGGATACCCAGGAACGCTCTCATCGCCGCTCCCCTCGCCCGAAAGCGCCGCGATAGGTCGCCGTGGCACCGTGCGGTTCGACGACGATCGAGACGCGCGAACCCGGGCGCGAAGCTCGCCGAGCGTGCACGACCCACCAGGTACCCACTACCACCGCCGCGACCCCTGCCCCCGCAGCAACATTGGCCCCCCAGGCGCGCCGCTGCGCGCGCCTCCAGTCCTCGAGCGCCCCGTCGTCGCACCCCTCGTGGCCCGGACACACCTCCCGCGCATCGTCGTAGGCCGACCGTGACCAGGCGCCGAGTCCCAGCGAGCCTCCCAGTCCCAGCGCTCCGACTCCGACCAGGGCAAAACCGAGCGCCGGGGAGCGAGGCTGGGCCTCTCGCGCCTCATCCCCGCCCAGCGGCTCGCCGCTGGGGGACCCGTTCACCAACGCAGTTGAAGCATGGGTCGAAGCCCCCCGGGGAGCGGCATCCTCGGGCTCGCTCCGACGCCGCAAGGTCGGAACCGTGATCGGACGCACATCGCCACGATCGCCGAGCTCAAGGTCGTGGGTCCAGTCCTCGTAGCCGTCGGCGCTCGCCCGCACGGAGTGCTGGCCAGGATCCAGGTACACCGGACTGCCAACGTCTTCGACTCGGCGTCCGTCGATCCAGATCTCGAGCCCCTCGACCGGCTCGCGGAGCTCGAACCGGAGCCCGCTCAACCGGCTCTCGAGCTCCGCGGCTCGACGCTCGGCCTCGGCCTCGAAATCGGCGCGCCCCCCGGCGCGGCCCAGCTCCGCCGCCGCGCGAAACTCGCGATACGCCGTGGCCGTCTTTCCGAGCAGGTCGTGGCAGCTGGCCAGGTTCAGCATCGTACCGGGAGACGGATCGAGCTTCTGGCTCTGCGCGAACTGGTCGCAAGCCGCGGCTATCTCCCCCGCTTGCAACAGCTCACGCCCTCGCTGAAACAGCGCGTCAGCGATCTCGGAGTCCCCCGCGCGCGCCGGCGCGGCGAGGCCAAGACCACCAGCGACGACCCCCGCACAGAGGAGGAAACGAACCAGCTTCATGGCGAACATGGAAACTCGCTTGCGGACAGACGTTCTACCTTATTCGCCGCCGCGGCGAATCCCCGGGGGAGCTTTTTGCCGATGCTGACTCGATGACGCACCACGACTTGACGGGAGTTTGCGTTTCGCGCTCCCCTCGTCGGGTGCTTCTGGTTCGAGCCGCGTTCGTTAGTCTGACCTTCGGGATCATCAGCTGGACCACCACCACCGAAGCGGCTCCGGGAGACACGTGCAGTGGAGGAACTGACTGCGACGAATCGGCGCCGTTCTGCGTGGACAACGTGTGCTGCGACGAGGACTGCGCGAGCCCGTGTCTGGCCTGTCGCGCTGATCTGAAGGAGTCCCGTCGCGCGAGCGGCACCTGCGGCCCCACCCGCCAGGGACTCGACCCCCGCGACGATTGCGCCACCGACGCGCCCACATCCTGCGGCGCGAGCGGTGTGTGCGACGGCACCGGTGCCTGCCAGCTGCACCCCCAAGGCACCGCGTGCGGCGCGACGACCTGCCAGGGCGGCAGCGTGAGCGGGGACATCTGCGACGGTCAGGGCAACTGCACCAGTACGCTCGTCCCGGTGTCGTGCGCACCGTACCTGTGCCTGGATGAAGCCTGCGCCGCCCCTTGCGCGGGCGACGGGGACTGCGTGTCGGGGTTCATCTGCACCGGGGGGCTGTGCGTTCCCCCGGCAGAAACGGGTGCCGCTTGCCGCTCGGGGCGACAGTGCGCGAGCGGGTTCTGCGCGGACGGGGTGTGCTGCAACGAGCCCTGCAGCGGGCAGTGCGAAGCCTGCGCTCTCGACGGACGGCTCGGGACCTGCAGCGCGGTCAGTGGAGATCCGGTCGGAGACCGCCCGCCTTGCGTGGGCGAAGACCAGGCCCCTTGCACGGGCACCTGCGACGGCGCTACGCGCGCCGCGTGCGTCTATCCCACGAGCATCGTGTGCGCGACGACCTGCGCCGACGCCGGCACCGTGGAGAGCACCTGCGATGGACTTGGGGCCTGTGTCGAGGGAGCGGCCGAATCGTGCGAGCCCTACGCCTGCAATACGACCACTGGCCGCTGTCGGACGAACTGCAGGGTTTCGGCCGAGTGCGCAGCTGGGTTCGCCTGCGAGGTCGGGAGCGCCGGTTGCGTCCCCGACCGAAGAACGTGCCTCACGGCGCTCCTGCTCGAGCTGCCGGGCGGCAGCCTCGTCGATTGCTCGCCCTTCCGCTGTACGGCCGGCGCTTGCCGTGATTCGTGCGTGGACGAGGACGACTGCGCCAGCGGATTCGCCTGCGTCGGGAGTCACTGCGAACCTCGCGCGTCGAACGGGGGAGCGAGTGCCGTGGGGGGGGTCGCCGGAGCCGCGGGAGGCAAGAGCGTCCTCCCAGGCGGAGGAGCGCCAGGACCGCGCGCAGCCGGCGGCCAGGGCACGGCCGGCACCCGTGCGCCACCACGTGGGCTCGGAGACGACTCCACGTCGGGCGGCTGTGGCTGCACCATTCCCGCGCGGGACCGACTCCCGGCGACGTGGTGGCTCTGGTCGACGCTGGCCCTGAGGTGGCGCCGACGTCGAGCACGGCTGCGCCGACGAAGCGTGACCAGCAGTCCTTGACGTTCGCGTCGATCGGAAGCATCGTCTGCGCCTGGCGACATGGCCGTAATTTGCGAGAACTCCGGAAGACGCCTGACGCTGGCAGCACACAGCCTGGTGGGTCGTTCGCGAGACTGCTTCGTCCAGATCGACAGCCCTCGCGTGAGCGCCGAACATGCCGTCGTGGAGTGGGAGCACGACCAGTGGACGGTACGCGATCTGAGTAGCCGCAACGGCACCTTGGTCGACGGCAAGCGCCTGCCGGCCGGGGTGCGGGCGGTGCTCACGGCGGGCGCGCACGTGGCGTTCTCCGACTCCGAGTGGACACTCGAGACAGCCGACGCCCCCCTCGCACGCGCCACGTCCATCGACACCGGGACCGTACTCGAAGAAGACGACGAGGGGGTGCTGTTGCTGTCGCCACCCCCGTCCACCGTCGCGGTCGTGGCCCTGGACGATTGCTGGATGCTCGAGGCGTCAAGCAAACCGCGACGGCAGGTCTGCGACCAGGAGGTCATCACCGTCGGTGCCGACCGGTGGCTCCTCGGCCTGCCACGGCCGTCAGACAGCGCGGCAGGCCGCACCGAGTCGGTGCGCGAGCTGCTGCTGAGCACTGTCCTCATGCGCTTCACCGTGAGTCGCGACGAGGAGCACGTCTCCATCCAGCTGAGCGCCCCGGAGATCGGCGTGGTCCAGCTCCCGTCGCGAGCACACCAGCACATTCTGCTGTCCCTGGCGCGCGCTCGGGCGACGGACCAGCGAGCGGGACTCCCCGAGTCCGAAGCGGGCTGGGTGTACTCCGACGACCTCCAGCGCGCTCTCGGGATGGACCGGACGCGGGTGAACATCGAGCTACTCCGGGCGCGACGGCTGTTCGAGAAGTACGGGGTCACGCAACCCGAAGCCCTCGTCGAGCGACGCTCGGACACCCTGCAGCTGCGCCTTGGTGTCGCACGCCTGGAGTTCGGGAACTGAGCCGTTCGGCCGCTGACGACGACATCGACGCGATCGTTCACGACCGCCTCACTCGGAACCCAAACACACGGCCGAGGCGACGGCATACCGCTTCTCACCGGATCGACTCGCGAAGATCGCCGCCCAGTCGTTCTCGTACATCTCGTAGCTCCCATGGGCGGTCATCGCGTCACTCCGCGACCCGATCGTTCCTCCGTCGGACACCCACAGGCCACCACCCGAGGCCGAGAATCCCGCCGGGCAATTGGCGTTGAGAGGCACATGGTCACCGGGGTCCACCCACTGCCCCGCAGACGCACTATCGGCAACCAGTCCGTCGAGGTCCGCACAGATGGCACGCACCTCCAGCGTGTTCGGGGCGGCGTCGAAGTTCTTGGCGGCGACGGCCCACTGGGTGGGCTGCTGCGTGTAGATATCATAGACAGGGGTGCTGGCCGTGACGTAGAGGTCGGCGTCGTTCGTGTACCATCCTCCGCCCACGACGATCTTGCCGGGCGGACATTCGACCCCCACGCCCTCGAAGCTTCCGGCCGCAACACTGGCGCTGGCGGCCACGAAAGACCGGTCGCGGATCCCAGCGGCGAAGCAGATCGCATACGCCTGGACCGTGTGGCGCCGACCACTGCCGTCCTGAACCCGCACCGCCCACCCGTTCTGGTACCTGCGGTTTCTCAGGACCCGATCCTGTGTCTGGACCAGATACCCCCCTCCTGTCGCTTTCGTGTTCGAGGGGCACTGCACGCTGAATCCCGTCGTCGCGTGGGCATCGATCGTGAAGCTCTTCCTGACCACCTGCTGCTGGACGGGCAGCGGTTGGGCGACCGCCCCCACTTCGTCCAGGTCTTCGAGGTCAGCTGTCGCTCCGCAACCCACGAGGGGGAACACACCGACCCACAGACTGAAAGCACCAATCGAGAGGCAGTTCTTCTGTAGATACGTCATCGTCACGGTCTCCAGGTTGTCGAGTTCGCGCGCGAGTCCATCGACCAGTAGCTCATCGCAGCAGCTCCCACGATTACAGCCGATTACACGTCCGCCCCGGCGCATCGCCGGGCGATCTCAGCTAACGACGTCGCGCACATCGACGCCGGTCAGGGGACGAAGGGCCGCACCTGCTTGACGATGAGCCGTCCATCGGAAAGCACCTTCCACTCCGTATCGAGCAGCACCCGCGCGGGCGGCGCCGGCGCCTCGTCGACGGGGTACAGAGCGTCTATCTCGGACAGGGCGCTCCCCAGCTCCTCGAGCCGACGGTCGTCGAGCACCCACTGTCCAGCTGGCACCTCGGTGGACCCCCGCGCGCGCTCGATGCCGGTGACCGCGCCGGCCTCGAGCGTCAGCAGCACCTTCTCCGGCCAGACACCGGGCTCAGAGGAGACCACGTCGAGCTCGCCGAGCTGAGCGTTGACGAGAAACCGGTCGTCGTCTTCCAGAAGTGGGTTTCCGGTGAAGGCCACGATGTTCGCCCGCTCATCCTTGGACCGGGTATCCACCAGGATCCCCATCGCCACCGCACGATGGTCGATCCCGTACCATTCGCGCTCCTCGTAGGCCCGCGTACCCCAGAGGGAAGCGTAGACGGTACCGATGCCCCGACAGAGGCCGCGCTCACCCGACTGGTCCAGATCGCAATGGCTTGGTCCCACCACGTCAGCGTCGGTCTCGTCGGCCAGGCACGCGCTGGTCGACTCGTACAGACCAGCTCCGTTGAAGTCGAGCGAGTCCTCCGCGTTGCTGCTGCTCCGCAGCCGAACCATCACGTCGTCGGCCCCGAAGACGTCGACGATCTCCGCTCCGATCGCCGCGATGAGCTCCGCGTCGCAGGGCGCGGCACGCATCGATTCCTGCAGGGCATTCAGGCGGTCGCGCCGAACCAACCCATTGGTGAGAAACTCGGCATCGTCGAGCCAGCGGTCGAGGGTCGCCGCGTAGCTGAGCGTTTCCTCTCCGGAGCCGAGGTCGACGGTCCAGCCGTTCGTCTCGACGAACGACTGGTAGTAGTGGAAGGGGATCAGAAACCCCTGGAGCTGGAGCTCGGGTTCGATGCGCTGGTAAAGGGTGGCAAGATTGGCCCCCTTGGCACCGAACCGACGCACGGCGCGACGCCGGTCCTGGGCACTAATGGTCGGCAAGTCGAGCAACCCCGCGAACTCGGTCGCCGCCAGGTTGGCGATCGGGATGACCACCGGCGCCGGCCGCATGGCGTCCCAGCAGTCGCGCGCTTCGCCTGTGCTGAGCGGCTCGATGGTAGCCCCCTCGGGCGTGCACTCCAGGGCCACCAGCTGTCCCTCCCACTCCGCGTACTCCTGGTACGCGCCGCGGACATAGCAGTTCGGAGTCCCCCGCGAGGCGCTGCGCACGTTCAAGTGCGAGAGCTCGCCCTGTCGTGTGCCCGTCACGACCCCCGCCACGACGGTCTCGACGTCTAGGGGGGCCTCTTCGGTCACCAGTACGTCCTGCCACCCGAACTCCACCCGTTCGGTCGCCGCCAGGAACTCGGAGGTCGTGTATCGCCGCAGGATCCCGCACCCGCGACCAGGAGTGTAGATCTCGTAGTCGAGAGCCGTGCCAGGATCGAAAACATCCACGTCGCAGGCGGCCAGCACCTCACGCTGGAGATTGGTCGCCGGCACGACCGCCACGGGACCAGCCTCGATGCGCGCTTCGAGCTCGGCGGCCACTTCGTGAAACTGGGTGCACGTGATCGTCTCGTCGAGCGACCCACCGTGATCCCAGACCGTGAACCCGTAGACGAACCCGCCCTCGGGCCTGCGGTACTCGGTCACACTGCCGGCAAACCATTCGCGATCGCGGGGCAGTACGAGAGCGACGTATTGCTGGTAGTCGAGCAGGGCGAATTCCGGAAAGGCCTGGGTCAGGAACTTGTAGTGCAGCGACATCGCCGGCTGGTCGAACGCCGTGGCGTCCACGAACAACGCCGACAGACGTGCGTCCTTGCGCGCCGGAACGAGGTAGGTGGTCGTGCCGATCTGATCGGTCGCCTCGGCCGGGAAGCTGATCTCGCTCCACAGCTCGGCGTCGGGGATCTCGTGAACACACACCCGGTAGCCAAGTCGCGCCTCCGCTTCCGGACAGGTAACGTCATCGGCGGTGGCGTCACCTGGTGGTCGCTCGATCCCGCACCCGCTGCCGATCACCGCCACCGCCACGACAGCGGCCAGGCGGAGCCCGCCCACGATCACGGGGACACCGGAAACAGCTCGATCACTCCACCACCGAGCAGTCCCGTGCCATCGGTGTTCGCCGCACACACACCACCCTCGATGGGGCCCTGCTCGTACGTGAAGAGCTCGTACGTCCGTGGCCCCCCGTGGCCATCCTCGGCGATCTTCAGGTCGTGCCGTGTGGCGCCAGTCCACACGTGGGCCCAGTCCATGAAGTTGTGGTGGCTCGAGTAGTAACAGAGGTCTTCCGGTGCCTCGACATGTGCGACTCCGCCCAGAGGCCCCACCCACATGCCCAAGAGCTTCCAGCTGGTGTTCGCGAGACTCCCAGCCCCGTCGTCACGTCGCTCGAGGCGCAGGCAGACCAGCCCATCTTCGCTCTGTAGCTGGAGCACATCGCCCTCCGGATCGAAGGGCAACGACGGGTCGAAGCTGCAGTCGGCAAGCTCCCCACCTGCCAGTGCCGGATCGGTCGTCGATCCGGGTGGGATGGGCGGCGTCGGTGGCACGTAGTCCGACGGCGTCGCACACTCGTCCTCCTCGTCCGGACAGGCCGTGGCCATGCACTCTTCCAGCGCGTAGAAGGCCAATGGTCGCTCGCTCAGTTGGCACACAGAGAGACAGCTCTCCACTCCAGGGATGCCATGCTCCGCCACGCACTTGGCCAGGCACGCGCAGTCCGCGTTGGGTTCACACTCGGCGAGCAGATCCGAGCACTTCTCCCGCTGACAGACAGGGCACTCGTTTTCCTCACCCTTGCAGGAGGTCGCGAGCTGCAGGCCGAGCGTCAGCAAAAGGGGAGTCGCGCTCCAGGCCAGCCTCCACGTCGCGCGCATGGTCCAGATATCCTACGGCAATCCGCAAGGTAGGCAGAGCCCCACGCGACGGATCGAGACCCGCAACGCCTCCCCCGCTTCTCGAGCGCAAGAACCGAAACGTTTCCAGCGACTTGCGGCCCGGAGCGCCAGAGCTTCGTCCTTGACCCGACTCGATACTGAAAGTATGGGAGGCAATCAAGACTGCGCCAGCTGGCAGCCCTCAGGGGGGGGAACAATGTCGCGACCAACGCGGATTCCGGGACCGGATCTCAAAACTGCATCACTCCTGGCGAGAGGCCGCACCCGCGTCGTCGCCGCAGCCGCTTCGCTCCCGCTGCTCGTGGCCAGCGCTGCCATCGCTCAGGAGCCGCCGCCCCCGAGCCCCCCGCCGCCCCCAGCCGCCACCGCGGCTTCCTCCCTCGTGGGGCAGAGGGTGCTCGTCTCGTGGTCAGGCGGGTCGATGGTGGGAACGTTGGTCGCCCTGGACGCCAGCAACGCGACCATCGTCAACGACGCCGGACAGACTCACGTGATGGCCGTCGCGTCCGTCGCCATCACTCCCTCCACCACGCCGAGTGCCGCACCACCGCCGGCCGCCGCACCGAATGCCGGGACGCCGGTGGCGAGCACTGCCGGCGTGCCGACGGCACCGAGCGCCGGCGCGAGCACCGAGCGCTACCCCGACGACTATGGGCGCGCTGGAGCCTAGGCTGGGGGGGTCATGGTCGGGGTCGGCGCAGCGCTCTTGCTCGGAGGCGGCGCGGTGGCGGCGACAGCTCTCAGCAGCGACAGGGACGAGATGTTGTGGACCGCCATCGCGCTGGGTGGATTGGGGGTGACGGTAGCCGGTTTTGGCGCGATCCCTCTTTCCATTGGCCTGAGTAGGAAGAAGTATGCGGGAGAGCCCATGGAGGCGCAGCGCTGGCAAGGAAACGATCCGCTCGCCAGTCGCCCCGTGTGGAACCTAGGACTCACGCCCACCCGGGGTGGCGCGAGCGGCCAGCTACTGGTTCGCTTCTAGTACTCCTCAGTCGCGTCGATCCCGGGGCTCATGTTCACCCCGGCAATCGGCGGACTCACCGCGATCTCGCTGGCGCACTCCGGGCCAACGACCAAGGGACGAAACGCGAGTTGTCGTGCAGGCCCGGGGGCAGGGTTGCGCGGCCACGCCGGGTCCTGCAAAAGGGAGCTTCGTGAAGGAGGACTGCCCGTGTTCTGTCCGCGCTGTGGAACTACCAACCCCGACACCGCCAAGACCTGCGACATCTGCGGCCAGGATCTGAAAGCAACCTCGATCGAGGCGAGCGCGTCACCGAGTGCAGTGAAGGTGGCGACCAAGCCCAGCGGTCGACCGATGGCGGCAACGATGCTCGGGGTCGCCATGCCCGGTCAGGGCAACCGGATGCCACCCACCCCTCCTGGACCACCACCCGCCGCTCCCCCGTACCAGCCCCCCGCGCCCGCCGCTCCCGCAGTGCCGATGGCCCGTGTGGCCTCACCCACGGGGAGCCACCCGACCGCGCCAGCAGCGTCGCAGTCGCACCGGAACATGCAGACGATGCTCGGCGTGGCGGCGCCAGCCCCCGGCAGTGTGACCCCCACAGGACCCCAGACGCCAGGCGGCTGGGCGCAGCCCGCAGTGTCCTTCGGAGGAGGAGCGCAGCCGGCTGCCACCTCCCCGAGTCCCGCCGCAGCCCCGGCGTCGGTCGCCTCGGTACCCGGCGTGCGTCCGGTGACGACGCCCGACCGCGCCGTGGCTTCGCCGCGGGAACGGCTCGCTGAGCTGCTCCGCACCCAGGGGCCATCGATCGCCAACCCGAACGCGGATCTCGAGCGAGCGTTGATCGAGCAGTACCACACCGCCGCCTCGCTGCTTGCCGTCGCCCAGCGCGCTGGGATCGCGCGGGAGCTGCTCGGGCCCCCACCCCCGGAAGGCTGGTCCGAGCGGCTCGATCAACTGACGTCGCGGCTGATGATGTCCCAGCGGATGAAAGCGGAGGACGCACGCTATGTCGTCGAGTCCTGGGCGCTCGCCTTCGGACTCCTGTCACCGCTGCGGTAGCCGGCCCGCTACTGGCGGAACAACCCCACGAAGCCACCCCGGCTCGCCAGGTTCACCTGGATCGAGTCCGCCGCGGTCACGTTCCCTTCCTGGCGGTCCCACGCGTCCCCGCGACCGGAGACATCGCCGAGCTGGATCGAGCTCCAGTCGCCAGCGCCGAGGAAGGCGAGGGACACGTCGAAGGTCGTCGCGTTGGGCCCGTTCAGGATACCGACGAACCACACGTTGCCCGAGCGCCGCGCCATGGCCGCCACTGCGCCAGGCTCGCTGCCGGGAAGCACGATCGTCTCGTCCCACACCGCTGGGATCTCCCGCAACACGTCGACGGCGGGGTTCGACACGTAGTCCTGCGGATGGCCCGAGAAGCACTGGAACGGAGACGTGAACAGCACGCCCTGGGCCAGCTCGTGTGCCCAGGTGTTCCCTTGCAGCTCCTGGGCGGCAAAGACCGTCGGCGTGTAGTCCCCGCCGCCAGCCACCAGGCGGGTGAACGGCAAGATGGTGTCGTGCTCGGGTTCGAGCACCCGTGAGTAGCGGGTCATCTGCCACTCGTGGCCGCGGATCCCCTCACGGGTGAGCATGTTGGGCCAGGTCCGCTCGATACCGGTGGGCTTGTTGGCCCCGTGCATGTCTACCAGGAGCTGATGCTCCGCCGCATCGCGAGCCACGTCCCAGTACCAGGTGGCCCATCTCCGATCGCACGCTGGCGGGAAATCGATCTTCACACCGACCACTCCCGTGTCCGCCGCCTGCGCGAAGTAGGACTGGCGCGCCGAGGCATTCTCGACTTCGTTGCTGTGCACCCAGAGCCAGACCTTCACCCCGCGACTGGCCGCGTATTCGCAAACCGACCGCAGCGAGTTCCAGTTGTCCGGCCACGCCTTCCAGCCGTCGTCGACGAGGTAGTACTCGAAGCCGAGCTCCTCGGTCCAGTCCACCCACTGGTGCTGATCGCCGAACTGCGGCGCACCAATGGCCATCCACTGCCAGGTCGACCGCCCAGGTTGGATCCAGTCCGCACCCGCAAGCGAGGCGTCTCGCGGCGGATTCAGGTTCTGGACAAGCGTGCTGTTCACGAGGCCGGTCAGATCGTCGGCAATAATCGTCACCCGCCAGGGCTGCACGACTTCGTCGTCCGTCGTCCAGCCCGTAGGATCGGCATACAGCCTACCTTCCAGCGCGCCGTTGGCCCCGGGCGCCAGCGCCAGATCGCCATAGTCACGCAACGCCGCTTCCGTCACGCTGAGATAGAGGTCGTTCACATGCAGGGTGAGCGGCATGGCATAGGCATCAGCGCGGAGCCCGTCGAGGGTGCCCGTCCGATAGTGCTGCTCGTAGGCCGCCTCGAGCTCCGTCGCCCACACCGTCGGATTCCCTTCGAACCGCCACGCCGATCGCTCGGCCTCGACCCGCCGGCCCCCCTTCGCCGGCAGTCGCAGGCGGATGCCGACGCCGTCGTTAGCCACGTGCAGATCGACCGTGAACGACTCGCTGCCGCTGGTTCCCGGCACCGAGCCCTCATTCGCCAGATTCACCGCGGTGGAATGGGCCCCAAAGAACGCGTACTCCTCGTCGACGAACCGGCGCTCGATTGTCCCCAGATCGACGTCACTGCCAATGTCGGTCCCATCGGCGCGGATCCCGACCTCCGAAGGCGCGAGCACCTCGGCCCCATCGACCGTGATCTGATAGCGGAGGACGGCGTTGTCGGTCGATAGCTCGGCCCGGATCCGACCGTTGGGGCTCGTGACACTGTAGGGCCCGTCCGGCACTCCGCCCGTGCCCCCACCCGCGCCCACTCCGCCGGTCGTGGCCCCACCGGTGGTGGCGCCACCCAGGGGCGCGCCCCCCGTGGCCAGTCCGCCCCCACCCAGGCCCCCGGTGACCGCGCCGCCTGCCGCCGTGCCTCCCGTGACGACGCCGCCCGTTCCTCCACCGCCGGTCGTGGCTCCGCCCGTCAGCGCGCCACCGCTCGGTCCGCCGCCGGCGGGAGCCCCACCGCTCGCGACGACTCCCCCGGTCGCACCGCCCACGCCATCCAGGCCGCCGGTGGTGGTCCAGCCTCCCGTCGCGGGCGTCCCACCGGTCTGGGAACCCGTGCCCCCAACCTCGCCCGCTCCTCCCGGCTCATCAGAGTCGCCGCAAGCCACCATCGCAGCAGCAGCTACCAGAACCGGCGCGAAGCGCCCCACGAACCAGACTCCACGCTCCTGCACCAGACCCATCCGTCCACCTTTGGGGTCCTCGGATCTCGGGGACCGACTCCTGCCTACCATTCGTGCGAATTCTACGAACCGAACCCGTGGAGCAGAAGGGGAGAGCTTTCTCCCCTCCCAGCCAAAGAATCCCGTGAGCGAGGACGAGCGCCGACGGTGCCGACCGCTGGCCGCCTTCTTCCGTTCGGGTGAGAAGGAAAGCCTGGCCAACCCATCGACGTCCACACGATGACCTACTGATCATAGAGCCGTCGCCCCACAGGGAGCGCGGCTCTGTGGAGTAGCGATCCGTTGCCAGGTCCGGGGGGACGCGCCATGGTTGCCACCATGGAGGCGCGCTGGATCGACGAGTTCTCCGTGATGCTGCTCGACATGAACGGCACCTTCATGTTCGGCCACGATCGCTTCGGCCCGGAGGAAGACTACTTTCTCACGTACCGGCAGGTGGGAGGCACGGCGCTCGACCGCAACGAGGTGCAGAGCATCATGGAGCGAACGTTCTCCGTACTTCTGGCAAAGTACGAGGATCCGACGCGCTGCGACGACTTCCCACGCCTGGCAGACATCTTCCGCGACCACGGCGGGGCGCCCACCGAAGAAGTCCCGCTCCTCGAGCGCACGTTTGCGGCACACGAGATGGGCCACGTTCCCCCCGAGTGCGCGGCGTTCCTGCGCGCCGCGGCGACCACCCACCACCTCGGCATCGTCTCCAACCTGTGGGCGCGACCCGAGCCCTGGCTCGAGGCCCTGCGCCACAACGGCGTGCTCCCGCTCTTCTCGACGCTCGTCTTCTCCTCCCACGGGCACAGCATCAAGCCATCCCGACTGCTGTTCGAGCGGGCCCAGGCCACCCTCCCACGAGGGGCTTCGGTCCTGTTCGTCGGCGACGACCTGCACCGCGACATCATCCCCGCCAAGGCGATGGGCTGGGCCACAGCCTGGATCGCCTCTGCAGGTTCGGAGCACCGCGATGCCGATGTCGTCGTGCCGAGCCTGAGCGATCTCGGGAGCGTCGTCGCTACGAGCTGACCGGCCCGCGACAGCGGCCAGACTGGAAAGATCCGACCTCCCTCCGTCAGGCGCCGCAGGATGCAAATCGCCTGCACCTCATTGTGTCTCCGGGGACTATGGTGCGCGGCACATGCGAACCAGAGAACGATTCGCTCGACTTAGCCTCACCCTGATGCTCCTGGCCTGCGCGTGCGCCTCCGAGTCCGCTGGACAGGACTCGGAGGCGCCACCCGGCGCGGGGAGCACGTCCAGCGTTCCCCCGCCGAGCGGCGGCCCGGTCGTCCGCGTCGACTACGGCCCCACCCCCGCCGGTGCCGCGGGCTTCCTACACGTGGAGGGGAATCAGATCCTCGACGATGCCGGGCACGTCGCTCGCCTGACCGGTGTGAACTGGTTCGGCTTCGAGACGAGCAACCTTTCGCCCCACGGCCTCTGGGCAAGGGACTACCGCAGCATGCTCCGCCAGATCGCCGACGTCGGCTTCAACACGGTGCGCATTCCCTGGTGCAACGCCATGCTGCGCGAGGGAGCTCTCCCCAACTCGGTGAACACCTACGGCCCCGACCCCTACGACGGAACGGATCCAATGAACGGACCGCTCGCCGAACTCACGCCGATCGAGATCCTGGATCGGATCATCGAGGCGGCCGCCGACGTGGGTCTCAAGGTGATGCTCGACAACCACTCGCGAGAGCCGGATGGCTACATGGAGGAGAAGGTCTGGTACACCGAGGAGACCTCGGAGGCACAGTGGGTCGAGGACTGGCGGTTCATGGCCGCGCGCTATCGCGGCAATCCCACGGTGGTAGCCTTCGATCTGAACAACGAGCCACACGGCGAGGCCACCTGGGCCGCAGGCAACGCCGGCACCGACTGGAACGCGGCGGCGGAGCGTTGTGGCAATGCGGTTCTGGAGGTCAACCCCGACGTCCTGATCGTCATCGAAGGAGTGGAGAAGGTGGGCGGGGACTCGTACTGGTGGGGCGGCAACCTCAGCGCCGCCCGGCAGTCCCCTATCTCCTTGAGCAATCCGGCAAAGCTCGTTTACTCCGCCCACGAGTACGGTCCGGAGGTATTTGCACAGCCGTGGTTCGAGACCGCGCAATTCCCCGCCAACCTGCCCGCGCTCTGGGACCAGCATTTTGGCTTTCTGATGAACGAGTCGCAAGGCCACGTGTTCATCGGCGAGTTCGGAATCAAGGACCCCGCCGCGTTCGGGGGGCGCTCTCAGGTGTGGTTCCAGACCTTCCTGCAGTACATCGGTCCAGCGTACTCCTGGACCTTCTGGTGCTGGAACCCGAACTCGGGGGATACCGAGGGTATCCTGGAGTACGACTGGCTGACGCCCAAGCAGTGGAAGCTCGACGCGATGGATCCCTACTTCGCCCCACCGATCCAGTAGCCGCGGCTGAACGGGGCGCCACGAGGGCCGGTACTGGGGCGGGCTCAACCCGCACCCGGCTCGGCTAACTCGTGTGCAAGGGCCGGCCGAGGATCACGGCGCTTCGCGAATCTCGGTGGCGCTCACCTCGACCCCTGCTGTATCCGGCAGGCCCGGGACAGGATCGCCCGCCGCGCCCTCGCGCCCCGGGATCAAGTCGCTCTGGCTGTCGACCACGGGCGCGATCCCGCTCCAAAGGATCGCCACTGAGAGGCCGCCTGCGCCTCCCCCGCTGGCCCCACCGTCGCCGCCAGGTCCGCCACGCCCCCCTGCGCAGGCGGTCGATGCGGCCGGGAGCCCGCCGGCTCCGCCGGTAGTCTGCCCGGCCTGCCCCGCCTCGGCCGCACCACCGTCGCCTCCATTGCCCACCAAGAGGGAGCTCGCCACGACCTCGACCGCACTCCCGAAGACCATCAACGCGATGCTGGCACCGCCGCCAGTCGCGCCGAACGCGCCCTTCCC
>JBNLDK010000110.1:0-8261 GCA_050304295.1 Polyangiaceae bacterium
ACCTCCCGAAGTCATCATTCCGAAGCAGGCTGGCGTTCGAGGCGTCGCAACCACACCAACTGTAAGCCTTCACGATCCCGGCGGGGGGCGCAATCGTACCGCCCGGAGCCAAGCCCCTCAGCCCATCTCGATCAGAGACGAGACGGCAATCGTGTTGTCCGCAACGCGGCCCACACCGATTGCGGCCACAGCAACGTTCGTCACTCCTGACGGTTGGGCACTGACCTCGGTCATCATGTCGCTGGGATCGTCGAGATGCGGGAGACCGACGAACCTCGCCGACCTGGTGGAGGCCGCCGACTCCACTCGGCACGCGGCCAAGCAGGCCGGGCGCGACCGCGTGGAAGTGGCGCGGCGATCGCGGACACGCTACCTGCCGAAGGCTTTCTCGGCTCGCTCGAGCTCCTCCTTGTACGCGAGGCTGTAGCGCACCCAGGGGCGAGCCTTGAGTCGCGCGTAGCCTATCGGGTCGCCCGTACCCTCGCAGATCCCATAGGTGCCCTCCGCGACGCGTTCGAGCGCCGCGTCGATTTCAGCAAGCACTTCGACCTCCCGCTTGGCTATTCTCAGGGCGGTAGCCTGTTCGCGCTCGCGTGATGCCAAGTCGGCCTCGTCGCCTCCGGCCTCACCGCGCTCGCGCACGGTTGCCGTGTGAGCGTCGACCCGCGCAACTACTTCGGCGCGCACACTTCGCAGATGTCGCGCCAACTCCTCGACCTGACAGGGCTGTAGTGGGGATGGTATAGTGGCCACAGATCCTCGCTTCCACGCTTGCCTCTCGGCACTTCGCATCACGCCGATCCTACGGCCGTGCCCGCAAGTCGACCAGAGCGTGGGGCGGCGACTCGAGGTCCGGGACGAGATCACACCGGCAAGCCGCCGAGGAACTCGGCGGGTAACGCAATTCGAACGTAGATATTGATCGCTGCCGCTACAGGCGTGTGTCCGCGCGTGCGGACGGTCGGATCCGTCCGGGCGAACGCAAGCGAAGACCAAGGACACTTGATGCAAGGTGATCGCACCGTCGTCCTCTGGGTGAGCGCCGTGAACGTCGCGGCCGGCGACGTCGAGATGGCAGCCAAGCTTGACCGTCACGGACTCGAGAAGCTCCTGGACGCCTACGGAGTCGGACTGGGTCGTGACGTGGTGCTCGATGGGGTCAACGCTGTCCAGTTGCCCGTGCGGACCTCGAGCGGGCTGGTCAGGATCACCGTGCCTGGGATCAGCGTCGCAAAATACGACGCCGACGCACCGGCTGAAGAGCTGGGTCTCGAGAACACGTTCCCGGTCTTCTTTCGCCTGGAGACACTGGCACTTCCCTATGCCTCGACGCTGACGCTTCACCCAGAGAACCAGCCGCGAGCCAGCCTCCGCGCGGTCGCGCGCTCGTCCGCTCAGGCGACGGCCAGTACCGATGACGGACTGCTCCTCAAGCCCACAGCCGAACCCGTCGCCGGGGACGCGCCGGAGCAGTCGCTCGGATTCGAACAGGCCGCGGCCGCGCTATGAGACACCGTCACCTACGTGTTCGATTCGCGCATACCTAGCGCCCCCCGCGATTGCTAACAGCAAGCAAAGCGGCGACTCGATCGGTGACGCTGGGACGAACTTGCTTTCGTCGTCATCCGCCAGCACGATCTCGCCTCGTGCCCAATATCAAGGCCCCCTTCGCCAGCGCCGTCACCGCCTTCGTTGGGCTGATTCCAGCGCTGCTGCCGCTCGCCCTCGGGTGCGACCCGGAGGTGCCCAAGCTGTTCGACCCGTGCGATGCAGAGGACTGCGAGCAGTTCGACGCTGACCCCAATGAATCGGACCACGTGATCGCTCTGGACGATGATGCCTTCGGCTACATCGACCTGAATGGCGAAGGCAGCAACGTCTCGGTTTCCGGCGAGGTCGTCATCCACGCCGAAGACGCTACGTGCATGGCAACTCCCGCGACCCCGTGCTCCATCACGCTGAAGCGCCTCCGAGTCGGCCTCGGGAGCATGATGCTTCCGTCCAGCATCGGAGACTTTGCCTGGGACGATGTTTCCGCGTCGATCGAGGTCCCGCTAGAACTGGTCGACCAGGGCTCGGGGTACATCGTGCCAAGCGAAACGCTGGTTCAGACCTGTGGACTCGTCGACGGCCGCGAGGACGCCGGGATCTCCGAGGTGGGCACCGCTTCGTCAATCGACCTCGATTTCGAGGGGCAATTCATCGGCATCGACATAACCCTACCCCTGGTCGTGTCAGTGGGTCACCGTTCGTGCGACGAGTGGAAGCTCCAGGTGACGGTCGTCGCTGCTGGGGTCAGGCCGTGGGAGCAGGTGCCGGAGTAGACCGATTCGTTCAGGCCTGACGACCGCATGAAACCGCTGCCGCGATTCATCTCAGCGGTAGCTGGCCTCGGCTGTGGCATTCGCGGGAACACCAGGGGCAGCCGTCTACACGTGGATAGTGCCTCATGGCTTCACGCATAGCGTCCCGACAAGTGCCAAACGTCCCGAGCGAGATTCGGTCACCCGGGGCGGGCAAGTGGCCACAACCTGACACGTGAACTTCATGCTCGCCGCTCTCTGTCGGGTTCCTGGCGACGAAGTACGTGACGGCACCGACCCCTCTCTGCCGCCGGGGCTCTTCGAGGCCCTCTGCTCGGGACATGGTCATCGCACGAGCATACTCCCTTCGAACGTCGTTGCACTTGGTACGAAGTAGCGATGGAGCCACGGCGGATCGCGGTTGTCCACACTCGCTCTGATGCTCGAACCATGAGAGCCCACCTGATGAATCCGGTGGAAACCTTGGATTGAGCAAGTCGGCGGGATCCGCCACTTCGTCCTTGCAGCAACATGTCGAAACTCGCCGCCGACAAGACGCACGTGATCTCCGACTGTTGGCTTGGCTATCTCGCGAACCGAAGGCTCCGACCGCTATTGGATCCGCTGCGGCGTGACGTAGGGGTACGTTGGCAGCGCCACGGCTCAACGGAAAGGATGCGAAGTCGTGCTGGGCATCCGCGGGATGGAGCTACCATTGAACGCTCTGGTCAGTCCTTCGGAGGTTGGATGTCTGATCCTTGCTGTCCAGCGTGTGGACATGTCCTAGATGCACGAGGCAGGTGCCCATCTCGCACCTGCCGGACCGAGCTGACCACGTTGTCCGACGTGCCCTGCAAGAAGTCGGCTCAGGTGATCAAGGCGGGGGAGCAGTTTTGCGTGGTGGAGTCGAATCCAACACTGCTCGCGAACGCCGAGAGCCCCCCGCGACGGCCGTAGCCAGGCCCCTCCTGAGTCGGGGTCGCCAGGCGGCTGCTCGCAAGCAAATGGCGCGCTCGCGTGCTCGTTCGGGACAACGCTTCCGAACCGGCGCGCCAACTGGAGCCACTGGGGGCGGAGATTCATCGAGGCGACCTGCTCGATGCCGACTCCGTGAGTTGCGCCGTTGACGGGTGCCGCGCCACCTACCTGGTGACGGTTCCGACTTCCGGCGAAGAGACCGAGGTTGCTGCAGCAACCCGAACTCAGTCAAGGGCGCCTGGTGCAGATATTGCCGCCCAGCAGGCCGGTCATGCAGGTTGCGGTGGCCGATCTCGTCCACCTCGCACACGTGGTCTTGGAACAGTCGCGGCGGTTTGCTGGAGAGCGCATCGACGTTGGGGGCCAGCTAGTGACCGGGAACGAGATTGCCAGGACGCTGGAGCGCGAGATGGGCAGGTCGGGCCCACTCCAGCGCGTCGTGGTACCGGAAAGCGTCATCCGATCAGACCCCATCATCGGTGAAAGCGCGGCAGCCATGGTCCGCTGGCTCGATTCTGACGGTTCGCCGTCGACCTTCCGGCACTGCACCGCCGGTTCCCTCAAGTCGCGTGGCAGTCCTTCGACGACTGGGCTTCATAACACGCCTGGGGTGGACCGGCTTGAGGAGTGTTGTGCGGTTCACTTCCAAGAAGTGGGACCGGGTTGGGCGTCGGTCGCCCCGTGCTCGGAGGGCTGCGTCGTGACTACCAGATGGCAGCGTGAGTGCCCGGATCCGCGAGGTTGCCAGCACCGGCGGCCAGGGCCACAGCCGCGGCAGGCCTCACGGCGGTGGCCAAACCCGATGCGCTGATACATCCTGTCCGCGGCGCCCGCACGTTGTCGGCGCGAGCTCAACGCTCGGCATGTAGATCGGCAGGCGTTCGGCGTTGTCGTGATTGACCAGGACGTGGCCATGTGGGGCCACGCGCGCCAGAGAAAAGGCTAGGTCCGCCGTAGGACCAGAGAACACGAAGCGTGGCGTAGCGCAAAGCGACGTCGCGAAAGTGACTGGCCCAGTCACCACGCCAATGCTCAGGCTAAGCTTGCCGATCGAGGAGAACTGCTCGCTGCGGTTTAGCGCCGCCAGCTGCGTCATCATCTCTATCGCACAGCGCGTGGCGCGCATGGCGTGGTCCTCGTGCCGAATTGGACCGTTGAACACCACCACCAATGAATCGACGGCCAGCCGATGCAGATAGCCGATTTCCTTCGTGACGCTCGCGGCGAGCGCGGACATTAGCTGCTCGAGCAGTTCCGAAGCTTCCTCCGGCTCCAGACCTTTCAGCTCCTCGAGCGTTCCCCGGAGCTCGGCGACGAGCACACTGGCCTCGCGCGTGGCAGGTGTGACAGTGGGCGAGCTGGCTGCCAGGCGCTCGAGGGTGTTGGCGTCGCTCTGGTGCCCGTACAGCCGAGACGCGCTCTGGCGCCGCTCGAGGGATTCAACCAACCCGTTTAGGCTCTGGGCAATCGCGTGCTGCTCGGAAGAGCCGCCAACACGGGCGCGAACCTCTGTTCGACCTTTGCCAAAAGCGCGAACCACGTACAACAGCTCCGACAGCTGAAGCACGAAGCTATCGACGAGCTTGGTGGTGGCGCTCAGCACCAGGGGCAGGCCAAACAGTAGCGCAACGGCTGCGCCACCTACGAAGAGGTCGTCTGGGACTGCCACGGGCCCCAGCGCGGCTAGAATCGGATCCGAGGATGCGCTGGCACCAACATACTCGCGAACCATGTGTAAAAGACGCATCGCGCTGGGCACGAGTACAGTGGGGGCAACGGCAACCAGCAGGGTGGTCAGCACCAAGCCGATTGCGACCGTACAGGCCACGCGCAGTCGCAAACTCCAGCCAATTCGCCGCGAGATGAGAGGCTTCGCCAGCAAGGTACCAAGCGACGCAGCGGCGAGCCAAACGCCTGCCGCCGAAACCGGCACGCTCGAGATGGCGACAGGCAGCCACGCCGAAGACAGGCCGAGCCCAACCAGGTAGCCCACAAGGGCGATGGTTGTGCCAGCCAGCACGAGCAGGCCAGCCACCGCCGCTGAAATTACTAGCGAGCTCCGCCTGACAGCACTTGTCAAACGGTGCTCCAGCGCCGACGCAGCCGCGCAGAGCGATACCGTCAGCAGGATGCGGCCCATGACTGCTGCGAGCGGTGAAGGCTCGAGGTAGGGGACCACGAGGGCGGCTACCGAAAGCAGAGCTGCTGCCGCCCAGAACAGCGGACGCGCCCTCGCTGTAAGAGGCGGGACCGTAGCGCGTTGCGGAGCTATGCTTTGCGTCACGTCAGTCAGACTCCCAACACTAGAATAGCCTGATATCCGACGGGTGATCAGCATCCGCCTGCGGACCAGAACTCGCTGAGGCGGACTGCTGGCGTGGCGGCCGCAAACGCACATGGTTCGCCGAGTCGCTTCGTGGACGGATCACGTTGTGGGCGTTGTCGTGTGGCTGGGGGTGAGTGTAGTTGTGGACAAGTGTCCGCATCGCTCTGACGTCCCAAGCAGAGACCACTTGGACTGCGGCGTGGCAAATGGTGGGATCCGAGATCGCTCGTGCGGCATTCGCGAATCGCTACAAACGTATCGCCGAGTTCGCGATAGAGGTTGCTCACGCGACTCTCGTTCGGTCAGTCAATCGCTTGAGTGCAGGCTTGGTGCACCGTCTGGCTCGTACAGCCGCGCACCAGTGAGCACGGGCACCCACGGACTTCGTGTTGGTGTGCATTCGGCGATAGCGCGATGCCACACAGAGCCGTCATCATTGAGGTAGCGGTGTCTCGTGCGTTCCCAAGCGAACGGAACGTGCCTACTCCCTCGGCCCCAACGGATTGAGTGATACCAATGAACGAAGGGAAATCAGTCTGCCCGAGTTGTGGTTGCCAACTCGAGTTCAATGACGCGCGGTTCTGCACCGCTTGCGGGAGCTCCATCGTCACCGAAGGTGCCGCGTGCGACTCTGGGCGCGGGGGGGATGAAGCGGAAGCGGGTGGCCTCGCTGCAACCTCTCGGGGGGCCGAACTCGAGACACTGGTGCTCGGCCCGCTCGACTCGTTGCCCAAGAACGGTTCCAGAGCGCGGGCCGAAACAGGGATCCTCGACGACTGGGAAACCGCGGCATCCCCGCCAGGGCCCTCGGGCGAGTCCGTTTCGGACGCGATCGACATCGACTCGTGGACGCCGCCCGCCGAGAAGAACGGGTTGACGGCGAAGGGCGCCCTCGCACCGGAGGTAGAAATCGAAGAGCCAAAGCCCCCCGAGCTGAAGAATCCCGAGCTGAACACCCCCGAGCTGAAGGTCGAGGCGACTCCGGAGCAGAATGCCAAGCCGACGCGCAAGCGGACAGCCGAGCCGCCTCCCGAGCAGAAGGCAGCGGCGGCCACGAAGCGGAAGGCAACGGCGGCTCTCAAGCAGAAGGCAGCGGCTGCAACGCAGCCCGACCAAAAGCTCGGGAAGGCTCCCGGTCGGCCCGATCAGACAAGCGAACCGATTCGGGTCGAGAAGCGGCTTGCGGTAGAAGATGAGGCCACCCCCCGCGCTTCAGGATCCCAGGCACATGAGCGAATCCACGGAAAGGACCAGCAGATGACCAAACCCAACCCAGCGGATCGAGAGAAGCGCACAATCGTGGAAGAAGGAACCCGCATCAGAGGGGATCTGGAGTCCGTCTGTCCGGTGGTGGTCAATGGTCGGGTCGAAGGCGACGTGAAAGCGCCGTCGCTAACGGTGAGCGCCAGCGGCGTGGTGGATGGAACGGCCCGCGTCGGCACCATCCGTTGCGAGGGGGAGCTGGCTGGGGACTTCGACGCCGAGCACATCGAGCTCTCCGGTACGGTCAAGGACAGCACGGTGATTCGGGCCTCGACGATCGAGATGAAGATCGCCACGGAGGGAGGAAAGATGCAGCTCCTCTTCGGGGAGGTTCAGGACACGGCTCAGATAGCGGTCGCCCCCGATGCCACCGCGTCGGCCGGCGCCGACCAAAGCGCGGCGGAAGGGAGCTCGAGCGAACCCTCGCCAGCCCCCGATTCTGCGCCTCCGTCGAAACAGCGCCCTTCGGTGGCACCCGTCAGTGGGCGCCCGAGCCAGGTACCACCTCCCGCAGAGTAAACGGGGTTCCTCGCGATCCTTCGCAAGGGCGAGGCACCTTTCAGAAGCTCGCGGACGAGGAGCGCACCGGCGCCATTCCGAGCCTTGTCTTCTCCCCGACGATCTTGGATCGCAGCGCCTTCCGTCTTCGAGCATTCACTGGCGCGTGGTGGCCCGGACGCTGGCGTCTCGTGGATGGCGGTTCTCGTCGCCCCCGGGGCCAGTTGTTCCCGCGCGAATCCGATGACCCTCGACGAGGCTCTCCGGGCACCAAGTCGACATGCTGCTCGTGCACGTTCGTCGCCTCCATCTCTCGTCCCACGAGCCAACGATGAGACGAACGACGAACCGGCACGGGATGCACGGTCCAATGAGCAACGGTAGGGCAAGATGCGATACCAAGGTAGCGTAGCGAGCAGAACCGACGAGGCACGGGCACTTCGTCTCCAACACCTTGAGAAGATGCTGACGGGCGGCTTGACGGATGCTGCGATGGCACTCGAAACGCTCCTCGCCGAGCTGGCCATCGGGGAGCAGCGCCGGGACGACTGGGCGATGCTCCACTTCGCAGCGGCGCGTGACGGCTGCGAGAACGAGCTCGTGGCTGCGTACGAGAAGGCGCTCGCGCGCGACCGCATGAGGGTATTCACTGGCGTCGAGCAGACGCGCATCCTACTGCACGCGGCCGACTTCGTGCAGGCGATGGCCGGCGACAGTGAGCTCGCGTGGGGTTTCCTCCGACGCGTTCTCGAGATCCTGCCGAATCACGCCGAATCCTTCGAACGACTCGAGCGCGGACTCAAAGCGAGCGGCGAGCCTCGAGACCTGCTCGAGCTCTACGCGCTGGTCGCCAGAGCGCCGGCAATTGCCCGCGAGACCCTCGCAACCAGGGT
>JBNLDK010000111.1:0-12455 GCA_050304295.1 Polyangiaceae bacterium
ACTCGATCACCCTGACGGCCGCCGCAAAAACGATGCGGCGCTACCAGTGCCGCCAGGCTCGGATCAGGATCGGAGAGGACTACGTCGACACAATCCCTGACGGTGACCTCACCCGCCGGGTCCCCGGGTGCCGAGCCCTACTGCCTCCCCTGCCTCCCCTGCCTCCCCTCCGAGAAAGGTCGACTCGGGTCGGACCCGATCCCGAGCCGTCGGAGGGCGGCTAGGACTTCCGCGGCCGTCAGGCGGGGGTCGTCGGGGTCGTCCTCGGCCTCGACCACGGCCTCGGCCTCGGCCAGCTCAGCTGCCAGCAAGCGGCGGACCAACTCGGACAGGGTGATCCCTCGCTCGGCGGCAAGCCTAGCGGCCCCCAGCTTGGTTCGCGGCTCGATCTTGAGCTGGAGATAACCAGTCTTGGTCAGCATCGTCACTACCTCTCTCCGAAACGTCATGACCGACAAGCCCTCGACCGGGTGCTACCCTGCAAGGGCTCTCTACATCTACTCTCTGGGTTAGGCCCCCCTCCTCGGCTTCTGGAGGGGGGCCGCGTCGTCAGGGGGCGTCGGCAGTCATCGTGTCCACATGGATCTGGGCGGTCCTGTGGAGCCCCGAGCGGCGGATCACCAGATTGGCCGCTGACATGATCGTGACCAGGAGGTCCCGCCTCTCGGCCTCGCCCAGGGCGGGTAGATGGAGGTCGAGCCCTACGATACTGGGCAGCCGATCGCCCCTCAGGTAGCCGATGATCTTGGCCCGCGTGTCGTCGTCGATGGGATGGCGAGCCCGAGCCCGGCTGATCGTGCTCGGGCTCAGCCCGACCTCGCGGGCCAACGTCTCCAGCGTGTGGTCCCGGAGCGTGTCGTCCAGGGCCTCGATGATGAGGTCTCCGAGGGGCTCTCCCCTGCTGACTCGTGCGGGTGCTCGCTTGCGTTTGGTCATGCTCTACTCTCCTGTCTCTGGACACATGTGTCCGGTTACTTGTTGCGCAGATGGCCGCCACGCTGGCCCCGAGGGCGAGTCTCCAGCCACTGGCGGACCTCCCTCGGGCTGAGGCGCCACGTGGCCCCCGCGGCCAACGCCGGGCAGCCCCGGGCGATCCACGACCGCACGTGGCGGGCCGAGATGGACCAGAGGTCGGCCAAGGCCTGGGGGGAATAGCGTCGCTCCTCGCCCGCTAGCGCGGCCTCGACGGCTGCGGTGACCTCCTCGCGGATGATCTGCCTAATGTCTACGTCGGACATGACACTGCCTCTCCACCGACTCTCTCGGCTCAGAGGCAGGCGACGTATGCTCCCAGGTCGTGCCCGCGGACCCCTGGACAGGCCCTTATTTCGATCTGCTCTGATAGGTAAGCACGTCCTGCCGACAGTGCAAGATCATTCCTAATCTTTTTTGCACGACTAGTGGGGACCAAACCCGTCCCCGTCCGGTCAAGCGGATAGCAGAGCCGTGAGCGCACCCGAGAGGCGGACCACCGTCTCGGTATCACCCGCACGTGCGGCGGCCTCAATTGCCGCCGTTAACGCTTTCACGGCCTCACTAGTGCTCGGCGGGGAAACGTCACGATCCAATCGCTCCACGGGCTTTGCAGGACTTTGCACGTCTGACGGGGCCTTGCGTGATACCGTGTCAGACGTTCCTAGTGATTCCTTATTATTCCCCGCAGAATCACAATTGTAAGGCCAGCGCTCTACCACTGAGCTACCCGCCCAATCCCTGGCTCACATGAGATTTTCGAACCGAGGGTCGGAGGGGTTCGCTGGGACCGCGCAACCCCGCGGCAGGTGTAACTTAAACGTCCGGCTCGGGCAACGCGCAGACCCAACCGGCCTTTTTGCTGCCGGGTTGTGCTGCGCCCCCTCGCCCCGCACCCGGGTCTGGTGTTTCCCCGCATACGCTCGCGGCGAATCCAGGGAGCCGCGGGTGCCTGCCCTCGCGTGGTTTGGGATGAAGGCATGCGCCAATACCCACTCACGAGGTCGTGTCAGCTGACCACGGAGGCCGAGACGGAAGCGCCCGACCGAAGGGAGCGCTGCCCAGGCGCGGACTCCCGCGCCGAAGGGCCCCAGGCTCGGCGAGGGGTGGGCACACACGGCAACCGTCGTTACACGTCGCGGGGTCCATCAGACCCGAGTCCGGTTCCTCGCTCGCTGACGCGAGCTGCGGTCGTCGGGGTCACGCGCGGCACAGTCCGCGCTCTACTGCTCCACGCGCACCCTGGAACGGAGACCGTACTGCGGCGAGAGCGGCACGATGTACCCATCCTGGGTCGTGACTACGGGGTCCTCGAACGTGAGGCTCGTGCGATGTACGTCGCTGGGGCGGAACCCCCGTCCGAAGAGATGCGTCACCCATGAACCAACCGTCACATCGCGGTTCGTGAAGCTCTCTCCCGCCGGGTTGTCCACGCACGCATTGCACCTCGGTTCGTAGTCCGTGGCCACGAGGGGAGGCAGCTCCGAAGCCAAGATGTCGTATAGTTCGGGCAGCCAGCCATCGACCAACACGTTGCCGCGGGGATCCACAACCCGGGGCCCAGCGTAGATCGAACCGGCCACGATCGCGCGCGCCCCGGGTGCGTCCGACTTCTCGTTGACGAACTCCAGCATCCGCTTGATGACCAGCCGCTGCTCGGCCAACTCGCCAAGGTGACCGGTTTCACCGTCCCCGTAGCGTCCGAAGTAGGGCAGCCCCGTATCGTGGTCCGCGACTCCCGTCGAACCGCAGTAGAAGTCGATCTGTTCGCCGTTTTCGATCTCGACGCGCGCTCGGACCATCCCATGAGCCCAGGTCGAGGAAGGCAACGCGCGCGCCTCCCCCTCCACGATGGGCGCGTCGGAGAGCACCATGAGCCCGAGGGTACCGCCAAACGCCAAGCGATCCTCCAGCGTCGTCCCTTCGAGGCAGCGAGTGCGCGCCTCCTTCACGCTGGCGTCGCTCCCGAACGCTGCCACGACGCAGGCGTAGCAAGTGGGGGCCTCGTCCACCAGCGCTCCCACCGATCGCCAGCAGTTGTGGCTCCAGCAATTGCCTAGTTCGTCGCCGGCGTCACGCATGACCTGCTCACCGTCGACCGTCTCGGTACAGGTGTCGCCGCCGTCAACGCCCTCCACCAGGCAGGTCAGCATCGCCTGCAGGAGATCTTCAGCGCCCACGCACTCTGGAACTCCATAGCTCGGCCACTCGCCGCTCTGGTCCTGGAGATGGTCCCGGTCGATTTCTCCCCGGTCACGCAGCTCGAGGGACGTCAGCACGTGTCGTCGGTCCCCCACCGCATCGACGATCGCCGCCACATCATCCGGATAGTAGAGGCCCGTCAAGCAAGCGATGTCGGCATCCATCTCCGCGATCGCCGCGATTGCCACCGGTCGACGCTCGGTCACGTAAGAGCTGAAGCGATCCGACAATCCCGTATCGAAGACCTCGACCTGCAGGTCCCGCGGATCTCCGCAACTCGAGAACAGCGGCAACACAGGATTGGCATCAATCGGCGCATCCCGGCAAGTCCAGAGCTCCGGAGGGAAAGTCTCGTCGCCATCGACGCCAATCGCATAGAGCGTGTGGACCTGGTCCCGGGGAAAGTTCACCGGAAGGCTCAGTAGCTCGTTATCCGTCCCCTCCTCGAGCGCCACCATGTCGAGCGCGATGTCGGAGGCGTGCTGCATGTACCCGCGGGCGATGGGAAAAGTGCCGGGGAGCGCCGATGCGCCCAGGTCGCCGAACTTGGTCGGAGTGAACAGGTCGGCATAGCCGCTGGCATCCACAACGCCGATCTCAAGCCGGCCGAAGCCTGGAGCGGCGTGAAGGAACCGCAGTTGGCTGACCCGAAACGCCGGTTGCACGTCGACCAACACCTCGAGCTCAGCCGCCGTCGCTCCTCCCCCGATCAGCAGGATGCTGTACACTTCCCCGTCCTCGATGGTCAGCGAAGCGGTCGCGATCCCGGCGTCGCGGCAGTCGTCCTCGGCAGCGACCACCTTCACGTCGTAGTCGCCGGGGTCCAGCGCTAGTGGTACCGTAATCTGCTTGTAGGCGACATTTGGACATCCAGTACCAACCCGCTCGATGAGCGTGCGCGACCGATAGTCTCGCTCGCCCTCCCCTCGAACGCACAGGTCGATCGCCTCCGGTCCGGCCATCAGATTGCCAATCCGCACGCCGGTATCGGCTACCCCCGGGGCGTCGCAGCTCTCCTCCGGAGGGTCCTCGGTCGACAGTGAAACCCGCTCGATCCCGAAGAGCGGCTGGCAGCCGCACAGCGCGGCGCCCGCAGCGACCACCAAGGCCAACCACGTCCCTCGCGCCGGGAGCTTCGGCCCCGAGGGATACGAGTGGAACTCCAACGGGACACGAGCCACGAGGACGGCATTGAACCCCGTACTGGGTTCCACGGCAACCCTACCGAGAGGGTTGTCCCAGCGTCCTTAGGCGCTGGGCTGTTCGCCGGGCCCCGAGTCGGGAGCGCGGCGCGGGGGGAGCTCAGGGTCCGCTCCTCCTCCCTCGTACAGCTCACCTTGACGATATTCGAGCACCAGCTTTCGAGGCCCGAACATCTCGTCGGGGTCCTCCAGCACCAGCGCTTCGCGCAAGACGTCGTCCATGTGGTCAACCAGCACGATCCGCATCGCCCGAAGCACCCGCCGCGGGACCTCGCGCAGATCCTTCCGGTTCTCCTTGGGCATCAGCACGACAGTGACCCCATTTCGGTGCGCCGCCAGGAGCTTCTCCTTCAGTCCCCCAATCGGCATCACCCGCCCGCGCAGAGTGATCTCACCCGTCATCGCCAGCTGGTTGCGAACGGGGATCCGGGTGAGCGCGCTGGCGATACTGGTGGCCATCGTGACCCCTGCACTGGGACCGTCCTTGCGGACGAAATCGGGGAAGTGCACGTGCACATCTACCTTCTGGTAGAAGTCGTGCTCGAGTCCCAGAGCGGCGGCTCGCGAGCGGATGTAGCTCATCGCGGCCTGAGCACTCTCCTCCATGCCCTTCTCGAGCAGCCCGGTGATGACGAGCTTGCCCTTGCCTGCCACCACGCTGACCTCGCAATCGAGGATGTCCCCGCCATACTCGGAAACGCTCAGACCGTGGGTCAGCCCCACCTGATCCTCGTCGTCCTTCCGCCCGAGCCGATGCTTCGGCACGCCGAGGTACTTGGGCACGTCGGTCCCCCGCACCTCCACCGCCTGGTCCTTGCCCTCCTTGACCACCTTGAGTGCAATCTTGCGGCAGACACTCGCCAGTTCCCGCTCGAGGGAGCGGACGCCGGCTTCCTTCGTGTAGTGGTGGATGACAGTCCGGACCGCGTTTTCGGTGATATCGATGGCGACGTCATCCAGACCGCAGTCGTGCATCTGGCGCGGAATCAGATACTTCTGCGCGATATTGAGCTTCTCGAACTCCGTGTAGCTCGAGAGCTGGATGATCTCCATCCGGTCCTGAAGCGGCAGCGGGATCCCCCCAAGCGTGTTCGCTGTGGTGATGAACATCACGTCGGAGAGGTCGTAGTCGAGATCGAGATAGTGGTCGTTGAAGCAGTGGTTCTGCTCGGGATCCAGCACCTCGAGGAGAGCCGAAGCAGGATCGCCACGAAAGTCCGCGCTCATCTTGTCGACCTCGTCGAGCAAGAAGACAGGATTGTTGCTCCCAACCTTCTTCAGGTTCTGAATGATCTTGCCCGGCAACGCGCCAATGTAAGTGCGTCGGTGCCCGCGGATCTCTGCCTCGTCCCGCACCCCGCCTAGACTCAACCGAACGAACTTGCGCCCCGTGGCTCGCGCGATGCTCTTCGCGATACTCGTCTTGCCCACCCCTGGCGGTCCCACGAAGCACAGGATCGGACCCTTGAGCTGCTTGGTCAGCGCCTGGACCGCAAGGTACTCGACGATGCGCTCTTTTGGCTTCTTCAACCCATAGTGATCCTCGTCCAGGATCCGCTCCGCAGCCTCGATATCGAACTGCTCGCCGGTCTTGTCCTCCCAGGGCAAACCCAGGATCCAATCGACGTAGTTGCGCACGACGGTCGCCTCGGCGCTCGTCGGATGCATCATCTTGAGCTTCTTGAGCTCCTTCTTGACCTTGCCCTGAGCTTCCTCGCTCATCCGCTTGGTCTTGAGGAGTTCCTCGATCTCCTGGATCTCGGTCTTGAACTCGTCGCGCTCGCCACCCCCCAGCTCCTTCTGGATGGCTTGCATCTGTTCGTTCAGGTAGTACTCCTTCTGCGTCTTCTCCATCTGCTTCTTGACGCGGGAGCGAATCTTCTTCTCTACCTGAAGAATCTCGATCTCGGCCTGCATCAGCTCGTAGAGCCGTTCGAGCCGAGCCTTGGCGTCGCCGGTTTCCAGCAAGCCCTGCCGGTCGGCAAGCTTGATGGTGGGGAGGTTCGCCGCAATCGTGTCGCTGAGCTTCGACGGCTCGTCGATGCTCTGCACACTCATCAAGACCTCGGGCTGGACCTTCTTGTTGAGCTTGACGTAGACCTCGAAGGTGCTCTGCACCTGGCGAATCAGGGCCTCCACCTCGACGTCACCCACCACCTGCTCCTCGAGCTCCTCGACCTCGACGAGAAAGTGACTCCGACTGTCGACATAGCGTCGAATTCGGGCACGCTGGCGCCCCTCGACGAGGACCTTCACGGTCCCATCCGCTAGCCGCAACAGCTGGACGATCGTGCCGATCGTCCCCACACCGTAGATATCGTCGCTCGTAGGGTCGTTGGTCTTGGCGCTCTTCTGCGCGGCGAGAAAGATCTCCTTCTCCCGAGACATGGCCTCATCGAGCGCGGAGATGCTCTTCTCCCGTCCGACGAACAGCTGCGAAACCATGTGCGGGAACACGATGATATCGCGGAGGGGCAACGCAGGCAGCGTGCGCTTGGGACTACTGGACCGATCGGCGTCGTTTTTGAAGAACATCTGAAGAGCAGTCGCTGGCGATACCGAAAAGAGAAAACCTTCGGGCCGCATCTAGGGCCCCAACGCTGGAGCCGAGCCAAAGAGGAGCAATGGGCGGCCTAGCCCGCCGCGCCCGCCTCCTTGTGATAGACGATGAGCGGCGCTTCGCCCTTGGCGATAACCTCTTCGTTGACGACCACTTCCTTGATCCCGCTCTTGGAAGGGACCTCGTACATGATGTCGAGCATCGCCTCTTCCAAGATGGCGCGCAGACCTCTCGCACCGCTTTCGCGCTCGATTGCCTTGCGGGCCACGGCGCTGAGAGCGCCCTTGCTGAACTTCAGCTTCACACCATCCATCTCGAACAGCTTGGCGAACTGCTTGACCAGACTGTTGCGGGGCTTGGTCAAGATATCGATCAGCGCGTCCTCAGTGAGCTCGTGAAGCGTGGCGATCACGGGCAGACGCCCGATGAACTCGGGAATGAGGCCGAACTTGAGCAAGTCTTCCGGTTGGACCTCGGTCAGCAACTCGCCCAACTTCAGCTCTTCCTTGCTCCGGATATCGGCGCCGAAGCCGAGCGTCTGCTGGCCAAGTCGACGCTGGATGATCTGATCCAGACCGACGAATGCACCGCCGCAGATGAAGAGAATGTTGACCGTATCGATCTGGAGGAAATCCTGCTGCGGGTGCTTTCTTCCTCCCTTGGGGGGTACGTTTGCAACGGTCCCCTCGATGATCTTCAACAACGCCTGCTGCACCCCCTCCCCGGAAACGTCTCGAGTAATCGAGGGGTTGTCGCTCTTGCGGCTGATCTTGTCGATCTCGTCGATATAGACGATGCCTCGCTGCGCCCGCTCGACGTCGTGGTCGGCGTTCTGCAACAGCTGGACGATGATGTTCTCGACGTCCTCGCCAACGTATCCAGCCTCCGTCAACGTCGTAGCGTCGGCGATCGCAAATGGCACCTTGAGGATCTTCGCCAGCGTCTGCGCCAGGAGCGTCTTTCCACTACCGGTCGGCCCGAGGAGCAGGATGTTGCTCTTGCTGAGCTCGACGTCGTCGGAGGACACCTTCGAGTCGATTCGCTTGTAGTGATTGTGAACTGCCACCGAGAGGATCTTCTTGGCCCGTTCCTGACCCACCACGTACTCGTCGAGAATCGTCTTGATCTCGGCGGGCTTGGGCATCGGGTCCGAACCACCGCTGGGCTCGTCCTTCTCGACCTCCTCGGCAATGATGTCATTGCAGAGGGCGATACACTCATCGCAGATGTAGACCGTGGGACCGGCGATGAGCTTCTTCACTTCCTTCTGCGATTTCCCGCAGAAGGAGCAGCACAGGTTGCCGTTGGACTCGTCTCGCCTTCGCTCCACTCTTCAATAACCTCCGCACGGGCTTGCCGTGCCGAAGCGGCTCCGGTCGTGGCCTGGATGACCACCGGCCGTGGAAAAAGTCCTGGTAGTGTAAGGGTCTGCAGTTAGCGTAGCAACCTGGCGAGGGGATCCCCAAGCTGCCGCAGGGAGTTTATCCCCTGGACGCCCCAGGGCGACGTTCCGGCAATCGGAAATGCCCCCCAGGAATACGTTCGAGGTGGAGAACGGCCACCCCGCCCGGGCGTTTACCGGAACGGGGCCCGACCCACCAAACACCGGCCAACCAGTCCTACCAGCCAACCAGTTAGCCCTTAACTCCCGTCTTCTTCTTGGGCTCCATGATCTCATCGACCAGCCCGTACTCCTTGGCCTCCGCGGCACCCATGTAGAAGTCTCGCTCGATATCCTTGAGTACCTGATCGCGGCCCTTGCCTGTGTGATGAACGAGAATATCGGTCACCGTATCCTTGGCTTTGCGGATCTCGCGAGCCTGGATCTCAATGTCGGTTGCCTGGCCTCGGGCGCCGCCGAGCGGCTGGTGAATCATGATTCGCGAGTGGGGCAGCGCGTAGCGGTTCCCATCCTGACCCGCAGTTAGCAACAGCGCCCCCATACTGGCCGCCTGACCGATACAGATGGTGCTGACGGGACAGCGCACGTACTGCATCGTGTCGTAGATAGCCAGCCCGGCCGTCACCACGCCGCCGGGTGAATTGACGTAGAGCTGGATGTCCTTGTCAGGGTCTTCGCTCTCGAGGAACAGAAACTGGGCAATGATGATGTTGGCGACATCATCGTCCACCGTGCTGCCAAGAAACACGATTCGGTCCTTCAGCAGACGGCTGAAGATATCCCAGGTTCGCTCGCCGCGGTGCGTGGTCTCGACCACATGCGGATAGATAATCCCCGCGGTGGGCTCCGAGCTGGTCAGCACGGTCGGAGCGACGATCCGGTCTGCGTGACGCTCGATGTATCGGGTTGCCTGACTGGCGGTCTCGGGTCGCTTGCTCATGTCTCGTCCTCGATCTTGGCCTTGCCCTCGATGATGTCGAGCACCTTGTTCTCGAGAATCATTCCCACCAGCATCTCCCTCTGCTTCTGGCCACTGTACTCCGCGCGAACCTTCGCGACGTTCTTGCCAGTCTGCTCAGCCAGCTCCTGGATGCCTTCCTCGATCTCCTTGTTCCCGATCTGAATGCCCTGCTTCTTGGCGATCTCGGCCATCAACAGCCCCGCCCGAACTTTGACCTCCGCGTCGGTCCGTACCTGCTGCCGCAGTTCATCGCCCAGGTTCCTGGCGTTTTGACCCTGGGCTCGTGCCCGCTGCAGGATCTCTTGCTCGGTGACCTTCATCTGCTGCTGGACCAGCGACTCGGGGACCGGGATAGGGTTCGCCTTGACGAGCGCCACCACGAGCTGCTCCGCCACCTTGTTCTCGGCCTGCTCCTTGATGGCCTTCTCGAGCTGCTCGCGGAGTGCCTTCTTCAGATCCTCCAGAGTATCGAACTCGCCCGCATCCTTGGCCATTTCGTCATCGAGCTCAGGCAGGACCCGGGTCTTCAGCTCCTTGATGGTCAGCTGGAACTTGGCCTGCTGACCGCGGAGCTTGGGAAGCGGGTGCCCGGCCGGCATTTGGACCTCCGCCTCAGCCACCTCCCCAACCTTCTTGCCTACCAGCGCCTGGGCAATCTCTGGCAGCAGGTTCCCTTCCCCGAGATCCGCTTGGAACTCCTGGGCACCTGCCTCGGGAACCAGCTCACCGCCCACGGAAACCTCGACGTCGACCGTCGCCACATCGCCCGTTGAGGCCGCCCGCTCTTCGGTAACAGGCTCGAGAGTAGCGAGCGCTCGCCGCATCTTCTCGAGCTCTTCGGAGACCTGATCTTCCGAAACGGCAGTCTTGGGGCGCTTCGCCTCTAGACCTTCGAACTGCACCTCGGCGATCGCCGGAAGCACCTCGAAGCGGGCCTTGTAGATGAAGGGCTGATTGTCCACGAGCTGTTGCGGTTCGATCGCCGGCTGACTGACGGGCTGAACCTTCTGATCAGCGACAGCCTGCGGGAAGGACTCGTCGACAAGCCGCTGCGCCACGTCGGCCGCCACGCGTGCTCCGAACATGGTGCGGAGGATCTTGCGAGGCGCCTTGCCGGGGCGAAACCCCTTCACGCGCGCGGACTTCGAGAGCGTCTGGTAGGCCTTGTCGACCTCGGAGTGGACGCGGGTTGCGTCAATCTGAACGTCGAACTCGAGGAGGACTGGGCTGAGCTTTTGAACGGTAACCTGCATGGCGAGAGACGCGCGTCGTGCCATGCAGCCCGGCGCAGGTCAAGGATGTGCGCCACCACCAGGCGCAGTCCCACGTCGGGAGACACCGGAACTCAAATAAGCAAGGACCTCCACGCGAGGCAGCACGTGGAGGTCCCAAGGTCGTCCCCGGGAGGAGGACGGGCTCGAGTCGGTAGGGTTGTGCGAGAGGTCCGCTCGAGCCAAGTCTGTTTCGGCCGCGACGCCGCACTCCATCCGGCGGCCGGTCGGAGTTATTCGTCGTCTTCGTCGTCGTCCTCGGTGGGGCTATCCCACATCGCTTCGAAGGGGTCGGCGTCGAAGTCGACCTGCTCGCGGCTCGGCTCCTCGATGTCCTCGAGGGACCACCCAATGCGCATCCCCGGACGAATCTCTTCCCGCTGGAAGTCAGCGAACGTGTTGTACTGGCGTGCCATCCGTGCCTCTCCTCTGCCCTGTGGTGTCAACGGTAGGGGTGGGCGCCGCCCAGAACTGCGTGCGGAGCACGCGCTCCACCGCCTGGACGGCACGCTCGGACCGTGCCTCGAGCCACACCTGGGAAATGCTCTGGGGTCGGATCCGACTCGGACTACGTTCAGCTCTCACTTTTGACCACCCGCACCTACATCTGCGCACACAGTACGACACGGCCTCGGCCCGGGAAAATATCCGGCGTCCGTTCCCCCTATTTCGATAAGCGAGGACTTGGACGCCCGTCGCCGACGATCAACGTCACCCCACGGCTTGCCGAGCGATCGGTGGCCTGGCAAAAGCCAACGACGGACTCGGACCGCCCTGCATGCCTGCCCCCCCCAACATCATCGCCATCGCCAACCAGAAGGGGGGCGTCGGCAAGACCACGACCTCCGTCAATCTTGCCGCCAGCCTCGCAGTGGCGGAGCGCCGTACCCTCCTGGTCGACCTCGACCCCCAGTCGAACGCCTCGAGCGGAGTCGGCTACGCGGCAGGCTCAGTCGAGCGCACCATCTACGACGCACTGATCGGGACGGCAGAGCTACAAGACGTGATCCGGCCCACTTCGATCCAGACGCTTCAGGTCGCGCCAGCCAGCCAGGACCTGACCGCGGTGGAGTACGAGCTGTTCGAGGGCAGTGAACGGGGCACGCACCTGCGTCAGCTGCTACGCCAGCCCGCCCTGGACGAATACGACTACATCATCATCGACTCGCCCCCCTCGCTCGGAGTGCTCACGCTGAATGTTCTCGTTGCCGCTGACCGGGTCATCGTCCCGCTGCAGCCCGAGTACTACGCGCTGGAGGGCATCACCTACCTGATGGCCACCATCGACCGGGTACGCACCTCGCTCAATCCCGAGCTCACGGTGGAAGGCATCGTGCTGACGATGTGGGACGCCCGAAACAAGCTGGCACACGAGGTGGCGGCTGAGGTGCGCCGTCACTTCCACGTGTTCGACGCGGTGATTCCCCGCAATGTTCGCCTGAGCGAAGCCCCCTCGCACGGTGTCCCGGTAGTGCTCTACGACGTCCAGTGCAAGGGCTCGCAAGGGTACCTCAGTCTGGCTCGCGAGGTCATCGAGGGTCAGCGCGAGCGAGCCCCGGTTGACCTGACACTACCACCATGAGCGCCCCCTCGAAGAAACCGCCGCGCGGCCTGGGCCGCGGACTCGACGCGCTGCTGCCCACGCGGGAGCCTCCGCCAACGCGCAGCGGTGCCTCTTACGGATCGGGAAACGTGTTCCAGTGTGCGCTGGACAAGATCGTGCCCCAGAAGGGACAGCCCCGACAGCATGTGGACCATGCGAGCATCGAGGAGCTAGCCCAGTCAATCAAGGAGCACGGGGTCATCGAGCCACTCGTGGTCCGCCGCCTGGGCGGGCGCGATCAGTTCGAACTGATTGCCGGCGAGCGGCGCTGGGGGGGGGGGG
>JBNLDK010000112.1:0-22276 GCA_050304295.1 Polyangiaceae bacterium
GAAGCCGACTCGTCATCGGAAGCACCTGAACTGCCTCCGCAAGCGGACGCAAGCCACCCGCCCAGCAGCAGTCCCAGCGCGGTTGACGCGATTCGGTGAGGCACGTGCATGTCGAGACTCCTCGCAACCCCTCGAGAGAAGCCTAGATGAGCGAGCGCAATTGTCGATCACTTCTCACCGAGCCCCCACGGGTCCCGCGGCGACGGGCCCCGCCCGGCCATGGCCGGGTGGGCAAGCCGTGGGATGTGCTGGGGTGTTGGATGGGGGGCCCCAAGCAACAGCTTGGGGGGCGGGGCTGCGCCAGCTGTCCCAGACCCCTCCCCAATCGTAAGATGACCTCATAATGAGGTACTCGAGAATCGCGCTCGGTCATCTAGCGCGATCCGAGACCCGAAGGAGGTGAGTTCTCTCGCCGCCAAGCGCCGGGTCGTTCCCGGTTCGCTCACCGATACTGGAACGCAGGTGTGGAATTGGGGCCCTGTGCTTCACGGGCCGAGGGAGTGACGCGTTTCCGAGACGAGGGCGGCGCAGCCGCCCCGCTGCCAGTCGATACGCGTGGGTCAGTTCCGCTGCTCGGGTGCGGCGACCGTCGCCGAACGCGAGTGGGCGACCACTCCGGTGCCGACCAGCACCAGGTTGGCTTTGTAGTCGGCGGCCCTTCGGAGCCACTGTGGGGTGGTCGGATGATTGGGCACCCCCTCCGCCTGGCATCTCATCAGTAGAGGGTGATGCGCTCGATCTCGAACCAGCCGTCGGCGGGTTCGAGCGTCTGGCCGACGAAGTGGTCGACGGGGTCGACTCGGATCGCCTCGATCATGCCCTGCCACGGCTCGTCGGGAGCACTCGGAACCACGGTGAGATCGAACGGGAGGTCCTGGAAGCTCTGCAGGAAGTGATTCTGCGTCATCGAGCGACGCGCGTCGAAGAGACCGTAGTTGCTCTGCCAGTAGAGCGTGAAGTCGTCGTTCTGATAGTTGTTCGACGTTCGCACGCGCACCTCGATGGTGCTGAAGCGGGTGGCATCGACCGGCTGGGGGAAGACGAACTGGATGTTCGGGTCGGTGCCCGCCGCCAGCCCGTCGTAGCGGAGCAGACCGCCGGCCGCCGTCAGCGTCGGCGTCGCACCATTGTCGTGCTCCGTCCATCCTTCGACATCGCCATCATTCGCGAAGGTCCATTCGAACGCGTCGTTGCCGAGTACGGTCCACTCCTCGATGCTCGACCCAATTCCCAGGTTGGCCTGCAGGTGAATCACTGGGTAGAGCTCCGGGTCCACGTCGAAAAGATGGATCGTCCGGTCGGTGAGGCCCGCGGAGTTGCCGGGAATGACCGAATCGGGAATAAGGTCCAGGTTCTCGTCGAGCACCTGGATGTCGACCGTTCCGGTGCCCACCCACTGGATCTTGTCCCAGTAGCGCTTGCCGCCGAACATGGCGAAGTTGATGGGAGTGGACACCACCGTCCCGGTGTTGCCGCTGTAGGCGAGCCGCACGCTGCAGACCCCGCCATTGCATACGCCTGCGTCAACAGCGGCGGTCACCTGCACCGTCACCGTGGTCGACCCATCGTCGACGTACTGGCCCATATCCGCGATGGCGAAGGTTCTGGTGCTGTTCACGTCACAGCCGTTGGGCGACCAGTTGGTGCTCAGGGTGGTGTCTTCGATGGCGGTCAGCGACACGTACTCGGTCGAGGGGCCATCGAAGTCTCCCCGACAGGTGACGTGGACGTTGCCCGAACCGCTCGCAGGCGGCGTTCCGTTGAACGTGTAGACGCGGCGCTGCCCGTCAACGACGGTCAAGAATGCGGTCGTCTCGTCGTAGGTCCCGTTCGTCGACATCCGATCGCCGTCCGTGTGGACGGCGGTCAGGGTGTTCGTCTCGAACTGCGCGGTCACGCTCTGCCGCCAGATCGCCGAGTATTCGTGGCTCGAGTCGACGTGCACCGCCCACACATCGCTCCAGTCGCTCCAGCGGTAGTCGCTGTCATCCTTCGCGCGAACCCGCCAGTAGTACGTCTGGTCGTCGTCCAGATCGGTCAGGGGTGTGTAGGTGGTGTCGTTCGTCTCGCCAGTCGAGAATGGGGTCGGGAAGGCCGGGTCGGTGTCGTAGTGGAATTCGTAGGTGATGGTGTCGAAGTCGGGATCGAAGCCCTGCCACTGGAAGGTCGGCGTCAGGTCCGTCGTGACCTTGTCGTCCCACGGACGCACGAGGTCGGGGGGCGCGGGAGCGGTGTTCCAATCAGGAACGTCGATGTCGTCGATCCAGACCTCCATCCACGGCGCGTGATCCGGGCTGACGAAAGTGGATCGCTCGAACTCCCACGTGAGCACCCGGTCCGGCCCGTTGGGACCGGTGGCAGGCACCGGGAACTCGTAGAGCTGCCAACCGGTGTCGGCGCCGCTAACCGACGTCTGCTCGACTCCGTCGAGGTAGAAGCGGAGGATGTGTTCACCCGGCTCGGTGTTGACTCGCGCGTAGAAGCGAACCAGCGTGTCCTCGCGAACGGACAAGGGCAGCTCGATCGTGGTCGTGGCCCCGAGTTGGTGGTTGGTGTTGGTGCGCAGGCAGTAGTCCCCGCCGTGGCAGTCGGCGGGTTCGTTGACGACCTCCCAAGGATCTTCGCCCGTCAGGCCGTAGGGGAAGAGGGAGAGATCGCCCGTCTCGAAGTCCTCGTCGATCTGATAGGTCGGGGAGGCGACGATGCAGATGTGCCCGCCGGTGTAGTCGCAGACTCCGGTGGTGCAGTCTGCGTGCACCTTGCACGCCTCGCCTTCGAGGCAGGGATCACACTGGACACCGCCGCAGTCGACATCGGTTTCGTCCTGGTTGCGCTCCCCATCCTCGCAGGTGGGCGTGCTGGGCGAAACGCACTGCCAGGTGTCGCCCGCGTCGCAGTTGCCGGAATCGCAATCGTCGGCAATGAGGCACCCCTCCCCGAGATCACAGAGGGGACAGATCGTGCCGCCGCAGTCGACGTCGGTCTCGTCCTGATTCATCGCGAGGTCTTCGCAGGTTCCCGGACTGCCCCCCGTGCCGCTGCCGCCGGTCTCCGTGCCGCTGCCGCCGGTCTCCGTGCCACCACCACCGGTCTCGGTGCCGCCGCCGCCGGTCTCCGTACCGCCGCCGCCGGTCTCCGTGCCGCCGCCGCCGGTCTCGGTGCCGCCACCACCGCCTGTCGTTGCGCCACCCGTTGCGCCGATTTGCCCGCCTGTCGCCGGGCTGCCGGCTTGCGCGGTGCCACCCGTCGCCGGGCTGCCGGCTTGCGCGGTGCCACCCGTCGCCGGGCTGCCGGCTTGCGCGGTGCCGCCCGTCGCCGAGCTGCCGGCTTGCGCGGCGCCACCGGTCGCATCACCACCTTCGCCAGCATGGCCCGTGCTGGAGCCACCACCAGATCCACCCGAGCCGTCGCCACCGACGCATTCGGGAACCGTCCCGCTCGCGTCGCAGACCGCTCCCGAGTCGCTGCAGTCGATGCCCGGAACCCACGCCAGGCAACCGTCGGCGTCTTCTGCGCAGGACTCGATGACGAAGCCATTGCAGCGATTGGCACTCAGCGTGGTGCACTGCAACGCACCACTCGGACAGGTGGCCGCCGTGGGGGAAGACGACGAGTTCTTGCCACAGCCGGTCGCGACGACCGCAAGAGCAAGAATGGTGGCTGCGCTGTTGAATCCGCGACCAGTTGTCCTGATGGCCATTGCGTCCCTGACTCCTCGTAAGATCCCAACCGTGCACCGAGGAGCGCGGAGAGCACAGCTCGGACACCGAACCGCAAGATTATGCCAGCTTGTGCCCGCGGAGCGACCCCCACATGGATGTCCGGTACGAATTTGCCTCGACGCGCGGCGTTTCTCCGGCTGCCTGTCCCCGCACACGAGGGTCAAACGCATTCAGAAGTGAGGCGCGGAGCCAAAGCACCGGACCAGCGAGGTCTGGTGCCACCAGCTCGAGCGGCAAGGGCATCCAACCCCCTTCGGAGTCACCGGATGGCGGTCAACACAACGTAGAGGTCATGCGATCTCAGGCCACCGCGGGGTGGTCGGATGATGGGGCGAATGCCCGCCTATTGCCACGGTGGGTCGAACGCCCACAGACTCGGCCCTGGATTCGGACCGCAGGTGCCCGCCCAGGGATCGGCGAGCTCGTAGTAGCCCGTCCCCCAGACCTCGAAGTGCAAGTGCGGTCCCGTCGAGTTGCCGGCGCTACCGGCGGCGGCGATCACCTGACCGCGAACGACGCGTTCCCCGGGGCTGACGAGCACCGAGCCGTTCTTCAGATGATCGTATCGGGTGGCGAAGACGCCGGGGACGCCATCGTGGAGGATGACGATGACGTTGCCGCCCGCGAAGCACCAGTAGCAGGAGCCGGTGCCGGTGCCGCAGTAGGGGCCGAGCTCGGTGCAGACGTTGGTCCCGGTGTCGTCTCCCGGTAGATAGTCGGCGGGGCGTGCGCAGTCCGGTTCCAGGTCGTTCGGGCAGCGGTCGTACTTGCCGTCGCTCGCGAAGAACACCTCGCCATCGGCGGCAGCGCGCACGGCCATGCCGGCGTCCATCTGCTCCCAGGTGATACCGATGTCGGTGCCTTCGTGCCCCGTGTAGCCGGGAGCACCGCAGTCGTGGGCGACCCCGTCGCCGTCGATGTCCGGGAAGCCCAGGTTGAAGCAGGTATCACCCGGGATGCAGTCGACGGGCCAGGAGAGTCCAGTGGGCGGCGCGCCGCCAGTGGAGGCGCCGCCCGTGGACGCGCCGCCCGCGCCGCCACCGCCAGTCGGCGCACCGCCAGTCGGCGCACCGCCGGTGGATGTGCCGCCAGTGACGGCGCCGCCAGTGACGGTGCCGCCAGTGACGGTGCCGCCAGTCGGCGCACCGCCAGTGAAAGTGCCGCCAGTGAAAGTGCCGCCAGTGACGGCGCCGCCCGTCGGCACGCCTCCGCTCCCCCCGCTGGCGTCGCCGCTGCCGCCGGTAGGTGCATTGCCTCCCGGCGGAATCCCACTGCCGCCACTGGCAGTGGCACCACCCGCGGCCCCACTGCCCGCGTCGCTTTGCCCGCCGTCATCGTCACCACAACCGGCAGCCACGAGCGCGACGAGCAGTAGGATCCTCACCTTGCCTCGCATCTGGTTTCCTCGTTCGCACCCTGCCAGGCCAAGCATTGCCACAGCAACCGCAAAACGGGACGAGCCTCGGGGGCTTTGCCGGTTGCCGGGCTGCCTCCATCGCCGCTAGCGTTCCGTATGATTCGTCCCCTGCACTTGCTCCTGCTCGTCCCTTTCGTTCTCGTCGCATGCGGCGACGATTCGCCCGACGGTGGGGACACTGGCGGAACGGGCGGCGTGGCCAGCGGGGGGACGGGCGGCATGAGCAGTGGCAGCGGGGGAAGCGGCGGAACGGCCAGCGGTGCCGGGAGGGCCTCCGCTTCCGAAGTGGTGGGACGGTGGGATGTCGATCGTGGAGGCCGGGCCGACTGCAGCGCCGAACCGACCGAGTGGGACAGCACCCTTCCCGGTGGGCCTGGTTTCGAGTTTCGGCTGAGCGACGGTCAGCTCACCGCTGGCCAGTGTCTCGGCGGGGCGACTTGCAGTACGGGTGACTACCTCGACTACGACTTCTCGGTGGACGAGCTGGGGTTCGTCGAGCCGCGCACCCGACGCAGCAGCATCGAGCTCGAGGGTGTGTGCTACGCGAGCCGCTTCACGGCGGTGCTTCAGCTCCTGGAGGGCGGTCAGCGCCTCCGATACGTGGAGACCCTGGAGCGCGCACCCAGCGTCTCGCTGGGTGACGGCGATTGCAGCGAGGAACCGACGGGGGACTACACCTGCCTGGACGTCGAGATCCGCGAGATGATCCCCCACGAGGGCTGACCGCGTCCACTCACCCCGGCACCCGGGCACAACCGTGAGCGCACTCGCCGACAACCTCGGCGAGGCTCTCGGGCCTCCGCGCAAGAAACGGTTTCCCGCCGTCGGCGACTATGGACCGCATTTCATCGCAAAACTCACCTACTGACATCGGGGATGCGGCGGATTCCGGCGGTGAAGGTCCGCTCGGCAAGGACAGTGATGCCCTCTCCGTTGTCGCAACATGCGAGGTGTCAGATCCCAGCGCCCGCTGCTCCCGAGACCCCGCTGCTGCCACCGGGATCGGCGCCGCCCGCGCCCCCTTCGCCGGTGGTCGGCGACTCGAAGTACTCCAGCGATTGCGTGAAGAGCCCGACGAACTCGACCCGATCGTCGTAAGCTTCGTGGATCGGGCGGCGGATCAACTGACCGAGCAGATCCAGCTGGGAAGGATCACCATAGGGACTCTGCTTGAGGATCTCGGCGTAGGACGCGATGGCCACCGCCCACTGGAAGCTCGCGTCGAGATCGCCGACCACGGGAGCGACGTCCCCAGGGGCGAGGCTCACCGCGACCTCCAGCGCCGGATCCCCCGCGGCCGCGTTGCGCTCCTGGTAGCGGACCTTCACGAGCGCCAGGTCGGCCGGGGCGATCTCCACCACCCCGGCGTAGGCGTCGCCATCGGTGGCCGGAGGGGCTCCCACGGGGAGCGGGATCTCGCCACCAGGGAGCACGAGCTCGTAGAGCGCCGTCACTCGGTGCCCGGCACCGACCTCCCCGCCGTCGATCGAGTCGTTGCGGAAGCCGCCGTCGGAGATGGCGCGATTCTCGTAGCCGAGCAACCGGTAGGCGTACACCTCCTCGGGATTGAACTCGACCTGGATCTTCATGTTCTTCGCGATGAAGTACATGTTCGACAGGAGTCGCTCGGCGACGTATTCATCGGCGATTTCCTGGCTCGAGATGTGGCTGTACACGCCGTCGCCCTTGTTGCTGACGGCCTCCATCATCTTGTCGTTCAGGTTGCCGAATCCGAATCCGAGAACCGCAAGGGTGATGCCCGTCTCGCGCTTCTCCTCGATCAACTCGACCATCGCCTCGGTGCTGCTGGGTCCGACATTGAAGTCCCCGTCGGTACACATCACGACGTGGTTCATGCCTCCCTCGATGAAGCCCCCAGCGGCCTGCTCGTATGCCGCTCCCAGGGCTGCGGCCCCAGCGGTCGATCCGCCGGCGCGCAGTCCATTGATGACGGCGAGGATCGTCTCCGTCTCGCTGGCGGGGGTCGGCTCCAACGCAACGGTGACGTCGTCCGAGTAGGAGACGATCGACACGGTGTCGTCGGGGTCGAGGACCTCCAGCGATTGGCGCAGCACGTACTTCGCCAGTGGCAGTCCGCTGGGGCCGGACATCGATCCGGACACATCCACCAGGAACACGAGGTTGGCCGCGGGCTTCTCCTGCGCTGGCGGCGCGACCTTGCCCTGGATGCCAACGCGGAAGAGCGTCGTGTCGCGGTCGAGAAGATGCCGGGCGGCGGCGAGGTGAACGCTGAAGGGTGTCGTCGAGTCGACCGCCGGCGGAGCGTAGTCGTACTCGAAGAAGTTGACGTACTCCTCGATTCTCACGCTGGCTGGGTTGGGGAGGTGACCGGCGGCGATATCGCGACGAAAGATGTCGTAGCTGGCCGTGTCCGAGTCCGCCGCGAACGTGGAAAGTGGATCGTGGGCGACGACCACGAAGGGATTGGTGCCGGGCGGATCGAACCGGTCACCCGGCGCTCCGCCCTCGCCTCGCGCGGACCGGCCGCCAGCGGATCTGCTCTGCGCTCCCCCATAGCCGTACCACGCGCCTCCACCGTGGTAGTGGCTGGCGCCGCCCGCTCCCCCGCCCGTGGACGACCTACCGCCAGTGCCGGGGGCGCCCCCGGTCTCCCGCGGAGCGGTGCCCGCCGTGCCACCCGGTGGGTTGCCGCCCGCCGGGTGGCCGCCCGCCGGGTTGCCGCCCGCCGGGTTGCTTCCCGGTGCCGCTGCCCCATTGCCCCCCGGTGCCGCTGCCCCATTGCCCCCCGTTCCCGCTGCGCCACCCGTGTGAGCGCCACTCCCTGACGGCTCGTCGTCGTCGTCAGAGCATCCCCACATCAGAGTCACCGCGAGGCAACTCGCCCAGGTGATCAGTCGTGCCTTCATCATGTGCCTTTCCGCGGCGGGCAAGCAGATCTCATGCCAGAGCAGGAATCTGGGGTATCGGCGGCGCTGCCGGCACAACTTGACGCACCCGCTACACCGAAGGTCGAGCGCATGGCTGGCACACTGTGGCAAGCGGAGCGGTGCGATCCAGAAGTCGACACGAAACTGGTACCCAAGAACCGGTGCTCCCGGCAGGCCTCTCGTGTGACCCGAGCGATCGATCTCCCATTCCGTACCGCGAAGGGTGGCTCGGGTCCGAGGTCCCTCAAGATTGGCGCTCAGCTCGTCGACGGCCGCGGCGTTCACAAGTGCATCGCGCGCGTGGGCGATTCAGGCCCCCTTCCCCGAGGCTCCACCAGCCCTGTGGCGGACGCGACATGCAGCCAGGCCGCCCATGTGGCCAGACCTACCGTGCCCGCGTGCCGCGCTCGATTCTGGGTTCCCGAACCGTGCACCAGTCTGCCGTGTCGGCGCGACAAGCGACTTCGATCGAGATGCTGAGGTCTGCCCTGCCGTCGCCGTCGAGATCAGCGTGCGCCACGGCCTCACCCCGGAGCTCGGTGTGTCGCACCCACTGGTACTGGGCCCGCATCGGGTCGCTGAGCCGGAAGTTCATCCGCCGCCAGCTGCCCCCCCAATCGCGCGGCGACGGCTCGTACGGTTCGCCTGCCCTGGGCAGTTGGCGCGGGACGGGCGGCGACGTCGGGGGGAGCTGCACGACCCCGGACTTCTCCCCGAGAGCAACAGGCAACGGATTGCTGGCATTCAGGTAGGCGTTCCTCGCTTCAATGGCAATTTGGCCCACGCGTGACATCACCATCCCCTCGATTCCGCTCGCCAGGCGGGCGAGGTGGTCTGTGCTCGGACCGCGCAGATCGCCAGACCGTTCTTCCCCGTCGATGACCACGGTGGTTTCGTTCCAGCGCTGAACCACGGGTCCAAAGCGGTAGATGACGAAGGTCCCGGCAACGAGCAGGAGCGGGATTCGAACTGCCGGACCGATATGAGGGAGCGCGATTCTATCCAGTGCGCGTCGAGCTGCAGCGGCGGACGGAAAGCGTCGCTCGGGGATTGGCGCGAGCAGCCGCTTCAACCAACGCTTGAACCCCGCTGAAGCGTGCACGGCACGCTGCACGTCGACAGCACCCTGCTTCTCCGGCAGTTCGGCAGGGGCCTTGCCGGTCAGAAGGAACAACAACGTCGCGCCCAGACCGTACTGGTCGGTGACGGGACTCGCGTGACCCCGAAACTGCTCGGGAGCCATGTAGCCGAACGTGCCCGCAACGGTACTCCCATGCGCCTGGGTGCTCTGGGTCGCGTCGCGAACCGAACCGAAGTCGATGAGGAACAGCTGGCCCGCGCCGTTTCGGATGACGTTCTCGGGCTTGATGTCTCGGTGCACGACGGACGGCTTGCTCGAGTGCAGGTGCTCGAGCACCTCGAGCAGGGCGCGGGCCACGTTCTTGACCTCGACCTCGGAGGGATGCCACCCATCGGAGAGCCACTGAGCGAGCGACTTCCCCTCCGCCAGCTCCTGAACGAGGAAGAAGGCGGGCACACCGTCAATGCGAGCCTCGAAGTACTCCACGTAGCGGGGAACCGCGGGATGGTTGATCCGGCGCAGCGTCTCCGCCTCACGCTCGAACAGCTCCAGCGCCTTCCAGTCTCTTCGTTCCCACAGGCGAAGCTGCTTCACCGCGACCCGCGCGTCCTGCTGGCGGTCGAGCGCCAGCCAGGTCGTGCCGAACCCACCGCTGCCAAGCTCGCTCATCAGTTCGTAGCGATCGTTGACCACGACAGCGCTCTCGTCGCGGGCATTCCGGTCAACCTCGCTCGGCGTCACCATTTTCCCAACCCTCGCCAGTGTCAGCCTGGTGGAAGCATCCTACCACCAGCGCTGCGATGGACTCCAGCCGGGCCCCCCGGCGGGGAGGACGTCGCCCCCGCCCCCAGCCAGTGCCAGATCATCGTCGCTGGGACCAAATCATCCGACCACCCACAGTGGCCCGAGACCACATCACCCCTACGTTGTGTTGACCGCCGGCCCAAGCCGCTCAGAAGCGCCGGGAGGGCCCTCATGCGGAAATCAGACCATGGACTCCACAGATCGGCTCAACCGAACCGATCTGTGGGACTATTGTAGCTTGGGAGCCCCGCGAGGTAGCTTCGTCGGGTCGAGGTTCAGCAAGGTGGTATCGATCAAGGGACTCGTGATCTTGGACTCCATGCAGTCCTTGAAGGAGCGCAACGGCGAGCACAAGTGTCTGGAGGTCATCGAAAGCCTGGAGGAGGACGATCGTCGCATCCTCGCAGGTACCATTCTGTCGTCCAGTTGGTATCCCTTGGACGTCTTCGTCCGGTTCCTCGCGGCTGACTTGAACGCAACCGCCGGCGGCGATGCCAAGGTCCTCGTGGCGCGCACGGAACAGGTTGTCGGCAAGCAACTGCGCGGCGTGTATCGTGTCTTCGTTCGCCTGAGCAGCGTCGAGTCCGTGATCCAACGGCTGAACGCTGTGCACAGGAGCTACTTTCAGGGTGTGACCATCGCTACGGAGCGCGTGGCGAAGAATCACTTTGTTGTCACATACACGGGCTTCGAGCCGCAGCACCGCATGATGCGAAACGTCATCGTCGGCTTCTTTCGCAAGACGTTGAGCCTCTGTGGAGCCAAGCAAGTCGAGGTGCGCTTCACCACGCCGGTGACGGAGAGTCGGGTCTGGAATCTCGATCTCACCTGGCAGTGAGCGAAGCGTCAGGTGCTTCCGTGGCAAGTGAACATGACATATCATCCGACCGCCCCACAGTGCAGACTCTCTGCCCATCGCCCCCGATTCAACGCTCGGCGGCCACGCACTACCCGGAGCCTCCATCGTCGCGTGCTGGCCTCCTCGTCGCCGCTCTCACGGCGCTTCTCGTGTTCTCGCCCCGGGCCAGCGCCGAGGACGCGACCGGCCCCACGAAAGCGCCAGCCTCCGACGCACCGACCACCGAGCGCCGACCACCCAGCACCGACGCACCAGACCCCGAAGCGCCGAACGGCGACCCACCAGACTCGGCCGCACCGAACGAGCAGCGTCCCGACCTGCTGGTAACGGTAGCCGCCGATCTCAAGTATGGGTTCTGGCGCGAGTCGGAGGTAACCCGCGGTGACATGGTTATCAGAGACGAGTCGGAGACATCCGAACTGGCGCGAGTCGGTCTCGAGGCATTCTTCGGGGGCATGCCAGTTCGAGAATCGAGGTTCACGCTGGGGGCACTGCTTCAGGCAGGAGTCCTCGCCTCCAATGAGTTCGCGTTCCCGTGGCCAGGCGCTGCAGCGCTCGTTGGAGCCACCGTGGGGCCAGCCGAACGCCGGAACTTCAGCTTCGTCCTCGCAGGCGTCGGAGCACAAGGCATCCCCGCACTCACTCCCGCAGTGCCCGCTGCATACCTCCGAGTTGGAACCTCGGTGGACGGAATGGTGATCGCGGCGGGGGTGGACGTCGCCGCGCTGGAGGGGGTTTCCTTGTATCTCTTCGGCATCGAGCTGGGCTGGGGTCGCTACTTTGGCCTGTGAGCGCGGAGACGAGGCGCCCCCCCTGTTCTCCGGAGCCAGTCCGGGCCGTCCCCCGGCGGCAGGTAGACCCCCGTCCGCTCATCCTCGCGATGGTCGTGCGCGCGAATCCGTGGACAACGCGAGGTAGCCAACGCAGAGGATGCCCGGTGTCAGGAGCACGGCGAGGAGCAGCCCCCACTCGAGCTTGTGTGGCCACCTGGTGTATCGATAGCCAGTTGCCGCGGCGATGGCCTTGAAGTCATCACAACCGCGCTCACCGGGGCGAGCTTCCCAACCGAGCCCCATGTATTCGTCGGAGTTGAACTCGTGGGCCTCTCCGGTCCAGTCGTTGACTGCGCAAAGAGAGGTGGTGGCCCGGGCGGCTCCGGAGCTAGTGAATATCGCGGCAAGGATCGCCACGGCGACGGCCGCCTTGCCGAACAGTCGCGCGCCCCGCGGGAAGTCATCCCGAGCATCCATCGTTGAAGTATCCTACTCGAAATCGTTGATCGAGCCGCGCCGGCCGATGCTGAAGGGGCCCTTCACGGCCATCGGAGTCGGCGCGTGGCATACGTGTGGCTTGCGTCGCGGCGAACGCGGTGTGTCGATGCCGTCTGCGTTCCACACGGGGCTCGAGTTCCTTGACGCGGCGCGGCGCTCCGCCTATCCGTCGCGAGGCTGCGAAACATGGGGTTCTCGGCGCGACGGAAGCCGAGAGCGTAGCGGGCTAGGCAAGGAGGGAACTACCATGGTGAACGACTCGACGACCCCCGACGCACTCGTCGCTTCAGTGCTGGATGAGAACTGGGAAGCAGCCAAAGACGCCCTCGCGGCGCTGCGGCGCGCGTCGCCGGCGGTGAAAGCGGCGGTGTCCGCTGAGCTGCTGCGCTTGTTTGGCGGCAGGAAGAAGCCACCGTTCTACGCCCTGGTGGCCTTGGCCATCGGCGGCAGCAAGGCTGGCAAGGCTTTGGTCTACGCCCGCGCCGAGAACCGGCGCACGCCGGAGGCGTTGAGTGCCCTCGGCGACATTCACGAGCGCCGCGCCCTGCAGATGATGCTGGCCGCAGCCCTCGGGCGGCCCGGAGACCGCACCGACTACGCCCTCGAGGGCTTGCGTACGCGCGGCGACCCCGCCGCCGTTGCGCCCCTGGTGGCCAAGCTCGAGGAGCTCAAGCGCCCCAAGTCGGAGCGAGCGTGTGACTACTTCATGGCTGCCTTTCGGACGCTCATCCAGCTGGATCCGCACGATCCTGGAGTCGCACGCTTCGTGGCGCGCTTGGTCGACGATCCCCCGGGCGAGGAGCCGTGGCAGCGGGAGTTCGCCTTCGGCGAAGTGGTGCAAAAGACCGCCGACGCTGGGTGCCGCAGCCCCGCCGTCGAAGCGGCGTTGCGCGCCGTCATCGCCGGTGACCACGACGCGCGCAAGCCGCTGGCCGCGGCGGCCCTGGGACGCGCGAGCGGTGACTACGCCGCGTGGCTGCCGCAGGTGGTCGAAGCGATCAACGCCAAGTCTGCCGATGTGCGCTCGGGCGCCGACACGGCCCTCGAGATCCTCGACGCCGCGGCGCTCCCCCGCTTCGCCGCGTGCATCGCGGAGGAGCCGCGCGCCAAACGCAAGCAACGCCTGGCTGGGGCGCTCCGAGCTCTCGAGGATCGTCTCGGGGTGGCTGGCCGCCATGCCGCGAGCGCCGCTACGAACGACACGGTGGCCGCTCTCGCGCAAGAGCGCGGCCTCGAGCTTCCCGAGCTGCACAAGAGGTTGCTCGCCGACGGCCGCATGACCGTCCCGGCTGACTTCTCCGCCAAGTACCAGCACTACCTGCTCACCCAGCCCCCCTTGCTCTCGGGCGCCGTCGGCGAGGTGGAATGGTTCTCCGCCGAGGAGATGCTGAAGTCGACCCTTCCCGGCCATTGGAACACCGACATCCCCCTGGTGCAGATCGCCGGCAACGGAGCGGGCGATGCCTACTGCTATCGACTCGACTGGCGCGAGGGCGACGACATCCCCATCGTCCTCGCGGCCTGCGATCACAACCGCGCCAAGTGCCTCGCACCCCACCTCGAGGGTTTCCTCTTTCGCGAGCTGCTGCTGGGGATGACCTACATCGACCTCGACAGCGAATTCAGCCTCGAAGAGCACCTCACCATCCTTCGTCTCGACGTCCAAGCCCTGCGCGGCTACGTGCGCGACCCGTGGCTCGACATGCTCGACCACTACCTGCAGCAGCAACCCACGTTCGGCGCAGAGGAGAGCCAAGAGGCCGCCCTGCTGACCGACGACCAGGCCATGGCCATCCTCCAAGAGGAGCTGGCCAGCGCCCACCTCGGCGAGGTCTTCGAGCACATGGGCTGATGCCGGCGGGTGGCTCCGGAGGGTTTGGATACCCTGGCCGCACGAATCGCAGACCAGGCGTGCCCGGAATGGTACGGTGTCGCGCGAGGATGGTTGTGGCGAACCGATACGTGGTCGTAGTGATCGCTGCGGCCGGCGCAAGTTTGGCCTGTGGCACGGGCAGTCCGCCGGTGGCAGCACCGACGCATCGTCCGGCCGCGTCCGAAGCGAGTTCGTCTGGCGTGATCCCGGAGCCTGCCGCGGTCCAGACGTCGCGACCGGCCGCAGTCGCGACACCGTCGACCTCCACGCCACGATGGTCGTCGTGCGCAAGCGGCGATCTGGGGCGAGGGTTCGAGCTTTGTGGAAACGTCGAGATCGACGCGATGCTCGGCAGCTACCGGTTGGAGGAGGAGAAGTCCTTCGCGGCGCTCCTGACGGAGATCGAGAAGTCCGACGCTGAGCGCAGGAGCGCGCTCGAAACGTTGCTCGAGTTCAGTGCACGGCGGTTCCAGGACTTCTCCGTTCAAGCCAGCCGTATTCGGTCGGGGCGGGGCCTGGTCCAGGAGTTCTGCTTCGTGGAGGTCTACCGGGCGACGGAGGACGTTCTGGAAGCGTGTGCGGTGTGGCACGAGGATGTGCACGATCCTGGTGATGCGAGCCTGATCGGTCTCAGCTTCGAGAAGGTCGGCGGTGAGTTCCACTTCACGCTCCACGGAGCGGACGATGCGGGACACACCGACGACCCGATCGTGCTGCGAAAGCGCGTGCCGGGCGTGGATGAAATGTAAGCTGCGGAGCTCGACGAGATTGCCGGAAGTTCCCCGGTAGTCCGCGGCGAGCCAGGGAGAGCGCAACCGTTGCTGCCATGACCGCGGCGCTCGAGACCACGTGGACGACAAGCGCGCGCCAGAACCTCGGCGACGAACAGACCGCTAGCCCGACCCGCCCGGTGTAGCTGGCACCTTGTGTGCCAAGCTTTCCCGGCATCCACCTTCGAGCCTCGGAATTTGGCCGGCATGTGGCTTGCAACAGCGGTGTTCATGTTTGATTGGCGAATGGCACGGCGATGCTGTGGGCTGACGGTCGTGGCCTGGGCACTGCCGATGGTGGGCTGCGGTGGAGCATCCGCATCCGACTCGGAGGGGCAGAACGTGGAGCCGACCGGCGGAACAGCCAACGGCGGGCGGGACCAGTCCCCGAATCCCACGGGAGGCGATCACTCGGGGGGAACGGGTGGCAATCTCGAGAACACGGGTGCGATCAGCGCCACCGGCGGTCTCCCGGAAGGCCCCGGCGGGACTGGCGGCGTGGACGCTACGGGAGGTACGGCGGGCATCACTGGCGGCGCGGACCCGGGGACCAGTGGCGCGTCTGGAGACACGGGAGAGTGGGTCGCGGGCGCCGGTGGTGTGCTCGAAGGAGCTGGTGGTGAAGGAGGGGCCATCGACGACGGACTCGTCGGTCCCGCGTGCGAGGAGCCGGCGTGCTGTGTCCCCCTGCGCGTCAACGGCCAGCGGAGTCAGGTGTTTCTCGTCCGCGACCAAATCACCTTCGACGTCATCGCCCAGGTGATGGGCTCGGATCCGATCGGCGAGTCCTGGAACTTCGACATCGAGGTCGAGTCGGACGCTACCGGTCCCGTGAGCTGCGAAGGGACGTACGCGACGAACGTGGACCGGAGCCTCTTCTACAACTCCTGTAGCGCCGCTCCGCTCGGCTCCCCCGCCTGCGGTGAGGTGGTGGAGTTCAGCGTCCGACTGCTTTCGTCGAAGAAACATCGCCGGTCTGGCTCTGTGCCGTGCCCTGAGACCACCCCCTCGAGAGACTGAGCCGCCCCAGGGCGGGGGGCGGGAACTTGCCGGCGTCCGCGCTGTCGAGCCGAGAGTGACACGCCGCGCTCCACTCTGGGTCAGGGTCGAACGCGACTGGGAAGGCTATCCGCTGGAGGTGCGCTACCTGCGCCCCGGGTCCGCGCTGACGGCGGGGGAGCGCGGCGATGTCATCGCCGCCGGGCCGGAACGACGCCTGGTGATCATCGAACCCGAGCGCGCGTGGCTCGTCCTGGACGAAGCGGACGAGCTGATCGCGTTGGCGAGCGCCCGAGGCTCCTCGCCCTATCGAAACTCCCCGCGGCGGTCCGCGATCGAGCTCGAGGAGATGGATTCGGCGGTGGTGCGCGTTGGCGGGATCGCGGTGGCGCTGCGCGTCGAGCGCGCGGCGCCCTCGGTGGCGCGTCGCGTCGTAGACGCTCGGTTCGGCGCCGCGTTCGGATTGACCCTCGCGGCGGTCGCGGCGCTTCTGGTTCGCCTCGCGATGGCGAGTCCTCCTCTCGGCGAGGTGCCCGAGGGTGGCATCGACCGCGAGCAGCTCCGGACCCTGCGGGCCTACCTCGCCTCCGCGGCCGAGCGGGAGTGCGTCGTCAGGGAAACCGAGCAGGGTCTGGATTTCGACGAATTGCAGGCGCAGGGCTGCTACCTGCCGCGACGGCCGCGCCTCAGGGCGCGCGACGTGGCCGGGTGCAGCCGGCACCCCCGCGTGGAGCCGGAGCGGTTCGAGACGTTTCCGCACGTCGCGCTCCGCAGCAGTGGCGAACCGGTGCCACCACCGAGGGACTGGGGAGAGTTCCTCGACCCCTGCATCGACTCGGAGGATGGGGTGCCCGGGATCGGAGAGGCGCCGGAGGGCGCCATGTGGAGCTCACTGGCTGCCCTCTCTGCCACTGCCGTCCATGAGCAGCAGCGGACGGGCTCGCCCGCGGGACGGGTGCGGGTGGGGTCGCCGGCGGTGGTCGGTCCCCTGCCCGCGGAGATCATCCAGCGCGTGGTGCGCCGCCATGAGGCCGAGTTCCGCCGCTGTTACGAACGGGGCCTGATCAGAAACCCCCACCTGACCGGGCGCGCCACGACCCGCCTCGTCCTCGACCGAGATGGCGTCGCGTCGGCGGCAAACGGCGGCTCGGACCTTCCGGACTCGCGGGTCGTGCGCTGCGTCGTCGAGCGCTTCGCTGCCCTGCCCTTCCCCACGCCGCCGACGGGGACCGTCCGGGTGGTCGCGCCCCTCTGGTTCGAGCCCGAGCCCGAGAGCGCTCGCGCGGCTGAGGAACGTCGCCGACGCGCGTGGGCGGTGCTGGCGCTCGTGCAGCATCAGCTCGCGGAGAGGCGAGCCACCGAACGCGACCCACCCCACGGGTGGAGCGGCCAGAGTCGACGCGACTGAAGACTGCCATGAACCAGCAAACCCAGAAGTTCGTTCCGGGTTGTCGTACCCAATGTGATCGCGTGCCCAGTTCGGACGGGTGCGTCTCCGGGTTTCCTTGGGGATGGATCTTCGGTGCCTATCGTAATTTTTGCTCTGCCTATCCTACGGATCTAACTGCCTATCCTGCAGATCTAACTGCCTATCCTTCAACTCACACTGCCTATCCCAGGATCCGCTGTCTTCATCAGGCATTTTACTCTTCCTGTTGGTGACAGCCATGAGCTGTGGGACGTTTTCGGTTCTATCCACGTACTTTCGCTCGAACCCTCGACGTGGAATACACCTGGTCGGCGCTCTGGCTTCGCCCATTTTCGCGTCAGGCGACCTGCTCGCCAATATGGAGGTAGACTCCTGCGCATGCAGCCGTCGAGCGTCGAGCAGTACGCCCCGCTCCTGGCCAGCCTGACGTTGGGCTCGCTCGGGATCGTGGCGCTCGCGTCGGGGCGACGCGAGACGGCTTGGCGCTTGTTTGCGCTGTTCTGCTGGCTGCTCGCCGGGGCAACGGGCATGGCGTTTTCCGTGCTCCGCGCGCCGAGCGAAAGCGTGGCGCTCGTCTACGCTCGCCTGGCTCCGGGTCTCGCGTTCCTGTCGTTCGTGTTTGCCGTCCTGTACGTGGCCGAGTTCAACGAGCTTCGCTGGTCCACCCGCGTGTTCGGGCGTGAGCTCCTGTTCGACTTCTCGGCAACCGAGCGGCGTGTCGTCCTCTTTGGTCGGACGATCTCGCTGCGCGTGTATCTCCCCGTGATGATCGCCGTCTGGGTTCTCGGGGTGGTCGCTGTTGCTCTCTCGGACCTGCTGGTGCGCTCGGTCCACGTACTCGACAGCGGTCGCGTCGTGATCACGCACGGTCCGCTCGTCTACGTCGGACTCGTGTTCGTGCTCAGCGGACTGACGAAGATCGACTACTTCCTGGTGCGCGCGTACCGCGACGCGACCGCCGGGTATCGGCGGGAGTACCTGCTCTTGAACTTCCTCGCGTTCAACGTGGCGTACGTGCCCGCGCTCGCGGCCGGGCTCCTGCTCCCGCTCGCCGGCTTCGCCCTGCACCCGCTGCTGTTCCTCGGCTTCCCGCTCGCCGTGCTGCTGTTCTACGTTGCCATCCTGCGCTACCAGTTCAGTCAGATCGACGAGCTGACTCGCGGCCTCGAGCAACGCGTGGATGAGCGCACCGCGGCGTTGCGTCAGGCTCAGGTGCGACTCGTCCAGGCGGAGAAGATGGCCTCGCTCGGGCAGCTGGTGGCCGGGGTCGCTCACGAGCTGAACAACCCCATCGGCGCCATTCGTAGCATGCACCAGAGCGCCGAGACCACGATGCACCGCCTGGACTCCGCCGTGGAGGCCCTGCCTTCCGAGGTCGTCGACAAGGGACAGCTCTCCAGGCTGGTGACCGTGCTGCGTCGTGCCAACCGCGTCGTCGGCGACGGGTCAGCGCGAGTGGCGGAGGTCGTCGCTCGGTTGCGGAGCTTCGCGCGCCTCGACGAGGCCGACCTCCAGGATGTCGATGTGCGCGCGGGCATTCGCGACGTGCTGGCCCTCCTGGAGAACGAGTTTGGTTCCGAGGTCGATGTGGTTGCGGAACTCCGCGAAGTGCCGGCGATTCGCTGCTGCCCCGGCGCGCTCAATCAGGTGTGGATGAACCTGCTCGTCAACGCGAAGGACGCGCTCGAAGGTCAACCCGGGACGATTCGTGTGAGCGCCGACTGCGACCAGGATGCGGTGCACGTCTGCGTCACGGACAGCGGTTGCGGAATTCCCTCGACGGATCTCCCCCGCGTATTCGATCCAGGGTTCACCACCAAGGGCGTTGGGGTCGGGACGGGGATCGGCCTCGCCATCTGCTACCCGATCGTCGAGGAGCACGGCGGCAGCATCGACATCGCGAGCCGCCCGGGTGCGGGCACCACCGTCACCGTTCGTCTCCCCCGGAACATGCGCGCGCTCGGTGCTGCGCAGTGAGCGATCCGCGGCCAACAATGGCGCGCACGAGATCCGCGAGATCCTCGTGAGCTCCCCGACACCTCCCTCCCCCCCCCTCGAGCGCGCCTCTGCTTCTGGTCGACGTCATCGTCGACAAGGCAGACCGTCGTCGGGTAGAAGCAGGGGCGCATGCACCCGCTGTCGCCCTTCAGGGGGTCTCGCTGATCGACGGTCGCTCGCGACCTCGATCACCGCAGTCGACAGCAGATAGCGTGAACCCCGCACCACCCGGAGGCACTTCCCCATGACTTCAGCACCCTGGCTCTTGCACGGTAGCGTTCTCGGCGTCCTCTTGTTCGCGATGGCAGCCGGTACGCTGCAAGGCTGCACGGACTCCGAGTCCGAGGCGCCAACCGGGGGTACGAGCCACACCGGCCTGGCCGGCGCGGCGGGCGAACTCGGTTCCGGTGGGAGCGATGCAGCGGGCTCCGGAAACGATGCAGCCGGCTCCGGGAACGGTGGCACCGCCGGTGGGGGCACGCCCGAGGCCACCGCCGGTGTGGCAGGTGACTCCGCGGGCGGCGCGGCGGGTGACTCCGCGGGCGGCGCCCCGCCCACCGGCTTCACCACGTGGACGTACGACGAGGCGAAGATGGGCCTGTACGTGCCGCCTGAGGCGAGCGGCCCGCTGCCCGTCCTCATGTACCTTCACGGTTGCCACAACGATCCGGTCTACCCGGGGTACTGGATCATCTCCGCGGCGAACGAGATCGAGCCCTGTGCCGTCTTCCTGCCCACCGCTCCCCCCGCCACCACCCCGCCCTACAGCGACTACCCCTGTGCCGACTGGGGCGGGACCTACGACCCTGCCTTGCGCCCCAACATGCTCAACGCCCTCGCAGAGCTGGACCGGCTGATCGAGGACTACGGATTCGACACCCAGCGCCAGTACCTCTACGGCGAGTCGATGGGCGGCGAGGGAGTGTTCCGCTTGCTGGTCGATCTCCCCACGCGGTTCGCCGGAGCCGTCGCTGCCTCGGGCTACACGCTCGACACGGGTGCCGGAGAAATGGCCCAGACGCCGCTCTGGATCTTCCACGGCGCGAGCGACAGCATCAGCCCGGTGGAGAACGACCGAGCCATCTACCAGTCCATCCTCGACGCTGGCGGCACCCAGGTGCAGTACACCGAGTACCCGGATCTGGAGCACGTGCCAGGCATCGAGCAGGCGCGCGCCGAACCCGGACTCTTCGACTGGCTGCTCGCTCTGAGCCGCGATTGAGCTTCTCGGCGGCTCGCCGGATCCCCACGGGAACGTGGGGGTGCCTTGGGGTGTAGCGGGCCGCAGGGCCTGGCTCGTGGCTCACCCGCGGCGGGCTGCAGCGCCTTGGGTTCGCGGCGGATGGCGTCACGGAGCCAGCTCTGCTTCTGCTGAATCTGTTCCAGCGTATCCATGGCGCTTCACTGGAACGCCCCGCACGACGCGGCTGCTCTCGCTGAGGTTGACAGCCCGTGGCGCCTGGGGCACCCAGCACACTGCCATTCGAGAAGTACCCAGCCGTCGCGCTTTACGAGGAAACCATGCACACGATCCGACTTGCTGTTGCGCCTCTGTTGGCCCTCGCCTTCGCCGCGTGCAGCGGTGAGGATACGAACGGCGCCGCTCCCACCGAAAACACGGTGGGAGGTGCCGGGACGGAAACTGACGTAGGCGCGGGGGGTGAGGGGGCGAGCCAGCCCGGTTCTCCCGGTGGCGAAGCGCCAACCGGCACCGGGTCCAGCACGAACTCTGGCACCGGTGGCCTCGGGTCCTCTGGAGCTGGTACGGGCACCGGCACCAACACTGAGTCCGCCACGAACACCGGCAGCGGCGAAACCGATTCAACAACGGGCACCGGCACCGGGACCGCGATGACGTCGTCGGCAACGGATACCGATACCGACACGGAGACATCCGTCACGAGCACGGAAACCGAAACCGGCACCGGCACCGATAGAGGCACTGGCACGACTTCCACCACCGGAACCGGAACCGGAACTGCCACCGAAACGGGCACGGGCACCGGGAGCGACACCGGAACGGGGACCGGCACCGGCGCGGAGACTGGGAGCGGCACCGCAACTGGGACCGGCACCGCAACTGGGACCGGCACCGCAACTGGGACCGGAACCAGAACTGGGACCGGCACCGCAACTGGGACCGGCACCGGAACTGGGACCGATGCGCTGGATCCAGCCGAGGGGGACTGGTTCGGGAGCCCCGACGTCACATTCACGGTCACCGGAAGTATCGTGGAGAACTTCTCTGCCACGTTCACCTGCGGTTCGACCCTCGTCATGATGAGCACGAACGAGACGCTGCTCATTGGGGACGATGGGATGTTCGCCACCGACAGTGTTCAGGGTCGCTTCATCGCTGACGACGTCGCCCTGCTGACACTCGTCCACGAAGCGTGCTCGGTCGAGCTCTTCGCAGTGTCGGCGGGGCACGTTTGCGACCCGATCCCGAGTTCGATCGAGGGCGCCGCCGCCGCCCTCGTGGCCACCGAGTACGCGGCGACGGTGAGCGTTGAACCCGTCGTTCCGCTATACTGCGACGAGACACTCCCGAGCCCGGTTTCCGTTTCGCTCGAAGAGGCGAAGCTCGAGTCGTCACAGGTTGCGTTCGCCGAGAACCCGCTCGAGGTGATTGCCGGCACCAGCGACGCGATCGTCACCTACGCCAGCGCGGGTCGGTCGCAGCTCGTGGCTTCCACACTGGTCGGGGGCGTGAGCTTCTCGGTCTCGCGCGACGTCCATGTGTTCAATCACCCCTGCGACGCCGCTTCGCTGTCCGTCACGGGTGGTGGCGACCTGAATCACTCTGGACAGTCCACGGTGTTGACCGCCACCCTGCTCCCCGCCATTCCCGAGAGCTGCGACGAGCCCGTGCACTTCGCCGACAACCTCGCCGTGTCCATCGTCGAAGAGTCGGCAAACTGCCAAGCAAACGAGTTTTCGGCGCCCCTTGGCGAGATCGCCGTGGACGGCACATCGGAGTTGACGATCACCGCGGGGGTCCTGCCTCCAGAGGTGTGCCGATGCGACATCACCATCTCCTTCGAGTACGTCGACGCCGCAACGGGGACGAACCTCGCCGACGGGGGCAGCGTGAGCATCTGGGAACCGTGGAATCAGGACTCCCGGGCTTGCCAGTGAGTGCTG
>JBNLDK010000113.1:0-72658 GCA_050304295.1 Polyangiaceae bacterium
TGTCAGGAGGACGCCCGCCGCCACCAAGTCAGCGATGGCCCGTTCCGAATCGCCCACCTGGACCTCTGCGGCCCGACACCCGTCCACCACCAGGTGGGTCTCGAACCCCGTGGAGACGGCGTCCAGCGCCGTCGCCTTCACGCAGTAGTCGGTCGCCAGCCCGAGCACGTACAGCCGACGAACCCCGCGCCACCGCAACCACTCCTCCAAGCCGGTGGAGTGGCGGCGTGCGTTGTCGAAGAAGGCCGAGTAGCTGTCCACAGTCGGGTCCGTACCCTTGGTGAAGATTCGCTGGACCCGACGGGTGTCGAGGGACGACGCCAGCAAAGCTCCGTAGCTGTGCTGCACACAGTGATCCGGCCACAGTACCTGTCGAATCCCCGCCAGTTCGACGAACTCGTAGGGCGCGCGACCGGCGTGTTGCGACGCGAAACTGCCATGGTGGGGTGGGTGCCAATCCTGACTCGCCACCACGACCCAGTCCGAGCGCGCGGCCTGCAGTTGGTTGGCGACCTCGATCACCTCCTCCCCGCGCCGGACGGGAAGCGCGCCGCTCGGCAAGAAGTCATGCTGAATATCGACCAGGATGAGTGCTTCGGTCATGACTACCTCCTTCAGATCTCGAAGCTGAAACCCTGCTTGACGAGCTGCCGATACCGGCGGCGGTCGAAGCGATAGAGGCGAGCCGCCCGGTGGGAAACATCCTTCTCCACCTCGTCCAGCTCGACCAGGACCCCCATGCCCAGGACCTTCTTGCGGAAGTTGCGCTTGTCGAGCCGACGTTCGAGGATCGTTTCGTAGAGGCGCTGCAGCATGGAGAGCGTGAACTTCGGCGGCAGAAGCTCGAAGCCGATCGGTTGGTAGACCACCTTCCCGCGCAGACGAGTCAGGGCCATCTCGAGGATTCGGTCATGGTCGAAGGCGAGCCCCTCGACTTCGTTGACCGCGAACCACGCAGCGTCACGCGCATCGGTGGCCGCTCGAACCTTGTGATCCTGCAGACGAACGAGGGCGTAGTAGGCGACAGACACCACCCGCTCGCGAGGATCGCGCTGAACGTCACTGAACGTGTAGAGCTGCTCCAGGAACACCTCCGACAGGCCGGTCTCCTCGTTCAACTCGCGCAGCGCTGCCTCCTCGCACGTCTCCTCGAGGTCGACGAACCCTCCCGGCAAGGCCCAGCGGCCTGCAAAGGGCTCCTGGTCACGCTGGATCAGCAAGACCTTCAAGTCCTCGTCATCGAGTCCGAAGACCACACAGTCGACGGTCAGGGCGGGGCGCGCGTATTGGTACGTGTAGCTCACTCGACCTCCGGCGGTTCCAGCTCTGCAAGCTCACGCGCGAACCCCCCTGAGAGGATGGGCCAGCGGCACCATGTCTTCGGATCCAGATTGGCGTCGTCCACGTGGAAGGACGGCGCGTACCGCTCCCGTTTCCACTGGTTGCGACTGAACAGGACGAAGAAGCGCCGTACCCAGCCCACCACCGCGCTGGGCTCGTACTCGGGAAACTGGGCTCGCATCAGTGCCAGAACGTCGGCCGGGCTCTGCTTGTCGCGGATTGCCGCGCGCTCGATGGCGTCCAACAGAGGATAGGGCATCAGATCCGATTCGTCGGTCTGATTGGCGGCCTGGGGTCGCAGCTCCGCGGTGGGTTGCTGGGCGTTGACGGCGCACAGCTCGGGAATCGGGCCTAGCCCCGTGGGGCCGTGCTCCTCCACCCAGCACAACCACTGGCGCAGGAACGCCTTGTCGATCCCCGCAATCGGACTGACTCCCCCCGAAGTATCCCCGTCCATCGTCGCATACCCGACAGCCGCTTCCGAGCGGTTGCTGGTGGACAGCAGCAGCGCATTTTGGATGTTGGCTAGCATCCAGATCCCCGGGCTGCGCACCCGCGCCTGGATGTTCTGCAGCGTGACATCATCCTCCTCCCAGGTCAGGGGACGACCGAGCGCCTTGGCGATCAGCTCGCGGTAGCCAGCAAAGAGCGGGTCCACATCGAGTTCGAAGAAGCGGGCACCCAACGCGCCAGCCAGCGAGCGAGCCGCCCTGCGCGTCGTGTCAGAGCTGTGACAGGTGGACTGGTAGGCCCCGGTGAGCAGCGCCGCCACGGCTTCCCTTTCGCTCGTCACGCCCGCCAGTGCCGGCACGTGGTTGAGGCGCTGCCGGACGCGGTCAAGCCCCTGCTCGCGAATCGCCAGGCGCACCGCGAATGCCGCCAGACACGCGACGGCGCTGGAGTCCGCGCCTCCGCTCATCGAGACCACCCATCCCCACGAGCGAGTCTTGCGAAGGTAGTCGAACAGCGCCAGTGCGACCGCCCGGGTGAACTCCTCCTCTTTTATGTGGGCAGTCCACTGTCGAGCCGGGAACGGTGGCCGCCGTCCTGGCAGCACCGTGCCCAGCGGCGTTTCGCTGACTACGCAATCTTGAGCATCCCCGACCCGAGGCCGGTAGCTGCTGACCCAGGCGCGTCGGGTCCGCGTCACGTCGACGTCGACGACGGCAGAAATGAGCCGACAATCCTCGAAGGAGAAACGCTCCCCGCGAGCCAACACCTCTCCTGCCGTGGCGATCAGCATGTCCCCGTCGTAGACGGCGCGCCCCGCCTCGTTGCCAAGCAGGTTAGCGTAGACATAGGTCACCCCGAAGGCGCGAGAACCCTCGATCGCCAGACGTTCTCGCACCGCGAACTTCCCAAAAGCAAAGTGACTAGCGCTGGGGTTGAGGATCACGTCAACGGCATCGCGAGCAAGGTCCGCCCCCGGGCGCTCCGCTATCCAGGCATCCTCGCAGATCTCGAAACCAATCCGGATCCCACCGCAGCTGAAGTGGAGATCTCCGACCGGCACCACCTTTCCCGCCAGCTCGACGCGACCGCGCTCACCCCGCGGCCACGGTTTGAACCAGCGGGGTTCGTAGTGGATGCCATCGCCCGCCAGCGCCCGCTTGGCAACGAGTCCCAGCACGCGCCCGTCGTGAACCAGCGCGGTCGTGTTGTAGACCGCCCCCCGCACCATCACTGGCAACCCGAGATTGACCACCAGTCCCCGGGTCTCCGGGAGGACGGACTCGAGCATGCGCTCCGCCATGTGCCGGGTGCCGGGCGCCAAGAATGCGTCCTCGCACCCGTACCCAGTCAGGCAGAGCTCGGGTAGGCAGAGGATACCCACTCCGGCGTTCCGCGCCTCCCCCAGGGCCGCAACGACCCGCGCCTGGTTCCCCCCCCAATCGAGGGGCGTCTGGTTGAGCGCCGCGGCGGCGACCTTGACGAGCTTCATGATCTGGCCTCCAGAACGAGATGCGTCTTGACCTCGTGCAGAGACTGCTCGAGACCGACGGGGTACCGGTGTGGATTGAGGAAGCGACGCACGCCATCGTGGAAGCCTGCCAGCTGGCTCGTGACTCGAGCCCGGGTCACAGTGAGCGGTGGCACTTCGTAGACCCGCTGTCCGTCGCGATAGACCGGGACCAGCAGGTCCTCGAACTCGAGGTCGTCGGCCAGCGTCCGCCGCCGGGTGTGGTCCAGGGGGTCGACGATGGTACAACCCGCGCGCAAGGGGATCACGGCATCGTAGATGGCGTCGGCAACGAACCCATCGCGAGCGCGGTAGCGGCGCACCTGATGCAGACCCGGGTTCGAAGTCTTGATGAGCTGCTCGCTGAGCTTGACTCGGGGCTGCCACACACCCCCCGGTTCCCGGATCGCCGTCAGCTTGTAGACGCCACCCAGGGCTGGCTGGTCGTAGGCGGTGGCCAGCTTGGTCCCGACGCCCCAGACGTTGATCCGGGCTCCCTGCTGTTTGAGGCTCTCGATCAACCACTCGTCCAGGTCGTTGCTGGCCACAATCGCCGCAGCGGGAAACCCGGCATCGTCGAGGATCTTGCGCGCTTCACCGCTCAGGTAGGTCAAGTCTCCGGAGTCGAGGCGCACGCCGACCATCTCGTGCCCGCGCGCGCGCAGAGCACGCCCGACCTCCACAGCGCGCCGCACACCCGCGAGTGTGTCGTAGGTATCGACGAGGAACACGCAGTTGGCAGGCAACGCCGCGGCGTAGGCAACGAACGCCTCCTCCTCGTCGTCGAAGGCCATCACCCAGCTATGCGCGTGCGTGCCTCGGACGGGGATGCCGTAGAGGCGCCCCGCGAGGACGTTCGACGTGGCATCCACGCCCCCGATGTAGGCGGCACGACTCGCCGTGAGGGCCCCGTCGATCCCCTGGGCGCGACGCAGACCGAACTCGAGCACCGGTTCGCCCTGTGTCGCCGCGCAGATCCGCGCCGCCTTCGTGGCGACCAGCGTCTGGAAGTTGACGATATTGAGGAGCGCCGTCTCGAGCAGCTGAGCCTGGAGCAGCGGCCCGGTGACCCGGAGCAGCGGCTCGTGCGGAAACACGATGGTTCCCTCGGGCACCGCCAGCACTTCACACTCGAGCTTCAACTGCCTCAGGTAGTCTAGGAAATGATCGTCGAACAGAGGACGAGCATCGTTGCCCTGGATGGTACTCAGGTAGTCGAGATCCTCGAGCTCGAACCGGAAGTCTTCCAGATAGTCGAGCACGGTGGCGAGCCCGCAGGCGACGGTGAAACCACCACGAAACGGGTGTCGCCGAAAGAACAGGGAGAAGCTCGCGTCACGATTCACTGCGCCCGTCTTGAAGTACCCAAACGCCATGGTGAGCTGATACAGATCGGTCAGCAAGGCCAACGAGGGGCGGTAGAGCTCGGCAAGACGGGTCATCGGACCTCCGGTTCGTTAGTGTTAACTTTACACTAACGAGACCGAAGTCAAGCCGCGGGGCGGAAAATCTAGCTCGAAGGGCGCACCAGCTCGGCCCGGAGGGCCAGGATCTGTACATCGTCGGGGAGCACGGCTCCCGCCACGTCCTCGGGCAGCCCTCGAACGATCTCCTGCTGCCTGCAGCTTTGCGCGCCGAGCGCACGGTAAAGGTAGTCGAGTCCCGGACGCGGATCGAGCCCTCCACACGTGAAGATGTCAACGGCGGCATACTGCGCCTCGGGCCAAGTGTGCATCGAGATGTGCGACTCGGCGATGACGATGGTGCCACTCACACCCTGGGGACTGAACCGATGAAATGCCTCCCCGACCACGGTCGCACCAACGGCCGCAGCCGCCCCAAGAGCGATCCGACGCATGCCGGACACGTCGTCAAGCAGCGGCCGGTCGCACTGGTAGAACTCCATGATTAGGTGGCGGCCGAGGGTCTTCACTGGGGAAACTCAAAGCTTGTTGCGAAGTCCGGCTGTGTTGCATCAGGCCGGGGCGATGGATGACGATCCTGGGAACGGATTGAGCCGGAAGCCGGGATGGGCTCCCACGCGGGCGAACTCCGCCAGCCGACGAGCTCAACAGGAGTCGGCCCGGGATCAAGGTAGGCAGGCCAACTGAGGCTCGTCAAATGCTATCCCTCCCCCTGCGACTTCTCTATGTCCACCTCGGACTTTCCGTTCCAGCCAGCCGTGGCGCTCGCTCCCCTCGAGGGCCTCACGAGTCCCCCTCTCCGCGACCTCCTGGCCCGTCGGGGCGGGATCGGGGTGGTGTGCACGGAGTTCGTACGCGTCTACCAGAGCCCCTCCGTCACCCGACTGCGGGAAGCGATCCGCCGGTCCCCGGGAATCCCTCTGAGCGTCCAGCTGATGGGCAACGACGTCACCCACATGGCGGACGCAACCCGCCTGCTCGCCTCGGCCGGCGCAGACGTCATCGACATCAACCTCGGCTGTCCCACCCGGCGAGCAGTCCGCGGCAACGTCGGCGCGGGCCTGCTCCGGAACCTCGAGCTGCTGCGGCGGGTGCTGGACGCCATGCGGCGATCCACGGCGGGACTGCTCTCTGCCAAGCTCCGTGCCGGGTTCGAGCGACTCGAAGAGGCCTGCGCGCTGGGCCACGTCGTCGAGGCGGCCGGAGTCGACTACCTCGTGGTTCACCCGCGACGTCGCATCGATCTCTACCGGGGGGTCGCCGACTGGCGGATCGTGGCCGAGCTCAAGCGCGCCCTCCGCATTCCCGTGATCGGCAACGGGGACCTCTGGTACGCCGCCGACGCGATCCGGCTGCGCCAGCAAAGCGGTTGCGACGGCGTGATGATCGGGCGACCGGCACTGCGCAACCCTTGGATCTTCCAGCAACTCGCGGCGCTCCGCGCCGGCACGTCACCGGCGACCCCGAGCGGCGCAGATCTGGTCTCCCACCTCGAGGCGCTGGTCGAACTGTTCGCCACAACCCTTCCCCCCCACCGGCGCGTCGGTGCCCTCAAGGAACACCTTCGCTACCTGGGCCGCGCCATCCGCGACAACGGCGCGTTCGCCCACGTCGCGTTGCGCCTCGCCACGACCCAGGAGATCGTCACCCTGGCCCAGCGTCAGTTGGCGCTCCGGAGCGGGGTCGAGCTGGATCTCGCGGCGACCCCCGATCAGCCCCTCGAGCGAACGCCGGATTCGCTCCCTAGCCGGCCCTGACGATCCCTCTCGGATCGAACTGGGGGCTCACGCCGGGTCGTAGGCGAGGTTCGGCGCAAGCCAGCGCTCCACCTCCGCCACCGTCGTTCCCTGGCGCGAGGCGTAGTCAGTCACCTGATCGCGACCCAGGCGTCCAACGTTGAAGTACCGCGCCTGCGGATGGGCAAGATAGAGCCCGCTCACACTCGCCGCTGGCGCCATGGCGTAGCTGGAGGTGAGCGACATCCCCAGCGCCGGCGCGTCGAGCAGATCGAACAGTTGGCGCTTCGCCGTGTGGTCGGGACACGCGGGATAGCCGAACGCGGGTCGGATCCCCCGATACCGTTCCGCGATCAGCTGCTCGGTCGACAGATCCTCATCACGGCCGTAGCCCCAGTCGCTCCGCGCTCGCGCGTGGAGCATCTCAGCCAGGGCTTCGGCAAGTCGATCCGCCAGCGCCTTGACGAGAATAGCGGAGTAGTCGTCACCCTGCGCCTCGAACTCCGCCACCAGCCCATCGACTCCCAGCCCCGCCGTGACCGCGAAAGCACCAACGAAGTCGCGCTCGGGTGCGACAAAGTCCGCCAGACACAGGTGCGGCTCACCGTCCTTCTTCTCCCCCTGCTGACGCAGGCAGCAGAAACGGGCAAGTGGAACGCAGCGAGTCTCGTCCTCGAAGAGCACGATATCATCCCCCTCCGCACGCGCCGGCCAGAACCCATACACGCCCCGAGCCTGCAGGCGCGCCTCGCGCACGAGGCGGTCCAGCATCTCGCGACCGTGCTCGAAGAGCTCACGCGCCGCCGCCCCGTGCCGGGGATGTTCGAGAATCGCCGGGTACTTGCCCCGGAGCTCCCAGGCCGCAAAGAAGAACGTCCAGTCGATGTACCCGACCAGGTCGGAGAGGGGGACGTCACTCAGCACCCGACGCCCAGTGAAGGCCGGGACCGCTAGCTCGTCGTCGCGCCAGTCGAGACGCAGGCGCCTTTCCCGGGCGGCGGCCAATGAGACGAGCGGCTTGGCCTGCTTGTTGGCGAACAGGCGCCGCAGCTGGGCTTGCTCGACTCGGTTCTCCTCGTCAAACGCCTCTCGACGCTTCTCGTCCAGCAGAGAAGCGACGACATTGACGGCTCGCGATGCGTCGAGGACGTGCACCACACTGGCATCTCGCTCGGGGGCGATCTTCACGGCCGTGTGCTGGCGGCTGGTCGTCGCCCCGCCGATCAGCAAGGGCACTTCCAGCCCCTGCCGCTTCATCTCCTTCGCCACAGCCACCATCTCGTCGAGCGAGGGGGTAATAAGACCACTCAACCCGAGCACGTCCGCATCGTGCTCTCCCACCGCGGCCAGGATCCGATCACCAGGAACCATCACTCCGAGATCGATCACGTCGTAGTTGTTGCAGCCAAGCACCACGCCGACGATGTTCTTGCCGATATCGTGGACATCGCCCTTCACCGTAGCGAGGACGATCCTGCCCGCCTTCCGGACCCCGGCGCGCTGCCCTTCCTTGATGAAGGGCTCGAGATACGCAACGGCTCGCTTCATCGCGCGCGCGCTCTTGACCACCTGAGGAAGGAACATCTTCCCCTGGCCAAAGAGATCACCGACGGTTCGCATCCCGTCCATCAGCGGCCCCTCGATAACCGCTAGCGGCTCACCCAGTTGCTGCCGCGCCTCTTCGGCGTCCTGCTCGATGAAGTCGACGACCCCGTGAACCAAGGCGTGGGCGAGCCGATCGCTCACGGGCGACTCGCGCCACTCCAGGTCCACTTCCCGCTTCTTGCCCGCTCCGCGGACCTTCTCGGCAAGCGTCAGCATTCGATCGGTGGCGTCGGGTCGCCGATTGAAGATGATGTCCTCGACGTGATCACGCAATTCATCGGACAGGTCATCGTACACCGCCAGCTGGCCCGCATTGACGATCCCCATGTCCATGCCCGCCTGCACCGCGTGATAGAGGAACGCGGAGTGGATCGCCTCGCGCACGACGTCGTTGCCTCGGAACGAGAACGAGAGGTTGCTGACGCCTCCGCTGACGTGAGCCCCGGGACAAGTCGCGCGAATCACCCGAGTCGCCTCGATGAAAGCCTTGGCGAAGTCCGCGTGTTCCTCCATCCCGGTCGCGATCGCCAAGACGTTGGGGTCGAAGATGATATCGTGGGGATCGAACTCCAGGCGCTCGGTGAGCAGCGCGTAGGCACGCTGACAGATCTCGATCTTGCGTTCGGCCGAATCGGCCTGCCCGCGTTCGTCGAAGGCCATCACCACGACCGCAGCACCGTAGCGCTGTACCCGGCGCGCCTTGTCGAGAAATTCAGCCTCACCCTCCTTGAGGCTGAGACTGTTGACGATGGGCTTGCCCTGGACGCACTTCAGTCCGGCTTCGATGACCTCCCACTTCGAGCTGTCAATCATGATCGGCACGCGCGCGATCTCGGGCTCGCTGGCAACGAGATTGAGGAACCTCGTCATCGCTGCCACCCCATCGAGCATCCCCTCGTCCATGTTGATGTCGATAACGTTCGCGCCCCCTCGAACCTGCTCGACCGCCACTTCGAGCGCGGTCGCGTAGTCGTTCTCCTGGATCAATCGGGCGAACCGCCGGGAGCCGGCCACGTTGGTTCGCTCCCCGATCATGATGAACGGGGAGTCGGGGGGAATGTAGAGGGGCTCGAGTCCCGACAGCTGAGTGACCGCGCGAAATGGCACGGGGGTCCGCGGCGGCACCCCTCGCACCTGTCGCACGATCTCCGCGATGTGGTCGGGTGTCGTGCCACAACAGCCACCCACGACGTTCACCAACCCCGCCTCCGCGAACTCGCGCAGATGACCACCCGTGGTCGCGGGGTCCTCGTCGTAGCCCCCCATCGCGTTGGGCAGCCCCGCGTTCGGGTAGACCGTCACGTACACGTCAGCCAGTCCCGCCAGCGTTTGCACGTGAGGACGGATCTCGGTGGCACCGAGCGAACAGTTGAGCCCGATGCTGAACGGCCGCGCATGCCGAACGCTGGCCCAGAAGGCTTCCAACGTTTGCCCGGAGAGAGTGCGCCCGCTCTTGTCGATGATGGTGACCGAGAGCATCAGTGGCACGCGCCGCCCGAGCTCGGCAAAGACGTCTTCGATGGCGACAATCGCTGCCTTCAGGTTGAGCGTATCGAAGACCGTTTCGGCAAGGAGCACGTCCACGCCACCCTGCAGCAAGGCCCGCGCTTGTTCCGTATACGCGGCGACCACCTCGTCGAAAGTGACCGCGCGCGCACCGGGGTCGTCGACGTCGGACGACATGCTCAGGGTCTTGCTCAGCGGCCCCATCGCGCCGGCAACGAAACGGGGCTGCTCCGGATCGCGAGCAGTGAATGCGTCGGCTGCTTCCCGAGCGATCCGCGCCGCCTCGCGGTTGATCGCCACCACCTCCGCTTCCAGCCCGTAGTCCGCCTGGGAGAATCGGTTTGCGTTGAAGGTGTTGGTCTCGATGATGTCCGACCCCGCGGCCAGGTACTGATCGTGGACCTGGCGCAGTACGTCTGGACGCGTCAGCGCGAGCAGGTCGTTGTTGCCCTGGAGATCAGTCGGGTGCTCGGCGAATTGGCGTCCGCGAAAATCCGCCTCCTGGAGGCCATGGCGCTGAATCATCGTCCCCATGGCACCATCGAGGACGAGGATGCGCTGACGGAGGAGTTGGTCGAGGATAGGTCGCACAGGATCGGTCATGGGAGGCCGGGAAGCTTCCCCCCTCGAGCGCCCAAGTCAACTGGTAGCGAGGAAAATTGCCAGCAATTCGCGCATCTTCCCGCGTCTGAAGCTCGTGCACCCTGCCCGCGTGTGGCCAGAACGGCCTGGGTGTCGCCAAGAATCCCGCATGTGGCCAGAACGGCCTGAGTATCGCTGGAGCCACCCACCGGTGACCAGGCGGACATCTTGGACTGGGAGCACCAACCAGCGCGAGCACGACTCGCTGCCGACGCCGCTGGCAAGCGGACCACTCGGCTCCTGAACACCGAGACCAGGCGAAGCCGCGGGCCCCATTGGCGGAGCAGGGACCGCACGTAGCTCGGTCGGTCTGGCGGCCACCGAGAGTACAGGAAGGGTGTCGTTCGCTGGGTGGGCGGCCCCAAGCAAGTCGAATGCGACCTGGAACGAGTCCTGAATGCGGTTCGCCGAGCGCGGTGTCCGGCCTCAGCTCATGCTCGCCCTCAGACGTCGACCCCGAGCGTCGCGGCGGTCATCCTCCATAGCCTCTCGCCCTCCCCCGCCCGCGTCGTCGGCGAGCGGAGACGGGAGAAGCGGAAGTATCCGCCCGACACCCCGGCGAACTGCGGCGCGGTCGCCAGCGCCAGCGCGGTCACGGCCGCGCGCTCCGGAGACGGGAAGGTCCGGGCAATCACCCGCGAGGCTGCGCGAGCCACGAAGCCCGGCTCGCGATCGGCAATCCGCGACGCGACGGGACCGGGGTCGAGCGCGTTGACGGTCACGCCCGTTCCGTCCAACCGCCGGGCGAGAGCAATGGTGAAATACACGACGGCCAGCTTGGAACGACCGTAGGCGCGCATGAAGTCGTAGCGCCGAGCCAGCGTTGGATCGGAGAAGTCGAGGCGGTAGAAGCGATGCATGTCGCTCGACACGTTGACCACCCGAGCGGGGCGGCTCGCGCGCAACCGGTCTAGCAGGAGGAGCGTCAGCAAGTACTGCGCCTCGTAGTTCACCGCCCAGGTCAGCTCCGCCCCCGCGGCTGTCGTCCGCCGCTTCCGACTCACCAGCCCGGCGTTGTTGACGAGTACGTGCAAGGATCGCTTCGTCGCCAGCCAGTGCTCCGCCAGTTGGCGAATTGCCTCGCGCCGCTCCAGATCGCACAGAACGTACTCCGGCCGCTTGCCGGTCGCGCCTTGGATGCGCTCGCACGCAGCACGACAGCGCAGTTCGTCACGGCCGAGGAGCACCACCTCCGCCCCCATCCGCACCAGCCCCGTCGCCACAGCCTCGCCATGCCCACTCGTCGCGCCAGTCACCAGACACACCCGACCTGTCATGTCGGCAGCCGGATCGAAGGAGATCCTCATCGTTCCTCGACAATGGCGAAGCGGTCAATGTAGTTGCCGAAACGTGCACGCAGCACCTCGGCGTCGAGCCCGAAGGCCTCGGGCTCGTAGCGATGCCGCCCGTGGCGGTGCTGGGGATGCGCGACCAGGTACTGCTCCATCCTCGCCACCACCGCCTCGGTCAAGGGGCGTTCAAGCCAGGCGTAGATGCGGCGAACCACGCTCAGCGGCTTCTGCACCAGGTCGGGATAGTGGACATCGAGGAAGCGCTCCTCGTGCACACCGCCACGCACCGCCAGCGCTCGCTCGACCATGCGCTCGGTCTTCGGCCCCCAGTGGGCCGACACTTCCGCAGGACGCACGTCATCGCTGAACACGCCCCAGGCGTGCGCGATCATGCTGAAGAAGGAGGGCACCGCGCGGGATGGATCCCGGTGGGCATGGATGATGCGCGCCCGTGGAAATGCTCGCAGCATGACGTCGAGGTGCTCGAGATGCTGGGGCGTCTTGAGCAACCAGCAGCCACGCGATCGCTGCCAGGCAAGCAGGGCAAGCACGCGGCGCAGGAAGCGGTAACCCTCTTCCGGGTCCTGGTGCTCGAGCCAGCGAGAGAAGCGGGGCACACGGTAGGTCGCTTCGGGAACGGTGCCGAGGAAGGCGTAGTCGAACAGCAAGCACTCCTCCTCCGGGGAGCGCGCATCGATCGGGTGGATCGCGAAGAAGTCCGGCGCAAGCCAGCGCACCGCGCGCTGCGCGATCACCGCAGCCGCCACGCGAGGTTCGTCTCCGCGCCCCACCCAGCGCTGCGCCGCGCTGCTCGGCCCCGGAAACGGCGCGGGATGAAGCGCCTCCCAGGATTCGAGCACGCGAAATGCCGGATCGCATGCCAGTAGACGATGCAGCAGGGTGGTTCCCGTTCGCTGCAGCCCAACGATCACTACCGGGTCATCGGGTTCGAGCGCGCTCACCTCTGGATGCTCGTCGCCAAGCTGCTCCAGGCGCAACCGATTGACGAGAATCCGTGTCAGGTTCTCCCGCACCATCAACCGACCAAAGCGGTGCAGTCGCGCCTCGTCCTCGATGGACGCGATCAGGAGCGCGAGTCGCTCACGGACGGGATCGTCGCCGAGATAGTGCGACTGCGCCCGCCGCACCGCCCGGTGGAAGAGCTCATCGGGCTCGAGCCGCACCACCGGCCCGAAGCGGTTGAACGCTGCGACCGACGCCGGCCGGTAAGGACGGCCGTACTGCGTCGACGTCGTGCGCATCGCGTCCCCGGGCGAATCGAACCGCTATTTCTTGCGCCGCACGACGCCCAGGTCGCGATCCCGGCGCGGATCACCGTCGCGGCGAGGCTCCGGCGCCGAATCCGGCGCGGTCGGGGGCGCGGCCACGGCCGCGCCCGTCTCGGTATCGCCCGCTGTGGCCGGGGGTAATCCCAGCTTCTCGCGCATGATGTCGCCGAGACTCCCGAGACCACTCGAGCTACCACGGCCTTTCCCCGCCGCCGCGAACTCGCGGTAGTTTCGGCGCTCTTCCACGGCCGCCACGCCGCTCACGCTGAAGCGCACCTTGCCCGCACCATCGCGGCTGACGACCACCACGGTCACCTCGCGTCCCACGGGGAAAGCGCGACGGTGGTCGGCGCCGGGCGGCAACCCGAGATCGCGGGCGGGGACGAGCCCCTCGCCCGCGGCAGTCTCGACGATGACCCCGCTGTTGGTATGCCGAGAGACCTTCCCAACCAGCACCTCATCAGCCTGCTGTGAGGTGGCCCGCGGCGCGGCGAGCAACGCCTTCATGCTCAGTCGCACCCGCAATCCCTTCGGACTCTCCTCGATTCCCAGGACCTGAACCCGTACCGCAGCCCCCACCTCCACCGCGTCCTCGACCTTCGCAATGCGCTGGTGAGCGATTTCAGAGATGTGAACGAAGCCCTCGACGCCACCGAGATCGATCACCGCGCCATGACGGGTGACGCTGTGCACGGTACCGTCAACCTCCGCACCGGGGACCAGGCGCTCGAGCAGGTCGCGCGCCGCCTCGGCACGCCGCGCCTCGAGCTCGGCGCGCCGAGAGACGACCACGGACTTGCCACCGTCGCGCACTTCCAGCACGCGAAACTCGAGAGTTTGGCCCACGTACACTTCGAGGTCCGGGGCTCGCCCGATCTCCACCTGCGACGCGGGGCAGAAAGCCCGAACGCCACCGATCTCGATCTCGAGGCCCGCCTTGACGGCCTGCTTGACCACACCCGACACCACTGAACCGGCATCCCGCGCCGCCTGCAACGCCGCCACGTCCACCGCGCCTTCTCGGCCCAGCGCGATGGCCACGGTCAGCGACTCGGGACGCGCGTCCACGACCGTACCCCGGATCTTGTCGCCCACCCGAGCTGTGAGCACTCCGGTTCGATCGACGAGCTCGCCGCGATCGACTCGCGCTTCCGAGGTTGCCCCGACGTCGATGAACACACTGTCAGCGCTGATCTGAACGATGGTCCCTTCAACGACCTCTCCCCGGCGAAGGCGGCGCGCCACACGCTTGCTGCTGTCGGAGGTCAGCCCCTCCATCAAGGATGCGAAATCGTCTTTTGCCATGAGGCCGGGCAGCATGCCACCGGACGGGCGACCCGTGAAGAGTTCCCACCAGTCAGGTATTTTCCCGGGATTCGAGGATGCTGGCGGGGGACTGGAGTGCTAACCGCACCGCGTGCCACCTCGGAACAGGACTCTCGGCGAGCTCACTGCCGAGTTGGAAACCGCCACGCTGCGCGCTCTGGCATCCGCGTACCACGACCTCAACGTGACGTTCTTCGGCAGCCAGCTGCGACGCCCCGCACTGGAGCTGAGCGACTCCACCCAGCGACTGGGTCGGTGGGTTCGGTTTCCGCGAACACTGGAGCTAAGCCGGTCCCTCCTCACTGAAAGAGGCTGGGGGACCGTGCTCGAGGTGCTCAAGCACGAGATGGCGCATCAGTTCGTCGACGAGGTGCTGGAACGCACCGACGAGACGGCCCACGGACCCGCGTTCCAGGACGTGTGCGCAGCCCGGGGCATCGACCCGCGAGCAAGCGGCGTCCCCGATTCGGCACCGAGCCCCACCGAGACGCGAGCCCTGGAGCGAGTGGCCAAGCTGCTCGCTCTGGCCGAGAGCCCCAACGAGCACGAAGCCCACGCCGCAACCCTCGCCGCACAGAAGTTGATGCTGAAGTACAACATCGACCAGGTCACGATGGGGCGCCCTCGGGGCTATGCCTTCAGACATCTGGGTCGACCGACCGGGCGTGTCGGCGAGGCATCCCGGATCCTCGCCACCCTGCTTGACGACCATTTCTTCGTCGAGGCGATCTGGGTCCCGGTCTGGCGACCCCTCGAAGGCAAGCGCGGCACCGTCCTGGAGGTGTGCGGTACTCCCGAGAATCTGGAGCTGGCCGAGTACACGTACTCATTCCTCACGCACACCGCCGAGCAACTGTGGCAGGAGCACCAGCGCCGACAAGGAACGCGACGCAACCAGGGGCGCCGGCAGTTCCTCGCGGGTGTGATGGCCGGGTTTCGCGAGCAGCTGAACCAGCAGCAGCAACGCCATCGCCAAACAGGACTCGTCTACGTCGGGGACCCGCAGCTGTCCGGCTTCTTTCGCCAGCGACATCCTCGGGTGCGCTGGACACGGCACGGCGGGAGCCAGCGCACCCGCGAGTTCGCCGAGGGACAGGCGGCTGGGCGCCGCATCGTGCTGCACCGAGGGATGAGCAACGGTCCTTCTCGCCAGAGACCACTCCTTCCCGGCCGCCGGAGCTGATCGGATCGAGCGCCGCGGGAAACCAGCACAACCATCGTCCGGCGGCTTTTTTTCTGGCGCGCACTCGACGACCCACCCAGGCAGCTGCCAAGATGACGGGGACACAGTGAATTGGGGCGAGGCTTGACCAGCAGGTCGGACGACAAGCACGGCAAGCGCGAGGGGTTCGCCGAAGTGCCAGTGAGCATCGACCCGGTGACGCTGAAAGCGCCATCGGGTCGAACCTCGCTCGAGCCGATTCGTGAGCCGGAGTGGGCTGGCGCTCGTTCACCAGGGACCAGAGCACGACCGGGAGGTGAAGTGATCCGGGGCGGGGCCGCCGCCGACCGAGATCTCGACGCGATTCTGGAAGAGGAGCAGGGCCCCCGCAACCGAATCGGCTCCTTGATCGCCGACCGGTATCGCGTCATCCGCCCGATCGGCACCGGGGGAGTGGGCACCGTGTACCTTGCACAGGACCAGCTCAGCGAGCTGCACGTCGCGATCAAGGTCCTGCACCGCGAGCTGCACTACCTGCCGGAGATGGTCGCCCGCTTCGAGCGTGAGGCGCTAGCTGCGAGCCGCATCGAACACCCCAACGTGGCCAGCGCGACCGCCTTCGGTCGCCTACCGGACGGGTCATGCTACCTGGTGCTCGAGCTGATCGAGGGCATGAGTCTCTCGGAAGTACTCAGCCGGGAAGGCGCGCTACCGGTTCGGCGAGCGCTCGAGATCGCTCGCCAGGTAGCGGCAGGCCTGAGCGCAGCCCATCGCGATGGCATCGTCCACCGCGACCTGAAGCCCGACAACATCATGTTGATGCGCGCCGGCACCAGCCTCGATCGCGTGAAGGTGGTCGACTTCGGAATTGCGCACGTTCCAGCGGAGAGCGGAACGCCATCTGCCAGCCCGCGGGGCAACATCTTCGGCACCCCGGACTACATGGCGCCTGAGCAGGCGGCGGGCACCATCGTCGACCACCGGGCAGACCTCTACACGCTGGGCATAGTGCTCTACGAAATGCTGAGCGGGCGCGCGCCATTCCGCGGAGGCGACATGCACGCCGTCCTGCAGTTGCAGATGACCGCGGCGCCCGCCCCCCTGCCGGAGACGATCGACCCCGGCACGTCGCGACTGGTCATGCAGCTCTTGGCGAAGGACCCAGATCTCCGCCCACCGACGGCGGAAGAGGTCTGTCGCCGAATCGACGTCGAGCTCGATCCGGAGGCAGTCAGCTCAGGCAACAGCAGGCCGCCCCCGCCAACGGCTCGCCCCCGTTCCGTGCCGTCATCTTCGCGCCCGAGCCATGATTCCCAGCGTGCACTCGACAGTGCACCAGCCAGCGTCCACAACCCACCCGCCTCCTCACAACGGCTCAAGCTGGGTACGGTCGAGCTCCCCACCTGGCTGCTCGCGGTCGCCGTGGCAGCCCCCCTGGGATTGACGGTGGCGGTAGTCTTGGTGGCGACCCGCCCCCCTCCCCCCGAGCCTGCCCCCATCGCTGCCGTCCAGCCACTTTCAGAGGTCCAGCTCGACGCACTCGCGCATCGAGCGTCGGGTGGAAACACCGAGGCCCTAGAGCAGCTCGAGCAGAACCCCCCGGTGACCGCAGCCCAGTGGGCGGCAATTGGCCGGGGGCACGCCCACCTGGGCGCCACTTCCCGCAGCGTCCGCGCCTACGCCCACGCCCTGGAAATGGATCCGCGGTGGGGCGAGAACGAGTCACTGGTACGCGACCTCTACCGCGCTGCAGAGCAGCGCGTCGAGCTCGACCTCATCCTCGAGCTAGCGGTCCACCAGCTGGGCGAGCGAGGACCAGACCTCATCTACGACATCTGGGCTCGAGCCAAGAGCGATCCGTCCAGCACGCTGCTGGCCAAGGAGACGAACCGGCTTCTGCACACGGCAGCGGTTCGCGATGGTGCCAGTCCATCGCTACTGGTGACCCTGGATCTGTGGGACGCGCGGACCTGCGAAGAGTATCGGTCACTGCTCCCAAGAGCCCGCACCCACGCCGATCGACGCAGCTCCCACGTGCTCCGCCGGCTCACCCGAGAGGTGGGCTGCGGGGAAGATCTGCAGGCCGACTGCTTCCCCTGCCTGCGTGGGAGCTCGGCGCTTCAAGCAGCACTGGAATCCGCCGAGCAGCGACCGCGACCGCGATTGTAGGCGCGGCTTCGCGGGCCCAACACGAGGCGCTTTGCGCTAAAGTTTACGCATGTTGGCTCGGATTGCGGCGACGAGTACCAAGTGGACCTGCTTAGCCGTCGACGTCCCCTCATGAAACGCCTTCGCTCCATTCCTTGGATCACCGTCCTCGGCGCGGCTGGACTCGTCCCCAGCTGCAACGTCTACACCGAGGAGCTACTGCAGGGGACCGACGTCAAGGAATCAGGTACGGGGGGCGCCCGAAACCCAGAGACCGGCGGCTCTCCCCCCACCGGAGGCGCACCGACGGGTGGCACCCGCGAAACCGGCGGCTCTCCGGGCGCTGGCGCGCCTCCCACTGGAGGGAAAGCAGCGGGCAGTGGAGGTGGAGGTTCCACTTCGGTACCCACCGGGGGAGCGGAAGCCAGCGGTGGGGCGGCCACGGGGGGGGAATCGCTGACAACTGGCGGAGCTCCCAGCGAGACCGGGGGAGCTCCAACCGGCAGCGCCGGCGATGCGCCCGCTGGAGGTGCCGCCGCGGGAGGCGCCTCCGACGGGGGGACCACGGGCGGAGCCATCGTGGTGGGGCCCGGCTACACCGTCATCGATCTCGTCGACGCGGCCAACAACAGCATCGAGCTCGCGGATGGCGAGGGCTACTGGTACACCCTCCACGATGACATGGGCGGAACCATCTCGCCCGACACCCAAGATGGCTCAGAGGAGCTCGTCGCCACCGACCTCCCCGAGGCTCGAGGGACGAGCTTGCTGGGCATGCACGTCGTGGCGGATAGCGGTTTCGACGACTGGGGTGCGGGCCTCGGCTTCGATCTCGACTCTCCCAACTCGAACACCAAGAACAAGTACGACGTGTCGCGCTACTCGAGCCTCGTGTTCTGGGCGCGCTCGGGCAACGGCACGTTCGACATGCGAGTCAACATCCAGACCGCCGAGGTCGTGGACGACGGCAAGCCTGGCGGCGAGTGCGCTGCCGACTGCGACGACGCCTACGGCGTGGACATCACCCTCGAGGAGACCTGGCAGGAGTACACGGTCCCCCTGACAGCGCCTCCCCTGGCGCAGGGCGGATGGGGAGCGAGCCCGGACTTCGAACCCAGATCGGTATTGTCCGTGCAGTTCCAGGCCAAAGCAGGTGTGGCCTTCGACATCTGGCTCGACGACGTCCAGTTCTTCACCGAGTAGCCGTCGCCGAGCGTCTGGTCGTGCAGACCGTCGGATGCAGCGCCGAGCGCTCGAACCCTCTCGGCAGCTCCCACCGCCAAGACCGGGCCACCCGTTCGGGCGGGCCCGCGAGGCATTGGCGCCGAGCGCGCCCCGCCACAGCTCGTTCTCGTACCTTCAGAAGCGACCAAAGACGGATATGCCAGCGTCGCTCTGCGGCGCTACGGGCACCACGCGGAAGCTGGCCTTCTCCTTGGACTTGCCCGGATCCTTCTTGTGGTCCTTGGAGGGGAGCTTGTCCGGATTGAGCAGGAAGTAGAGACCCACTCCCGCAGCCACCGTCCCGACGCCCAGCGTCACGTACCCCGCAGCTTGCTTGGTCTTTGCCTGGCGGTAGGGTCCTCGAAGACTCTCTTCGCAGGGGTCGTCCCCCGTGCACTGAGACTGGATGTCGCTGAACTGGACCTGCGCGAGAAGGAGCAGCACACCTCCAGTCGCCATCGTCACCCCTCCCCCCGCAACCAGTCCAATGGGCAGCGCCCGGGGCCCTTCCTTCGGGGCCGGCTCCGTCGTCGTCCCCTCGTCGCCGGTCGGTCCCTTCTTCTTGGTGAGTGCTTGCATCTCGATCACCAGCGTCTCGACGCCCTCCTCGTCGACGCTGATCGCCTCGGAGAAGTCCTCGTACCCCTTCGCCGCCGCGTAGACTTGATGAGGACCGGGATCGACCGGCACCTCGACCCCGATCGAGCTCGATCCCAGCTCGATCCCGTCGAGCTCGATCTTCGCGGCCTCCGCTCCCGGTCCGCGTTCGATGACCAACTTCGGAATCCGGGCGCGGAGTTGATCGATGTTCGCCTCGACCTCCTCCCGAAACGTGCCGCCTACACTGTCGGCATCGGCCAGAGCCAGCTCGTATCCTCCGAGCGCGGCAACGAGCTTGCCGAGGTTCTCCTCGCACAAGGCGATGTGGAAGCGGACCTGGGGGGTCATCTTGATCTGGCTGACTTCCCTGAAGAGCCGCAGCGCCCCCCCCCAGTTGCCTGCCTGTTCCAGTTCGAGCGCCCGGTGAAACTGGGTCCGAGCTTCCTTCAATTCCTCCTCGGTCGGCTGAGCCTGTACCGGCGCGACGACCAGGACCACCGCCCCGACCACCGCGAGGCCGAGCAGCAAACGTTGGATGACGCGGGCCATTCGAGACATCCTTTGCAGTCTACCTCGAACCGGAGATGTTTGCCGGAATTCTGCGAGGTTGCGGCAACCCGTCACCGGTCGAACGAGACCTCGATCCAGCTCTTGCACCCAGCGTGCTCGGCTCCGATTGGGACCCACAGGGGCTCCGGCAACGGGGTGGTCTCGACCTCCAACACGTGAAGGGCTCGCCCGCGAGTAGCGGCGAGACGCTCCACCAGCACGTCGCGCGCGTAGACGTGTCGCTTTCCAAGCGCATCCAGCTCCGCCTCGTTGGACACGATGCGAACATCCAGCACGCGAGCCCACGAGGTGATCCGACACCGCCCGGCAGGAGGCTCCGCCGCGAGCGCGTCATCGAATAACTCCTGGTGCCGCGGTAGCAGTCCCAGCCGCTGCTGGTGGTGGTAGGTCGGCCACAGCAGGAAAGCATCGTGGGACGCCTCGAACGCGTCACGTTCCTCTGCGATACCGCCGCGCCGGAGAACCACATCCTGAAGCCCCCGCTCCAGCGCCAGCACGACCGCCGCCCACTCCTTGAACGCGATTCGTGGTAACTGCACTGTCCCGTAGAGTACCGCGAAACCGCGCCGACGGGCACTACCGGGACACGCCAACCCGACGTCGCAAACGGCGCCGCACCACGAGCACCGTCAACGAGCACCATCGGCAGTCACGTTCGGATTCATTGCCGGGCGACGTCCGGCCTCTGGCGCGCCGGTTGCTGCTGGCCAACGAGCGCGCGGGAACCTTGAACCCGCGCCCGAGCGCTCGCTCCAACGGCTACAGCCCGCGTCGAGCCCTCACTGAACTTGACATTCAAGTTCGCCACCCTGTAACCTGGCAACCAGGTGGTGGCCGCGCTGTGCGCAGAAGCGCTCCGCAGACTGCCACGCGAAGTTCACCACTGCGTCTTCGCTCGCGCCCCCGCTCCCGCGACAACGTTCGCCGCACCAGGAAGTGGTCGCATTCCTGTTGCCACCGGGCACCGGCTTTGGGCAGCATCGCCTCGATGATGCACGCACGCCCGCATGTGATGGGGATGGTCCTGGCCGGCGGCGAGGGCCAGCGCCTGATGCCGCTGACGCGCGACCGAGCCAAGCCCGCCGTCCCGTTCGGCGCCAACTTCCGGCTGATCGACTTCGCCCTCAGCAACCTCGTCAATGGTGGGTATCGCCGGATCGCCGTCCTGACCCAGTACAAGAGCCACAGCCTCGACCGCCACATCGCACAGAGCTGGCGCCTCTCGCCGCTCTTCAACAACTACGTGATGTCGGTGCCGGCCCAGATGCGACTCGGGCGGCGCTGGTTCGAGGGCTCCGCGGACGCCATCTACCAGAACCTGAATCTGCTCGCGGACGAGGCGCCCGACTACATCTGCGTCTTCGGCGCCGACAACATCTACCGGATGGATCCTACCCAGATGGTGGACGCCCACATCCAATCCGGTGCCGGCGTGACCGTCGCCGCACTGCGGGTCCCGAGAGAGGAGTGTCATCGCTTTGGCGTCATTGTCCCGGGTGCCAACAATCGCATCCAGGCGTTCGTCGAGAAGCCCGGGGAATGCGCGGGGCTCGCCGACGATCCGGACCGGATCTACGCATCGATGGGCAACTACGTGTTCTCCCGAAAGGCGCTTGAGGAGGCGGTGCACGCCGACGCCGACAACGTCGACAGCAAGCACGACATGGGCGGCAACATCGTGACCATGATGGTCAACTCGGGCGACGCCGCCGTCTACGATTTCACCACGAATCGAGTCCCGGGAGAAACCGAGCGCGACCACGGCTACTGGCGCGACGTCGGTACGGTCGACGCCTTCTTTGAAGCGAACATGGATCTGATCAGCGTCCATCCCGTGTTCAACATGTACAACCGGGAGTGGCCCATCCATAGCCACGCGGCTTCACTCCCACCGGCCAAGTTCGTCTTCGACGACGACGACCGACGCGGCATGGCCGTCGACAGCATGGTCTCCGCCGGCACCATCCTTTCCGGCGGGGTAGCGCGGCGGAGCCTGCTCTCCCCCGACGTACTGATCCACTCCCGCGCCGTGGTGGAGGACTCCGTCCTGATGCACGGCTGCGAAATTGGCCGCGGAGCGATCGTCCGCAAAGCCATCTTGGACAAGAGCGTCAAGGTTCCCCCGGGAGTTCACATCGGCGTCGACCACGAGCACGACCGGGCCCGCGGGTTCACGGTGTCCGAGAAGGGGGTCGTCGTCATTGGCAAGGGCGACCCGGTTCCCGAGGACCCGGACGCAGTGATCGACGACGAAGGAGAATGATGGAGTATCGACCACTGGGAAGAACGGGGTGGAGCGTGTCCGCCGTCAGCTTTGGCGCCTGGGCGATCGGAGGCACGTGGGGCACCGTGCAAGACGACGAGTCGCTCGCCGCGCTGCGAAAAGCCGTCGAACTAGGAGTCAACTTCATCGACACGGCAGACGTCTATGGCGACGGGCGCAGCGAGCGCCTGATCGCGCAGCTGCGCCGCGAGGTGGGCGGCGACCTCATCGTCGCCACGAAGGCTGGTCGCCGCCTGCCGAAGCAAACCCCCGAAGGTTACAATCGCGCCAACCTCACGCAGTTCATCGAGCGCAGTTTGAAGAACCTCGCGGTTGACGCTCTCGACCTGCTGCAGCTGCACTGTCCACCGACGGACGTGTACTACATGCCGGAGGTGTTCGGACTCCTGGATGACCTCGTGGAGCGGGGCAAACTTCGCTTCTACGGGGTGAGCGTCGAACGCGTCGAGGAGGCTCTGAAGGCAATCGAGTATCCAAACGTCCAGACCGTCCAGATCATCTACAATGTGTTCCGGCAGCGGCCCGCGGATCGGTTCCTGGCCGAAGCGCAACAGCGCCAGGTAGGCGTCCTCGCCCGACTGCCCCTATCGTCCGGCATGCTGGCGGGCAAGATGACGCCAGATCAGCGGTTCGAAGCGGACGATCACCGCCACTTCAATCGCGAGGGAGCCGCCTTCGACCGAGGAGAAACCTTCAGCGGAATCGACTTCGATGCGGGACTTGCCGCGGTCGAGTGCCTGCGCCCCCTGGTGCCCACCGGCTGCTCGATGGCCCAGTGGGCCCTGCGCTGGATCCTCATGCACCCAGGAGTCACCTGTGCCATCCCGGGTGGCAAGCGGCCAACCCAGGTTGAGGAGAACTGCGCAGCCGCCAGCTTGGCCCCACTCCCCGCCGCTTCGATGGATCAGGTACGGGCCATCTACGATCAGCAAGTCAAGCCCCACGTCCACCACTACTGGTAGTAGCGATCAGAACCCTGGGTTCTGCTTGTCCCACGAATCCGACGGGGGCGCGGGCTTGGGCGCGGGCTTGGGCGCGGGCGCGGCCACTGGCCCCGCGGGTGGCGTCCACGTGGGCTTCGCCGTGAGGACCGGTTTGGTAGTGAGCGCCGGCGAAGCTTCGTCGTCGGGTCCGTCCTCGGGCGGATCCTGATCCGGGTTCGCCTGGTCCTTGTCCCCCGCCTTGGGCAGCGATCCCAAGTCGACGGCCGTGACATCTTCCTTGTCGTCTTGCGCGTTTGCGGGGCTGGAAGGACTGGCCGACTCGATGCTGGGCTGAGGCGAAGCTCCGACCGTGGACTCGGCCTTGCCACTGGCAGTCGCCATCGCGAAGATCGCCCCCCCCAGGGCCAACAACCCGAGCGCCCCTGCCGTGAACACCAGCTTGCGGCGCCCGGAGGCGGCCGCAGCCATCTCAATCGCACCGGTGTCGAGCGTACTGGCCCCGGGCAGGGACCCCTGGATGTCCTCCGCCGACACCGAAGAAACCTTGCTGGAGCTTTCGCCAGGCACCTGAGCGATGCCGCTGACGCCGGACATCGTCTCGGTCGCGCCCGCTGGCATCCGCAGTGACCGCTGCTCCACCTTGTCTTGACGGTCAGCAAGATCCAAGGCGTGGCGCAGTGCTCCCTGGCGCTCCGCTCGCCGCTCGGCGAATAGGTCCTTGACGAAGTTGCCAACGTCCTCGTCGGTGCTGGCACGCATGCTGGAGGGGAGGTTGTCGAGCGCGCGCAGAAGCTCGTTGCAGGTCTTGTAGCGCTTGTCAGCGTCCTTCGCGAGCGCCCCGAGCACCACCTTCTCGAGCTGTCCGGGATACCCCTGGATGATCTTGCTCGGGGGCATCACCGCCTCGGGGGAGCAGATGTTGTACATCGTGGCCGCTTCCGACTCGCGACGCAGCGGGTGCTTGCCCGTGGTCAAGGCGTAGAGCACGATGCCCACCGCGAAAACGTCGACGCGGCGATCGATCTTCGCTCCCTTGACCTGCTCCGGGGACATGTAGGCGACCTTGCCCTTGATCTGTCCGGCCACCGTGGCACCGCCGCCCAGCGCAGTAGCCTTGGCGATCCCGAAGTCCACGACCTTGGTCACCCCTTCGTAGGTGACCAGGATGTTCTGCGGGGAAACGTCCCGGTGGACGAGCCCCACGAGCTTGCCATCGCGGTCCTTCAGCTCGTGAGCAGCGTGGAGGCCGGCGCAAGCTTGCATGACGACCCGCACAGCAATGGGAAGAGGAATCCCTCCACGCTTCTTCGCGGCCTTCATCAGCTGGTTCAGTGGCACCCCATCTACCAGCTCCATGACCAGGTAGAGGATCCCGTCCTCCTCCCCCAAGTCCATGATCTCGACCACATGAGGATGGCGGATCTGCGAGGCAAGCGACGCCTCGTCGAGGAACATCTGCTCGAACTGGTCGTCCTCGCTGAGCTTGGGAAGCATCGTCTTCACCGCGACGATCTTCTGAAAGCCCCTCGTCCCCTTGAGTCGCGCCGCCCAGACCATCGCCATCCCGCCCGATGCGATGGGCATCAGCAACTCGTAGCGGCCGAGAACATGACCGGCACCAATGTCGCCGGCGGTGTTCGATAGGTCTCGGGGCAGGCTCACCTTAGCTATTCCAGTCTGACAATGTCCGGCCAATGGTTCAAGCGAGGCCGATACTAGAGCACTCCGAGTCAAGCGTAGCAGGAGCGTCGCGCCAGCGACACGAAACCTGAGGTTTCACCTTTCCATCCGGCGGGATTCCAAGGATGCCCGCGGTCAGCGTGCAACTCCACGTGTGCGGACGTGCTCGCGCGCCCGATTCCTGCTCCAAGAACCTACGGACGGCAACAGGGATTCGATCTCACCGCCCGGATCCAGCAGCAACTAATGACATCGCCAGTCAAGCCACCGAAAACGAAAGGCCTGGGGGACAGCGCCTCAATGGAGCTCAAGGCAACCTTGTCGCACACTGTGCTCACTTTCGACACAATACCCCCCATTGGCACCGCGTCACCTACTAGGTAGGAGCATTCGCTGACGATCCCAGGAGTCACTCGATGAGTACTGGAACGCGCTGCTTGAGGCGAACTTCGCGAGGCGAGACCACCGCGCGATAGGCGAGCACCTCCACCCCGCGACCGACCGCCCGACGTAGCGCCTGACCGTAGGCGGGATCGATCGCGTCTGCCGGGGCGATCGCGCGAGCGTCGTTGCGACTCACGCAGAAGAGCAGCACGGCGCGCTGCCCCCGCCCCGCAACCACCGCCAGCTCGTCGAGGTGGCGCGCGCCCCGCCGCGTGACCGCGTCGGGAAATCCCGCCAGGCGTGGCGCCAGCTTGAGCGTGGCGCTCTTCACCTCGACATAGCAACGTCCCGTGGTGCCTTCGAGCAGGAAGTCTACCCGACTGCGTTCACCAAACGGCACCTCCGGGCGGATCGTGGTGTACCCCGCCAGCTCCGACACACAGCCGGATTCCAATCCTTCGCGTACCAGCTGATTGGCACCGCTCGGGTACACATACACACGAGCCCGACCGACCTCAGCGATCTGCCACGTGTAGCCCAGCTTGCGGCGTGGATCGGCAGCGCGGGATAGCCAGGCGCGCGCGCCGGGTTGGAGACAGGTCGCCATCGACCCCGGATTCGCGCAGTGGGCGGTCACCAGGGCTCCATCCGCCAGTCGAAAATCCGCGAGGAAGCGCTGGTAGCGGCGAACGAAGTTGGCGGGAACGAGGGGTTCGACGAATCGCATCGTGACGAGCCGCCCACGCTCAGTCGAGGGCGACCTGACCGTTGGTCGCGATGACCTGCTGGTACCAGTAGGCCGAGTCCTTGAGGAGCCGGCGCTGCGTCGCGTAGTCGACGAAGACGAGTCCAAAGCGCTCCTTGTACCCCTCCGCCCACTCGAAGTTGTCGAGCATCGACCAGTGGAAGTACCCGTCGACGGGAACCCCATCGAGGATCGCCCGATGCAACGCGCGCAGGTAGCGCGTGAGGAAGTCGATCCGCTGAGGATCGTGGACTTTCCCGTCGAGGGCGATCCAGTCGCGGCAAGAGAGACCGTTCTCCGTGATCACGATGGGCCGTCCGTAGCGCTCGTAGAAGAACTTGGGGCCATAGTAGAGAGCGTCCGGCGTCACCGGCCAGTCAAACGCGGTGCGTGGATGCCCGACCGGCCATCCATCTCCCGGGCCCGTGTGGTCGGGGCGAAACGCCATGTAGGTGTTGACCCCGAAGAAGTCGACTGGCTGCCGAATCGTGTCGAAGTCGGCGCTGCTGACGTGCGGTACGTCGCTGCCGAATACCCTCAAGCCGTCAGCTGGGTACTCACCCCGAAACACGGGGTCCATCCACCAGGTGTTGGTCCACAGCGTCCGTTCGCGGATCCCAAAGGTGAGTCGACGAGCCGCCTCGATGTCGTCGGGCGCGTCCGAAGCGGGAAGTACGGGGAGCCCCACCGGAGCGTAGCCAACGCGGGCGGGGGTCCGCGCGGCAGCCCGAATTACCTGCGTGGACAGCCCATGGGCAAGCAGCGCGTGGTGCCCAGCCCGCAACGTGTCAGCCCAGTCGAGCTCCAGTCCCGGCGCATGCTGTCCGTCGCGGTGCCCGAAGCCGATGAACACCTGCGGCTCGTTGATCGTGATCCAGTGCCGCACGCGATCGGAGAGGCGCTCGACCACGAGCTGTGTGTAGTCAGCGAACCACTGCGGACTGTCGGGATTCAGCCATCCCCCCCGCTCGAAGAGAGCGCGAGGGTAGTCCCAGTGAAACAGGGTCACCCACGGGTCGACCCCGGCAGCGACAAGCGCATCGACGAGTCGATCGTAGAATCCCAGCCCTCGGTCGTTGCACGCCCCCCTTCCCTCCGGCAGAACGCGAGGCCAGCTGATGCTGAGGCGGTATGCCCCAAGGCCAATCGCCTGCATCAGGCCCACGTCTTCTTCGAAGCGATGGTAGTGGTCGCAAGCGACATCGCCATGGTGTCCGTGCCAGATCGCACCGGGCTTCCGCGTGAATCGATCCCACACGCTCTCGCCCTTGCCATCCTCGGCAGCAGCGCCTTCGATTTGATAGGACGCCGCCGCGGCGCCCCACACGAAGCCGTCGGGAAAGGCCATTCCGCCGCGACGTTAGCAGATCACCCGCGGTGCAGGCCGGAATTCCTCCACCGCGGCAAGGCTCCAACGAAACATCAGCTTCGCTACTTGCAAGCGGCCGAACAATTCGCTTGCTTCTGCACGCACTCGGGCAGCTTCGAGATATCTACCGCCTTGCACTTCTCAAACTGCGCCGAGCAACGCTTGATGCAACGCTGTGCACGCTTCTGCATGTCGCCGACGGTGGCGTCAACCGCCGCCGGGGCTGTCGTGCCGGCGTCCTTCGATGAGTCGGCCTCGTCGTCGGCCCCCGCATCACGCGCCGCACCGCTCCTCCCAGTTCCTGCTGCCGGGGCGGCGGGGCTGGGCTCCGCAGCTCCTTCGTCGGCGGGTGCTTCTGGATCCGCGCTCGCGCTCGCCGAAGCCACCCCGGCACCGTCCCCCGACTCCGAGTCCTCCTCGGCCGTGGGCAGTGCGGGCGCCTCGGGCAGCTGGTCGTCGTCGGCGTCTTTCGTCCCCTTGCAGGCCAAGAGCACAACGATGATGGCGGAGAACGCAAGCGTCGAGTTGCGAGTCAAGATGGTCCCTCGGCGGGACGGCTTACCCCAGTTCGACACCCGCGTCCAGCTCACCTATCCCGCCCGCGGCACCCAGTAGTATTGGGTCTCGCGCCGGACGGCGCGATGGGCACGTCCAAGCCCCTACACGAAGTTCGGGATTGCTCGTTTCGAGCCTCCTCCGCGGCAAAATACTGATCCATCGGTCGTGGTTGGCAATCGCTGCCACGGCTGGTTTCTGTCTTCCTTTGAGATGACTCGAGCAGGTCGCGCGAGAGGTTCAGCCTTGCGAAACGCTGACGGCGACCTGCATCCGGATTCTTCCCGCGCGTCGAGAAACAACCCATACCGGAAGACCCACCCACAAACTTGATATTATAAAACACCACGCACCACCAATAACTAACACTCTGCCGTCTCAATGGTGACACGCATCATACCGACATCCATCGGTCATACCGTCCAGTACTACTGTTACGTAAGGTGAAGATATTGTGAATTTCGTAACAGCATGCCACCGATACATAGCAACCAAGCTGTAATTTCATATATTTACGTCACACCACGAGATTAATTGTGCCACAAGTCTCTGGCCATGTGCCACCAGTTCGGGCCGTCCGGAAGGTCGGTAGCGGGAGAGTGGGTGGTGGAGCAATGGGCGAATCAGCAAGGAAATCGGCGTTCTCGAAACTCTGCGGCAACTCAGATTTTGGGCTTGTCACGAGCGCGGTTTTATACGAGCATCCCGCCCGTCTTCCCCCGGACACCAGCGCAGACGCGCGAACGGCGCGCCCCCCAAGGGCGTGGCCTAGGCAACTTCCGCCGTAGGCGGCACCCTGCCACAGACGCAGCATGCGCCGGTGCGACACACGAGAGGTGTCCATGAACGAAGCGCTAAGAACGCTAGTGAGCGAAACCTGCGAAGCGGTTGGCAAAGACCGGACCCGGTTGATGGACGTGGTCAACACCGTGCAGGAGCAACTGGGTCAGGTCTCGAGCGAGGCGATGGCGCTGATCGCTGAGGCGCTGGGTTGCCACCGCGTCGAGGTGGAGAGCGTGGTCTCCTTCTACGCTTTCCTCTCCGACCAGCCGAAGGGCAAGGTAGTCGTGCGGGTCTGCACCGACGTGATCGACCGACTTCAGGGCGCCGACGACGTCCTCGAAGCCTTCTCGAGCGCCCTCGGCACCCCCGTCGGAGGAACCACGACGGATGGGCGCATCACGTTGGAGACGACGCCCTGCATCGGCATGTGCGATCAGGCTCCAGCGGCGCTGATCAACGATGTGGTGGTTCCCGATCTGGACCCGTCGAAGGCCAAGGCCATCGCCGAGCAGCTGAAGCAGGATCCGGACCCCCGCAAGCTAGTCACCAAGTTGGGCGACGGGAACAATGCTCACGAGCTCGTCCAGTCCATGGTGCGCAACAACGTCTGCCTGGCCGGCCCCGTGCTGCTGGCGCCGTTCGAGAGTGGCGCAGCCCTCACGAAGGCTCTGGCAATGACGCCTCAGGAGGTGATCCGCGACGTCAAGGCGGCGCGCATCCGTGGTCGTGGCGGTGCGGGATTCCCGGCCGGAATGAAGTGGGAGTTCGCGCGCAACGCCACGGGCACCGACAAGGTGGTCATCTGCAACGCCGACGAAGGGGAACCGGGCACGTTCAAGGATCGCGTCATCCTGACCGAACGAGCCGAATTGCTCTTCGAGGGAATGACGATCGCGGGGTACGCGATCGGAGCCAGCACCGGCATCCTCTACCTCCGTGCCGAGTACGCATACTTGCGCCGCTACCTGGAGGACGTCCTGGCTCGGCGACGCTCCACCGGCAGCCTGGGCAAGAATGCCGGTGGCAAGGCCGGGTTCGACTTCGACATCCGGATCCAGATGGGCGCGGGAGCCTATGTATGCGGTGAGGAGACCGCGCTGATCAGCTCTTGCGAAGGACTTCGCGGCGATCCGAAGAACCGGCCGCCGTTCCCCGCCCAGAAGGGGTACAACGGACGCCCCACGGTGGTGAACAACGTCGAGACCTTCTGCTGCGTCGCCCGCACGCTCCAGCAGGGCGCCGGGTGGTTCGCCGAGCTCGGGTCGAAGGGCAGTCCTGGCACCAAGTTGCTCAGTGTGTCCGGCGATTGCCGGCGGCCAGGCGTCTACGAGGTCGAGTTCGGCACACCGGTGCGCACCCTGCTCAAGCTCGTGGGCGCCGAGGATGCCGCTGCCGTGCAGGTGGGAGGACCGAGTGGACAGATGGTCGGCCCGGAAGCCTTCGACCGAACGATCTGTTACGACGACCTCGCCACGGGTGGGTCCATCATGGTGTTCAACGCCAGCCGCGACGTGCTCGACATCGCTCGGCAGTTCATGGAGTTCTTCTGCGAGGAGAGCTGCGGCTACTGCACCCCCTGCCGTGTGGGCAACGAGCTTCTCAAGGAGCGCCTGGACCGGATCGTCGCCGGTCGCGGGGAGCCCGAAGACATCGCGTACCTCGAGGAGCTGGGAACCAGCGTCAAGTTCGCCAGTCGTTGTGGATTGGGTCAGACGTCACCCAACCCCGTCCTGACGACCATCAAGAACTTCCGTCCCTCCTACGAGTCACGCCTCCAGGTAGCCACCCATGGCGAGCAGCGCGGCTTCGACTTCGCCGCCGCGGTCCGCGGCGCCGAGGAGATTGCCGGACACCGCAGCGTCATCCACCACGACGCCGAGTGAGGAACGAGATGAGCGACATCAAGCTGAAGATCGACGGCAAGGAAATCACCGCTCAGCCCGGCGACACCATCCTGGACGCCGCCGACCGCAACGGGATCTACATCCCGCGCCTCTGCGCCCACCCAGAGCTCAAGCCGGGGGGCAGCTGTCGCGTCTGCATGGTGAAGGTGAATGGGCGCGCCCAGGCAGCCTGTACGCAACCGGTCACTGAAGGCGCCATCGTCGAGAACGACACCCCCGAACTTCTGGGCGTGCGCCGGACCCTGATCGAGATGCTCTTCGTCGAGGGCAACCACGTCTGTCCGGCGTGCGAGAAGAGCGGAAACTGCGAGCTGCAGGCGATGGCCTACCGCCACGGCATTGTTTCGCCGCGCTTCCCCTACATGTTCCCCAAGCGCGAACTGGACGCGAGCCACCCCGATGTCCTAGTCGAGAGGAACCGCTGCATCCTCTGTGCACGCTGCGTGCGCGCGTCGCAGGAACTGGACGGCAAGCACGTCTTCGACTTCACCGGTCGCGGCACGCACAAGCGGATCGCCGTCGATGGAGACAAGCTCGCCAGTACGGACGTCTCCAAGTCGGACAAGGCGCTCGACGTCTGCCCGGTGGGCTCGCTCATGAGAAAGCGCGTCGGCTTTGCCACCCCGGTGGGCCAGCGCAAGTACGACAACAAGCCAATCGGCTCGGACATCGAGGCCCCCAACGGCGGGGAGTGATCAGGACCACCATGAGTAAACCGAAAGTTGCAACCACGTCGATGTGTGGCTGCTTTGGTTGCCACATGTCGATCCTCGACATCGACGACCGCATCCTGAAGCTGGTCGAGCTCATCGAATTTCACAAGTCGCCGATCAACGATATCAAGACGTTCTCGGAGCGCTGCGCGATTGGTCTCATCGAGGGCGGCGTCGCCAACGACGAGAACTTTCACGTGCTGAAGGCATTCCGGGAAAACTGTGACATCCTGATCTCCGTCGGCGAGTGCGCGAAGACGGGCGGGATCCCGGCTATGCGCAATCCCATTCCCCTCAAGGAATGTTTGGACGAGGCCTACCTGAATGGCCCCACGGTGCACAACCCGGCGCGCCAAATCCCCAACGACGTCGAGCTCCCGCTGCTGCTGGACAAGGTGTACCCCGCCCACGAAGTCGTGAAGATCGACTACCACCTTGCCGGATGCCCACCATCCGCGGACACCATCTGGGAAGCGCTCGTGGCGCTGCTCTCGGACAAGCCGGTCGAGCTGCCGTACAGCTTGCTGAAATACGACTGACTCCTGGAGGCCGATGTGAGTTCACAGCGTATCGTTATCGAGCCCGTGACCCGCGTCGAAGGGCACGGCAAGGTCACCATTCACCTCGACGAGAAGGGCCAAGTCGAACAGGCCCGCATGCACATCGTCGAGTTCCGTGGCTTCGAGCGTTTCGTCCAGGGGCGTCCCTACTGGGAGGTCCCGGTGCTCGTTCAACGGCTCTGCGGCATCTGCCCCGTCAGCCACCACCTCTGCGCCGCCAAGGCGATGGACATGGTTGTCGGCGTCGACCAGCTGACACCCACCGCAGAAAAGATGCGGCGGCTCATGCACTACGGTCAGACCTACCAGTCGCACGCGCTCCACTTCTTCCACCTGGCATCGCCGGACCTGCTCTTTGGATTCGGTGCCGATGTCAGCAAGCGCCATGTCATCGCGGTCGCCGAAGCGTTCCCGGAGCTAGCGGTCCAGGGCGTGATGATGCGGAAGTACGGCCAGGAAATCATCAAGGCGACGGCGGGCAAGAAGGTCCACGGCACGGGTGCCATCCCCGGCGGCATCAACAAGAACCTCAGCATCGAAGAGCGCGACGGGTTCCTGAAGGATCTCGACCAACACCTCGAGTGGGCGCGCGGCGCTCTCAAGATCGCCAAGGACTACACGGTCGAGAACCTGGAGAAGGTCAAGGACTTCGGCACCTTCGAGTCGAACCACGTGGGTCTCGTGACCGGCGACGGGACGATGGACCTCTATCACGGTCTGCTCCGCGCGGTGGACGCCGAGGGCAACAACATCTTCGACATGGAGCCGACGAAGTACGCGGACTACCTCGCCGAGGAAGTGCGTCCCTGGTCGTACATGAAGTTCCCCTTCATTCGCACCCTGGGCCCGGAAAAGGGCTGGTACCGCGTGGGGCCACTGTCGAGGATCAACGTGTGCGACCGGATCGACACTCCGGAGGCCGAGGCGGCGCGTCAGGAGTTCATGGCGGTGACCGGCGGGAGGCCGAACCACATCACCATGGCGTACCACTGGGCACGCATGATCGAGCTGTTGCACTCTGCAGAGAAGATTCAGCAACTGCTCCACGATGCGGATCTTCAGGGCACCGATCTCGTCACCAAGGGCGAGCGGCGCGAAGAAGGTATCGCCATCCTCGAAGCGCCGCGCGGCTCCTTGTTCCACCACTACCGCGTCAATGAGCAGGACCAGGTGACGATGGCCAACCTGATCGTCTCCACGACCAGCAACAACGAGCCGATGAACCGCGCCGTTCAGCGCGTTGCCGAGCAGCACATCGCAGGAGCGCCCGAGGTCACCGACGGGCTGCTCAACCACGTCGAGGTCGCCATTCGCGCCTACGACCCTTGCCTCAGCTGCGCAACCCACGCGCTCGGCCAGATGCCGCTGGTTGTCGAGCTGTTCGACCATGCGGGCAACCAACTCAGCCGACGCACTCGGGGCGGCGTCGCCTAGGGAACCGAGATGGTGGGCCGAGACACAGCGAAGATGCTGGTCATCGGGTACGGAAACCCCGGTCGCCTCGATGACGGTCTTGGTCCACGCCTGGCCGAGCAGCTGGAGCCCTGCAGCTCGGACACGGTCACGGTCGACGCGGACTACCAGCTCCAGGTAGAGTACGCGGAACAGGTTGCCCAACACGACGTCGTCATCTTCGCCGACGCGGCCGTGTCCGGTCGGGAGCCATTCTACGTCGCCGAAGTCGAGCCGGTATCCAGCGTGTCCTTCTCTTCACACAGTCTGGGCCCCGGCGAGGTGCTGGGGCTCGCGCGCGACCTGTTCAAGGCCCAAACGCGAGGATTCGTTGTCGGTATTCGCGGCTACGAATTCGACGAGTTCGGCGAGAGGCTGTCGGCAGGCGCTCAGGCCAACCTGGCGGCGGCGCTGGAGTTTGTCCACTCGGTTCTCAAGAGCGGCAACGTCCAGGGGCTGGAACGAATTGCCGCTACATCCGCGGATTCAGCCAGCCCCACCGCTTGATCGCACCCCAACCTCGGAGTTTGTCATGCAAGACGGCAAGCACGTCATTCTGTGCATCGATGATGACCCGGACATCCGGGAATCGCTGAAGATGATTCTGGAAGCCAACGGGTACATCCACGTCGAAGCCGCCACCGCCGAAGCTGGCGTCAAGGTGTACCAAGAGCGCAAGCCCGATCTGGTCATCGTGGATCTGATGATGGAGGAGGTAGACGCCGGAACCAACTTCGTCAAAGAGCTCAAGCTGCGCGGCTGTGACGTCCCGATCTACATGCTCAGCTCGGTCGGCGACTCTCTCAGCATGTCCACGAGCTACGCAGATCTCGGTCTCGCGGGCGTGCTGCAGAAGCCGATCTCTCCTGACAGCCTCCTGACGCTGTTGCGCGACAAGCTGTCCTGAAGGGGGACCCACCCGAGCCGGTTCGTGGCCGTGCGCGACGGAACGGCGCCGTTGCCGACTGACCGAGACCAGCCCCCGCCGGGCTGGTCTCGAAACGAGCGGCTTTCGCGAAAGCCAGCAGGTTCCAGCGAGCTCAGCGGCGCCGAATCGGGTCCTCGAACTCCCCCATCCTCCGTACCCAGCACATCGCTCGATCCGGGTGCGTGACGGCGCAGCGCACGCGCCATCCCCAGGGCTCAGGGCGTAGCGCTGGTCAGCGGTGACGAGCCGATGGACCGCACGATGAGCCGCGCTTCGACCGGCAGCACGATCTTGACCTTCGTCCCGACATCGGGACAGCTCTCGACCGAGATCTCGCCCCCGTGCTCATGCACGATCTGGTAGCAGATGGCGAGGCCCAACCCCGTCCCCACGGGACCCTTCGTGGTGAACCCCGGTTCGAAGATCCGGTCCAGGTGCTCGGGAGCGATGCCGGCCCCATCGTCGGTGATCCGGATGATGACTCGGTCGTCGTCCTGTTCCGTGGCAACGGCGATTCGCCCGTGTCCGCCCAGCGCCTCGATCGCGTTGATGAGGACGTTGAAGAACACCTGGTTGATCTGCCGCGCTACACACGTGATTCTGGGAATGTCGCCGTACCGTCGGAAGATTTCGATCCCCTGCAGTCTGGTGTTCATTAGGTCCAGGGCGTCGTCGAGACCAAGATGCACGTCCATTGCCTGGAGTTCGGACTGGTCCAGCTTGGCAAAGCTACGCAACCTGGACATCACCTGGTCGATCCGATCGATGCCATCCCGGATAACCTGGTCCCCCTGCAAGATGACCGCCCGCGAACGCTGGATGGTCTTGTCGGCCAGGGAGTCCGCGCCCAAGAGCTCGGCAACTCGCTTGGTCATCTTGTCGACCGCCCGCGAGCGCGTGTCGTGCATGCTGCGCACGGCGCCCAGCGGGGTGTTCACCTCGTGTGCGACCCCCGCCACGAGAGCTCCGAGCGACGCCATCTTTTCCGACTGGAGGAGTCGCAGCTGGGCGCGGGAGAGCTCCGCGGTCCGCTCGCGCACCTTCTGCTCGAGGGAGGCGGCCGCCTGGAGAATCTGCCGCTGCTGATACCGAACGATGATCGCATAGAAGTAGAACGCCAGCAGCGCGAAGGCGTCGAACGCGATGACAGTCGTTGGCACCCCCAGCTGCGGCAGAACCACGGCCAGCACGGCCGCCGAGAACTGGATGAAGAGAATGCCAGCGAAGTTCTGCCAGAGGAAGTTGCGACGAACGGGGTCGGTGGTCTCCCGAATGCTTCGACCCAGCAGCACCCACCAGGCGACGGTCAACACACCGTAGGGGATCTGAACCAGCGGGGCCGTCCAAGCGAAGTCGAGGGTGTAGCCCATCCCCGGGTGAAACTCCGCCCCCTCCACGACCAGGTCGGTCCCGAGCGCCAGGATCGCCCCCGTCACGGCGACAGCGGCGAAGAGCAGCACGTAGTCCCTAATCCGAATCGGCCCGATGTACTCGAAGAGTTGCTCGTCCTTTCCGGTGAGCACGAGCACATAGAGCATGGCGAAGAACCCGGTGACAAAGGCGAACGCAGGCGGGACATGACCCCACCGCAACGTCGCCTCGGAAACCGGCGCGCTGACCACGTCGAACTCGGCTCCGCTGAGGACTCGCCAGCAGGCTTCCTCGATCCTCGGGTGAACGAGCTGAAAGCGCGACCCGCTGAACGCGAGAGCGCTCCAGGAGAAACAGAACAGAGCAAACGTCACTCGCACGCGATCGCGGAAACCGACGGCGAGCGAGATAATCCCGAGCGCGAAGATGGCGACCGCCGCCAGCAGCGAGGAGACCGCGAAGTCGGGAAGCATCGGCCACCCACGAACCTACCAGCATCGGCTGCCACCTGAAATCGATTGGCGTCCCATGCCTCCGGACGTCCCGTCCAGCCGGAGGATCCTGCTACAATCCCACCATGCCCATCTCCGACCACCCCCAGCACGCCACGCTGCTCGTTTCCTGTCCCGACCGGAGGGGCATCGTCGCCGCCCTCGCGCAACTCCTCTTCGGCCACGGCGCCAACATCCTGGACTCGGACCAGCACTCGGACGTGCCGGCGGGTCAGTTCTTTCAACGCATCCGTTTCGACCTCGGCGAGCTGCTAACGGATCGCGGAACCCTCGAGCGAGCCATCGAAGAGGTGGCGGGTCGCTTCGAGATGACGGTGAAGCTCAGCTACGAGACCGCTTCCAAGCGGGTAGCGATCTTCGTTTCGAAGTATGACCACTGCCTCGTCGATCTGCTGCATCGCCACCGCGCTGGCGAGCTCCGGTGCGAGATCCCGCTGGTCATCAGCAACCATCCCGATCTCGAGCCGCTGGCACAGCACTTTGGTATTCCCTTTCATGTCTTCCCGATCACCAAGGAGACGAAGGTCGAGCAGGAAGCCCGGGAACTCGAGCTACTCGATCGGGAGCGCATCGACCTCGTGGTGATGGCTCGCTACATGCAGATCCTCACCCCTGAATTCACCGGGCGATACCCGCTGAAGATCATCAACATCCATCACTCGTTCTTGCCCGCGTTCATTGGTGGCAAACCGTACCACCAGGCATACGATCGTGGGGTCAAGCTGATCGGAGCCACCGCCCACTACGCCACTGCCAGTCTGGACGAGGGACCCATCATCGAGCAGGACGTGATCCGTTGCTCGCACCGCGACTCAGTAGCCGATCTGACCCGAAAGGGCCGCGACGTGGAGAAGCTGGTCCTGGCGCGCGCCGTGCGAGATCACCTCGAGGATCGCGTGATCGCGTACGGCAACAAGACCGTGGTCTTCGACTGAGGACAGTGCCCACCCACCGCGATGGACCAGCAGTTCCGGTCCGCCGACAGGGATCAGCCGAGCATGCGCCCATCCAGCCCCCACAGCTCCCGAGGGACGGGCGTGAAGACGACGAAGGTTCTCGAGGAGGGAACCTCCGCCCGGGCCTCAAGAGCTCTTCCCAGCCCCGCAACCAGCGCCTGGGTCTGGACCGGCGTCGGGGTGCCGATCCCGTGCACCGCGATGTGGGCACACGGCTCGTTGGACCCGGCGAGAGCCATCGCTTCGCCGGCAGCAAGATGCACCATCACATAGCTTGTCGGCTTGCCTAGGTGCTCCGCAACGAGCTGGGTCACTTCGCTCAGTAGCGCCCGTTGGCGCTCGTCACAGTCGAAGGATGCAGAAGTGGTAATCGAGATGAACGGCATCGAGACGACTCTCGCCAACCGGGCGGGAGCTGAATAGCTAGACAAATGCCCAGCACCACCAGGACGCAATTCCAGGTTCCTTGACAAAATACCACCAGAAATGGACTCCCGGCGGGCGTTGGCGCTACATTGTAAGTACTTGGAAAGTCTGCGCATGCCATTCATCCCACCGCGGGACGCCGTCGGAGGCACTCCGTGACGAATCCGCTGGTGGAGGTGTCGGACGATTGGACCAGCCGTTTGGGTTGGGGCGAAGGAGAGCAACTGCTCGACGCCATCGAGTCGCGCATGGAGGTCCGTGAAGGGTCCGCCGTCGCACGCTACTGCGACCTGCGACTGGAAAGCGTCTTCCAACCCGTCATCAGCCTGGCGCACGGGCGTGCCGTTGGCTTCGAGGCGCTGGTCCGCGCCTACCCACGTCAGGAACGTCGCTCGGTTCCGCCGGCCGATGTCTTCATGAGGGCAGCAGAACGCGGAGAGTCGGTGCTCGTGGATGCGCTGTGTCGGGCGCTGCACCTGGTCAACTTCGAGCTCCAGCAGATCAAGGACTCGTGGGTGTTCGTCAACATGACCCCGAGCTCGATCCTCGCCACGGGAGCGCCCGACCCACTGTTCAGCCTGATTCTCGACCGCCATGGGGTCCCCCCTCACCGCGTCGTGATCGAGATCTTGGAATCCAAGACGTATGACGAGGAGCTCCTCGCGCGCGTTGTCAGTCATTTTCGCGAGCTGGGATGCGTCGTCGCCCTCGACGACTTCGGCGCGGGCCAGTCGAACTTCGAGAGGATCTGGCGCATCGTACCAGACGTAGTGAAGCTCGATCGCAGCATGCTGTTGGAGGCAACCCGAGAACCTCGCGTTCGCAGGATCATGCCCGGGCTGGTCAGCCTCCTGCACGAAGCCGGGTGCCTCGTGGTGATGGAAGGCATCGAAGACGAACACCAGGCACTGATCGCGATGGAAATGGACGTCGACTTCGTCCAGGGATTCCACTTCGGCACCCCGTCTCCCAGGATCGACGACCAGACGGCCCACGCCGACGCGATGAAACAACTGTTTCAGAAGTTTCGATCGCGAATGTCCCTGCAAGACACCACGGTCCGCAACGCGCTAGATCGCTATACCCGGGCGCTGGATAGAAGTGCCATGCAGCTGGTCCGGGGCGTAGGTCTTGACCTGGCGTGCGCGGAGGTCCTCCAACTGGCCGGCGTCGATCGATGCTATCTGCTCGACGGCGACGGCGTCCAGGTGGGGCGGGCCCTGCTGACCGATCGACGGCTCGCCCATACGGATCCTCGATACCGACCCTTCGCCGATTGCGAGGGAGCCAACTGGGGTCGCCGTCCGTACTTCAGACGCGCAATCACCCGCCCGGGAGTGGTGCAGATCTCCCAGCCGTACCTGTCGATGACCGACGCCCGCAGCTGTATCACCTTGTCGATCGGCGTCGCGCTTGGCGAACACCAGCACGTGCTCTGCGCCGATCTCGACTGGGAGTCGTGGGAACCGATGAGCAGTCCACCCAGCTGGCACCCCCCCCCGAACCTGGGCTGGAAAGACCTCGACGACGAAGCCCAGTAGCCCCGGCCCCGCCTGGGGTCAGTCAGTCGAGATCCGTGTCAACGAACTCTGCAACCAGTGGACAGTGATCGCTCAGCCGGTGATAGGCCGCTGGCATCGCCCCTGCCACCCGCCCGCAAGCCTCCGATCGGCAGTATCCCCAAACCTCCGCGCTCACCCCCCGCGCCTCCGCCATCGTCGCTGTAACCACAAGATGATCGAGCAGCCCACCGTGGCCTCGATAGTACTCGCTGCAGCCCGGGTCAGACGACAAGCGGCGAAATCCCAACCCGGCCAGACGTGCTTCGAAGTCTCCAAGCTCGGCGTCAGCGTCCATGCGCACGGAACACCGCGGACAGCCCATGGTATTGAAGTCCCCCAGCACCAGCAGGTCGTCGTCGGACGAGCGCGCGTTCAGCTGCCGCCGGGTGGACGCCAGTGAGGCCAGGGAACGCTGGCGAAGATCGAGGGACCGCCGAGTCGTGCCGCTCTTCAGGTGCACGCTGGCGACATGCAGATCGAGGCCACCGGCGAACCGATAGTATCCCCCCATCCCCGGTCGCAGCTGGTCCTGGCAGCCCACGCCGTGTGGGTTCAGCTCGTCGTACTGCCTGCTCTCGAGCTGCTCCACACGGCTGGAGTCGTACAGAACGCCCACGTGCTGCCCCGACCGGTTGGGGCAGTCGTCGAGCTCGATCCTCCACGCTCCTGCGGTGTGCCGGTCGAGCAACTCGATCAACTCGCGAACAGCCTCCTGCGCGCGCGCATGAGCCTTGAACTCCTGGACCGCCAGTAGATCGACGTCAAGCAGCGCGATCGCGCAAGCCAGCCACGGTACGTCGGTAGCACGCTCCGCGTGGGGCTCCTTTCCCGGCCCCCCCTCGGGAAACCAGCGCACGTTCCACGTCCCGATGCGCGCCATTCCCGGGGCCCTCCGCGAGCGCATGGTGAGCGCCCGCTGACAGCTGGCGGGCGACTCCCAAGGGTCCACTCGCGAGGGCACGGGAGCCGCTGCGGAAGCGACGACTGACTCGGTGGCCAGGGATGGGTTCCGATGGACTGCAGAAGTGCGTGGCGCGACGTTGACGTGCGGGTCGGGGCCGCCCCCTGCCGTGGCGACCAACGACGACTCCCGACAGGCCAACGTCAGGATCGCCAGGGATAGCGCGAAACCGCTCGCACCCACCCAGTTCATGTCTCGTGCCCACGTGGAGAGGAGAGCGAAGAAACGAGGTCGACGCAGCAGCGTACTGTCCTAGATGAAAGTAGTGAGGCGCCAGGCGCTGGGTGCATGGGTCACGGTACTCTGGCTGGCCGCCTGCAATCATCCCCAAGCCCCAGATCGTAGCTCCACCCCCGTCCCCGAAGACCCGATGGCGAGGCCAATCGTGAAACCGACCGCAGCAGACCAGACGCTCGAGAGCCCAGTGGTGAAAGACGACGCCGAATGGCGGGCCGAGCTGACACCCGAGCAGTATCGCATCCTCCGCCGAAAAGGCACGGAGCGAGCATTCTCGGGACCGTACTGGAACACCAAGACGGAGGGGACCTACCGCTGTGCCGGCTGCGGCGCGCCGTTGTTCACTTCCGCCGACAAGTACGACTCCGGGACGGGCTGGCCGAGCTACACCCAGCCGATCTCGAAGGATTCCGTGACCACGGAGACAGATCGAAGCCTCTTCACGACCCGCACGGAGGTCCTCTGCGCGAGGTGCGGAGGCCATCTCGGACACGTGTTCAACGACGGCCCGGCCCCGTCAGGCAAGCGCTTCTGCATCAACAGCGCGGCGCTTGAACTGGTCCCGAGCGACTGAATCGGCAACCCCAAGACCGCGCCACAACTCGGCGTGCCATTCGGAGTGGATAAGGGCGCTCCTACTTCAACCGCGGGGGCTGGAGGCTCCCCGACGGCTGGACCTCGGACCGGAGCGTTGACATTGGGGTCACGGCTATTGATCCGCCGGTAACTTCGTGGTTCCTAGAAACACCCAAACGAGGAACCCATGTCGGAGAAGTCCCCCAACAAGCCCTTCGATTCCCAGCTGACCACCGGCCGCGAGCGCTACCTCGCCCAGGTGATGGAATACGTCCTGGCCGAGTCCTGGGTCAACGCGGAGGACTTTCTCCGTCATTTCCCGCCCCGCAAGATCATCGAGATCCTGAAGGATCAGGACGAGCTGCGCGTGGACCTGCTGGTCAAGGCCGGCAAGGTGCACGAGAAGCTGGCTGGCAAGAAGTCGATCGAGTCGGCAGCGGAGGATCTCGAGCTAGCGGTCTCCGAAGGCATCTGCGAGCCCCGAGAAATCCTCAAGGTCTTCGCCCCCGACGACCGGGTGACCCATCTCGACGCCATCGAACTCTGGAAGTTCGCCAACGAGGGAGAGTTCTTCAGCGTCGGGACCACGGACCCCGACTACGACCGAGTCCTGACTCGACTCGTCTTCATGGTCGAGCAAGCCCTGGACCAGCGCTTGGCCACCCTGGAAGACCTGGGTGATGCTCTGACGTTCGACGACATCGCGACACTGATGCCTCTCGAGCGACTTCAGGACGTGGTGCGACACGCGCTGACGGAGGGCCGCGCGGGCGATCCCCTCACGGAGGAGAGCTTGCTGACGGTGATCCCGCTTCGTGAGTTGCTGGGGTTCTTCGACCTGGAGCAGGTCTACAAGCGCGTGATCCTAGGCAAGATCGCCGGCCCCCAGAACTACGTTGAAGAGAAGGATGTCCCGAAGCCCGAGCCGAAGAACGACGCCGACAAGAAGGACAGCAGCGGCAAGAAGGACACGAAGAAGGACGCGAAGAAGGACACGAAGAAGGACGCGAAGAAGGACGACAAGGCAAAGTCCTCTCCCAAGGCAACGACCGCGGGGAAGTCCCCGGCCAAGCCCGGTGCCACGTCGAAGGCGCAGCCCCCTCCCCCGCCCGACTACGACGACAGTGTGCCCAGCGATACGGTTGAAGTGGGACAGGAGGACCTCAGCCCGGACCTCGAATCCGACGATCCCCAAGAACAGGCGATGGCTCGTCTGAAGGAGATTGGTCGCCTGCCACCGGCCGCAGCCTCGCTGCCGCTACCTGTCCTGCTCTCCATCGAGTCGATGTATGCAGAGCTCGAGTACGCAGAGACGGACGACGAGCGCGAGGAGCTGATCCGGGAATCGTTCCCGAACGAGTCGCTGATGCGACAGGCAATGCTGGCGCTGATCGAGCTGTTGGACCCGAGCATCGACACCAAGGACGCGCTGATCAAAGACGCCGAGATCGACTCGCTGATCAAGATCGTGATGTTCGAGGAGCGGCGCCGGCGCTAGTCCGCTGGTAACCACCCTCGCATCGGGAACCTGCCGCGCGGATGAGCACGGAAGAGTACGCGGCGTTCGGCGCCCTGGCAGTGCTCTTCCTCGTCGTGGCCGTGCTCGTCCGCCGGGGCTCCCGACGCGCGCGCCGTTCCCCCGCCCCGCCCACGTCCCCAGACCTGGTACCGCGGTTCGAAGCACGGGCCCAAGAGATTGCCCGCCTGCTACTGGACGCAGGCAGCGAACGACTGTCACTGATTCGCGCCGGGTTGGTCCCCGGCCAAGAGCCCACCATCCAACTCCTGGAGACGGTCCGCGCCCTCGAACGCAAGCTACGGGAGCTACGCGCGGGCAACGAAACCGACGAGCGAGTGCACCACGAGTGGGACTACCTGTCCGCTACCACGCTGGAGCGCTACCCCCCCCTGGCTCCCTGGCTGGTGGAGCTCGATCAACCCCAGCTCGTTACCGCTGCAGCGGGGCAATCCGAGCTGCTCGCAGCGGTTGCCACGCGACTCTCCGAGCAGGAAGACCAGCTCGAAGCGGCGCGCTGCGCACTCGACGCGAACCCAGCGCTGCTCTGGACACAGCTGGACCTCGTGGTGCTGACCCTCTTGCAGCTCGACTGCAGCGAAGCAGAACAGCGCGCAGTGACACGTCGGCTGGAACTGCGTCCCCCCGACCGAGATGCCGCCGACCAGCTGCGCATCGCGCTCGCCGCAGCCCTGGACCTGCTCCATGCAACCCCCCGGGCCGAGCGGGTCCGCCACGACGATCTGCTCGTCCCGGCGCTGGCGGACGTGCAGCTCGGAGCCGCCCTCGTTCGACACCGCATCCATCACGCCTGCCAGCACGACGAGCTGACCCGAGCTCGCTCTCTCTTGCTGGGGGATCCGGACCTCTTGTGGCTCGCGCTCGCTGTGGTCGAGCAAACGGAGTTTCCGGAGCAATCCGCGACGGCCTTCGGCAAGCTAGCCGCACTCGTGCGCAAGCTGCTCCAGTCCGGCAGCGAAGACGACCAGACGTTGAGCGACCTGCGCGCGGCCGCCGGCGAAGTCTTCGCTCCGGAACCAGCACTGGCGCTGGTCGAAGCCGCTCGCCAACTGCGTGCCGGTCAGCGCCACGAGGTCCTCTTCGCGGCCGCGAGCTTTGGCGAGTTGGAGACGCCGTGACGCAACCCATCGTGCTCCTGTTCGACATCGACGGAACGTTGTTGCTCAGCGGCGGGGCGGGCAAGCGAGCGGTGTCGAGAGCCTTTGGTGAGGTTCTGGGGGCACCGGGCGTGCTCGATGACCACGACTTCCGCGGCATGACCGATCGAGCGCTGTTCCGCGCCGGCATCGATGCCACGGGCACGCCCTACCACGACGAGCTCCTCGCGAAACTGCTCGAGCGCTACCTCCACCACCTCGCGCGCGAGCTGCCCGAAGCCCAGAACTTCCGAGTACTACCCGGTGTCCCCGAGCTGCTGACCACTCTCGGCGGACGGGACCACGTCGCGCTCGGTCTCGGGACTGGCAATGTCGAACAAGGTGCACGGCTCAAGCTGAACCGTGGTGGCCTGGCGAACCATTTCACATTCGGGGGCTACGGTGACGACGCGGAGGACCGGGTGAGGTTGGTGCAGAGCGGCTCCGCGCGCGGCGCCGCTCGTCTCGGTCACGCCCCGAGCGCGTGTCAAGTCGTGGTCATCGGCGACTCGCTGCGCGACGTCGAGGCCAGTCGTGGCATTGGGGCCCGCTGCATCGCCGTGACCACCGGCGGACACACCGCGGACGAGCTACTCACAGCCGGAGCCGACGCGGTCTTCGAGACGCTGGCTGACCCGGCCGTCGTACCCCATCTCCTCGCCAGCGGCAGCCGGATCGCCGGCTGGCGAGAGTAGCTCCCGCGCCGGATCACGCATTCAGCCAAGGACAGCCCGCACTTTTACCGTGGTACCAGCCGGTGCGGCCGGAATGGGCACCGCCGGGTCGACTTCGCGACCGTCCACCAGCAGCCGCTTCACGCCTCGCTCGACCCCTGCGCTGTTGTCGACCTCGATGTCGTAGGTGGCTCCCCGAAAGCGACGGGTCACGTTGAATCCGGACCACGAGGACGGAATCACGGGATCGATGCTCAACCCTCCATAATCGGGACGGATCCCCAGGATGTGCTGGGTTGCAGCAACGTACGACCAGGCTGCCGTTCCGGTCAGCCATGGCAGTCGAGAAGCCCCGTGTCGCGCACTGCGCTTGCCATGCGTGGACTGACAGTGCACGTAGGGCTCGATCTGCCGCACCTCGGCCCGGTCGTTGTACGCGGCGGGCAAGTACGCCCGATAGTACTGGTAGGCCCGGTCGCCGCGCCCCAGTCGCGTTTCCGCGATCACCGCCCAGCCCTGCGGGTGAGAGAAAATCGCGCCGTTTTCCTTCATGCCGGGATTGAAGAGCACCGCCCGGACCACACGAACGTCCGTATTGGTGAAGGGTGGGTCGCAGATGACGATACCGAAGTCGGTGGCAAGCCGCTCGTGCACAGAGTCCATCGCGAGCTCGGCTCGGTCGCCGGTCGCGGCGCCGCTGAGCACCGCCCAGGACTGCGGGTTGAGAAACAGCGTCCCCTCCTGGTTGGTGCGCGATCCGATCACGGAACCGTCGTCACGGAAGGCGCGCACGTACCACTTGCCGTCCCAGCAATGCTCCTCGAGCGCCGCGTCGAGCTTCGCCAGACGCGCCTGCGCCCAGGTCACCTCGTCGTTCCGACCCAGCAGCTGGGCGATGCGCACGTAGGTAGCGAGAGCGAAGCGCAGCTGCATCGCAACGAACACACTCTCGCCTTCGTAGCCCAGCGCCAGCGTGTCGTTCCAGTCCGCCGCCAGGCCGCAGGGAAGCCCATGGCGGCCGGTACGATCGAGGTTGAACTCGAGCGCACGGCGGAGGTGGCCAAAGACCGTTGCTTCCCCGGCGTCCGCGTAGGGAAGCACCTTGCGAAAGAAATCGATATCTCCCGTCTCTTTGACGTAAGCGGGAACGGTGTTGAACAGCCACAGGCAGTCATCCGCACGATACTCCGCCGCTGCCGGCTGCGCTTCGCAGCCCGGACGGTGGGCAAACTGCTTGACCACCGGCATCGCGCCCCCGTTCGACACCTGTCCCGTGATCATCAACTCGAGCCGTTCACGCGCTTCCTCCGGGATGGCGGGCAAGACGCCGAGCAGATCCTGCACCGTGTCGCGGTAGCCCAACCCATCACGGGCCCCCGCGTACACCAGGCTGGCTGCCCGTGACCACGTGTAGGTGATCAGACAGTTGTAGGCGTTCCAGACGTTGATCATGCTGTCGAGCGCCGGGTCGGGAGACTCGACCCGAAACGCTTCCAGCCGCGCGTGCCAGTGACTGCGCACCGCGACCAGCGCTTGCTCGACCCGCTCCAATGTCCCCAGCTCGTCGAGCGCGGCTCGCCCTTCGGTACTGGCGTGACCGACTCCCATCACGATGGCAAACGAGCGCTTCTCCCCCGGCGCCAGATCGAGGTCGATCTGGAACACGCCACAGGCACTATCTCCCTCGGCGAGACTTCCCGTGCAGCGCCCCTCGACGACCACCAGCGGTCGATCGTAGCCTCGATAGGGACTCCCTAGAAACGTGTCGCGATCGGTGTCGAACCCCACGGGCTCAGCACCCAGGACGCCCAGGAACGAAAACCGTGACTGGTCGCGGTTCTGGAAGTCGTCGGGATCCTCGGGCAAGTTGGAGCAGATCCCGTGAGAGATGAGCCCGTCGACGTAGTCGCAGCGGACGATGTACTGCGAGTACTGCATGTTGAACTGATCCTGGGTGGGGGCCCATTCCGACGCGTACTCGACGAAGGAGAATGCACTCAAGCGACGCGGTCGGTCACTCCGGTTCTCCACCTCGAGCACCCAGACCTCGTAGTCGCGATTGAGGGGTACGAAGTACTTAGCGACGGTCCGCACCCCCGCATACTGCGAGGTGATGATGGTGTATCCGGTCCCGTGCCGACACGTCGTCTCGTACTGATCGAGCGGCTTGCCCACGGGCTGCCACGACGCGGACCAGTAGTCGGTCGAGTCACGGTCACGAAGATAGAAGTAGCGCCCGGGTTGATCGAGGGGAACGTTGTTGAACCACAGGCGAGTGAAGCGACCCTGGGCGGCCGATCGAAAGAAGCTGTAGCCACCCGCGTTGTTGGTGAGGATCGCCCCGTACCGCGCGTTGCCGAGATAGTTGCTCCACGACCGCGGGGTGTCCGGACGCTCGATCACGTACTCCTTGCGGGCGTCGTCGAATGCACCGTATTTCAAGCTCGAGACTCCTGTCTGGTAACCTACTTCGATGTCACGCTCAGCTCTTCGAGCAGCTGACTCGCGTGCTGTTCATCGATATTCAGTTCCCGAGCCAGGCGCCCCAACAGCGCCGCTTCCTCGGGTCTGAGCTCTTCGTCGGCGACGGCGACGGCAGCCGCCAGCACCACCGCGGTCTCCGCCTTGACAGCGTCATCGCGCAAGGACTCGAGGGCGCGCTCGAGCAGCGACTCGGCCCCGTGCTTTGCCACGTGACGGGCCGAGGCGTCGAGCATGGCGTCCATGTGTGCCGTGCGTACGCGGCCCTCGGAGAGGATGTCGAGAGCGCCGCGAAGCACTTCCCGCTCGACGTTCAGCACCCGAGAGTCGGCAACCATCATCAGGTAGATGACCTGGCAGATGTCGGCGTAGCTCTCGATGAACTCGACCGCCTCGACCACGTTGGGTGCCGCGCTGGGCAGGAGCATGGACTGGTGGCGGCGCCCCCGGTCGCGGAGCCGGTCGCGCAGTTCCTCCAACCTGAGATCTGGCAGGTGGAAAGCCACGACGAACTCTTATCACGGCCCGTGCCCGAGTATCCCGACGAATCGGGACCGACGAGCCCGTGCCGCCCCTTGGGCACCATCACCTTACCAATGCCGATGCCGACAGCGACAGCCAGCTGAACGAACGGTCTAACGCGGCGGCGACCAACCGAGCCGGGGCTGGCCAGCCGGCTCTAGGCACGGACAGGAAACATTCCGGCTGTTCTGGGAGTGTCGATCTGCTCCGTCCATGCCCGCTTCCCGAAAAGGCGTGGACCGTGGCGCTCGAGCATCGCCCCGCTGCTCGCCGCATCACGGTCCGGATGTCGTCGAGGACACGGCGTCGGGGACGGGAAATCGGTTGGCGAAGGAGCGCGCCCGACCGGAACGCCGCCCCCGCGATCGGATCGCAAAGAGCGGGGGGCCGCGATCGTCGGTCTTTGGCGAGCGCGCTCCGCCTCGGTACGGGGAGGTGCGCCCTGCCCGTCAGTGCTCAGCCCGTCGTCGCCAGGGGTTCGCGGGGCCGGCGTCCGTGAACCTCGGCTCGAGGCCAAACTCTGGTGTAAGCTGGTGCGCGATGCGGTACCGGGCTCTTCTCGACGAAGCGACCACCCTCGCCAAGCGGCGCGATTTCAAGCGGTCCGAGTCCCTCCTGCGCGAGGTCCTCGAACACCAGCCGCAAAACGTCGGGGCGCTGGATCTCCTTGGGTACGTTCTCTACTTCCTCGATCGTGCTGCGGAGGCAGAGCAGATCTGCCGGCAGACACTGGAGCTGAAGCCGGGACATGCCTACGCGCTGAAGGGGCTCGGCCTGTGCATCGCAAGGCGGGGCCAGGTCGACGAGGCAGTGGCCACGATCGAGCAGGCGATCAGCGCAAAGCCGGACTGGTTCGATCCCTACTGGGACCTTTGCGTCACGCTCGTCGACGCGGGTCGCTATGCCGATGCCTGCGCGGTCATCAAACGCGCTCGGGACGCCATCCCGAGCCGCTCCGGAGACTGGGAGCGCATGGAGCGCCACGCGCGACAGATGGGTGCGCGACAGCTGCAGAAGAACCCGGACGTCGCCGGCTGAAGCCGCCCTCCCCCGACGTCGAGCGCTCGCCCTACCGCCGTCGGCACCCGGCTCGACGGTTCAATCGTCGTCCCCAGCGGCCGAACCGAGGTGGATGTCCACCATCAGGTCATTGGCAACTTCCTCGATGCTCTCCGTCAAGGCTTCCACATCGAGCCCGTCGGGCACGATCAAGCGAGCCGTGGCCCGGAAGATGACATACCCAGACATCGGGGCGCTCCCCGCGTGGGTGGTCAACTCCTCGACGTTGACCTGACGGGAGGCGAGCAACTGAGCGATCTCCTTAACGATCCCAGGCCGATCGTGGCCCACTAGCTCGAGCTTCAGGACACGCGGCTTGCGGAGCGGCTCGTTCTCGGCCGGGTCGACGACCACGCGCAGCCCCTGTGCGGCGAGCTGGGCCAGATCCCGCGACAACGCTTCCTCCCGGTCGCTGGGCACGGTGACCAGCACGACACCGGCGAATTTCCCCGCCAGACGCGCCAGGCGGCTCTCGAGCCAGTTGCCTTCGTGACGCAGAACCGCCTCGCTCACGGCCTCCACCAGGCCTGGGCGGTCTGCTCCAATGAGGGTCAAGACCAGCGCTGTCGTCACGAACGTCTCCTTGTCTACCCGGGTCCGGGTGTCGAGAGACGTGTAGCAAAGGCGGGACGGTGGTTCTACGATTCATCGCGTGAAGTTCTGGCTCCCTCGTCTCGGCACGTTCGTCATCGCCCTCTCGCTGCTCCTTGGACTCGTCTCCATCGCCTCCGCTGGCAGTGACGCAGATGAGAAGGCGCGCCGCGTGCGAGAAATCTACGAGAGCATCAACAGCCCCTTCTGCCCGGCCTCCACTCTCGCGACGTGCGGTAGTCCCAACGCGGCCGAGTGGCGCACCGAAATCCGGCAGTGGGTCGACGAGGGCCTGACAAAGAACGAGATCTGCGCCCGCCTGGAAGAACGCGTCCAGCACAAGCTCTGTGTTGGGCCCCGCAGCCCGTGGCTGTGGAGTTTGCCGTTCCTCGTGGCGGCGGCCAGCCTGGGTCTGCTCGCCGTTCTGTTGCGTCGCTTCGTCCAGCCGGCCACTGAAGAGGAGCAGCCACCCGCGCGGGAACGCGCCACTGGACCGTCCAGCGATCTCGACGAGCAACTCGATCGGGAGCTGGAAGCGCTCGACGACGACTGATGCGCAACGTCGTCTCGGACCGCAGTTCGTTCCTGGTCGGGCTACTGGTCGTCGCGGGCCCGAGCTGCCAGGACGGATCTCCGAACCCCAGGGGCATGGGTGCTGAGCCCGGACGCGAAACGGCGGCGGTCGCCGCCAGCACATCGTCGACCGCGGTCCGCCCCAGCATCAAGCCCACCGTGGTTGCGGTGAGCCATCCCGCGGCCAGCTCGCCCCCCGTCGCCGCCGCTTGTCCACCCGAGATGCAGCTGGTCGTCGACACCTGCGTCGACCGCTACGAGGCCCACCTCGTCCAGCTGCTACCCGATGGGCGCGCGATCCTCCACCCCGCCGAGCTCCGTCCGGCGAGCGGTCAGCACTACGCCGCACGCTCTGCCCCCGCGGTGAAGCCCCAGGCCTACGTCAATCGCCGCGAGGCCGCCGACGCCTGCCAGAACGCAGGCAAGCGCCTCTGCACACTGCGCGAGTGGTACCGTGCCTGCACGGGTACGCAGGGGACAGCGTACCCCTACGGGCCGAGCTTCGTCGCCGGACGCTGCAATACTGGCAAGCCCCATCTTCTGGGCCGCCTCTTCGGCAGCGACCCGCGTGCCTGGAAGTACGAAGAGCACTTCAACAGTCCAACGCTGAATCGCGAACCTGGCTTCCTCGCGCCAGCAGGCTTCTACGCGGACTGCCGATCCGATGCGGGGACGTTCGACATGGTGGGGAACCTCCATGAGTGGGTGAGTGATCGAGTCGACTACGAACTCACCGACAAGATCCCCTTGCGCGACGATATCCGAGCCAAGATCGGTTCGAACTATGGCAAGGCGATCTTCATGGGCGGCTTCTACAGCACGAGCGGGGAGCACGGCCAGGGCTGCCGCTTTCTGACCCCCGGACACGGCTGGAAGTACCACGACTACTCGACGGGATTTCGTTGCTGTCGGGACCGTTGACCGATCGTCCGCCCAGCCCCTACCTTGCCGCGTCGCGCCTACGCGCCCGTCTGCCTGCGCCGCGGTCCGCGCCGCTTGCGGCCCCCAGCCCGCTGGCGAGCGAAGCGCCCGTCCGCCTGCTCATGGTAGCCCAGCGCCTCGAGCACGGGCACGAGCTGGTCGCTGGCGCACCCCAACCAGCTGGCCACCTCGTCTGGTAGCTCGAACGTGCCGCCGCGAGACAGCGCACGGAGCCGCGCGTCGACCCGTTCGATGAAGTCCGCGCGAATGGCTCGCGGACCCGTGAGCGGAAAGCCAATCGCAAGACAGGACCGCGCCTCGACGCCAGTGGCTGGAATCAGCGACACCGTCGCGGGTCCGGGTTCGGAAACCAGCTCCGGACGGCCGAGATAGGCACGGCAGAGGGCCACCCGGATCTCCACCGCGCGGGGTTTGAGGAGCGGGCGACAGTATGCGTGCCGAACCCCCAACACGACACCGCGAGCCGCCAGGAAACGTCGTTCCTCGTTCGCAAGCGAGTCGATCTCTGAGCGTGCCTGGCGAACGTTCACCGTGCCGAGCCCCTGCTCGAGCTGGTAGACCAACCCTCGCCCAGCGCCCGCCAACTGTCCCGCACCACTTCCCCGCAGCGGAGCCAGCAACTCACCAACCAGATCCCTCGCCCAGGCCAAGAGACGGCGTTGCAGGCGAGCGCGAGCCCCGGCACCCACGCTCTCCGGCAACGTGATCCTGACCTCGGGATGTAACAGGTCGGCGCCGCGAGTCATCTGGCCAACAACCTCGCCGTCCAGCACCCGCATCCGCCCCATCGCGTCCGCCGTGAAACGGTCGTGGGGGGCGTCCGCGAGGTCGTGATAGCGACCGTCGCCACCCGCGACCGACGGTGGCGACGCTTCCGCCAGCGAGAGTTTCATGTCGAGCAACTTGGCGAACGGGCCGCTCCGTTCCGGTTCGGGAGCGGCCACCGTGGGCGCTCTGCGTGGGCGCCTGCGAGCACGGGGTGCTGGAGCATGGCCGCGCTCGACGAACCGCTGAACGAGCCGCTCGTGGAGCGCGTCGCTGAGGCGTTCCTCGAGCGCCTGAGTTCTCTGCTGCCAGGTCGCCGCGTCTTCGACCCAGCTCGCCTGGTGGCTGATGTAGGTCCAGGTTCGGCACAGTTCAATGCGGAGCATCAAGGTGTCGACGTCACCGCGTACGTCGTCCACGCGGCGTACGTTCGCCTCGAGCCACGCTGGGTCGAGGTACCCCCCCGAACCACTCAACTGCGAGAAAACCTCCCACACGAGGCGCGCGTGATGCTCGACCAGCGCGCTCGAGAAGTTGGGGATCTGGCACGCCTGCCAGAGCAACTCGACCCGCTCTGGACTCGAGGCCCGCGAGCGCACATCTTCCACACGCGCCAGGTGCCGCAGACACTCAAAGTCAACGGCCCTCTCCACCAACCGGAGCGTGGGGCGCGGTGCCCTCTGCTGGAGTGACTCCAGCAACGACGACAAGGAGGCAAAGTCGAGCGCGCGACTTCGCCACCAGGCGCTACGCAGCACTGCGAATCGATGCTGCTCAACCGACGTCACGACCCACTCGTCGAGCTCGCGCTCCGGAGCGAGCGTGCCGAATGTCCCATCGTTCAGGTAGCGCCCCGCCCGCCCCGCGATCTGTGCCAACTCACTCGCGTCCAGCGAACGGCTCTCGCGTCCGTCGAACTTGCGAGTCGCTGCAAAGGCGACGTGGTCCAGATCGAGATTGAGTCCCATCCCGATCGCGTCCGTCGCCACCAGATAGTCCACCTCTCCTGCCTGGTACATCGCCACCTGGGCGTTGCGAGTCCGCGGGGACAGAGCCCCCAGCACGATCGCCACGCCACCACGGGCACGCCGTAGCCTCTCGCCAATCTCGTAGACCTGCGGGACCCCGAAGGCGACGACGGCGCTCCGCGGTGGCAAGGACCGGAGCGTACTGCGTCCTGCGTGAGTGAGTCGCGACAGTCGCGGGTGGGCCTGGATCCGAGCGGTGGGCACCAGCTGCCCCACCAGCTGTCGAGCCGTCTCGGCCCCCAGGTACCAGGTCTCGCGACGTCCCCGCGCGTGCAGCAGGCGATCCGTGAAGACGTGACCCCGCTGCGGATGGGACACGAGCTGCACCTCGTCCACCGCCAGGAAGTCCACCTCCAGATCGAGGGGCATCGCCTCCACCGTACAAATCCAGTAGCTTGGACAGGGAGGAACGCGCTTCTCCTCTCCCGTCACGAGCGCCACGCTGCGCTCGCCCACCCGAGCCGTAACGCGATCGTAGACCTCGCGCGCCAGCAAACGCAGGGGCAGCCCGATCATGCCGGAGGGATACTCGAGCAGCCGTTCGACGGCACGGTGGGTCTTGCCGGTGTTGGTGGGTCCCAGCAGGGCGGTAATCGGAGCGTATCCGTCACTGGCCATCGGTCACTAACCCTTGGCCGTCCCACGGCAAACAGCGCGCGCCACGGATCCCCGGATCCCCGCGGAGCGCGGCGACCTGGTCGAGCCCCGGCGCACCACACTGTCGGATGGGCGCTCGATCTCCGCTGGGTACGAAACCCGACATGAGCTTCCCGCTGTCGTAGCGCCACAGGCCGGTGCCGTCGAGCCGTGCTCACACGGCCTTCGCGAGCCCCTCGTCGCGGACTTCCGCTTCCCAACCGTCATCCAGCAGCTGCAGCCGGTCGTCGCAGGTCCGTCACGCGGTGGATTTTCTCCAGCTCCGGTGCGCACCCGTTGGCAGACTGCAGCACCCGGAGTAGTCGACCGGTATGCAGAAGACGCTCACTCGACGTGGCGCGCGAACCTTGGTCTGGATCGCGATCGGCTTGTCGGCCAGCGTCGGTGCTGCCTGCCGATCTCGCAACCACCAGGCAACTCCCTCGGCCAGCGTCCAGTTGCCGCCGGCTCCTCCGTCGGGATTTCGTCGCATCGACGTGGACGGCTGGTCTCTCGCCGTCCCCGAGGGCTTTTCCCCGGCCGCCAGTGATCCCAGAGTGGCCAACCAGACGTTTCTCATTCACCAGCACGACGACGATGTCCCCGGAGCGCCGCGAGTGATGCTCGCGCATCACGTCAAGCCCGCCGACTATCCCAGCCGCGCCTTCGGCCTGACCGCGCTCGAGGGACTCCACCACAAGCCGGATCGAACGGTCCTCTCGTCCCGGCAGCACGTGGCGCTGGGCGTGGATGTGACCGACATCGAGGTCCTCGTGGGCACCCCGCCTGGCCAGCGTGTGCAGTGGCGTCGGCTCTTCGTTCTCGACCACATCGCCTACACGCTGACCTATGCGGTGGACCAGGCCGAGGCCGAGCGGCAGCGCGCTACTGCGCTGCAAGTCCTCGACTCGCTGCACCGATCCGCGCCCTCCCGGTAGTCTGGCGAGCGCCCGTCAGATCAAATCCAGCCGCGACTCGGCGCCCGACATCTCCGCGTTCGCCGCCTGCCGCCGCTGCGCCAGATCGCTCGTGTACATGAGCACGTGGGGCAGGGCCATGATCGTCTCGGTGAAGCTTTTCTGTGACATCAACAGCGCAAACGACTTTCTGGTCGTGCGCACCGTCCCCACTGCTGCCTGCCGAGTCAGGAGTGACATCTCTCCGAAGACGTCGCCAGCCGTGAGGCAGCCCAGGCGATCGGCCTCCGGTCCCCGCACCACCTCCGCCTCACCGCTCAGGAGCACGAAGAGCCCCTCAGCGCGCTCGCCCTCTTTGATCAGCACCGCGCCAGCCTCGATCTCGAGAAAGCGAAACCGAGCCACCAGCTCCTCGCGATCCAACTCCGAAAAAGGCGCGAAGAGCTCGCTGGTGCGCATCAGTCGGTCGACAAGTCGCTCTCGGATGAAGCGCAGCAACACACGCAGGAAGGACGGTTCATCGGCTACCAAATCGCTCACCATCTGGCGATCGACGACGAGAAGCTGAGTGGGCTCCAGCGCCCGCACCGTGCGCTGTCGCGGAGCGTCGCTGACCAGCCCGATCTCGCCAAAGAAGTCGCCGTCCGCGAGCTCACCCCACCGAACCGATGGAGAGCCATCCGCGATGACCTCGGCCCGTCCCTCCACGATCACGTAGAGGGCATCGGCAGGAGCGCCCTCCGCGACGATGACCTCGCCGGGTACCACCTGCTGAAGCTGCACCCGCTCGATCAGCTGGTGAAAGGTTCGCTCATTCACCTCGGAGAACAGCGGCGTACGCGGAAGCAGCTCCCGCGCCGCAGCCCGCACCTCGGCATCGAGCTCTGACCCCGGGGCAGGAAGTTCTTCATCCAGGATCACGACTTCGTCGAGGTCCAACTCGTAGATGGGAGCGCTATGGGGCTGCGGGAGATCTTTCGGCTCATGAGCCGGAGAGACCGAGTTGAGGGTGACCGCCTCGAGGGGTGCGCCGGGTGGGATCGACCGGGTCAACGCCGGCAAAGGCGCAACCGGGTCCGCCCGTTCCGTGGATTGCGCGTCGGTCGGCGGGGCGTCCGCCGGTGCGACCGCACCCTCGCTGCGGGGGCTGGCACGCTTCGGCAATCGCTCCAGTCCGAGTGACCGCTGACCGCCTAACTCGTGGAGCCGCTTCCGGATCGCCGCGTTGTCGGGGTCCATTGCAATCGCCATCTTGCAGACGGCGATCGCCTTGACGATGAATCCCCCCCCCGCGTAGAGACCCGCCGAGCGATCCAGCGCCCGCACCGCGTCGTCACGACGGCCGAGCCGCCGATAGCACTCGGCCGCTCGCTTCGGCCAGTCCGCGTCGCTGGGCTCCAGCGCTTCGAGTTCCTCGTAGCACTCGGCCGCTGCCTCGAGGCGACCCTTCTCCCGCATCCGTGCCGCGCGGTCACGAAGTCTCCTGACCTTGGTCTCGTTGCGACTCCCACGCTTGAAGAACACCGTGCTTCCCCCACCCCTCAGAGACTAGCCTTGCCAGACGACCCGGTTTCGTCCTCCCCGCTTGGCGGCATAGAGTCTGCGATCAGCGATCGCGATCAGCGCTTCGGAACTCGCCTCCGCCCCACAGCAAACCAGCGAGGCCGCACCCAGGCTGACCGTGATGGGAATCACCCGATCGCCAAACTCGATGCGCAGGCTCTGCACGATCGCGCGGAACCGCTCGCCCACGTGGTAGGCGTTTTCGATGTCGATTCCCCGAAGAATCACCGCAAATTCCTCGCCTCCGTAGCGGGCGAAGACGTCTTCGGCACGCAGGTTTGACGAGATGGCAGCCGACATCTCGACCAGCACGGCGTCCCCCGCCTGATGACCGTAGGTGTCATTGACCTTCTTGAAGAAGTCGATGTCGAGCAGCAGCAAGCTCAGCGGAGTCTCGTGTCGACGCGAGAAAGAGATCTCGGACTCCAGTCGCGTATCGAAATGCTCGCGATTGTAGGCCCCCGTGAGTGAATCCGTGACACTCGCATCGTAGAGCTGCTGCAGCATCGCCTCCTGGTCAGCATCAGTGACCGAATAGCGAAATACCGCCGTCGGACCAAACTGCAGCACGTCTCCATCATTGACGGATGTTCTCGAAATCTGGTTGCCGTTGGCGTAGCTGCCGTTGGCGGAACCCAGGTCCTCGAGGACGTAGCCGCCATCTTCCCACACGAAACGCGCGTGAGCGCGGCTCACGCCGCTGTCGCCCAGCCACAGGTCGGCGTTGCGCGCCCGCCCCACCTTCCACTCCGCGCCGTGAAGTGTGACGACCTGCCCCACCTGCGAACCCTGCAGTCGCACCAGCAGATGTCGGTCGCGCGCGACGCTCCTACTCGGCCCCTTGAGATCCGCCAAGTTCACAATCGCGGTGCGATCGTCGTCCTGCCCCGCCTCGCGGAAATCGTCTGGATGGCGACTCACTTTCCTGTGCCTCGAACTCGTGACTGTAACACACCGACAATACACGGAGTCCAGCGCTGTTGGGGCAGAGTCGCAGACCGGTCCGGGCCCCGCGCCCTGGGGGTCGTGCGGCGCCTCCGGCCACGTGATAGGGGTGGTGCAGAATGATAACGGGTCCCCAACGCTGGAAGTTGCTGTTTGCTATCCTGGCCGTCCTGCTCTGGAGCGGGAGCGGGAGCGGGTGCCGCCGCGGTGATTCCCCCGACCGCGCGACCGCGAGTGCTGCGGCTCCGGCGTCCACCCCATCCACCACCCCCAACCGGCCAACAACTCCGGCACCCAGCGGGAGTGCCACAGCCCACGTCCCGGCCCGAGGGCTCTGGTGGAAGACCACAGCGGGCCAGGCCACAGTCTACCTGCTGGGTTCCGTCCACGTCGCCCGAGCCGATCTGTATCCACTCGACCCCCGCATCGAACATGCCTTCGCCAGCGCAGACGTCCTCGTCCTGGAAATCGATCTGACCCGCATCAATCTCATTTCGGCAGCCATGAAGATGAGTCGAGCTGCAAGGTACCCCGCGGGCGACTCTCTCGAGCGCCACGTCAGCGCTGCGACCATGGACAAGCTTCGCCGCCACGCCCCCGGGGGCTTGCTCTCGGCAAGCACACTCCAGCAGTTTCAGCCATGGTTCGTCGCCACGACAATCCTGCAATCGAGGCTCGAGAAGCTCGGGTACGACCCCTCGCAGGGCCTCGACCGGCACTTCGCCGATCAGGCGCAGGGCCAGAAGGAAGTGATCGGCCTGGAGACGATGGACGAGCAAGTGGGATTGTTCACCCAAATGCCGGAATCAAGCCAGGTGCTGATGCTGGAACAGACGCTCGACGACCTGGACCAGATCGAGCCGACCATGCAGCTCGTGTTCGAGGCCTGGCGACGGGGTGATCCAAAACCCATTGACGAGCAGCTCCTAGTGCCGTTGCGTACCGCCAACCTGCGACCGCTCTTCGACAAGCTCTTCGTCACCCGCAACCGCAACTGGACGAAGGAGATCGGCCGGTACCTGCAGTCCGACCGCACCTACTTCGTCGTCGTCGGCGCGGGTCATCTGGTGGGACCGGACAGTGTCGTGGACCTGCTCGAACGCGAGAACCACCCGGTCATCTCGCAGTGGGGTCCTCCCCCGTGAATCCCAAGCGGGAGCATCGTGGGAGCACGCGGCTCACCGTGTACTTGGCGGCAGAACTGCTGGTCGAAGGCGCGGCCAGCAGCCCAGCAATCACCAAGGACGTGGGAGCCGAAGGGCTTCTCGTGCTGACCCGCGCACGTCTAGTTGTCGGTCAGTCGGTGCGTCTGCGTGTGTACCCACCAGGAGGCGATGATCGCCACCTCGAGATCACGGGCAGAGTCCTGCGCCGCGAGCCTCTCGCGTTCGACGAGCGTGGCACCTGGCGCGAGAAGGTCGCCCTGGCGTTCGACGAGCCCCAGCACCAGCTCGCCCAGCAGTTCGCAGCCCTCGTTGCAGACCAGTGTCGCGCCTTCCGCGCCGAACGCTAGCCTCGAGCGAAGGAAGCCGGCCATCCCCCCCGTTTGAAGTTGCAGCACGTGGCAAGCTGGGGTTGGCTGCGTGCTTAGTGGACACACCCACCGCACCAGCTACGCCTCGCATCCAGATGGCCCTGTGGCGCGGTGCCAAGTGGCTCTGGGGGGCTCCGCTGGTGGCCTGCGTGACATGCATGGCGCTGGCTCCCGCGCTGTTTCTCGGACGGGTGTTCTTCCTGCGCGACGCCCAATCCTGGTTCTATCCTTCCCGCATCTACCTCCGGGAGCGCCTCCTCGCGGGCACGCTCCCCGAGTGGATGCCAGAACTGAACCTGGGGATGCCATTTCTGGCCGATCCCGGCAACGGCACCGCCTATCCGCTGAACTTGCTCCTGCTGCTGCCAGCCCCTGGGTGCGTCAGCCAGTTTGTCGTCGTCCACGTGCTTCTGGCGGCACTCGGCACGTACCACCTGCTCCAAGTCCTCGGGTTGAGAACCGGAGGCCGAGTCGTGGGCGCGTTGACGTTCGGGCTGAGCGGGTACGTGCTCAGCATGACCAGCTCGGGCGTCTACCTCCTGGCCATCGCGTGGATGCCCCTCGTCGTGGCGCGCGGTGTCGACGCCTACCGGCGGACCACCACGTGGCATACTGCGTGGTTCGCCGCAGCGCTCGGTTGCCAGCTGCTTGCCGGAGAGCCGCAGGGGGTGCAGTTCACCTTGCTCCTGCTGGTCACGCTCCTTGCTGTCGAGTCGCCCCAGACCCCACAACGCTGGGCCCATACGATCGCTGGCGTGCTCCTGGGAGTGGGACTGGCTCTTCCCACGGTCCTGCCAGCAGCGGGGTTTCTCATGGATTCCAAGCGCCAGGCGGGAATGAACCTGGGCGAGACCTCCCTGTTCTCACTGCATCCGCTCCGGCTCGCGGAGCTGTTGGCCCCAGGGATCTTCGGCAACGCTCACGAGAACGCGGCGTACCTGGGCTACTTCCTCATCCATGATCGGCAAGAGCTTTCGCCATGGGTGGCTACACTGTACTGCGGTTCGCTCAGCATCGTGCTCGCCGTGTTGGCGGTGCTCAGCCGAGCAGCACGGCGAGCACGATGGGCGTGGGCAGCGCTGGGGCTACTGCTCTTGACGACGCTCCTGGCACTGGGGCGACACACGCCGGTGTTCGCCTGGTACCAGGCCCTGGTCCCGGGGGCAGGATACTTCCGCTACCCCGCCAAGTTCTTCGCCCTGGTCACCATGTGTCTGGCGCTGATCGCCGCGCTGGGTGCCGACCAACTGGAGCGCGCGCGAGACGAGACCACGCGCCTCTTCGGGTGGCTGCTCGCCGCGCTCACGGTCGGGCTCGGGCTGGTTCTGCTGTTCCATCCCCAGCTGATCGCACTACTGCACAACCAGCGTCCCGCCGTGGATGCCGCCACCGCAGCCCAGCGCCTGCAAGCAGCGCTACTGCCCGAACTGGGCGTCGTTCTGCTGACCCTGCTCTTCGTTGCGCTGGTGAGGAGACGTCCTCGGATGGTTGCCTGGCTAGCACCGACCGTCGCTGGAGCGCTGGTCCTCCAGCTCGCCCTGGCCAATCAGCACCTCGTTCCCACCACGCGCGGAGCGCTGTACGTCGTTCCACCGCCGCTGGTCGAGCGGATGCGTGAACTGGGGGCACCGGACTCCGACCGACGACTATTCGTACCCGACAAGGTCGGCCCCCTCATCGCCGGATGCCTGAGCGATTTCGACCCGGAAACCATGGCGACCTGGAAGCACCGGGTGCTGAAGATGAACACCGGCATCGTGCACGGTGTTCACTACGCGCGCTCCTACACCTCCTTCGCGACAGGTCAATCGGAGCGGGTCTGGAACGCACTGGCAAGTGAACCCGAGCGCGCCCTCGACTTGCTCTCGGTGGGCTACGTCATTGGCCCGAGTCCGGCATCCCTTCCACAGGTGCCAGGAGGCCACCCGCCCTGCTTCTCGCTTCGTCAGAACCGCGACCGGCTTCCATACGCCAGGGTCGTTCCGAAGGGACTGGCGCTACCCTCGTTCGACGCCGCACTGACGCAGCTGACGCAACCCGAAGTGCTGCGAGGCGAGCTCGTGCTGGTCGAGACAGATTCCGAGACGCGGGTCGGCGCGGCCCCCTCGCCGCCGGCAGCCTGTCGCCACCGGCGGCAGCGAAGCGAGCTCATCGAAGTCCACTGCGACAGCCAGGACGGGGGGTGGGTAGTCGTGAATGAGGCGCACAACTCGAACTGGACAGCCACGGTCGACGGCACCCCTGCGCCATTGGTTCGGGCCAACGGGATCGTCATGGCCGTCGCCGTCGAGCCAGGTCCGCACGAAGTGGTGCTGAGCTACTCGGAGCCACTCTTCCGATACGCGCTGACCATCGCCGGCCTGGCCGCCCTGGCGCTGCTTGCCATGCTGGTAGGACACCGAAGACGGCTTCCGACACACACGGCTGGCTAGCCCACGCCCGTTGTCAGATATCCGCCAGGCACTTGTCGAAGAAATCGGCGCAGTTCTCGGGCGTCTCTCCCGCGAGCCACGTGATCGCAGACCGCGGGTGCTGGTTGAGCTGACCCGTGATCACGTACGGCGGAAGCGCCCCCCACTGCATGTCCTTCTGCAGGGGGACGATCCGGTCCTGGATGAACTGCCAAACGGGCCGCAGCTTGAACTTCGGATTGCGGAGGAACCCGAGCAGGAGCTCCATCGTGCAGTTGCCGGCACCGCGGCCCATGCCCGCGAAGGTCGCATCGACACGGTTCACACCATGGATGATGGACTCGATGGTGTTGGCGAACGCCAGCTGCTGGTTGTTGTGAGCGTGGATCCCGATCTCCTTCCCCGTTCCTTCCAGCGCCCGCTGGTACTGCTGGACCAGGTTGCGGATCTGCTCCTGATAGAGGGAACCGAAACTGTCAACGACCACCACGGTAGTGGCCGGCGACTTGGCCACGATCTGCAGAGCCTCATCGATCTCCGATTCGTGCACGGTGGAGATCGCCATGATGTTGCAGGTGGTTTCGTAGCCCTTGTCGGCGGCATCCTTGATCATATCCACCGCATCCGGGATCTGGTGGATGTAGCAAGCAACGCGCACCATATCGATGACGCTCTGATCCTTCGGCAGGATGTCGGTCTTGTAGTCCGTCTTGCCGCCCGCGTCCGCCATCACCGAGATCTTCAGCGGCGAGTCGTTGTCGCCCAGAATGCGGCGGAGGTCGTCCTCGGAGCAGAACTTCCAGGCACCGAACTGGTCGGGAGCGAAGATGCGTCGGGATGCCTTGTACCCGATCTCCATGTAGTCGATGCCGGCTTGCACGCACGCCTCGTAGGTAGCCTTGACGAATCCGTCATCGAACTGGTGGTTGTTGATGAGACCACCGTCACGGATCGTGGCATCCAGGACTTTGATTTCGGGGCGATAGCTGATCCAGGGGGCTTTCATCTCGCTCGGTCCTCTCGCGGGGGGCGGGCCTCCGCCCGGCGGGTGGACGGCGTCTTAGCAACTCTTGGAGCCTGGTTGTAGCCTGCGCGAGCGAAAAAGGATGTCCTGATGCCGGAAGCGAGACGAGAGGGCCGCCCGCACCTCCGTACCGCTCCCTCACTTCAGCCGGCGCAGCTTGGAACGCTTGGCATCGCTTTCTGCCGCGTGCTTCAAGAAGCGCTGGAAGTTTCTCTGCTGCTGCTCGCTGGGGGGCTTCTCGTAGTCGTATGGCCGCTTCGTCCCCGTGGAGTAGAGGCACTGGACGGCGTCATCGAACTTGCGTCCATAGGGGGATAGATCGACGGGTTTGCGACTCGCGTCTGCCAGGCTGCGCACCTGACCCTGGAGCTGCTGGCACCAGCCTTGGGTCGTCGGTAGCTCGATGGGGGGCGCCTCGGGACAGCAAGTCGTGCGCACGATCGCCGTGCCGGCCAGCTCGTACCAGGCAAGGTCGTAGGGATCGGACTCCGACGTCACCACGATCCCGGGCGCATCGGGAGCGGCGCCGGCATCGGGTTCTTCCGTTTCCCGTTCGGGTCGAGCGAGGGAGAACAGTCGCGCACTGACTTCGCGATAGTCGTCGGTCGAGCAGACGAAGTCGAGGTTCTGCTCCCGCTCCAGAACGTCGATTTCGAAGAACGACGCGACACACTGGGCCCGGTGCGCCGCGGGCGTGATCGGTTCGGGCGCGGTCGACTGGGTGGCGCTCGGGGTCGGGGCAGTCACCGGCGATGGCGGTGGATCAGACGGCTCACCACGGAGCACGAGGCCCACCGCCACGGCCGCTCCGACGACGAGCAGGACGCCAACACCGAGCAGTAGTCCCGTCCGTCCACTTCGACCGCGGGACGCTCGCGGGGCGGTCAGCATGGGCAGTGGGGGCGCGGCGGGAATGACGGGCGCAGTGGCGTCGATCCCCTGCTCCGAGAGTAGGTTCGCAACCGGCACCTGGGGTGCGGAGTCCTCCAACAGCGAGGGCTCTTCCGGGAACTCGATAGCCGCCACATCGGGCAGCGTGGAGGAGTCGAACACCAGCGGCTCCAGCAGCTTCCCCGGCACGACCTTGCGCGTCTGCCGCGGCGGCCGTGGCTTCACCGGGTCCGGCTCGCGTCCGCGCTCCCACGCGTCCAGAGCGTCAGTCAGCGCCTCCAGGTCCATGGTCCGAGCCTGTTCGCTGGGCTTCAGACCACGCTCCAGCACGAGCTGCAGGAGCGGCTCGTTCACTCCGAAGCCGGCGAGTGGCGCGGGCTTGCTGGACTTGACCTGGTGCAACAACGTGTCCGCGGACCCCGCAAACGGAGGCTGACCGGTCAGCGCAGCGTAGAGGCTCGCGTGCAGCGCCCACACGTCATCATCCGCTGAAGGTCCTGCTCCGGCGAGGCGCTCTGGGGAACAGTAGGAGGCCAGGGCGGGAGCCACGTTGGTGGCCAGGACCGGAGCTATCGCCCTGCCGGTGGGTTCGACCACGATCGAGCGTGGAGAAAGAGCCCCAACGATCCCACCGCGCTGGTGAACCAGCGTGACCGCATCGATCAATCGCAACACCCAGGCCACCGCCTTGAATGGGTGGATTGGACCCTTCTGCAGGTGCCCTTGGAGCGTACGTCCCGGAACGAACTCGCTGACCACGACCACCGACGGGGCGGGTGGTGCGCCCCCCGGGATCGCATCCCCCGGCACACCCGCCAGCACCTCCAGCACGGCAGCCAGATGCAGGTGCTCCACCCCCTTCAGGGCCTCCCACCGGGCGGCTTCCCCGGCATCGACCACCGCGGCGAGGACTTGCCGTCCGGAGTCGGCATCCACTGCCAGCCACCGTGGCGAGGCGTCCCCGGTGTCGACGGATGTCTGGAATCGGTAGCGTCCGCCAAGCGGGGAGCGAGGAGCTTGCATGAGTCAGGTCACCCACCCGCCGCGGTAGGCCCGGCGGTCGGACACGGTGCGAGGATTGGCACCGAAGACTTATCAAGATTCGCGGAGCCAACGGTAAGAATGCAAGAACTTTGGAATTGCCATGGAACGAACGCCCGAACCCGAGCTGATGAACGAACCCGAGCAGGTGCGAGCCTACGCGGCGGCCGACTTCCGTGAGCCCAACGGCCAGTTCTGCGACCAGCTCGCTTCCCGGCTGGGACCGCTGCCCTCGCCAGCCCAGGTTCTGGACCTGGGCTGCGGCCCTGCAGACATCGTGTGGCACCTGGCAGCCCGGTTCCCCACCTGGCGCTTCGTCGCCGTCGACGGCGCGGAGGCGATGCTGGCTCGAGCGCGAATCCACCTGGTCGAAAAGCGGCTCGAGGACCGGGTCGAGCTCCGCTGCGCTCGGATCCAGGAGCTCGACTGGCACCGCGAGTTCCAGGTGATCCTGAGCAACAGCCTGCTCCACCATCTTCCCGACCCCACGGCACTCTGGAGCGCAGTCCGGGCCGCGGCGGTCCCCGGGGCTGCCGTCGCCGTGATGGACCTTGCGCGTCCGGCATCGCCCACCGCGGCACGCGAGCTCGTCCAGCTCCACGCCGCGAGCGAAGCCGCGATCCTGCAGCGGGACTTCTACAACTCGCTGTGCGCCGCATTCACCGTCGCCGAAGTACGTCGGCAGCTGGACGCGAGCGGCCTCTCCGAGCTGCGGGTGGCCATGGTCAGCGACCGACATCTGTTTGCCTGGGGTCGGGTCAACCACGAGATCGACCCGGGCCCCGCCGCTTCACCTGTCCGATGACGCTTGGGGTCGTGGTTTCTTGCCCTGCACGAACCCCACCGCGGCGATGGATTCCGCCCGTTGTGCAGGACGACTATTCCTCCGCTGCGGCGCCGACCAGCTCGCGGACGAAGGCTGGCAGGGGCACGAGCTTCTTGTTTGCGTCGATGCACAGCAGGGTGAGGTTCCCGGCAACCATCACCTTGGTCGCCCCTGGCCGCAGGATGTCCTGGCTCAACAGCAGCCGGTATTCGCCCTCGCATCGTCCCGTGGTCCGCACGACGAGCGCGTCGCCGAACTGGGCGCCCTCCTTGTAGGTGACGTCGACCCGATACACCACGAAACCCTGACCCTCCTCGTGCAGCATCCGCAGCAACACATCGATCCCAAGCCAGTGTTCACGCGCGCGCTCCATGAACTTGAGATAGTTCGCGTGATAGACGAGGCCCGAGTGGTCGGTGTCCTCGTAGTAGACCTGAATCGGGAAGATGTGAGCGTCTGTCATCGGCGTCCGTATAGCCCACCGCCTCCCTCCGGTGGGCCGCGGGCGACGAAGAACGGCACCGTACGAACTACAGGATATTCCGCTCACAGCGAAACCGGACTTCGCCTCAGATCGAGAAATCGATCGCGGAGGGCCGTTTCTGCTGCCGGAAACGGAGACTGAAGTTATAGAAAACCCGGTCCAACCAGACTGGGGGCACAGGATGAGCGCCGCATCCGGACCGCCTTCTTCCCGCAGGTTCCACCTGTTCTCGGAAGGCCAGGTCGTTGCAAAGAAGTATCGACTCGTCCGCCAAATCGATGAAGGCGGCATGGGCCAGGTCTGGATCGCCGAAAACGTCGATCTCGCCGCCCATGTCGCCATCAAGCTGTTGCGTGCCGGCCGCGGACCGGACGCTGGAGAACGACTGAAGCGGGAAGCGCGGGCGCTGGCACGGATCGACCATCCCGCTGTGATTCGAGTGCTGGACTCCGGCCAGACACAGCACCAGACCCCGTTCTTGGTCACGGAGTTGCTGCATGGCGAAACGCTGAGCGACCTGTTGTGGCAAAGTCGCCGGCTCAGTCCAAACCGCGCCGTCCAGATGCTTCTCCCGATCCTGGAGGGACTCCAGGTCATCCACGAGTGCGGGATCGTGCACCGGGACCTGAAGCCGGCCAACATCTTCCTCGCGCGCCTGTCCACCGGGCGCTGGCAACCAAAGGTCCTCGACTTTGGCATCGCCTCCGTCCAGGAGGGGATGGACCCACGCACGACCGCGGAAGGAGTGCTGCTCGGCAGCCCGGTCTACATGGCACCAGAGCAGGCGCGCGGGCTCGACGTCGACGCGCGCACCGATCTTTGGGCATTTTCGGTCCTGCTCTACGAGATGATTGCGGGCGCGCCGCCGTTCGAGGGCAAGAACCACCACGCCGTCCTCCGCGCCGTGGTGGAGGGAGAGCCACGCAGTCTCTCCGAGCATGGCATCGACGACCTCGTGCTGTGGGCGATCATCAGACGTGGACTCGCCAAGGAGCGTGAGCACCGGTGGAGTGACGCGAAGGAACTCGGCGGACAGCTCGCCAGCTGGCTAGTGGCGCGAGGGGTTACCGAGGACGTGACCTGCTCCTCGGTGCAAGCGACCTGGCTCTCCCCGACGGCGATCGCGCCCATCTCCTCGTATCCACCGGTCGTGCTGGGCGTTAGAGAATCCACGTCCCGCGAAGCCGACACCCTGGTCGACGAAGCAGTGGCAACCCCGATTCCAGAGACGCTGTCAGTGCCCCCCGAGGCAACGCGGTTCTGGGAGGTTTCGGTGCAGCGATCGCGCCGCACTGCCCCAAGCATGCTGCTATGGCTGGCAGCTGGAATGCTGGTCGGAGCCGTGGGAACGTTGTTCTATGCCTCCGTGACCCTCCCCCCCGCCACCTCGACCGGGTACGCGCCGCCCGCCATCGAAGCGTCCCCCCCGCCGACCCCTGTTTCCCCAGCGCCGCCCCAGACCGCGGACGTGGCGACCAGCGCTACTCCGCCGCCCTCTGCCTCGGCGGGCGAATCGGTCCCCCCCGGAACAGACCCCGCGCGATAACCGATCCACTCGTGCCTCACCCGAACCGCGCGAGGTCGTCAGGCGTGTTGGCCTGCACCAGTGGCGGCCAGTCATCGGGCAATGGCACCCCCCAGGCGTCGACGGCATCCAGGAACCGCTGCACCGAGAGACGCTCGGCCGCCACGGCGTCCCTGGCCTCACTCCGCAGCGAGGCGCGGAAGAAACCGGGAAAGGGATGCCAGCGCTCTGCCTCACGAAAAGCGACCGCGCGGCATGTCCCGCGACTCGCCGCCAGCGCCGCGATCCAGTGAGCCTCGAGGACGACCTGATCGCAAGTGACCACGAGACACCACGCGTCCTCGGGAGCGTGCTCGAACACCGTGAGCAGTCCCCCCAGAGGTCCACGGTTGGGAACTCGATCGCCGATCGTCGGAAGCCCGAGATCCGTGTACTTGTCAGCGCGCTCGGCCACCGCCACGACCGCACTGCTGGCCGGGGCAAGCTGACGCGCCAGGCGCTGGATGAGGGGGACTCCACGCCAGGTGGCGAGCGCCTTGTCGCTACCAAAACGCCGACTCTTCCCTCCGGCAAGAATGTAGGTCGCGAACGGAGCGGTCAATGTCCCGCCCCGTGCAACATCCCGATCGCGTGTGGCAGAATGTCGAGCAGGGCTTCGAGCGTCTCGGTGCTACCCCGCTGCGAGCCTGGTAGATTGATGATCAGGGTCCGGGCCGCCGCACCGGCGACGCCGCGCGACAGAAACGACTTCGGAGTCGACGGCAGCGCCCGCGCTCGAGCCAGCTCGAGCAGCGCAGGATGCGGGCGCTCGACCACCTGGGCCGTCGCTTCCGGGGTGACGTCGCGCGGCCCCAGTCCAGTCCCTCCCGTGGTCAGCACCAGGTCGATCCCGGCACCCACCCACGCGCGCAACTGCGCCTCGATTTCGCCCATCTCGTCGGGGACCACAGCCCGCTCGACCACCGCCGCGCCAAGGCGCCGCACGCACAGATCAGCGAGCGCCGGACCCGAGGTATCCATCTGTTCTCCGAGCGAGCACCGGTCACTCACGGTGAGGATGGCCACGCGGGTCAAGGCTGCTCCTCGCGGTAGTCGCCGCGGCTTCCGCCCGACTTCTCGACGAGACGGATGTGGTCGATGACCATACTCCGGTCCACGGCCTTGCCCATGTCGACGACGGTCAGCGCAGCGACGGCGACGGCCGTGAATGCCTCCATCTCGACACCGGTTCGCGCCGTCGTGGCAACCTCGGCACGGATCAGCACCGCCTCGTCCGTGACGTCGATCTGAACGTCGACGAAGTCGAGGGGCAACGAGTGGCACAGCGGGATCAGGCGATCCGTCTGCTTGGCGGCCTGGATCCCAGCGATGCGCGCGACCTCCAGCACGTTGCCCTTGGGCACCGTGGCGGTCCGAACCGCGTGGATGAAGGCCGGCGAGACGCGAACCCGTCCGGCAACCACCGCCCTTCGCCGGGTCACCGGCTTGGGGCCGACATCGACCATGCGCGCACCAGCGTCCCCCACGTGAGTCAGTTTCGGATCGTCTTCTCTCACCAGCTCGAGCTCCAGGGAGTGAACGGCCACGGGCCCACCCCCTCGGCGTGTGGCGGGGTGAGCACGAAGCCATCGCTTCGGGCAGTGCTGACCATGTCCCCCGACCCCCGCGAAGCGACCACCTCAGCGCGATTCGCAGTCTCGCACCGGACCGGCCGGAACCACCACAACCCAACTCGCTTGGGGCCAGGATTCAACAGCTCGAGGCCGCAGGCCTCGAGCTCGTCGGGGAGACCGGCAAGCCGCCGCAGCGCGGCCACTCCAAACCACCGCCCGGCGATCAGGACACTGACCGGATTGCCCGGCAATCCCAGGATGGCCTGTCCCCGGGGGCCGACCGCTCCGAGCACGGGCTTGCCAGGACGGATCGGCAAGCGGTGGAACACCACCTCTCCACCGCAGGCCACCACCGCGTCGGGCACGTGATCGTGCACACCCATGCTCACGCCCCCGGTCACGAAGAGGGCGTCAGCGCGCTCCAGCGCGGCGCCAAGGCTCTCGGTGAGGCGCGGCGCGTCATCCCGCACGTGCTCCACACTGATGGTCTCGACGCCGGGCAACTCCGCGAGCAAGGTCGCCAACGCGGGCCCGTTGCTGTCCCGGATCTGCCACGGGGTCGGCGCCGAGTCCGCTGCGAGTAGCTCATCACCCGTGACGACCACCGCGACCCGAACCCGACGCCGCACCCAGGGGCGGGCGCCACCGAAGGCCGCCAGGGCTGCTGCCACGTGGGGACCGATCGTGGTGCCGGTCGGGACCACCTCCGCCCCCGCGCTGAGGTTCTCGCCGCGCCGTCGGATGTGCTGCCCAGGGCGAATCTCGTCGTTCGGCACCTGCAGCACGAAGGAATCGGCCGCCTCCCGCACGTGTTCGCGCACGACGATCGCCTCCGTCCCTGGTGGCACACAGGCTCCCGTCATGATGCGCAGTGCCTGTCCTGGCGGCAGCGCCGGTGGCTCACTCCCCATCGCGATCTCCCCGGCCACCGGCACTCGACCCGGGGTCAGATCCGCGAGGCGGACGGCGTAGCCATCCATCGCCGAAACGTCGTGCGGTGGACTGTCGCGATCAGCCGAGACGGGCTCGGCCAGCACGCGACCGGCCGCTTCGCCGAGCAGTACCTGTTCCCTCGCGACGGGGCGCAGTCGCGCGAGCAGCCTGTCCCGTGCCTGCCTGGGATCCTCTGCCGTCATGGCTGGGCGCCCCGGCTTCCATCGGGCCACTCCGGAACCTTCCAGAGAGGGACGTCGGCCTTCAACCGATCGATCAGCTCGTCCACCGCCAAGATGGCCGGCTTGCGGTGTGCCGCCGCCACCCGCAACCGGAAGGACGTCGCGCCAACAGGCACGCGACCGCGACTGTGCGCAACATCGATGGCGAGCAGGCCGTGACGGTCGGTCACGTCCCGCGCCAAGCGGAGGAGCTCCCGCGAGGACATCGGTTCATAGTCCTCGTAGATCAGCGCTCGCAGGGGCTGCTCCTGTTCTTGGGGTCGCACCACGCCCTCGAAGATCAGGACAGCGCCGGCACCAGCTGGACCCCAGGGCCCCGCTGGCGGCAGTGGCCCATCCACCAGCCGCACGTCGACGACGCTCAACCGCCTTCGCGCTCCCGCCGGTCGCGCTCGAACTGCACCTGCGCCCAGCTCCACCCGGCAACGGTGCGCGGGAAGCCGATCGTGTTCATGCCCAGCATCAGCGCCTGCTCGATCTCTTCCTCGGTGGCACCGGCCTGCAACGCGCGGCGCACGTGACTGCGCAGCGCGGACTCCAGCCCACCGCCGAGGCAGATCCCGATCTTGATCAGCGCGCGGGTCTTCGCGTCGAGGGGGCCCAGGCCGTCAACCGCCTGGGCGATCTGCTCGTGGGCCTCACCGAGGGCGGGAAACCTCCGGACGAATGCCTTGAACGTCTTCGGGGGTTCGGGCCCACGATCCTGTTCGTCTGCCATGAGTCAGCCTCCAATGTCGGTCATCACGCCGTAGCCCCGACTGGAGTGATGGGCCGGTTTCCCAGCCAGTCCAGCGCCGAGGATGCGCTCGAGACGAACACTATCGAGCGCCGGACGCAACGCTTCCCGCACGCTGCCAGCGGGTGGGCCCATCAGACAGGGGTAGAGCGCTCCGTCTCCCGTGATCCGGAGGCGGTGGCAGTCGCCGCAGAAGTGGTGGCTCATCGGGGTGACGAACCCCACGGTGCCCGACGTCCCGTCGAAGAGCCGCACCGCGTGGCGGCGTGCCGCGGCTCCGTGATAGGGCAGTGGGGTCCAGGAAGCGACCACTCGCTGCAAACGCTCCCGGACCTCCTCACCGGGCACGTACCAGTCGTCGAAGCGAGACGCTAGCGGCCCCATCGGCATCAGCTCGATGAACCGGATCTCGAGTCCGCGGTGGAGCGCAAACAGCAGCAACTCGCCCACCTCGACATCGTTGTGTCCCCGCATGACAACGGTGTTCAGCTTGGGCGCCAGATCCGCGGCCATCGCCGCGTCGATACCCGCGATCACGCGGTGCAACCCGTCCACACCCGTCAGATACCGAAAGCGCTCGGGATCGAGCGAGTCAATACTGACGTTGACACGCTGGATCCCCGCCGCACGGAGGTCGCGCGCCGCGCGAGCCAGCGTCAGCCCGTTGGTGGTCATGGTCAGCTCGCGCAGGCCATCGATGCGAGCCAGTGACTCGACAATCGTGAGCAAGTCCCGACGCGCGGTAGGCTCGCCTCCAGTGAGGCGGATCTTCCGCAGTCCGAAGCGCCGGACGAGATGGAGCGCCAGCGATTCCAGCTCCCCGACGGTGAGCAGCTCGTCCGCAGGATGCGCGACCACCTCGGGCCGGCAATATCGGCAGCGCATGCCGCAGGCGCGAGTGAGCGACAACCTCAGGTACGCGACGGTTCTCCCGACGCCATCCCGCAGGGTCGGTGCAGGGCGAAATGTCGGCAGGTGCAATGGCAAGGGCTTCGACATTGCCGCGAGCGTCATCGGTGCGCAATCACTGGACCCCCGAACCACGAAGTCAGTCCCCACCGGGCTCGTCGGAGGCGCGCGGCAGCGCGGTGGGGACCGGAAGACTCAGCTCGCTACCGCTGTCGCCTTGTTCGACAGCTTCTCTTTCACCTCGTCCATGTCGAGCTTCTCCGCCTGAGCGATGAGATCCTCGAGGGCTCGCTCGGGGAGCATGCCAGGCTGCGCGAAGAGCAACGTCTTGTCGCGAATGACCATCAGCGTGGGAATCGAGTTGATCTGGAACTGCATGGCGAGTCCCGGTTCCGCCTCGGTGTTCACCTTGCCGAAGGTGATGCCGGGATGCTTCTTGGCCACCCGCTCGTAGATGGGGCCGAAAGCGCGACACGGACCACACCAGGGCGCCCACCAATCGAGCAAAACGATGCCCTTCTTCTCGACGGTTTCCTGGAAGTTGTCGGTAGTGATCTCGACGGTAGCCATCATAGCCTCCTGGGGTTCTCTCTCCGGGGGCGTCCTGTGCCCGGCCGGTTACGACTGTCAGAGGCGCTGCGACCGGGGAAGGATTCAGCGAATTTGCCGCAGCCTCAGGCAACCATCGCGCGAATCGCCGAGCGAATCGATTCCTGCAATCTTTCCGGGGGCTTGTCGCGCTGGCAGGAGCGGCACTCGCCGAGGATGCGTCGCAGCAGATCGCACGCACCCTGGCACTCGGGGGACTCCCCGAGGTGCGCTTCAAGCTCGGCACACTGCTGTCGGGTCAGGTCCCCCTCGAGGTAGGCAGAGAGGACCTCGCCCAGCTCCTGGCCGGGAGCCAGCGGGATCTTCGGGCGCGGCGGGGGCCGGTCGAACATCTTCTCGACCCGTTCCCGGAGCATACCCCGCGCGCGATGCAACCGGCTCTTCACCGCGGCCACGCTGAGGTCGAGCGTGGCCGCCACCTCGGGAGCAGTCAGCCCCTCCACATCGCGCATCAGCAGCACCTCGCGGTACATGGGCTCGATCGTCGCCAGCGCAGCCTCGAGTCCCGACCGGAGCTGCTGCTGGTTGACCAGCTCGTCGGGGTGCGGTCGTTCGTCGATCATCTCGATCGGCTCGATCACGGGTGCGCGGGCCGCCGCGCGATGCTTGCGACTGCAACGACTGCGCACGATCGTGAACAGCCAGCTCGTGAAGGAGGCCTCGCCACGAAAATCGTCCAGCTTCTGCACCGCCGTGAGCAGCGTTTCCTGGACCGCGTCCTCGGCGTCCTGCTCACTGGGACACATTCGCTTGCCGAAGCGGTAGACCGCCCCCTGATAGCGATCCACCAGCTCCAGGATCGCCTGCTCGTCACCGGTCTTGGCGGCGGCGATCAGCGCCTGCTCTTCTGCTCGGGCCGACATGAGGCGCCAAGCAAAGCCCACCCTCGGCACCCGCGCAAGTCCAGTCCCCGCGACTTCCGGGCGCCACCCGCCGGTTTCGCTTCGATTCGGGGCCCGGCGGTCGTATCCTCGGCAGCCATGGAACGTGCCGAGGGGCTGCGACGCCTGGGTGAGCTCTACCAAGAGCTGGCCGAGCTGGAACAAGCTCTCGGATTGAGCCGCGGTTCGCTGCCCGCCCCGAGCGGCGAGCGACCCGTCGGCATGCGTGCCTACGAACTGGTGGCCAGCTACGGCAGCGATCTGATCAGCATCCACTCGGCCAGTGGCGACTACCTCTTCGTCTCGCCAAGCTGCAAGCGCCTGTTCGGCTACGAGATCGACCAGCTGAAGGGTCACAACGCATACGAGTTCTTTCACCCCGACGACATGGACCGCATCGCCGCGGACCACGCGGCTCACGGTCCCGATCGGGAAGGGCGCGTCCGCTATCGCTTCCGCTGTGCGGACCAGTCGTTCCGGTGGGTCGAAACCCGGAGCCAGTCGCGCTCGACGGGGACGGGGGTCGAACAGATCATCGCGATCACGCGCGACGTGCACGAGCAGGTCGAGGCAGCCGAGCGCGCGGGCAGCGCCGAGCAGGAGCTCGCTCGCGCCCAGCAACTCGCTTCGATCGGGCAGCTCGCGGGCGCCGTCGGCCACGAGCCCGCCAACCCGCTCGGCGCCGCCATCATGGGGCTGGATGCGATCCTCTTCGAGCCGGAAGCGCTCGAATCGGACGTCGTCAAGACGCTGCACGCCGTCCGCGACAGCACCGCACGAGCGGCGGCGGTGCTGAACGAGCTCCGCCTGCTGTCCCGCGAGCGGCGGGAGCACGGTGAGGTGCATCTCGACGTCTGCGTGCACGATGTCCTCAACGTGTCGGCGATGCGGGTGCAGGGGCGC
>JBNLDK010000114.1:0-13599 GCA_050304295.1 Polyangiaceae bacterium
GCCGTCGTCGGCAAGCTCCTGGGCGAGGCCCACCGTCAGGCTATCGACGGCGCCCTTGCTGGCGGCATACCACACGTACTCGCCGGGACTGCCCAGCGTTGCCGCGCCGGACGATACGTTGACGATGGCCCCTCCGGCCCCGCCGCGACTCGTTGCCATGCGGCGGGCGGCCTCGCGACAACAGAGCAGTGTCCCGAGTACGTTGGTGTCGAGCACATCTCGCATCACGTCGGGATCCGAGTCAGCAATCGATGCGGCGCGCCCGGTGATCCCAGCACTGTTGACCAGAGCGGTGGGTGTTCCAAGCTCGCGGTCTGCGGTCTCGAACAGGGTGGCGACCGAGTCCGGATCGCGGACCTCGACCGCAACGGTGACCGCCCGACGGCCGTGTTGGCGCACGAGTCTTGCCGTGCCCTCGGCGGCCTTTGCGTCGCTCCGGTAGCCCACCACGACGTCGAAGCCCCGCTGAGCGGCCAACACCGCCGTGGCTGCCCCGATGCCACGTCCACCACCCGTCACGATCAGGACTGCCTCGCGAGCGTTCATGCGAAGAGACTGCCAGCGCGTCTGTTCCGCGCCAAGTGCAGAACGTCCATGTGGGGGCCGACGCCGCAGGGCTTCGCTCTCTCGATCAGTGTGAAGAAGATCGCCGTGCAGAGGGCGCTCGGTCGCGCTGACTGCCCCCCGGTGGCCCGAGATCGCATGACCTTTGCGTCATGTTATCTGCCGGACGGTGGCTCCGAAGGGGTTTGGATCCCCTTGCCGCCCGACTGCAGCGTCGACGATTGCCGCTGTCGCGGGTGATCACTCTTCGAGGGGGCCTGCTGCCTTGGCAACTACTCCTGCGAGGTTTCCGGCGAGCATCGGACGAGGCGCGCGGTCTGCAACGGCGAACGCATCCACATGCTGCCGGATGCTCCGTCGCTGGGTGGACCAGGAGAACAGGGTTCGCGCTGAGGTTTGCAGCGGCGCCCGCGTCGCGCGCTCGCTCGAAGACGACGCCGCACGCGGGCACGTCCGGCAGTGTCCGCTCGCTGTCGCGCTAGGGCTGTACCGTTTCGCGCACGTTCAGTGGGGCTGTGCCTGGCGGCGCCAGCACCTCGAAGAGAAGGTCGGCACCACGTCCACATTCGATGGAAACGCTCTGCGAGAAGACGACTTCGTTTGGGGCTCCGTCTGGCGAGGCCGCTGCGTCGAGGGACGAACCCTGGATGCTCGGCGAACTCTCGAGGGGCAGCCGCGCTACGACCCCCCATGCACCAGCGGCGTCGAACAGACGAAAGCCCCGTCCCCCCGCAAGCACCTCCAGAGTACCCAACGTCTCGCCGCTCCGACCTGGTATCACGATCAACCGCTGCTCTGATCCCGACTGCGGAAGGCGGAATTCGAGTTGCGTGTCTGGCTCGCTGCGACCGTCTCGGTACTGGCGCAGGTCCAGGACGAGTACGCTCAGCTCACGGCCATCCACCCGCTCGGTGGGATAGCGTCCGGTGTCCGGATCCATCCGGCTCGGAAGCCCGACGCGCAGGTGGGCTCCGGACAAGGTGTTCGGTGGACTTCCCGGCGATGGGACGTGCACGGACAAGGAGAAGTGCTGGATGCCGATCTGGGCGGTCGCCCACGTCGAGCCCCCAGCCGGACCCAACAGCAGGTGGCGCTCGCTTGGTGGTCGCCGACAGGGATCATCCGGCAAAGGTACCCAGATCGCCTTGGGCGGTTCGCACGGCGTTCGGCACGAAGCGCACGTCGTTCCTCCAACGAGCGCCAGTGCCAACACCCACCGGCCTCGACGCCACCCGCATCCTGTACGACAACCCGGAGGTTCGTTCCGGGCTGTCGCGGCAGATTCGAGATCGATGGGGCAGTTTGGGCGAGTGCCTCTCCGGGTTTGCACCGGCCCTTCACCCCAGGTGTCGAGCCGGCGCAAACCCGGAACGAACTTGCGAACTGTTGTACCGGGCGCGCGGCGGCGCCGAAAAGCGAGCGCAAGGGGGGCGAGTAGCGCGCACCAAGCCCCCGACCCGCCGGGGCGCGTCCTGGACGTGGAGCAAGCCGCGCAGCCCCCGCCGAGGCGCTCGGAACGTTTCCCGCACTGGCGGTTGTAGCCGAACGCGTTGCAAACCTCGGACTCCACCGGTTGGAGTAGGTGCTGTGCTCCGAAGAGCGTTTCGCACGGGGTACCCTGGTACTCGACGTGCTTCGCCTGGTCCGGAGCTTTCTTCCTGAGCACAGCCACGGCTTTCTTGCAGGCGCGTTGGTCTGGCGGTCGCTGGTCGAGCCGCACCCACTCCCCGGCAGGCAGTCGGAATCGAGTGTGACCGTCACCAGCCCAGTACAAGAGGCACTGCGAAGTGTGAGGGTCGACCATGAGGACATGCGGAGCGGGGGCCGCGACCGACCGAGCGGGCCACGCCAAGAGCAGGGCACTCAGCACCCAGGCGGGCAGAAGCGGTCGCACCGCGCGTGCCCGCCCCGGTGGCGGCAACGGAATCCCAGCGGGTTTGGTGTCGCGAGCCGTCATGGAAGCTGAAGGAGCATACTTTGCGACCGACGCGAAGACCCAGCAATCGCTCGAAAGGCGGACAAGAGGAGCGTGATCGAGGCGACCGGCCATCCGCGAAGCCTTCGCCACCGCGCCCCTTGAGATCCCGGCCTGCTCCGAGGGTCGCGAAGGAAGCCTGCCCGATCACGGGAGCGTCGTTCTGGGTCGCAGCAACTAGTTGGCGAGCCCCCGATCGATGGACTCACCAAATGGCGAGTATCCTTCCTCGTCCAAAGCCGTGGGGCTGCCATTGAAGCCGATGGCTCGGTGGCTGACGTAGTGGTGCATGGCCAGCAGAACGAGCGAGGCCGACCCCTACGGCTGCACCTCGACCTCCTGCGTGTACAGCTCCACCTGGAACGCATTCACCGGTGCGTCCTCGGTGAGCGCGGTCACGTCGGCGTAGGCGAGGATCCCCATCCCCCAGAGATCAAAGCCCAGGAACTCCGAACCCGGACCGTCGAGCAGAGCGATGTGACCGTCCTGGTGGTTCGCTTCACTCGCGTTGCCTTGCAGGATGAAGCTGTGCTCCCAGTCGAGCCAGTCTGCCGCGTCCAGTCCAGACACGGTCAGCGTGAGGTTTGCGATGTCGAACCTATCTGTCTGCTGCTGAGTGAACTGGCCACCTCCAATGGTTGTCCCGGTGACGACGCGCCGGACCGAAAGCGAGCTCACGCTCAGGACGCCACCGGTGGGTAGATCGCCAACGGTCAAGGTGAACCGTTCGTTCATCCAGCTGCTCGAGGGCGGTGCGGGCAGCTGGACTCGGGAGCCGGTGGCCGCTTGCTGGATCGTGTAGGTGGGTGCCAGCCGCAGCGCCAACCACCCCGCGTCGCGGCATCCCACGCTCAACTCCGGAAGCACCAGCCCGTCCAGCCGCGCGTCCTGGAACTCCAGGCGTCCCTTCTCCCTGGAGTCGGCGGTGTCCACTTCGACGATCGCGCCCGAGATGTAGGACTCCTGCAGCGTCAGGGCGCCGCTGATCCAGCTCCGCAGCGCAGAGCCCGAGCTCAGCGCTGCCGTCGGACGAACGATCAGGACGATGTCCTGGAACCCGAACGCTCCGGGGCGCTTCTGTTGGCTCTGCCCGTCGGTGTACAGCACGACATCCGCCACCGCGTTGCCGCCTCCCACCGCGACCAGTGGGACAAGCACGTCGGGTCCCGAGTCGCTCGGGGAAAGCTCGAGGAGGAACCGGCTCGATGTATCGCCGCGCGCGCCGCCGCCAGCGCTCGAGTACGAGAGGGGCACGTCCTCGTACACGCTCGCGGGATCGCCGCCGCAGCTCGCCGCGCTGCCGTCGCCTGCCGGGCCTGGCGGGCCCGCCGGGCCCGCGGGCCCGGTCGCCCCAGTGGCGCCATCCACGCCATCGGCTCCATCGGCCCCGTCCTCTCCGTTGCACACGTACCCGACGCCGCTGGCGGACTCGAGCCGGAACCCTCCACTTTCGCAGTTGGCTCCCGCGGGCTCCACGGTGACGACTACCGATTCGCCGTCGGCGCCATTGGCACCGTCGCTGCCATCGGCGCCGTCGCTCACCGTGGCGACCGTGCCGTCTTCGCAGGTGATCGTCTTGGTCCCGGCACCGTCATCGGTCACCGTGCAAGAGCTCCCGGCCTCGCCCGGGGTGCCGGGTGCGCCCTGCGCCCCTTCCGCGCCGTCTTCGCCGTCCTCGCCCGCCGGACCGCGCTCCCCGTGGCACACGACCACGCTCGACGTCACGACGTCGAACGCTCCGTCGCCGTCCCTGTCGGGACCAGCGCTGATGGTGACGCCGCCCGCCGCGCAGCTCGTCGCCCGTTCGGATACGGTCACCACCCAGCCGACGCCATCCGCGCCATCCACGCCGTCGGAGCCGTCCAGCCCGTGCAGATCGATCGTCTGGTGCTCCTCACCATCGCAGTAGACGAACTCGTCGCTGCGCTCCAGGTAGTACACCGTGCCCCGCTGGCCGATGGAGCAGTTCTGGAGCTCCGATCTGGCCGAGAGCACCACGACCCCGGAGATCCCTGCCGGTCCGGCCGCCGCCTCGGGCGCCTCCGCACCACAGGCGCTGACCGCTGCCATTGCCCACACCCCGAGCGCACCGCGCATCCACAGCTTCCGCATTCTTCACTCCCCGCGCGCCATGAAGGGGGCGCGCTGTGCTCGACTACCAGGCCGGGCCAGCGGGCTCCATGGGTAATTCATCAACGCCCGTCCCCCCATGGTTTTGACGACGCGACCGCCCTGCCGTGCTTGGCGCTCCGTGGTCGTGTTTGGCGCTCAGTGGTGCTCAGGGGTTCCATCCGGCACCTGGGTGACCCCGACGGAACGGGTCACATCTGGGCATCCCCGATTCCGTACGCCTGGACGTCAACGGAGGATCCCACCCCCGAGCCCTGCGTTGTAGCCAGTGGCATCGACTACCGGCCCTCGATCCCCCTGGCGTGGGAACAGGTCCAGCGAGTGCATCTAGAACGTGGCGTACTCGAGACCGAGGGTGAGCCCCAGTGTCGGCTCTACACTCCCTTCGCGTAGCGGGAGGTGACCGAAGGCGCTGGCGCGCAGTCCGACGACGTCGCCGAGGCGGAACGGACGACGGCGGAGGAGCGGTGAGACCGCGCGCCACTCGATGGGAAGCGTCCATCCGACGTAGGGCACGGCGTCCGAGTCCGCGACGGCCACCCCGAGCTCGGGCACGAGGACCCCGACGGGGCTCGGTGTGATCCACCGGCGGGAGGCGTTGCCTGACTCGAGCCGTGGCTGGGCGCCGAGCCATAGCGCGGGCTCCTGCCGCGACGGATCGGCTAGCCACCGCCCCTCGAGCCCGAGCCCGACGCCGTCGCCGAGCAGCGCGTGTGACAGCTTGCGCGTGAGCGAGGCATCGGGCAGCGGCCAGTCGCGGGTACTGCCGAAGGTGATCCAGAGTTCGCCCCCCAGGCCCGCGCTCTGGTTGGCGTGGCCCGCGACACCGGACGCTCCACCGCGCACGGTCAACGGGCGTCGCCGCGAGCGCCGCGTGCGCACTTCCCACAGGGGTGGCGAGAGCCACACGAGATCCTCGAACCCGCTGGAGGTCGTGCGCGCCGAGAAGGTGCCCGAGATGGCAAGGGGGCGCCCCCAGGTGCTCACGTCACGAACGGGGGTGCCGCCACCCGGGCACACCGGGGAGCCCGCGGGCGGGAACTCGTCACAGAGGTGCGCGCCCCCGTCGCCGAGCAGGCACTTGGCCTGGACTCGAACGCGCGTTCCCGGCGGGAGCTCCCGCGCTTCCTTCACCGTTGTCGCCGGCAGGTCCCGGTAGGGGGTGAGACGCGGACCGGGGAGCCCGGGCCCCCGGAGCACGATTGGGCCCGTGGCTTCGCTCGGGTGCCGGGTCTCGGGGCGGACCGTGATGGTGGTGTCGTCGAGGACCGTGAAGTCGTAGGCGTCGAGGTGCAGGCGCGACCCCGTCATCACCGGCTTGCCAAACTCGTCGAAGCTGCCCAGAACCAGAGCGTAGAAGCGTCGGTTCGGGCAGTCCCACTCGATACCGATGCGCCGGCGCTTCCACACCATGCCCCCGAGCTCCTGCGCGGGGATGGCGATGTCGGTCGCGAACAGATCGAGGGTGTCGTCGGCATGACGCACCAGGAACACCTGGGTCCCATCGCGCAGGGCGCGAAGATAGACGCCACGGCGGCGCGGCACCGCGAGCACCGTCGTCCCGGCGGGGGCCCGGGGATGGGTCGCGGTTTCGGGGATTCCTGCCGCAGTTTCGGGGGCGGCAGCCGGGATCTGCTGGTCAGCGCGGCATTCGGTTGGTGGCTCGTCGCGGACCGCCGCCACGGCGCGCTCGATCATGCGTCGGGGTTCGGTGTCGAAGAGCAGGCGGCGAGGGACGGCCAGCACGTAGAGCAACGCGACCGGGTGCGCCAGCGAGTCCGGGCACGCGAGCGACCGCGGAGGGGGACCGAGCTGGGCCTGCCAGTACCCATCGCTCCACAGACGGAGCGACTCGATCTCGGCGCCGCCGAGGCCCCCGGAGCACATCTCGTACTCCGCAAAGGCGAGCACGACGTGCTCCGCGAAGCGCACGGCAGGGACCGGATCGGGCAGCTCGTAGCGGCGCCAGCGCCGCGCGAGCTCCTGCGCGGAGGTGGCGACGAAGCTCGCCCCGTGCTCGACCAGGGGCGCCGCTCGGACCTCCCACAGGACGAAGCCGTTCTCGAGGTCGTGGCGGAGCTCGCGAACCTCGGCACCTCGCGTGGCGGGCGGCACGGAAGTGGGCAACCCCGTCGCGGGCGACCCGGGCTGAAGGCTCGGTCCACCGCCACACGCTGCTGCGCAGCACCCGAGCCCCACGAGCACGGCTCGACTCCAAGCCGGGAACCGTCGCGGTCGCCGCTCATCCACGTGCGCATCCTACCCTCAACGCGGAGCAGGTGCCTCCTCCCGGCTTGCGATGCGCCGATCCCGCAACGCTCCCGATGCGGAAGTGCCATGTGGCCAGACCTACCGTGCCCGCGTGCCGGGTGCGCCCGGAGCCGTGAATCCCACCGCGCCAGCGCGTGACCCACCGTACTTCCAGAGCCCGGTGATCCGCCGCAAGCTCGCCGAACAGCTGGTCCTGGTGGCGTGAGCAAGCGCGGGCCGAGCGCAGGGTGGGGCGCCAGGGCACGGGTACGCTCGTGGGCAGGGTGGGCGCGCGGTTCGGCGCTGATTCGGCGAAGACGGCGCTCGAAGGACCTACGCGCCTCGCGATCCCACGGACCCAAGTCGGGCAACGGATCTCTTCGCCGAGCTCGCCGACGCCTTCCCCGAGCTGGTCGAGGTGCTCCGCGAGCTGGCCTTCTCTCTCGAGGGCAACGCCCCATCCGACGCGACTTCGACGCTGACCCTCTACGAGCGCTGGGCCGTGACGGGCTCGAGTGCGCTTGCCCGAGCACTGGCACGGCGCGGACTGATACCGACCACCGATCCGTCTGCGTCGTCGCACTGAACCTTTGGTCGTCCGCCGCAACACCGCGGATTGCGAGGACGGCATGGGGTTTGCATGACCGCCTGGTCACCTCCGAGGGACATCGACACCATGGCACAGCCCCAGATCATCCTCCTGTCCGTCCTGATCGGCGCGGCCGGCGTCGTTGCCTGCCAATCGGGAGACACCGATGGCACGGAAACCAGCAACGACTCGGACACCGGCGGCACGCCGTCCGTGGGCGGACGAGAATCCACCTCCGAGGCGGGGGGCGATTCCGGAGGCGGGACGAAGAGTGGCACAGGTGGCCGCACGACCGGAGCCGGTGGCTCAGACACTGCCACCGGTGGCGACGAGACTACGGGTGGCAACGAGACCACCGGTGGCGACGAGGCCACGGGCGGTGACGAGGCCACGGGCGGTGACGAGGCCACGGGTGGTGACGAGGCCACGGGCGGTGACAAGACCACGGGTGGCGAGTTGCCAGGCGGTGCGGGCGGCGAACCTGCCGGGGGAACCGAGAGTGGTGGCACGGCGGGCGTCGCGACAGGTGGCGTCCAGACAGGTGGCACCGGCGGGCACGACTGTTCCCCCCCGAGCTACTCGAGCGACTGCTCGGAGGTCCCCTACTTCCAGTGCGGAGTCGAGTTCTGGTGCGAAGGCAACGTCGCCCACCTGGCATGGCACGAGCACGTGCTGTGTGAAGACAGTTGGGAGGAGATCTACCACTACGACTGCTCGTATCCTTGCGCGGAGGAGTGCGATCCGCTGGGTAGCTCCTGGCCCGAGTCGGGGGAGAGCCTGGTCGCGGAAGCCTGCGTTGGACCCGGCGAGGGCGCGCGACGCGTGTTCGTGACGAGCACCACCGTGACCGGAGACTTCGGCGGCGTTGCCGCGGGTGACGCCCTCTGCCAGGGGCTGGCCGATGACGCGAATCTCGGGGGTGCGTGGAAGGCCTGGTTGAGTGACGGTGAGAGCTCGCCGGCCACGACGTTCGACCCAGCCGAAGGCGGTTACGTGGGCATGGATGGGTACGGCGTCTCCTGGTCGTGGGAATCGTTCGTCGAAGGCCTCGACTACCCGATCAACGTCGACGAGACGGGCGCGCGAGTCGACTACGAAGAGATGGTTTGGACGGGTACGGACGGAGCCGGCAACAGCCAGTCGGAGCACTGCAGCAGGTGGCAGTCCACGACCGGAACGGGAGTCGTGGGCCAGATCTCGACCACTGACTGGACCTCGGCCACCACCCAGGACTGCAACGTCCCAGCGCACCTGTACTGCTTCGAGCAATAGACCCGCAGCGGCCGCACGCCGGGAGCCGCTTCGCACTCGTACAACACCTGGACGTAGAGTATCGTCCGTGCGCGTGGTGATCGATTCGGCATTCCCCGCGGCCAGCACCCGGGTTGCCGCCGTGCTCCGCGAACACGAGGCACGGGGCATCGCTTGGTCGATGCGGGCGCGCCTCGCATTCATCGTTCTCAGCGGGATCGGCGTGCTGTTCACCTACTCGACGTGGATCGACCTGGCCATCACGGTCGGCGAGACCATCGTCGGCGGAGCGCTCGTCGGGTGGGCGCTCGCGCAGACGCGACGGCGACGGAATCTGGCAGCGGCGGGGCTTGCCGGTGTCGTGTTCGACGCCGTCGTGATCTGGATGACGCCCATCGCGTGGTACCTCGCAGCGCGCGCTCAAGGCGCCCCGCCGGCGTTCCTCGCCAAGTCGGAAATGGCCTACGTGGTGGCAGTCGTGCTCGCCATCAACATGCTGGCGCTGCGTCCGCTGTACCCGATCCTCATCGCGCTGTCCGCGGCCAGCGCGAAGATGGCGTTCCTTCTCTACGCGGCTCGCGACACCCGGACCCTGTTCACGACGAGCCGCCTCGAGACCTACCTCGAAGGTGCCGTCCAGCCCGTCTATCTGGTTTGGAACGGTGTGGCGCTGATCCTGGCGGGGGTCTTCCTCGCCGTGATGGCGCGGTGGGCGCGCGCGCTGATCCGAGAGGCCGTCGCCGCCGAGGCGGAGAACGGGCGCATCCGAGAGCAGCAGGTGGAGTTGCTCGCCGACGGCCGTCTCGACGGCTTGGCGCAGGTGGTGGCGGGGGTGGCCCACGAGATCAACTCGCCCCTGGGAGCTGTCGCTTCAGCCGTTTCGACGTCGGAGCGCTGCGCCGACCGCGTGCATGCCGCCGTGGAAGCGTCGGCGTGCGCCGCCTCGATCGGGCAAGATCCCCGCTACGCGCGGACCCTATCTGCGCTGCGCGACGGGGCGCGGGTCGGTGAGCAAGGGGTCGGCCGCATCAAGCACCTGATCGATTCGCTGATCGACTTCGCACAGCTTGACGCGGCCGACGTCCAGCGCACCGACCTGCAACACGGACTCGACTCGACCCTCGCGGTGATCAGCGAGACGGTGCGCGGCGGCGTGGAGGTCGTGCGAGCGTACGGCGACCTGCCCCCCGTCCAGGGCCGCGCGCGCGAGCTCAACCAGGTGTTCCTCACCGTTCTGATCAACGCTTTCGAGGCCAGTCAAGGCAGGGGCACCGTCGAGGTCAGCACCGCCGCGGAGGGCACCCAGGCGATCGTCCGAATCGCGGATCAGGGCCCTGGAATCGCCCCCGAGGTGCTCGACCACATCTTCGAACCTTCGCTCGGGACGCAGACGCGTCGCGTCGGCATGCACCTCGGCCTCCCCATTGCCCGCCGCATCGTCCGCCGGCATGGCGGTACCATTGCCATCGACAGCGCCGTGGGTTCGGGAACCACCGTGGAGATTCGGCTCCCGATTTGATCCTTCACTTCGCCACGGACTGGACTGGGGCAGGAAGCCACCGAGAGGATTCCTTCGGCGCCGCTGGCCCCAACGAACGTCGGCTGCCCCCTCGAGGATCAGCAGAGCCGAGTGGTAGTTGAGGAGGTTCACTACCAGGATCGCGGCCTGGGTCAGACGAAAGACCATCGCCATCGGCGACACGGTTGGGTTGACAGGCTTGAGCAGCCCATACAGCAACACTGCCAGCGCCACGTCGCACAAGGCCATGATCGCATCGCCAACGAAGCCGAGACGAAACAGTCCCTCCGCAGCCATGATGTTCGCTGCCGTGGCGTTGGCGTCCGCGGGCACCAAGAGGCTGCCGCGCACGAACGCTTCGCTGCCGATTCCACAGACGATGATGACGAGATACAGGACGCCCGCCGCGCCACCTCTCGCGCCGACGTGCCGGGCTCGGGGTCGAGCCCGAGCTTCAGTCGTGTCTCACGGATCCAGCCAGGATCACCACGAACTTGCCCTTCAAGGAGTGGGGCAAGCTCTTCCATAACGCCGCCGCCGCTAGTGCCATCGCCGAACCACTCGTCCACAAGGGTCTGCTCATCCGCATCACGGGCCGCACCCAGCGCCTACCCGAGCACCGGACGTCAACTCGGACTGATTGTGCATCCCGAACGCGGGAGACCAGCCAGCTCGTGCGCCGAAAAACGATCGCGTCGAGCGCGATCGAAACGCCGCGCCTTTGAGCGCTCGCTTCCACTCTACCTGACCTGACCCCCATCGGTGATGTGCCAGAGGTGGTCGTCGATGAGCGACTGCCGCGCAGCAGCGGCCGCGCCAGCGCTGTATCTCGAATGTCCGCCATCGAAGTCGACCCAGGCGAGGACATTCTGCTGCGCCCAGGCAATCAGCAGCGCGTCGTAGTTGTTAGTGGAGAGGGTCACCCCTTCGAACAGGCCGTCCACATAAGTAAGTTCGACGTCCCATCCCGACAGATCCTGATCAAATGTGAGCGCATCGGCGAACATCCATCTCATGTCGGACACGCTCGACACGTCCCACGACGACAGGTCCTGGTTGAACGCCACGGCTCCGCGGAACATCTCCCTCATGCGGAGCACGCCCGACACGTCCCATCCCGATAGGTCCTGGTCGAACGCGATGGCTCCGCGGAACATCTCGTACATGTACCTCACGCTCGACACGTCCCACGACGACAGGTCCTGGTTGAACGCCACGGCTCCGCGGAACATCTCCGTCATGTCCCCCACGCCCGACACGTCCCATCCCGATAGGTCCTGGTTGAACGCGCGCGTGAGGACGAACATCCCGCTCATATCGGTCACGCTCGATACGTCCCACGACGACAGGTCCTGGTTGAACGCGTCCGCGCCGTTGAACATCAGGTGCATATCGGTCACGCGCGACACGTCCCACGACGACAGGTCCTGGTTGAACGCAGGGGCACCGAGCATCCCGCTCATGTTGGTCACGCTCGATACATCCCACGACGACAGGTCCTGGTTGAAGGCTTTGGCTCTGGTGAACATCCCGCTCATGTCGGTCACGCTCGACACGTCCCAGGGTGACAGGTCCTGGTTGAAGGCTTCGGCTCCGGAGAACATCCCGCTCATGTCGGTCACGCTCGACACGTCCCACGACGCCATGCTGGGCGCGCGTGCGAAGCCCACCCTGCCGAAGGTTTCGTGCAGGCTCGTCGGCGGGGATAGGTCAGGCGTGTCGGTTGCCGTGATTTCCAGATTGGAGGCACCATAGAACTGTCGGCCGGTGCTCCCCAGAGAGAACTCTCCCCACTGCGCTATCTCGATGAGCCGGTCCGTATCGGAGGTCTGGAAGGTGCGCCCCGACTCCTCATCCCAAACTTCGGTGAAATGCCAGCCGGAGATCCGTCCTTCGATCTCAACGGTGTAGACCCCTGCTCGAGGGTAAGCGTGGCGCCTGGCGGCGCTGTCCCAGGAGGTGATCCGGTCTGACGTTCCATCTCCCCAGCGGACAACGAAGTCGTAGGTCCCCACCTCGACGAGCGGGAGCTCGATCTCATTGTCGTTCGATATCCCCTCGTTATCCGTCCGCCACACGGTAACGAACCGGTCCGAGGACGGGGGCGCCCCTGCCGCGCCAGCAGCATTCGCCCTGCCACCACCGCCCGCCACTGGCGCCTCTCCGGCCGTCCCGCTACCACCCACGGCTGGCGCTCCAGCCGCACCGCTACCATTCGCCGCCGGCGCTCCGGCAAATCCCCCGGCACCCGCCCGGAGCAACGTCGAGCCTCGACCGCCGTCCACCCGGGCTGCACCGCCCGTTGCTCGCTCCTCGCTCGGCGGGTCCGCGAGAGTTCGACTGCATGCACCCAGCGCAACAACGGTGCCGACCAGCACATATCCAGCCCAAACAGTGGACAAGCGTTCCATCCTCTTCCTCCCGTCACAGCGGTTCTACGACTCCGCGAAACAAACAGCAACCAAGCGAGCGGGGCGGACGTCTGCGATCTGACCCAGAGCTACGAGCGCGGGCTCCGTGGAGGGTCCTGGCAGTCGTTCGAAACGACGCAGCGGGCAGCCCACCGCAACTTCCGCATGGCCGCGGCCGGACGCGGGTTCGGCATGGGGTTCCGCTGCGCGCGCGATCCGTGAGTGTGGCATGGTCCGAGGTCCAGGTCGGCGTCGCAGCCGCTTCCGCTCACCGCCAGGCGCGAAGAGGACGTTGTTGAGCAATCGGATGTCGAGGCTCGCCACCGCGCAGATCTGCCCGCAGTCGCTCGGCTGATCCCGAGCGTTGAACGCGTGGCCTCAGCTCGAGCGGGGTGGCCGCTACACGTCGAGGCACGTGCGCGATTCGGGGCCTAGAGCCGCCAGCATGTCAGCGGGGGTTACAGCATCCTGTCTGGGGACACGTCGAAGTTCGAGGGCAAGGGTGTCCTGGCCAAGGCATCGGATGGGGAGCTGTGTGGCAGCAATCGCGGATTCGTCGTCGGCACGCTGGACATGTTTCGCTTCGTCGTGGCCGCGGGCTGCGTGCCAGAGCTCTACGGGCCGGACCGCGAAATTGTCTCGTGCGAGCCGAAGATCTGCCTTTTTCCGCGGTCATGCCAGTGGGAAACAGTCGACCTGGTGACCGCGCCCGATGAACTGCGAGTCTTTGTGAATCCGCCGGGGATGGCGGCGACGCTGACATTGACGCCAACACCGTATCCAGACGAGTGCACGGAGCCCAACCCGCACTAGGCTTCCAGGCATGATCCGGGAAATCGTCGCATGGTTGAGGCGGCCCTCGAACGGAGGGCCGCCTCTCGGTCATTCCATCACCTTGGCCCTCGCACTT
>JBNLDK010000115.1:0-7047 GCA_050304295.1 Polyangiaceae bacterium
GGCGGCGCCGCCGCGCCAGGCGAGCTCGCCGCCGTTTGCGGCACTTAGGACCGCACACGCGCTAGGTCGTCTTCGCCGTCACCGCCGGCACCAACCGCGCCCGGCACTCCGAACACATTCGAGTCATGCCGCACAGCAGGACCAGGGCCACCCACCGCTCCAAGAAACCCGCCACCCGAGCCCCAGGGGGATCACCAAAGCGCCGCCCTTCGGCGCCGCGACGGTGACCTACGTCGCGGCACCCTGGATCACGAAAGCGTCGACTGGTGGATCACTGGTTGGGTGCCGCTGACGACGGCGCGCGTACTGCACCGATCCGTGCACGAAGTGCATGAAAGATTGCGAGACCCAGGCGAACGCGTGCCTGGTTCCCTATCTGTAGGATCCACTACAGTACCGATCACCCGCGCTGACCGAATCCGCAGTGCTCGAATGCGCCGAGGTCAGCGCCCGCGCCTAGCTCGGTCGTGTTTCAGGTGACGAAGGTGCTTGGCCCGCGAGGCGTGCCGGCAACAGCCTCCTCGAACGTGCTTCGATACGCTGCCCCTTCGTGCGCTCATACCGCGTAGGACTCGCTCTGTTCCGTCTCTCCTTGGGTCTCGTCGCTTGTCGACCGTCCGGCCTCCCACATCTGAGCCGCTCACCCCCGCTTTCCCGAGCGGCCAGGACTCGAACCCATCGCGAAGCTCGACGACCCCTCCACGAGCAGATTCCAGAAGGCGCTCCCCGGACGGAGGGCAAGTTACCTAGAACCCCATGGCGGCCCAGTTGAGTGTCGTGGTGTGGTGGCCTTGCTTCGACAATCCAACGGCCGTGAAACGTGCGTGTCCCTCAGCGGTCAGTATCTCTCGCTCGCACCAAGTCCCAGCCACCACATCGCTCTCGCGATTTGAACCACGCCGAACTGGTACTCCGTCACCCCGAGCACCACTTCGAGTACCATCTAGCGTAACTTCTGGATCGTCCGAGTAACGCCAGAACTGGTGATCCCGGTCAGTTGTAACGGCTAGTAACGGCGGGAAACGGCGTCCGAACGGCTTGCCAAGGTCGACGTCGAGAGTTCGAATCTCTTCTCCCGCTCAAGCTAAGTATTCGGAAAGGCTCGGTTTCACAACCGGGCCTTTTTCGTTTGAGTACCACCTTGAGTACCACTTGGTCCCTCTCGAGGTGTCGATTTCGGGGTGTTGTAGGGTACCAAGTGGTGCTTTTTGGGTTCGAATCTCGGCTTGTGGGCCCTCCTGGCCGTTTGCACGAAACTAAACCCAGGGTTAAGTTCTGTGCGTGTCAGATGGACCCAGCTGGGACCGCCTCTTCGAGACGGCTGCAGCCCAGGAAGGCTACTTCACGACGAGCCAAGCGGCGGATGCGGGCTACTCGCCGCAGCTGCTGAACAAGCACCTCCACGGTGGCCGCATCGAGCGAACGCGAAGAGGCATCTACCGACTCGTTCACTTCCCAGCGGGGGAGCACGAAGAGCTGGTCGTCGATTGGCTCTGGTCTGACCTTCAAGGCGTGTTCTCCCACCAGACGGCGCTGGCCCTGCATGGCCTGTCCGACGTTCTCCCCGCAACCACGCACCTGACGCTGCCGAGCGCCTGGCGAGGCCGGCGCTTCCGCGTACCCGCTGGTGTCGTGCTCCATCATGCCGACGTGTCGGACGACGAGCGCGCGTGGTTCGGACCCGTTCCAGCGACGAGTGCCAGCCGATCGCTGAACGACTGCGCTCGCGATGGCCTCTCTCCGGAGCTGCTGCGGCAGGCGGCGCAGCAGACGCTCCGGCGTGGTCTTGCCACACGCAATGAGCTCGAGCCCGTTGCCAAGGCTCTTGCCCCGTTCGGAGGTCTCGCCGCTTGACGATGCGAACCTACGCATCACCCGCTGCGTTCAAGCAAGCTCTCGAGCAACGTCTGCGTTCATCGACGAAGACGGGACCCGAGTTCGCGCGCAAGCGTCAGCTTCTCGTCTTCGACCGATTCCTCGCTCGACTCGTGGCCGAATTCGGAGACGCAATGATTCTCAAAGGTGGTCTCGTCCTCGAGCTTCGGCTCGCGCGTGCCCGCACCACCAAGGACATCGACCTCCGTCTCTCGCGTTCACCGCACGACCTCCTCGAACGGCTGCAGGCCGCCGCGCGCCGCGACGTCGGCGACTTCATGACCTTCGAGGTTGCTTCCGATCAGGAGCACCCCGAGATCCAGAACGACGGGATGCAGTACGATGGACTTCGTTTTCGCGTCGAGTGCAGACTGGCCGGCAAGATCTACGGACAGCCATTCGGTCTGGACGTGGCCTTCGGAGATCCGCTTCTCGGCGAGCCCGAAGTTGTCAGTGCGAGCGACACGCTGGCGTTCGCGGGCGTGTCGCCGCCAACGCTCAGGCTCTACCCCGTCGAGACCCACATCGCCGAGAAGCTCCACGCCTACACGATGCCGCGCCAGCGCCCGAACTCGCGTGTGAAGGACCTTCCCGACATTGCACTGCTTGCCAGCGTGGGGAGCCTCGACGCCACGGAGCTGCGGGAAGCGCTCGAACGGACGTTCTCGTTTCGCAAGACGCACCCGCTGCCAACCGCGCTGCCCGATCCGCCGCTGGAGTGGACAGCGCCCTATGCCGCAATGGCGCGCGAGGATGATCTTGCCTGGGCCACGCTGGACGACGTCGCCGATGCCGCGCGACGATTCCTCGACCCCGTCCTCGTTGGCGAAGTCGAGGCAGACTGGGACCCCACAACGTCGTCCTGGACTGTTCGCCGGTCAGGCAAAGATGGCTGAGTCGAGTTCGGTTGCCAACTACTACTCCGTCCGGATGTTGTCGAAGTAGACGAGACCAGTCACGCCAAGCTCTCGAGCAGCGACTGCGTTCTTCGACGAAGACGGGCCCCGAGTTTGCTCGCAAGCGTCAGCTGCTCGTTTTCGACCGCTTCCTCGCTCGCCTCGTGGCGGAGCTTGCAGACGCGATGATTCTCAAAGGCGGGCTTGTTCTCGAGCTTCGCCTCACGCGTGAGGAGCATCGAGGCCAGGACGCTGCGGGAAGCACTCGAACGAACGTTCTCGTTTCGGAAGACCCACCCGTTACCAACCGGACTGCCGGAGCCGCCGTCAGCTTGGGAGGCGCCCTACGCCACAATGACGCGCGAGGATGACCTTGTCTGGACGACGCTGGACGAAGTCACCGATGCGGCGCGGCGCCTCCTCGACCCAGTACTTGCTAGCGAGGTCGAGGAGGTCTGGTACCCGAAGACGTGGTCTTGGGCCGAGCACCGGTCACGTGGCGCAGGCTGACGAGCTACCTGGCCATCGCCTGGCGATGCCGATGGCCGCCAGGTGACGAACTGCGGGACGACGCAATGATCTCGCGGGCACGGGCCGAGCGAACGGTGGCACGAGGTGTGCTTGTCCGCGTGGTCATGCGACCCAGCGGAGTGCGCGATCCATGAGCCTTTCGTTCGATCGCGGAACCCTCCTCGTACGACCCGACGGAGGCAGCGAGGCGCCTGACGCCACCGCGACGCTACCCGGAGTCCTCTGGGATCCGCGCGTTGGTGAGTATCGAGCACCAGCCTGGTGCTACGCGGAGCTCTCGAAAGCGATCCGCGACCGAGGCCTAGCGCTTGCGGATCGGATCAGTAGCGGTTGGGCAGCGACTCCCGCCGCACCGTGGCGATTGCCCGAGCTCCGCCCATACCAGCAGGCGGCGCTCCTGGCTTGGGAGTGCTCGGGACGCTGGGGGACGCTGGTCATGCCGACGGGGAGCGGGAAGACGAGAACGGCGATCGCGGCTATGGCTACGCTCGGCGTGCCAACGCTGTGCCTCGTGCCGACCCGGGTGCTGCTTCACCAGTGGTGTGAGGAGCTTGGCAAGTTCTATTCCGGGCGCGTTGGCGTCTTTGGGGACGGCGCGCGTCGTGTTGAGACCATCACCGTGTGTACCTACGAGTCGGCGTACCGCCACGCGTCGCGCTGGGGGGACCGCTTTCAGCTTCTCGTCGTCGACGAGGCTCACCATTTCGGGGGGCCAGCCCGAGGTGAGGCGCTGGAGCTGTGTGCCGCGTCCTACCGGCTCGGCCTGACTGCCACGCCACCGGAGGCGGAAGCCGCGGAGCGGGTGAATCGGTTGATCGGACCTGTCGTGTTCGACGTCTCGGTGGCGGATCTGGCGGGAAGGTGGCTTTCCGATTTCGACGTCGTTGTGCTTCGCCTCGCGCTCACGCCAGCCGAACGGCTGGTGTACGACCGCGAGATCGAGATCTTTCGGCGGGCCTATCGCCAGTTTCGCCGGCTTATGCCCTTCGGTACGTGGGCAGATTTCGTCTCGGCGGCGTCGCGGTCCGTCGAGGGCAGAGCAGCGCTCGAGGCATGGCGAACGACCCGTGCGCTGACGGCCCTCACCGAGGCCAAGCGCCGGACGCTCGGTGCGCTGCTCGATCGACACCGCACCTCGAAGGTGCTGGTGTTCACGGGCGACAACGAGAGCGCGTACTCGATCGCGCGGGAGCGATTCGTGATGCCCATCACTTGCGACATCGCTCGCAAGGAGCGCGAGGAGGCGCTCGACGCCTTCCGCCGCGGGGAGCTCCGAGCGCTCGTCTCCAGTCGGGTGCTCAACGAGGGAGTGGACGTCCCGGACGCCGACGTGGCTATCGTCGTGGGTGGAACGCACGGCGAGCGCGAGCACGTGCAGCGCGTTGGGCGCATCCTCCGGCCCGGTCCCGGCAAGCGAGCCGTGGTTTACGAGCTGGTGGCCGCGGACACCAGTGAGGTGCGACGGTCCGACGAGAGGAGGCAACGCCTTGTTCCCGAAGGCACTGCATGCGTACACGCTTGAGGGATCTCGGTTGGAGCCGCTCTACCTGACGGCTAGTGACTACCCCTGGCTTCGCGCGCTGCTCGACCTGCACGAGCGGAGCGTCGGGCTGCGGCGCCGGGAGTTTCAGCGGGAAGTGGGTCGTGGGGTGGGGGAGCCGGCGCCCGAGGCCAAGCTACGCCTGGCCGCGCATCTGCTCGAACGCCTGACGACCGACCGCGTCGTGTCCCCGGTGGCACCGCGCCGGATCCGCGCGGCGCTCTTTCGACGGGCAGCGCGCGACGATCGCGACGCGGCCCTCGCCGAAACCTCGCGAGAGCTCGGCATCGCTCCCGCCGAGGTCGAGGCGTTGCTGTTCGCGGATCTGCCGGGTGAACGGGTCGTGCTTCCGCTCAGCGAGACGATGGGGCCAGCGGTGCTTGCCGCGCGCGTGAACTCGGAGCACGTTGCCAGCTTCCTCCAACGAGCGAGCCAGGTGCGCATCGCCGCGCACGGCAACGTTCGTGCGCTGGTGCGCCACGCGAAGATCGTCGGCCTACTGTGCGTGTTCGAGCTTCAGGGAGACCAGCTGACGATGCAGCTGTCCGGTCCGTACTCGCTCTTTCGACGCACACTGGTCTACGGTCGAGCGCTCGCGTCGCTCCTGCCGCGGCTCGCCTGGTGCCGCGATTTTCAGCTCGCGGCCGAGTGCGTCGTCGAGAATGCAGAGAACGCTGACGGGTCGATTCGGAACGCCGAGTTGGTCGTCACCAAGGGCGATCCCATCGAGGCCGGTCGCGAGCTCGACCGGTTCGACAGCTCGGTGGAGGCCCGCTTCGCCCGCGATTTCGCGCGACTGGCGAAGCACTGGGAGCTCACCCGCGAGCCCGCCGCGTTGCCAACCCAGCGAGGGCTGTTCTTTCCCGACTTCGAGATCGTGCACCGGCGTGACGAGCGGCGTCGCTGGTATCTGGAGATCGTTGGGTTCTGGACGGAGGCGTATCTCCGCGACAAGCGCGAGGCGCTCGGCGGGGCAGGGCTCGAGAACGTCATCGTCTGCGTGGACGAGACCAAGGCCTGCGGCCTCGAAGGGCTCCCGGACGGGCTCGTGGTCATCCCGTACCGCCGCCGCGTGAAGGCGCGGCAGGTTCTCGATGTCATCGAGGGGCAAGGGGCGTGATCGAGTGTCACGAGACCGTCAGCAGCGGGGGTTGCCTGTCACCAAAGCTCCCCAAAGGCATATTGTCACGAGTCGCGGGAAGTTGTCGAACTGTCTTCCGTTCGACGCGCGGTGAGGTGCGTGAGGGCCCACTCTAGCCAGGCCAACTGCGTGTGAACGGATAGTCTGCTAGCCTCGCTCCGGGAATCCTGAAGTGACTCTCGTAACGTTTGCCTCTCGTCGAGAAGTCTCGACATGTGCGGTCATCATGCACGTCGTTCTTCCGCTCACGGCGGCTGCATGTGGTGGCACGTTGGATGCGGGCTCGGACGAACCGAGGGGACTTCTTCCCGTCGACGAGCGCAATCCGATCATCTTGTGTAACGACGGGTCGATCGACAACTGGCAAGGCGAGTACGCGATGCTCTTTGCGAGCACGGGCGGTTCGCCGCTGGCCGGGATTGTCATCAACGCTGGATGGCCCTGGACGGACCTCGACGCGAACATGACGGGGTGGCAAGAGATGGTCGACGCCGCTCGCGACAGCGGCCTGACGGGCATTCCAGACCCGGTCTCCAGCGAGAGCCCGGCCCTCGTCCGTCCCGACGATGGGAACATCGACTCCACCGAGGCCAACGGTTCCGCAGGCGCTCGTTTCATCGTCGAGACTTCAGAGCAGCTGTCCGAGCCGGTTCGGCCCGTGGTCGTGGTGACGGGCGGGAGTCTGACGGACGTCGCGGACGCCTACCTGATCGACCACACCGTGGCCGAACGGGTCGTCGTGGTCTCGGCGCTCGGCACCACCAAGACCGACGGCGCTGCCATGGGACTCCCGAATGGCCAATTGGACACTTGGGCAGACGTCATCGTTGCGCAGAAGTTCCGCTACGTCCAAGTCACGGGCTACTCCTACGATTTGAGCGCCGACGTTCCAGCGAGCGAGCTATCGCAGCTTCCTGCGAACGCGTTCACGGCGTGGATGACCGCCAAGCAGCCCGACATCGAGAATGCGATCGATCAGGTGGGGGTCCTAGTCGTCGCCATACCCGCTGTCGTTGCGAATGTCGTCCAGGTCGAGCAAAGCGGCGAGGACTCCGAGGGCATTC
>JBNLDK010000116.1:0-26113 GCA_050304295.1 Polyangiaceae bacterium
TCACCCCGATCGTGAAACCGACACGGCCCGCCTCGGCGGGCCGTGTTGTTTTTGTGTGCTCCCCACGGGTACGAGCTGCCCACGCACTTTCAGGAGAGCGAGCTTTCCTCAGAGGGAGCGTGGCGCCAGCCGCCGAATCGAGTCGAGTGCGTCGAGCACCTCGACGTCCGCCAGATCCTGCAGCCGTCCCGCCGCGCGCTTGCTGGTGATCTTGTTCGCTCGGGAGTTCAGTGGGGATCTGGGTTCGGGCGGCTCCAGATCCCGCAGCGCTCAGTACCCCAGGTGGCTGGGGGGGATCTCGTAGCCGGGTGGGGGCGGCACCGCCGGCGCGTTGGCGGGGGGTTCGTAGCCCGGCTGGGTGACGCGGCCGAGGAAGAGAATGGCGCCGCTCTGCCGATCGCGGATGAAGAACAGGAACGGGTGGTCGACTCGGAACACCACCGGGCGATTCGGGGGGTGCCCGTCGCCGAAGTCGACGGCGGCGTAGGTGGTGATCGACGTGGCGACGGTTCCCTCCTCGCTGATCTCGAGGGTGCAGCGGTGCTCGGCTTGGTCGATGCCCACCGTGTCCGGCATCTGGCCCATACCGGACAGGTTGGCGGCAGGCGAGAACAGGTCGTGAACGCCCAGCGCTGCCAGCGGCTCCCTCAGGTCGATGCGGCTCGAGGTGTGCACGCGCGGCAGCCAGACGTCCGCCTCGCGCAGGTGGGTCGGGACCCAGCGCTCGAGCGCCTCGAGGCTCAGCCGCGCCTCGACTGCGGGGAGGCCGTCCGCGGCGTCGGGCAGCACGATGACGAGGCCGAGACGACCGTTCGCGTAGGGCAGCTCGATCGTCTCCACCCGGTCCTCGGCACGTCGCTCGTGCAGGAGCTTCGTCTCCAGGCGCATCATCCGCACCCGCTCCTCGCTGCCGGCGAGGGTGGTGAAGTAGTCGTCTCGCGTCCACGAGGGGTCGAAGCGGTACTTCCACGCGCCCTTGAAGTAGACCGAGCTGAGCGCGGCGACGCGGAGCCGATCGGCGGGGACCGACAGCTCGATGACGTGCGGGATGCGCCCGTTCGAGGCGAGCGCGGCGACCGCGTCGATCTGGGCGATCGCCTGCTCGGGGTGCTGCTGGATATCCAGCGGCTGGATGCGGGCGCCGAAGGCCTGCTGGACCCGTTGCGCCCAGGTCGAGTCGACCTGGACCGAGCGATCCACGACGATCATCTGCAAGAGCTGCAGCTCGGTGCCGGCCCCCGCGCTCTGCCATGCCCAGCGGCGCGGCGCGGCCGCCTGGGGAAGCTGCTGCGCGCTCAGCTCGTCGAGGTGCAGCGCTCGGCCCAGGGTCTCCGCGGTCGCGCCCCGCGCGCCAAGCCAGACCGAGGCCGAGCCCGCCATCAGACCCGGTGGTGAGAGGATCAGGTTCCCGTTGCCCTTGGCGAGGAGCCGATGCACGTCGAGGGCGAACGCGTGCGTCGCCAGGAGGTAGCACTCCGCTGGCGAGCGATCCGCGCAGGACATGGAGACCGGCGCGAAGGGGGCGGCTGGGGGCGCCACCACCTCGTTCGAGGGCGGCGTGGCCGGGGCCGGCGGCGCGGGTGGGGTGACGCTCGCCGAGGCCACGGGCGCGGCCGCTGGCGGCGCGCTCCGCTCCGAGCTGGGCGCCGGGTTGGTGGGCGGTGGGGGCGAGCCGCAGGCGGCGCCGAGCAGCGTCAGACCGACCGAGAGAGCGAAGCGTCGCACCGCCCCGCGGTATCTCTGGTGAACGCGGCTGTCCAGTACCGAGCAGACTCGACCAGTCTGGCCCGGACAGGCAGCCTGCGGCTCGCCGGTCAGACCCCAGACCCCGCCCCAGACCCCAGACCCCAGACCCCGCCCCAGACCCCGCCCCAGACCCCAGACCCCAGACCCCAGACCCCAGACCCCGCCCCGCACCCGGACCCTACTCTCCCTCTGCCCCCCAAGTGGCGCCGCGCCGCGCTTTCGACCAGCGGGTCGAGATCGCCCTGTTGTCGAACGGCGCCTTTGGTGGCATCCACGCGGGGGTGCTCGAGGCGCCGGCTGCCGTCGGCTGACCCCCTCGTGCCCAGGTCAGACGATGAGCGAAGCGACCCCCGTCCAGCCCGAGCCCAACCCGAGCAGCGATCCCAACTGGCTCCGTGAGCGCTACGGCGCCTACCACCGTGGCGAGAAGTACCCCGCGACCCCCGAGGAGCTGATGGGGTCCCGGTACGCCGCCTACGCGCTCGGTGAGATCGACTGGATCGTCGCCACCCACCTGCCCGACAAGCGCCACGAGATCGATCAGGAGAACACCGAGCTGTGGTCGAAGCAGAGCGAGTGGCTCGGCTTCGAGGTCGTCGAGACCGAAGGTGGGGGCGAGAACGACAGCCAGGGCATCGTCGAGTTCGTTGCCCGGTACAAGCTCAAGGGCGCCACCTTCAATCACCGCGAGCGGGCCGAGTTCGAGAAGCTCAACGGCAAGTGGTACTTCGTGGACGGCAAGGAGGTCGCCGGCCCCCCCGTGCGCGTCGAGAAGACGCCGGGCCGCAATGATCCCTGCTCCTGCGGCAGCGGGAAGAAGTACAAGAAGTGCTGCGGGAAGTGAGCGCGTGACCCGGTCGCTCGAAGAGCTGGCGCGCACCGCGCTCGAGGTGGCCACGGAGGCGGGGCAGCTAGCCTTCGATGGCTGGCGCGGGCGCCTCGAGATCCACAAGAAGGGCCGCACCGATCTCGTCACCCATCTCGACCTGGCGAGCGAGCGCCTGATCAAGCAGCGCCTCGCCGAGCGCACTCCCGAGATCCCCATCGTGGGCGAGGAGTCCGGAGGGGAGGTCGTGCGCGGGCTGCAGTGGTATGCGGATCCGATCGACGGCACGACGAACTTCGCCCACGGGCACCCGATCTGGTCGGTGAGCGTGGGGCTGCTCGACGACGGCTGGCCGGTGGCGGGCGCGGTGGTGGCCCCCGTGCTGCAGATGAACTGGACCGGGTGGAAAGGGGGACCCGCGCTGCGCAACGGCGCGCCCATCGCGGTCAGCACCGTCAGCGACGTCACCGAGGCCTACCTGGGCACCGGGTTTCCCTACGCGGGGCGTGAGGTGGAGCCGACCAACAACTTCGCGTCCTTCGCGCGCGTCAAGAAGGTCGTCCAGGCGGTGCGCCGGATCGGGTCGGCGGCGCTCGACTGCTGCTTCGTCGCGGAGGGGATCTACGACGGCTACTGGGAGCGCGAGGTGAATCCGTGGGACGTGGCCGCGGCGCTCGCGGTCGTGCTCGCCGCCGGGGGCCGAGTCACCCACATCGATGGGGGCGCGGCCGACCTGTACCGGGGCAACCTGCTCGTCACCAACGGCCTCATCCACGAGCCGCTGAGCCAGCTCGTCGTCGGGTAGGCGAGCCGCTCGCTGCCCGCTCCGCCGGGAGTGGGGGCCTGCGGCCTCGTCTCGGGGACGGCGCGGCGCGGGTCTCGAACCGCTCGTCTACCGCGGCGGCGCTTCGTCGTGATCGCAGCGCTTTGACGGGTCGGCTTCCAGGCTGCCCGTCGCGTGCTCGACGAACTTCTCGCGCGCGGCGAGGAACTCGATGAGCTCGTCCGCCGTCATGTCGGCGGCGGAGCAGGTGAAGAAGCGGGTCTCGGTGCCGAAGCGTTCGATGATCGCGCGCTTCAGCGAAGCCCGGGTGTAGCCACCCGGGGCGGCGGCGAGCATGTCGAGTACGGCGTGTCCATGCACCTGATTGGTCACCCCCCAGGGCTAGCTCGCCGGGCACTGACTGGCAATTCAGGCAGGCGCTTGGGAGCGGCCGGAACCCGCGCTAGAACACCGCTCAGTTTGCCCGACGCGCTGCTGCCCTGTCGGGGTCCTGGGTCGTTGATTTGGAACAACCAGCAACCTGCTTGTTGTTCCAAATGGCCGAGCGCGATTCTCGAGCACCTCATCATGAGGTCATTTTACGATTGGGGAGGGGGACCCGGGGCCCCGCCGCCCGCGGGCCCCACCCGGTCATGACCGGGTGGGAGGGGGAGTGGGGGTGCGAAGCGGAGGGGGAGGGGTCCGGGACAGCTGGGACAGACCCCTCAGAAACAGACATTGAATGTGTCGAGCGAACTTGACGAACGGAGCTTCTCACCGAGCCCTCACCCAAATGTGGGCTCGGTGAGAAGTGATCGACAATTGCGCTCGCTCATTTAGTGAAGGAGCTGGATCTTCGCGAGGCGGCTCTTCGCTTCCAGGAGCAGCGGACTGCTGGGAAACCGCCGCACGAAGGACCGCAGGGTGTTCTTCGCATCGTTCCACGCTTGAATCTCCACCTGACTCTCGGCCAAAAGCAGCGTGGCGTCGTCCATGACCTCCCGATCCGCCGAAGCCTCGGCGAGGGGCTGGAGCAGACGAATCGCTTCGCGCTGGCGACCGAGCGCGCGCAGTGAGCGGGCCAGTTGATAGGTGGCCTGCGGGCTGTGCGCAGCGTCACTCTTGTAATCGAGGGACTCGCGGAACTGGGTCTGTGCCTCGTGCCACCGCCCGGTGCGGGCATGGTCGAGGCCGGCCTGGTAGGCGATGATGGACAGCTCGTTCTTGGCCCGCTCGACGGCGCCCTCGAAGACCGCTCGCTCGGTTGGGGTCAAGGGCAGGCGAGAAACCGCCTCGAAGCCGGTGACGATCTCGCGTCGCTTGTTCTGCCGGACCAGGTCGTAGAACTGGCCTGCCTTGCGATTCGATCGGGTTCGCGCTTCCTCGCGCAGCTGGATCGTCTTGAACTCTTCCTGCATCTCGACCAGCTTCTCGCGCTGGTTCTTCGTCTCCGCGCGAATCGCCGCGACACGCGCGTCCCACGCGAACTTGAGCGCAATGAAGACGACGGCGATCGTCACCACGTAGGCGGTCGCGCTCTTGAAGAGGAACTGCCGCTCGGACGCTTGCTGGCGCTTGGCGATACTCTTCAGGTCCGCCGCCAGAGCGTTGACGAGGTTGTTCGTCTTGATCGTCAGCGACCGGCTCTCGACGATTTCCCGTTTGATCTCTTCGAGCTCGTATTCGTCCAGACCTGGCACAGTGAGCCCAGTAGACCCGTCCCCTGGGCCAGGCAACTCCCTCGCGTGAATTGAGCGTCCTCGACATGAATTGGTGTACGGCTGGCCGGTCCGATGGGCCTCGCTTGACAACACTCTGAGTCCCGGTAGGTAAGCGGCCCTCTCACCGCGGCCCGCGCGCGCGGGGCCGCCGCCACCCGGAGCCTCAGCGAAAGACCGACATGGAAACGAGCGACATCAAGAAGGGCGTGAAGATGATGTGGGACGGCCAGCCGTACATCGTCGTTGAATTCCAGTTCGTGAAACCCGGCAAGGGCCAGGCCTTCACTCGCACCAAGATGAAGAACCTGCTCACTGGTGGCGTGATCGAGAAGAACATCCGCTCGGGTGAGAAGCTCGAGCCGGCAGACGTCGAGGACCGCACACTCCAGTACATCTACCCGGACGGAGACGGCTACGTCTTCATGAATGCCCACTCTGGCGACCAGCTGACGGTTCAGGGCGAGATCCTCGGCGCCGACGCCGACCTGCTCGTTGATGGCATCGATTGCGTCATCACGCTCTACCGAGGCAACCCTGTGAGTGTGTCGCTCCCGCCCCACGTTATCGTCCAGATCGAGGAGACGGAGCCGGGAGTGAAGGGTGACACCGCCACCAACGTCAACAAGCCTGCCAAGGTATCGAGCGGAGCCACCGTCAATGTGCCGCTCTTCATCAACGAGGGAGAGTGGATCAAGGTCGACACACGCGAGCGAGCCTACCTCGAGCGTGTGAAGGCCCCCTGAGCTTCGCGCTACGGGTCCGATTGGAGCCAGACCTTCGTCTGGCGACTGGTGCCAGACGCCGTTGCGGAGGAGGAAGTGAGCGCTCACCGACCGGGGGGCGCGCTTCGGCTCGAGCCCCCTTCGCCTCCGTCAGCGGCGGGCGAGAATGACCTCGGTACCCTTCACGCAGGCCACCGCCGACGCTTGATTGGCGACGACGCAGTCGCTGATCTGGTGGGTGGGGGCGAGTTCCGGTGCGGACCAGAGCTCGGTCTTCGTCCCACCCTGAACCAGTAGTCCCAGGGCGGTGGGAACGACGAGCAGCTGGCCGTCGGGAGAGCGGGAGAGGCCTGGTCGTGCGCGCTGTTCTGCCGACCCGATCCGTGCGCCCGCCACGATGGCGGCTTCGAGGCCGTTGGTCGCGGGCCCCAGCGGGATGGGAGCGGGGACGGGAGGGATCTCCCTTCCCCCGCAGGCCCCGGGCCGGGCGGAAAGCACGCCGGGAAGGGGGCGCGCCGCGACACTGGCGGGCTGGAACGTTGCCAGCAGGTCACTGCGTCCACACGCCTGGGCGACAGCCTGCCAAGTCGAACCGCTCACCTCGACCTCGAGGGGCCACGGTCGTGCCCCGGAGCTCGGATTGGCGGGCTGCTCGCGGGACCCGTCGGCGGAGGCGCGGATCAACCCGGCTGGAGTTCGCACCAGCAACGTGGGGTCAGGCTGTTCGAAGGCCAGGGGGCTCCAGCGCACCTCGGCGGGCTCCCTCGGGGGGGTTCTGGCCAGCAAGCGACTGACTTCCGTCGGCTCGACCTGCGTCACTCGGGACTCGATGCGGCCGGTCAAGTCACGGCGAATCCCCTCGGGAAGGGGAGTGTGGTACCAGCCGTCCCGAGTGAGCACACCGATCGCGGAGAGCACGTCGTCGAGGGCGAGCCACGCCCGAACTTCAGCCCCTGCCAGCTGCTGGTGAAAAGCATCGAGCCCAGTGCAGTGGACCGCGCTGCCCTCGTCGTCGAACAGTCGAGGAGTTTGACTCTCCGCGCACAGGGAGGCGACGAGACGGCGGCCGTTCGCCACGGCCTGCAGCGCCTCGCGCGCAGTGTTCTTCTGGTCGGCGCGTTCGACGGCAGTGCGAGCCAGCCCGGCCAACGACCGCTCCGGCTGACCAGGGACCGGGGAAGGACCGGCAGCACGGTCGAGCCACGCGAGCTGGGCGATCGCGGGTGGTGTCGTGTTGGCCTCCCGCACGGCCACCTCGAGCAGCACGTCGTCGCGCCCATCGGCGTCCTGGTCCTCGGACAGCACCCTCAGCGTCAGTTCCTCCCCGGGCGCGGGATCCGCGGCGCGCAGCGTCAGGATCACCGGATCCGAAGCGAATGGGGCGAGCACCGCGAGCGCGCGGGTGGGCACTCGTTCGAGCAAATCGCCGGTACACTGGGAGACGACGTTGACCGTGACGGACCGTGGCCCCGAGCGGACGAGCCCCGGGACGAGATGGCATCCGGGTCCGCTGGGCAGGAACGATGGGGCCTGCCAGACTCGCTTCGGCGCGCTGGTGGGTGGGAAGCTCCAAAGTTCCGCAGCGACACCCTCGTTCGGCGCGACGAGCGCGACCGCTTCGGTGGTCCCATCGGCGTCGAAGTCGGCTGCCAGCCCTTGCACGAAATGAGACCCGTCGGGGGCCTTCAGGGCCTGACCACCCAGCTCCCACGTGGTCGCTTGGGGTGTCGCTTCGAGCGCGGTCTGCTCGACGAAGTCTGTGGGTTTTTCGGCGGACGAGCTGGCTGGGGGGGGGGGAGACTGGGGTGTGGGGTCGGGGAGCGCGGACGCGACTCCGAAGGGCGTGTACGGGCTGTCATCGTTGCAGCCTCGGCAGCCTGCCAGGGTCAGACTCGCGGCGATGACCGCGCCGGTCACGCAGACCCGTCCGGCCGGTAGAATTTGCTCGGGGGTGCTGGTGGGGCGGGACATCTGACGAGGCATTCGCCTGCATGTCGAGCGTCGCGTCAAGACCTCGTTGGGCGGGCCGTCCGAGCATCCAAAGGGCGGTCTCGCCCGGTGGCGCGAGCGCCCCTGGGCGACCCGAAATCCCCGCTGAAGTCAAGGAGAATCGCGAGTTTCCAAGGCTTGTAACCCCCAGATACGCAGCGTAGTCTCGCCCCAGGCTCTGATGGACTCGGCGACATTTTCGTCGCCTTTTTTGCTCGTGGTGGAGAATGGATTCTCAAACGATCCGCGCGGCCCTTTGGTTGCTGCAAGAGGACCCCGAGAACACGGACGGTTGGCAGTCGTTGCAGGAGGCGGTCGAGGTATCTGACGGGGACCTTTCCGCTGACGACTTGCTGCACCTTCTCGACGCCGCTCGCCAGCGCCATCGTGAGCGCGGTGAGTGGGATGCAGTGGCGCGGCTCCTGGAGCTGGCCATCTCGGTGGCAGAGTCGTCTTCTCCGGAGGGTGTGACGGCGCTGTTGACCGAGCTGGCGCGGGTGCAGGGTGACGAGCTACTGGCCGAGGCCGACGCACGCAAGACCTGGGCGCGGTTGCTCGAGGTGAACCCCGACGACGCCGCGGCTCCGACCGCCCTCGAGGAGAGTCAGGAGCGTCAGGAAAAGTGGAAGGAGCTCGTCCAGACCTACGCCCGCGAAGCGGAGGGGGCGCCCGACGAGGTGTACAAGAGCTCGATGCTGATGCGCGCCGCGGAGATGGCGCTGCGCTACGGGGAAGCCGCGGACATGAACGCGGTGGTCGAGCGCCTCGAGCAGGCGGTTCGTCTGGACACGAACAATGACCGCGCCGCGCGCATTCTGGAGCGCATCTATTGCACCGGCGAGCAGTACGAGGATGCCGCGCGCGTGCGCGAGCGCCACGCCGACCGCGCGGACGAGCCCGCCATGCGCGTGACGGCAGGCGTGCGCCTGGCGCGGCTGTACAACGCCAAGCTGGACGACCAGGAGCGGGGAATTCGCGCCTACCAGCGGGTCCTCAAGGACGCGCCCAATCACGATGAAGCCAAGCGGTTCCTGTCCGATCTGTTCAGCAAGGAGGAACGCTGGGAGGAGCTGGTCAAGCTGTACGAGCGGGAGTTGAGCCACGGGGACCAGACCAGCTCCGGGCGACTCGGTGATCTGCTGCAGATCGCGATGCTCTACTGGCGTAACCTGGACCGCGCGGAAGAAGCCGAGCAATGGTTCGAGAAGGTGCGCAAGCTCGAGCCCGCGCATCCGGCGATGCTCGAGTTCTATCGCGAGTACCTGGCCGAGCTGGGGGACGACGCCAAGCTGCTGCAGATCCTCCAGTCCGCGGTGCGGGCTGCTGCGGACGACGAGGAGAAGGCACGGATCGGGGCCGAGCTGGCGCGCCTGACCGAGGGTCAGCGGAACGCTCAGAAGGCCATCGAGCAGTACAAGAGTGTGCTGCGGCACGACCCGGACAACGAGGAGGCACGGGAAGCGCTGAAGCGACTGTACAAGCAGACCGAGGGTTACAATGCTCTCGTCGAGCTGCTCCGGCAGCAGCTCGAGCGCACGGACGCCGAGGCCTATGAACAGCGTCTCGCGATCCTCCGCGAGGTGGCGACGGTCTATCGCGTCTACATCAAGAGCGACACTGCCCTCGTCAGCGTGCTGAACCAGATCGTCCAGTTGGATGACAAGGTCGACGCAGAGGATGTGAGCGAACTCCGGGAGCTGGTGCGCCTGTACGAGAAGCTTGGCCGGTGGCGCGACCTGCTGACCTGGCAGCTCAAGCTGGCCGAGGTCACCCCCGATCTGACCGAGAAGGCCCAGCTCTATCGCGCGGCGGGTGAGCGTTGGCTGGAGCAGTTCACGAACGTGCAGAATGCCACCGAGGCCTACGAACGGTTGCTCGAGCTGGTGCCCGACGATCCGGATGCTCGTCAGAAGCTGGAGCAGCTGTATCGCAAGCGGCGTGCTTGGCCCGCGCTCTACTCGCTGTTCGAGGGGGAGCTGGCGAGGAGTGAGGGCGCGAACCGAATCTCCGTGATGCGCGAGATGGCGGTGCTGGCGGCCGATCGACTCAACCGCGGCGAAGACGCCGTGCGCCTCTACAAGGAGATCCTCGACCTCGATCCATCGAAGACCGAGGTGCTGGATGCTCTCGAGAAGCACGCGGAGCGGGCCCGGAACTGGGCAGTCCTGGCCGAGGCGCTCGAGCGGCGCATCGAGATGCTCGAGGACGACAAGGAGCGACTGGGCGTGCTGCAGAAGCTCGGCTCCGTCTACGCGGATCACCTCGAGGATCCCACTCAGGCGGCGCGAACCTGGCGGCGGGTGCTCGAGCTCCAGCCAGGCCACCACCGCGCCCTGCGGGTGCTGCGGGACTCGTATCTGCAGTCCGGGGACTACCAAGGGCTGGAGGAGCTGTACGAGTCACAGAGCGACTTCGAGGGGCTGGCCGAGGTGCTCAGCAATGCCGCGGACCGCGCCAAGGACTCCGCGCTGAAGATCGAGCTCTCGTATCGTGCGGCAGCCGTCTACGTGGAGAAGCTCGACGCACCGGATCGTGCCTTCCGCTCGTACGAGCGAGTGCTGGCGACCGATCCCAGCGACGTGAGAGCGGCACGCGCGCTCATCCCACTCTACGAGACCGATGAGAAGTGGGCCCGCTTGCCCGCTCTGTACGAGGTGCTGCTCGACCAGAGCGAAGACCCTGCGGACCAGCTGGCCCTGCTCGAGAAGCTCGTGGAGGTGACCGGGACGCGGCTCAGCGATCGTCGGGCGGCGGTGGGGTACGCGAGACGAGCCTACGAGCTGGCTCCCACCCAAGCACTCGAGCTGCTGGAGGAGGCGTCTCGGCAGGCGAACGGCTGGGACGCTTTCGTCGAGGCGGTCGCCGCGCGACTGGCCAGCTCGCAGCCGTCGGCGACACCCGCACCGGAAGCCGAAGCGGAGCCGGAAGCCGGCGGGGCCGGCAAGCGCCGTCGCCGTCGCCGCAAGGACCGGGACGCGGCGCCGAGCGACACTCCCGCGGCCGAGGGGCTAGCCGCCGACGAGCGGCGCCAGCTGGAGATCAAGCTGGCGGAGGTGTACTCCGAGCAGCTGGGGCGGACGGACGAGGCGGTGGCGGTCTATCGTGGACTGCTGGAGCGGGATCCCAGCGACTCGGAGGCGGCCAGTGCCTTCGAGGCGATCCTGCGTCGCGAGGATCGGCGTGACGAGCTACGGTGGCTACTCGATCTCCGCGTGACGCACTGCCTCAGTGACGCCGAGCGGATTCATGTGCTGGTCGACTGGGCGAGCCTCGAGGAAGACGTCTTCGAGGCCCCTGCCAAGGCGATCGAGCTGTACCGTCGGGTGATCGAGCTCGATCCGGTCAACGACATCGCGCTGCGTGCGCTGCCGCGCTTGTTGCTGGCGGCGGACGATCCAGCGGGAGCGGTGGAAGTGATCGAGCGCGATCGAGATCGCCTCGCGGGAGACGAGCGCGCCGCGCGTGAAATCGAGCTCGCGGTCCTCTATCTCGAGCGGCTCGAGCGGCATGAGCCGGCCTTGTCCGCTGCCGTGCGTGCGCTGGAGATCACTTCGGGCGAGAAACGCGCGATCGAGGTGCTGGAGAAGCTCCTCGGCGAAGAGGCGGTGCAGGCACGCGCTGCCGAAGTCCTGGCTGAGCAGTACGCAGACGTCAACGACGCGCGGCGCGAGGCGAAGGCGCTCACGGTCATGCTCCAGCATGCCGAGGGCCAGGAGAGAAGGCTGGAACTCTTTGACCGGTTGGCGGATGTCTACGAGCTGAAGCTCGAGTCGTTCAGCTCGGCGCTGGATACCATGCTGGCAGCGCTCGGTGAGTTTGCCAGCGAGCTGCGGCTCTGGGACCGCGCTGATTCCCTGGCGGGTCAGGCGGGTAGGCCCACGGATCTCGCGGCGGTATTCCGCGAAGTGCTGCGCCAGGACCTGCCCGACGAGCTCATGGCGAGCCTCAGTGCGCGCGCTGCCCGCTTGCACGAGGAGAAACTGGGCGACCCGATTGGAGCGACTCCGTACCTCGAGAAGGTGCTGGCGCTGGATCCTGGCGACGAGAGCGCATTCCAGCGCCTCAAGGACATTCTGACGGGGGCAGAGCGCTGGGGTGAGCTCGAGGCCCTGTATGATCGCGCGTCGCAGGCGGCGACGGAGCTGTCGCGCAAGGCGGACATGTTGGTCGAGGTGGCCCTGATCGCGGAGGAGATCATCGAGGATCCGCCCAAGGCCACCACCTACTACGAACGGATCCTGGAGATCGATCCGCTCCACGAGACCGCGATCCGCTCGCTCGATCGACTGTACGCGCAACAGCAGCGCGACGCCGATCTGGCCGGTCTGCTCGAGCGCCGCCTGGAAACAGCGGTGGGTGAGGAGGTCATCGAGTTCAAGCTGCGGATAGCTCGCATCCAGTTGGAGAAGCTACACGAGCCCGAGAAGGCCATCGTGCACGTCGAGGACGTACTGGTGGAGCGGTCCAACGACTACAATGCCCGGGAACTGGCGGAGAAGCTGTTGGAGATTGGCTCCCTGCGGGGGCGCGCCGCACGCATGCTCGAGACCGTCTACGAGCAGCGGGATGAGATGCGCGACCTGGTGCGGGTGCTCGCCATTCGTCTGGAGGAGATGGGAGCGACGCTCGCCGCTGCGGAGGAGGCCGGCGAGGAGCCCGAGGTTGGGCTCGCCGACGAGAGACGTGAGCTGCTGCGCCGGGTGGCGATGCTTCGCGACGATCGCTTGCACGATGACGAGGGGGCCTTCGCGGTGCTCTCCGATCTGGTCCCTCAGGATCCCGACGATGCTGACGCTCGGGCTCGCCTGATCGACATCGGCAAACGCATGGGGGTGCACGAGAAGGTGGCGGAGGTGCTGACCGCCTCGGCTGGGGTTGCCAGCACCCCTGCACTGCAGGGCGAAATCCTGTCGAACGTCGCTGCGATCTACGAGGACCTGCTGCAGGACACGGCGCGGGCCGAGCAGACCTATCGCCGAGTGCTCACGCTGGACGAGACCGATGCAGATCTGGTTCTGCCCGCGGCGCGGGCTCTGGAGCGCATCTATCTGGCGGGCGCCGAGCACAGTCAGCTTGCCGAGATGTTGCGGATACAGGTCCGTCTCGAGCAAGACGGCGAAGCCCGGTCCAGGCTCCTGGGGCGACTGGGAGAGCTCTGTGAGAACGTGCTCGGTGATCACGTCGGTGCCATCGAAGCGTGGCGCTCTCGAGCAGACGACACCCCCGGCGATGCGGAGGCGCTCGCCGCTCTGGATGGCCTGTACGAGAAGTCCGAGCGATGGCGCGAGTTGGTCGAGGTATTGGAGCGTCGCCGCGACGCTACCGAGGTGCCCGACGAGCGACGCCGGTTGCTGACCCGGGCTGCGGTGATCCAGGCGGAGCGCCTGGAGAATGTGGCCGAGGCGATCGAAGGGTGGCGGGCCGTGGCCGACGAGTTCGGACCCGACGAGGAATCGCTGCAGGCACTCGAGCAACTCTTCCAGCGGGCCGAGCGCTGGGACGAGCTGGCCGATACGCTCGAGCGTCACCTCGATGTGGCGGACACGGATCAGCAGCGCCTGGGACTGTTCGTGCGGCTCGGCAATCTGCGGCGGGACCACCTGAGCGATACCGCGGGCGCTCTCGAGTCCTATCGCAACGCCTTGGCGCTCGACACCGCCCACGGACCCAGTCGCGAGGCGTTGGAGAAGCTGCTCGGTTCGGAGGACCACCTCGCGCGGCGCGAAGCTGCCGAGATCCTCCACCCGATCTACGAGGCGGACGGCGATCACGCGCGCCTGCTCAGGGTGCTGGAGATCGAGTTCGATACCGCCGACGATCCTGACGCCCAGCTGGGAGGGCTGGAGAAAGCCATCGACGTTGCCGACGTCGCGCTCTCCGACCAGGAGCGGGCGTTCCAGTACGCGCAGCGCGCGCTACGGGTTGCCGTGGGACATACCGATCTCGCGCCCTGGTTGGCCCACGTCGAGCGTCTGGCTGGGGCGACCAATCGCCAGGCTGACTACGTCAAGCTGCTGTGCGAGATCGTGCCCGAGATCTTCGATGGCGAGGTGCAAGCCGAGGTCACCCTGCGAATCGCGGATCTGGCTCGCGAACGTCTTCAGGATCGCGGGTTGGCTCGCGAGTACTACAGCAAGGCGCTGGAGCTCCGCTCCGACGACCCCAAGGCGCTGATGGCGCTCGAGTCACTTTACGAAGAGAGCGGTGACGCGCCCAATCTGTTGCACATCCTCGAGCGGCGGGTGGAGATCGCGGCGGGCGACCAGGACCGCAAGGAGCTACTCTTCCGCCGCGCCCGGCTGCTGGCCGAGGTGCTGAACGACAAGCCGCGCGCGATCGAGGTCTACGAGGAGATCCTCGACCTGGCGCTCGACTCCGACGCGCTGGTGGCGCTCGAGTCCCTCTACACGGAAGAGGAGCGGTGGGCGGACCTGGTCAGCCTCTACGAACGCCAGCTCGAAGCTGGACCCCGCGACCCCGCCCACCTGCACGTCAAGATCGCGACTGTCGCGGCGCGCAACCAGCTCGACGTCCTGCGGGCTTTCGACGAGCTCGAGCGAGCTCTCGAACTCGAGCGTCAGAACGAGGCCGCCATTTCGGAGCTGGAGCGCCTGCTGGCCAGCGCCGGGGAGACGGAGCACCGGGCGCGGGCAGCGACTCTGCTCGAGCCGGTCTATCTGGTGCGTGCCGACTACGATCGGGTCATGGAGACGCTGCGCGCCCGGCTCGAGTACTCGCAGGAGCCAGACGAGCGTCGCGAGCTGCTGCAGCGGCTTGCCCAGCTCTACGAGGAGCAGAAGGAAGACTACAAGCAGGCCCTGGAGACGACCGCGCAGCTGCTGCACGAGGACATTTCGGACGAGGCATCGCTCGCTGAGGTGGAACGGTTGGCGAAGGTGGCAGGCGCCGAGCGACGGCTTGCGGAGATCTACGCCAAGGAGCTGGAAGAGATCGTCACCGATGACGAGGCCAGCGTGCGTCTTGCGCGACGGACGGGCGAGATCTTCACCGAGCTCGAAGAGCTGGACCGTGCGCTCGTGTTCCTGCGCCGCGCGCTCGCCTTCGAGCCCGAGAACACCGCGCTGTTCAGCGCAATCGACGCCATTCTGGAGCGCACGAACCAGCATGAGGCGCGGGTCGAGCTGTACCGACAGGCGCTGGATCATCGCTACGAGCCAGAGGAGCGCTTGCGCATCTTCCACACGGTTGCGGCGCTCTATCGGAACAAGCTGAGCCAACCCGACGAGGCCATCGAGACCTATCGCTCGGCCCTCGACGTGGACGAGACCGATGCCGCCGCGCTGGACGCCCTCACGGACCTCTACCGCGAGCGCGAGCGCTGGGATGACCTGTCGGACCTGTACCTGCGGCGCGCCGAGTCTGCCGGCAATCCGGAGGCGGGTGCACCGTACCGGCTGGCCCTGTCTCGTCTGCTGCGCGAGCAGCTCAACGAGCCCGAGCGCGCGATCGATCAGCTGGACGAGATCGTGCGCGAGGTCCCGACCCACGCCCAGGCGGTGAAGGATCTGGAAAGCCTCCTCGGCGATGAGGCGCACAAGGAGCGTGTGGTCGAGATCCTCCGGCCGCTGTACGAGCAGCAGGACGACTGGCGGCACACGATTCGCCTCAACGAGGAACGCTTCGCCCTGGCCGAGGACGTGGCCGAGAAGGTGCAGGTCTTGCGTGAGACGGCGTCTCTCTGGGAGGAGCGAGGGAGTGACCTCGAACGCGCCCGCCGCGCGCTGCGCGCTGCCGTGGAGCTCGACCCCGACGATGCCGAGGTGCGGCAGGAGTTCGAGCGCCTGGCCGCTGCGACCGAGGCCTGGGCCAAGCTGGCGTCTACCTACGACCAGGTGCTCAGCGATCACCCGGACATTGCTAGTAAGCGGGACATCCTCGCGGTGCTGGCGGACGTCTGCGACCAGCGACTGGACGACCCGCGGCGTGCGCTGGGTGCTTTCGAGCGGCTGCACGAGGCCGATCAGTCCGAGCTGGAGCCACTGGAAAAGATGGAGCAGTTGGCGATGCTCCTCTCCGACTGGCAGGTGGTCGTGCGGGCGCTGACGGCGAAGGCTGAGCTCGTGCTCGATGACGAGCAGCGGGCGAGCGTGTGGCGTCAGATCGGCGAAGCCAAGCGCGACATGCTGGACAACCTCGATGGCGCCGTCGAGGCGTATGAGCAGGCGGTCGAGCTAGATCCCCAGAGTGCGTTCACGATGGATTGCCTCCTCGAGCTCTACGAGGCCAAGGGCGATGCTGCCCATCTGGTGGAGCTATATCCTCGCCGAGTCGAGCTCTGCGAGGATGACGACGACCTGCGGTACGAATTGCTGACGAAGGCGGCGCGGGTCTACGAGGAGCAGCTCACGGATCGCCTGCAAGCGATCGACATGCTGAATCAGGCTCTGGGCGTGAAGGCTGGTGATGCAGCGGTGCTGGACAGCCTCAACCGACTCTACCGGGCCGAGGCGATGTGGCCCGAGTTGCTCGACAACCTGCGTCTGCAGGCCGGCACGACGGAAACGGTGGCGGAGCGCGCGCGGCTGCGGCGAGAGATGGGCGCTACCCTGGCGGACAAGCTACAGAGCTACGATGACGCCCTCGACGCGTATCGCCTGGTCTTGGACGAGGCGCCGGACGACGTCGAGACGGTGGCTGCGGTGCGCACGATCGCCCAGGATCACGACGACCTGCGCGAGACCGTGGCGGAGATCCTCGTGCCCGTTCTGCGGAGCGTGAACAAGCACGCCGAGCTGGTCGAGGTGCTCGAGATGCGGCTGACGGTGGAATCGGAGCCCATGCAGCGATGCGACACGCTGCGCACCATCGCCGACGTGCTGGAGCATCAGCTTGATCAGCCGGTCGAGGCGCAACAAGCCTTGTTGCGAGCGCTGTCCGAGCGCCCCGACGACGAGGAGCTACACAACGAGATCCAGCGCCTGGCGGGGGCCAGCGAAGGTTGGGGCCGGTACGCTGACGCCCTTTCCGAGCGCGGGGGCGCCACCTTCGACCCGGACATCGCAAAGGAGCTCTTCACCCGTCTCGGGCGGGTAGCGGAGGAGCACCTCGACGACGAGCCGCGAGCGATCGAGGCCTACTCCAAGGCCGTCGAGCAGGCGGGTGATGAACCCGAGCTGCTGGCTGCGCTCGATCGGCTCTATACCAAGGCCGGCAACTCGTCGGCGCTCTCGGAAGTCCTCGAACGGAGGGCGGCCATCGAGACCGAGGATCCTACCGTGGCCGAGCTGAGCTACCGCCTCGCGGTCTTGCAGGTTCGGGATTTCGAGGAGCTGGGACGCGGTCTGGCCTCTCTTCGGGCAGCGCTCGAGCGCGACCCGAACCACGAGGCGGCGGCCGAGGAGCTCGAGAAGCTGACCGAGCACCGCGACCTCTTCGAGGAGGCTGCCGACGTGCTGGAGGAGGTCTACCGAAATCGGGGACGCACCGACCGGCTTGCGGCCATCTACGAGAAGCGCGTGGGCTTTGCCGACTCTGCAGGCGAGCGCATCGACATGCGCCGCAACCTGGCTCGCGTTCTCGAGGATGAATGCTCCGATCCGGCTGCAGCCCAGCGGGTTCTCCAGCAGGGGCTCGTCGACGACCCCGCGGATGGCGGACTGCATGACGAACTCGAGCGACTGGCGCCGATCACCGGCGACTGGAAGTCAGCTGCTGACGCGCTGGCCGAGGCGATCGAGAAGTCCCCTGACCTCGTTGCGGAGGTAGCTCGCGAGCTCTGTGTCAAGGTGGCCACCTGGCGCCGCGACCGGATCGAGGATCGTGAGGGTGCGGAGCAGGCGCTGGTGCGTGCTCTCGAATTCGAACCCAACAGCGACGACGTCTTGGCGCTTCTCGAGGAGCTGCAGATGGCTCTGGGGCGCGAACGTGACCTGGTCGCCACGCTGCGTCGACGCGCCCGTCTGGGAGTGGACGATCTGCAGCGAGAAGACCTGTATCAAAGGGCGAAGCAGCTCGCTGATCAGCTGGAAGACGCGAAGCTCGCGGAGGAGATCGTGCGCGAGTTGCTCGAGCACGATGATACCAGCCTCTGGGCACTGTCGGAGCTGACGGTGATGCGGGAGGCGGCCGAGGACTACGCGGAGACGTTCGCCCTGCTGGTCAAGCGGAGCGAACTTCGCGCAGGCGGGGACATCGTCGAGGAGCTGCGTCACAAGGCCGCGGCGATCGCTCGCGACAAGCTGGCGAAGAAGCTCGAGGCCATCGAGCTCTACGAGGCCTTGTTCGAGAGCGAACCCGAGGACGCCGTGGCGTCCTCGGCGTTGCGCGAGCTCTATGCGGAGACGGAACGCTGGGACGACCTCGTGCGCCTGCTCGAGCGTCTCGTTGATCTGTCTGACGCGAAGAGCGAGCAGTGCGCACTGCGGGTGGAGCTCGCGCGGATGAACGCGACCCGGTATCAGGCGCACGACACCGCAATCGATCTACTGCGCACGGTCCTCGACGACGAGCCGGGGCACGCCGACGCAGTGGTTGCACTCAGCGAGCTGCTCGAGACGACGAGTCGGGACGAGGAGCTGGCCGAGCTTCTGTCGAGTCAGATCGAAGCAGCTCGAGCACGCGAGGATGTGGATGCCGAGCTCAAGTTCCTCGTGCGGTTGGCCGAGATCTGCGAGACCCGACTGAACGACCGCGAGCGCGCCATCGAGACGTACCGTGGTGTCGTCGAGCGCCAGCAGGACCATCGCGACGCGCTCTCGGCTCTCGCGCGCCTCTATCAGGCTGCCGATCAGAACGCCGAGGCGGCCGAGGTCCTCGACCAGCTGCTGCAGATGAGCGAGGGCGAGCCGGCGATCGAGCTCGCGAGCACGCTGGCGGATGTGTTCGGCAAGCTGGACGATGGTGAGCGAGCGGCGCGAGCGCTGGAGCGAGGCCTGGTCGTGGATGAACGCCACGCCGATCTCCGCCAGCGGCTCCAGGCGCTCTACTCGGCCCAGGAGGCCTGGGAGAAGCTCGCCAACATGGTCGCGCAGGACGCGGAATTCTCCGAGGACACCAAGGAGAAGACCCGGCTGCTGCGCGAGGCAGCGGACATTCATGCGACCCGGCGCCAGGATCAGGGGGCGGCTGCGGAGCTGCTGGAGAAGGCGAGCGAGCTCGTACCCGATGATCGCGAGCTGCTCCTGCAACTGTGCGACGCCTACAGCGCGTCGGGGCGCGGTCGCGACGCGGCAGGCGTGCTGGAGAAGATTGTCGAGTCGTACGGCACCAAGCGTTCCAAGGAGCTGGGCGAGATCCACCGCCGTCTCGCCAACGCCTATCTCGCGCAGGACGAGACCGAGAAGGCGCTTGGGGAGCTGGACAAGGCCTTCCGCATCGAGCCTGGCAACGTGCACGTGCTGAAGCAGCTTGGCCAGGTCGCGCTCGAGACGGGCGACCTGAAGAAGGCCCAGCAGATGTTCCGCGCGCTCCTGCTCCAGCGCCTCGACGCGAACTCGCCGATCACCAAGCCGGAGGTGTTCTTCTACCTCGGCGAGGTCCACGGCAAGCTGGGCGAAACGCCGAAGGCGAAGCAGATGTACGAGCGGGCGCTGCAGGCCGATCCCGGCATGGATATGGCGAAGGAGCGCCTGGAGGCACTGAAGTAGTTCTCCATCGCCGGACTTGTTCCGGGTCGATCTCCGCGCTATTTGCCCGCGCATGCCAACAGTGGTGATGCTCGACGGGGAGGTCTTCGCCCCCGAGGCGGCGCGGGTGAGCGTCTTCGATCGCGGGTTCCTGTACGGGGACTCCGTGTTCGAGACGATTCGAACCTACGGCGGGCGACCGTTCGAGCTCAGGGCTCACCTGGAGCGCCTGGCGCGGAGTGCTGACCGGGTCTTCATCGATCTTCCCGTGTCGCTCGAGCAGGTCGAGGACGAGGTTCAGCGGGCGGTCGCGGCAGCGGCGAACGCGGAGTCGTACATCCGGGTGATGGTGACTCGCGGCAGCGGAGAGCTGGGACTGGAGCCGAGAGATCGGGTCGCCCCGCTCCGCGTCGTCATCGTCACTCCCCTCTCGCCCCCGGCGCCATCGGCGTACGCGCGAGGGATCGATGTGGTGACGTTCCGCACGCGGCGAACCGTGGACTCGACGGCCGCGGCTGGAGCCAAGGTTGCCAACTACCTGGTGAGCGTCCTGGCGATGCGAGAGGCGAGGGCGGTCGGGGCCGCGGAAGCACTCGTGGTCGACGGCGAGGGATGCGTCGTCGAAGGGGCGACCTCCAACGTCTTCGCCCTGATCGATGGTCGACTCGTTACCCCGCCGGAGGAGGCGGGCATCCTGCCGGGTATCACCCGCCGGCGCCTCCTGGCGGCGGCGCGGCAGCTGGAGCTGCCCCTCGAGCTGAGGGCCTTGCCGCTCGACGAGCTGTGCGGCGCGGACGAGGTGTTCGTCTCGTCCAGCATTCGGGAGCTGTTGCCGGTGGTGCGAGTCGATGGCGCGCCCATCGGTTCGGGCGTTCCCGGACCCACGACCCTCTCCCTGCTCCGACAGTTCCGAGAAAATGTTAAGAATGACATGGACTTAGAAGAACTGCCAGGCGCCCCCCTCCCGGCGTGAATCCGGAGGCCGATGGGCCCGTCCAAGGTCTGTGCCCGTCTCCTCTCGGTCCAGGCTCGGGTTGGAGGAAGGGAGTCAGGCGAGATAGCGTAGAATCCTCACGTAACCGAGGGACCAAGCCATGAAGAAGATGCACCCGCTTACTGCCGCCGCGCTACTCGTCGGTCTGGCGTTCTCGAATTCCGCCTGTGAGATCACCGCCGAGACGACGGAGAAGTACGTCGGCACCGACGTGATCAAGGACGTTGAATGGACCTCCGGGCAGGATCTGTCCGTTCACGGCCGCAACGGCAACATCGACGTCGTCGTTGGCGACTACGGTTCGGTCACGGTGCGCTTCGCGCCGTTCACCTTCCGCGGCGCTGACGAGGAAGAAGAAGCTCGAAACGAGATGGACACCAGTCTCGCCAAGACGCTGAGGATCCAGGACAACAGCGTCTTCGTCGAAACGCTCAAGAAGGGACCGGGGAGCTCGAGTCTCGGAGCGGATCTCACGATCGCGATTCCCCCGGACTTCGACGCGGGCATCTTCATCGACCAGGATGGCGCGGGCGACGTGAAGATCGACGATGTGGGTGAGGCCTTTCAGCTGGGCATTCGCGCGGAAGGTGTCTCGGATTGCATCATCCACGCGGCCCCCACCGTGGTCGAGAGTGAGGTCTGGTGTGGTGCCGTCCTGCTCAACGACGTGAGCGGCCATGTCGATGTTCGCGCGGACTTCCTCAACGGCAATGCCTCCGTGAGGATGGCCAGCGTGGAGCCCGCGGGAGGCAAGAACATCATCTACACCGAGGACGGCGACATCGTGCTGACGCTCCCGTCTGACGAGGGGTACAACGTGCAGGCCTGGGTCGTGTCCGGGACTGGCGTGGTCAACACGGGACCGGTCCCCAATCGCTGCGAGGAAGTCGTGGCCGCCCCTGGGTCGAAGACCGTCAGCTGCGGCGCTGGCCCGACGTTCGATCTCCAGGCGGGGCTCGATGAGGTTGGCGACCCGGTGAACATCGAGCTTCGGTACCGGTAGCGATTCACCCGCTCTGTCCCCAGGCTCAGTTGTGTTGAGCTCGTCGCCTCGCGAGTTCGGTCACCACAACCGAGCTGGAGTTGGCTGCGAGAGCCGCCCCCGGGCGGCTCTCGTCGTCTCGGGAACGCCTCGCAGATCTCAATCGGCGGTGGCTTCGTCGGTGCTCGGAGCAGGGGCGTCCGCGTCGCTCTCGCCGGCCGCTTCGTCGGTGCTGGGCGCGGCAGCGCTCGCGTTCTCCCCTTCCGGGGCCGCCGCGTCCCCCCCGTCGGGCGTTCCAGCGACATGGGTTGGCACCGCCCCGTCGAGGGGCAGTCGGGTGCGGACGGGGATCCGCAGGCTCCCCTTGCCTTGGGCGACCAGGTAGGCGACCGCCTTGTCGAAGAACCCTCGGAGGAAAGGGACCTCGTGTGGGGGATCGGTGATGAGTCCGCACTGCTCGACGGCCTTCATCGTCGCGACGACCTCGAGGGCGGTCTGCTCCCCGGCGCGGGAGAGCACGCCCAGCGCGCTGTCCTTCATCAGACGCACGATGCGTTCTCGCAGCTCGGGGGTGAAGTACCGGTCGGCGGCGGCCTTGACCTGCTCTTCGAGCTGCGTCTCCACGTGGCCGTCGGCGGGCTTCTCGTCGGGTTGGATCGTTTCCCCCAGCCGGAGCATCATCTCGTCGACCGCGGCCTTGGTCGGAAACCAGCCGGTGAACTCGGGCAGCTGATGGAGTCGGCCGGAGTTCTTGGCGAGTTCGCGGGCGTCTTCGTCGTCCAGGACGAGTCCCTCCTCGTCCAGAGGGTGAGGGGGGGGATCGGCCGGGACCGGATGGAGCAGCTCCCGCGCAGTGGTCAGTCCCAGCGGTTCGGGTACGCCGCGTTCTCTCTGCCGCTGAAGGGCCGCGGCGACGCGCCAGCGTGCCCAGGTCGGCGGGACCTTCACGGGTCGGTAGATGCCGTTGGTGATCGCGTTGTCCAGGCGGTCCTGAAGCTTGGATTGGGAGAGCTCGTCGTTGTCGACGCGCTGGACACCGTACATGTCGTTGATGATGACGAACGCTGCCCGGCAACGGCTGGTGGCAGTTCGCTGCGAGAAGACGAACAGAGAGCTGCCAGTGGTGTCCGGGGCCAGCATGTACGCCTCGTCCACCTTGACGTCCTGGGGCGTGCCAACCTGGGCGACATGAGTTCGAGCGGGGATCGCGATGCCTCGCGACTTCAACACGTTCAGCCCGCGGCGCGCCGCCTTGCGCAGCGCCCCCGTGCCCGCTTCCGCGGTCTCGGCGATGGCGGCTGCGTTGCCTAGTTTCACCCAGACCTGGATCAGGTCGGCGGCTTTGGGGCCCGCCTGGTCGAGTGCTTCGAGCGCGGTGTCGGCGGTCGCTTCGAGCAGCTTCGTCTCCAGACCGGTCGTGGCTTGATCAGTCATCCTCGTTTTCTCCTGCGTCCGGCGCCCTGGCCCGGACGGGTCAGCCGACGGCTTCCCGCCGCCTTCTCCGATGGTTGTTCAGTCCAGCACGGCGATGGCGTCGATCTCGACCCTGGCGCCCTTCGGTAGCGCTGCCACCTGGACGGTCGCTCTAGCTGGTGGTGACGATGATCCGAAGTACTCCTCGTAGGTCGCGTTGACCGCGGCGAAGTCAGCGAGATCCGTCAGGTAGATGGTGGTCTTGACGACATCGCCCAGTGTGGCCCCCGCAGCCTGAAGTACCGCGCGGAGGTTGTCCATCACTTGCCGGGTCTGCGCCTCCACGTTGTCAGCCACGAGCTCCCCCGTGGTCGGGTCGAGTGGGATCTGCCCGCTGAGGAACAGCAGATTGTTGGCCCTCACCCCCTGTGAGTACGGTCCGATCGCACTGGGGGCGTGAGGTGTGGCGATAGCGCTGCGGGCACCCATGACCTACTCGGAGCGCGCATCCTAGTCCGAGGGCTCGCTGGTGTCGATCCCATCGCCGAGCTGTCTGCTTCGTCGGAGGTCTCGCGGCGCCGTGGGACTTTGGCGGGCGCTCGCGTCGACCGGCTCGGTGTCCGCTCGGGCCCGATCCCATCAGTCCAGTAGGTGGCGACCGTCGATGGCTCGGCCCAGCGTGATCTGGTCCGCAAACTCGAGATCCCCGCCATGCGGGACACCGCTCGCGATCCGGGATACCCGGACGGACAGCGGGGCGGTTTCACGGGCGATCAGCAGGGCCGTCGCCTCGCCATCGACCGAGGGAGGCGTGGCCACGATGAGCTCTTCGACCCCTTCAGAGCTGATGCGGCGCACCAGGTTGGTGAGCGGGAGCTCCTCGGGACCGACCCCGTCCAGCGGCGAGAGCAGCTTTCCGAGTACGAAGTAGCGGCCTCGAAAGGCGCCGCTGCGCTCGATGGCGAGCAAGTCCTGCACCTTGGCCACCACACACAGCTGTCGGGGGTCGCGGCGTGGGTCGAGGCACACGGTGCAGACGAAGCGTCCGTCGGGCCCCTCCTCTGCCAAGCTCCCGCACTCCTCGCAGGGGCGAACGCCGTCGGGAAGCTCCACCAGTCGGGTGCCGAGTTCGCGGGCCAGTGCCGGGTCGCTCACCAGCTGAAGAGCGTATCGAGCGGCGGTCTTCTCACCGACCCCGGGAAGTCGGGCGAGGAGTCGAATGACGTGGTCGAGGCGTCGCGGGAGCACGAGCCAGGTGTGCCGCGAGCGCCACCTCGACGCAAGCGGTCAGTTGCAGTCCGTCGGGATTGGCGTGCAGGTGCGACTGCTCTCGGTGCCGGAGAATGAGATCCAGGTCGTGCTGGCATCCGCGTGATTCGGGATCTGTGTTCGGTCCATGGTCACGGTGCCGGCTTCGAGGTCCACCGCCAGGGTACCGAACGGCTGGTCCCAGCTCTCGTCCTGCGGGTTCTCGCCCTGCACCAGGTTGCCCTGGGAGCAACCGCTCGATGTCGAGGTGCAGACGACCATCCCTTCGCTCCGATAGCCGCTCACGCAGCCGGGACCGGACTGGGTATCGCCCGGTGACCAGTCCGTGTCACCGTAGTTGTCGCTCTTCGGGCAGGCGTCCCAGAGGAGCGACGTGCCGTCGAGCGACCCGGTGGCGCGGCCGCACGCCGGATCGTCGGGACCGGCGGTAGCGTCCACGCTGGTCTGCACCTGCCCGCCCAACACGCTGATGTCCTGATCGAACTCCTGGTGCATCGAGTAGCGAAGGAGTACCACCTCGCCATCGCCCGGCGCGCGGCCACTCTCGTCACTCGGGAGCCGCAGTTCGAGGGACCCGGGGCCGACGGCGAAGGTTCCGTCGCCGAGGCCGAGGAAGGTGTCTGCGATCTCGAACTGTCCGGTGAGATCGTAGCTGACGGTCCAGCTCTCGCATGCACAGACGGTGGGCTCTCCGTCGCAGTTCCATGCTTCACCTTCCAGCAGGCAGGTCTCGCTGCAGCCGTCGCCGCTGGTTGTCCCGCCGTCGTCGCATTCCTCGCCGGCGTCCGGAGCGACGGTCCCGTCTCCGCACGACCCCAGCGAAGCCTGACAGTCGTTGCTGCAGAAGTCTCCGCCCTTGGTGTTGCCGTCATCACAGGCCTCACCACCAACGATCAAGCCGTCGCCGCACACCTCCCGGCACGCGCTGGCGCCCGACGCGGGGGCCGGGCAGTCCCACCCGGGCTCCTGTCGGCAGGACCCGCTACAGCCATCGTCATCATCCAGGTTACCGTCGTCACACTCCTCGGGCTCCACCACTTCCCCATCGCCGCAAGTTTCCTCGCAGACGACGGGTTCGGTCCGCGAGCAAACATAGCCCTGGTCTGCGACGCAATCGGTGCAGCCAGCGACGGTGCCATCGCAGTCCTCATTGCTCTGGAGGGTGCCGTCGCCACACTCCCCCGCGGTGGTGCAATCGTTCGAGCAGTAGTCGTCGTCGACACCGTTGCCATCGTCGCAGGCTTCCTGGGCTTGCAACTCGCCGTCGCCACAGGAACCCGTGACGGTCGAGCAGTCGGCGCTGCAGTAGTCGTCCGCGTCGGTGTTGCCGTCGTCGCAAGCTTCATCCCCCCGGATGAGGCCGTCGCCGCACACCGACTCACAAACGCTCGGTTCGCCCTCGCAGACGAATCCCTCTTGCTGGCGGCAGCGCCGGTTGCAGCCATCGTCTGCGCTCTGGTTGCCGTCGTCGCAGGTCTCTTCGTCCTCGATGATCCCGTTGCCGCAGACGACTCCCGAGCCGGCCCCTCCGCGGGTCGCCCCCGCTCCACCATCCGCCGGGTGGCCCGCTCCGGCGCCACCTTCCGCCGCGGGGTTGCCTCCCGAGCTGGAGCCGCCCGACGCCGACTTCTCCGTCTCGCTGCTGCTGCACCCCGCGAGCACCATCCCAACTGCTACCCAGGTCAGCCAGCCGCCGATCGAAGTCTCGTGTACCATCCCGTTCTCCTCGCGAGTTGCCCGCCGCTCCCGGCATCCAATCACTTCGCCGTCGCCAGCTCAAGTTCGCGACGCCCGGTTGGGACTGCGGGGCATCATCCTGGTCAGGGGCTCGCCGCCGCGGAGGTCCGATACGTGTGAGTGCAGGGCGCGGTAGAATGAGCGAGCGCGATCCTCGATCGCTTCGTGCCCAGCCCCCAGCAGAGTGAGGGCTGGGCAATGCGCTGTGAGGGCTCGTCTGCCCGACACATTCCGGCTGTTTCTGAGTGGGCTTTACCAACTGAGCATTAGCCAGAAGTCCCGACGCTTCCGGTTGGAGCTGGCAAGCGGGGCGGGGCTGCGCCAGTTTGCCAAGCCCCCTCCCCCGACGCCGGGGCGTCGGGGCCC